>NZ_CP163443.1:3128571-3754285 GCF_041053055.1 Streptomyces sp. R41
CTCCCCTGGCTGTGGGAGTTCCCGACCGTCTCGATGGGCCTCGGCCCGCTGTCGGCGATCTACCAGGCGCGCTTCAACCGCTACCTCACCAACCGCGGCATCAAGGACGTCTCCCAGTCCCACGTCTGGGCCTTCCTGGGCGACGGCGAGATGGACGAGCCGGAGTCGACGGCCGCACTCGCGCTGGCTTCCCGCGAGGGTCTGGACAACCTGACCTTCGTCATCAACTGCAACCTGCAGCGCCTCGACGGTCCGGTCCGCGCCAACTTCAAGATCGTGCAGGAGCTGGAGGCCCAGTTCCGCGGCGCCGGCTGGAACGTCATCAAGTCGCTGTGGGGTTCGGCCTGGGACGAACTGTTCCAGCTCGACACCACCGGCGCGCTCGTACGCCGCCTGCGCGAGGTACCCGACGCGCAGGTGCAGACGTACCAGACCCGCGACGCGGCCTACATCCGCCAGGACTTCTTCGGCGCCGACCCGGCGCTCGTCGAGATGGCGAAGCTGATCAGCGACGACAAGATCCTGGAGTGCTTCCACCTCTCCCGCGGTGGTCACGAGTCGCGCAAGGTGTACGCGGCCTACAAGGCGGCCGTCGAGCACAAGGGCGCGCCGACGGTGATCCTGGCCCAGACGGTCAAGGGCTTCACGCTCGGCGAGGGCTTCGCGTCCAAGAACGCCAACCACCAGATGAAGAAGCTCACGACGGACGAGTTCAAGCAGATGCGTGACCTGCTCGAACTGCCCATCTTCGACGGCCAGTTCGTCGACGGTGTGGTGCCTTACGGCCACCCGGGCGCCGACGCCCCCGAGGTCCGTTACCTCCAGGAGCGCCGCGCGGCCCTCGGCGGCCCGGCCCCGGCCCGCCGTACGCACGCCCTCGCGCCGCTGCCCGCCCCGGCCGACAAGACCTTCGCGTCCTTCGACAAGGGCTCCGGTTCGCAGAACGTGGCGACGACCATGGCGTTCGTCCGCCTGGTCAAGGACCTGGTCCGCGACAAGGAGACCGGCAAGCGCTGGGTGCCGATCGTTCCGGACGAGGCCCGTACCTTCGGTATGGAGTCGCTCTTCCCGTCCCTCGGCATCTACTCGCCCAAGGGCCAGACGTACGAGCCGGTCGACCGCGACCAACTGATGTACTACAAGGAGGCCAAGGACGGCCAGATCCTCAATGAGGGGATCACCGAGGCCGGTTCCATGGCGGACTTCATCGCCGCGTCCACCGCGTACTCCACGCACGGCGAAGCGATGATCCCCTTCTACATCTTCTACTCGATGTTCGGCTGGCAGCGCACGGCCGATCAGATGTGGCAGCTCGGCGACCAGCTCGGCCGCGGCTTCCTGGTCGGCGCCACGGCCGGCCGTACGACGCTGACGGGTGAGGGTCTGCAGCACGCCGACGGTCACTCGCCGGTGATCGCGGCGACCAACCCGGCGGCCCTGTCGTACGACCCGGCGTTCGCGTACGAGATCGCGGCGATCGTCAAGGACGGTCTGCGCCGGATGTACGGCGAGGCCGCGCCCGGCGAGGACCCGAACGTCTTCTACTACCTGACGGTCTACAACGAGCCGATGCCGCAGCCCGCGAAGCCGGCAGGACTCGGCATCGACGAGGGCATCGTCAAGGGCCTGTACCGCTTCAACACGGCGGAGTCGGCCGGGCTTTCGCCGGTGGCCAACGCGCCGCGCATCCAGCTGCTCGGCTCCGGCACGGCGATCCACTGGGTCCTCAAGGCGCAGAAGCTGCTCGCCGAGGAGTGGGGTGTGGCCGCCGACGTGTGGTCCGCGACCTCCTGGACCGAGCTGCGGCGCGACGCGCTGGAGGCCGACGCGGCGCTGCTGCGCGGCGAGGAGCGGGTGCCGTTCGTCCGCCAGGCGCTGCACGGGGCCGAGGGCCCGGTCCTCGCGGTCTCCGACTACATGCGCCAGGTCCCGGACCAGATCGCGCAGTGGGTCGAGCAGGACTACTCCTCCCTCGGTGCCGACGGCTTCGGTCTGTCCGACACCCGTGAGGCGGCCCGCCGCCACTTCGGCGTGGACGCCCAGTCGATCGTCGTCGCGGCACTGGCGCAGCTCGCCCGCCGCGGTGAGGTCCAGGCGTCGGCGGTGAAGGAAGCCCGGGAGCGTTACGGGCTGTAGGAGCTCGGGGAGCTGACGCTCAGCTCGGCGAAGGGGCACGGCGACTGCCGTGCCCCTTCGGCGTCTTGCGCGACCCCTCTCCACCTTTCATGCCCCTTCGCCGTCTTGCGGGCCCCTTCGGCGTCGTTCGCACGTCTCTTCGTTGTCAGTGGTGCCCTGCATCATGAACCCATGCGCGCTGCCCGCCTGATCAAGATGGTGCTGCTGCTCCAGTCGCGGCCGTCGATGACCGCCGCCGAGCTGGCGCGGGAGCTCGAGGTGTCCGAGCGCACGATCACGCGGGACGCGCAGGCGCTCTCGGAGGCGGGGGTTCCGGTGTACGCGGACCGGGGGCGGGCCGGGGGGTACCGGCTGGTCGGGGGATATCGGACACGGCTGACGGGCCTTGCGCGCAGTGAGGCGGAGGCGCTGTTCCTGAGCGGGGTGCCGGGGGCGCTGCGCGAGATGGGACTTCAGGACACGGCCTCGGCCGCCCGCCTCAAGGTGTCCGCGGCCCTTCTCCCCTCACTGCGGGACGCCTCGCGGACGGCGGCGCAGCGGTTCCATCTGGATGCCCCCGCCTGGTTCAGCGAGCCCCAGACACCCCAGCTGCTGCCCGCGGTCGCGGACGCGGTGTGGGACGACCGGCCGGTCCTCGCGCGCTACCGGCGGGGCGAGGCGGAGGTGGAGCGCGCGCTCGAACCCTACGGGCTCGTCCTCAAGGCGGGCGTCTGGTATCTGTGCGCACGGGTGCCGGATGCGGGCTCCTTCCGGGTGTACCGCATCGACCGCTTCACCGCGGTCGACCTCGGCGAGGAGCGCTTCCGACGGGACGACGGGTTCGACCTGCCCGGGTTCTGGGAGGAGCGGGCCGAGGAGTTCGCCCGGTCCATCCTGCGCGCGGAGGTCGTCGTACGGCTGTCCCCGGGCGGTGTACGACGGCTGCCGTACGTCCTTGATCCCACGTCCGCCAAGGAGGCCCTGGACGCGCCCAATGCCCCCGACACCAGGGGCTGGGTGACCGTCACGCTTCCCGTCGAGTCGGAGGAGGTCGCCCATTCGCAGCTCACGGCGCTCGGGCCGGAGGTGGAGATACTCGCCCCGGCGGCGCTGCGGAAGCGCTTCGCGAAGGACGCGGCCCGGCTGGCGGCGCTTTACGGATGACGGCACGCTTGGGACCGGGTGACCGTGGCGTCGGGATGGAATGACCGTGGCTCCTGGGACCGAGTGACCGCACTCTTGAAATGCGTACGAACCCGACGGTTTTACCTTCGGCATGTGCACGCATAACAATCTGCGCCACTCCACGTGCGTCCCTCCCGTCCAGGCCCGATGCTTGACCCGTGATGGACGAGACGGAGTTCTGGGAGCTGGTGGACACGACCCGCGAGGCCGCCGAGGGCGACCCCGAGGAACAGGCCGACCTGCTCGTCGAGCGGCTCGTCCAGTTGGACCCGGACGCGGTCCTCGACTTCGCCCGGCACTTCGAGGCCCGCTACAACCGGGCGTACCGCTGGGACCTGTGGGGCGCGGCCTGGGTGCTGCTCGACGGCGCCAGCGACGACGCGTTCGACTTCTTCCGGTGCTGGTTGATCGGCCAGGGCCGTGAGGTCTTCGAGGGCGCGGTGCACGACCCGGACTCGCTCGCCGACCTCCTGGAGGACTTCGACGAGGAGATCGACGGCGACGGCGAGGAGCTGGGCTACGCGGCGGACGAGGCGTACGAGCAGCTCACCGGAACCGTCGCACCCGACCTGGGCATCCCGCCGGCGGCCGCGGAGCCCGAGGGCACGGCGCTCGACTTCGAGAACGAGTCGGTCATCGCGGATCGCTACCCCAAGCTGTGGGAGCGGTTCAAGGGCTGATACCGCAGCGGAGTTGCCGGGCCTCGCCACGATTCACGCCATCGCCTGTGCCGGTGTGCGTCGGCGTCATGCCGTGCTTCACGCCGCCGTGTGTTGGCGTGATGCCGTGCTTCACGCCGCCGTACGTCCGCGTGATGCCACGGTTCACGCCGCCGCGCGCCGGCGGCTGATGTCCGCGGGGATGTACGCCTGCGTCTGGTCGGCCCGCACGGCGTGGTGCAGCGGTGCCGCGTTGGCCTGGTCCAAGGCGGACGCCGTGACCGCCGCCGGGCCCAGGACGACCGTCGCCACCGCGCAGACCACCGTCCAGGGGCTGCGCGCGGCCTTCGCCCAACCGGCCGTCTTCTCCGTGGCTTCCATCCGACTGCTCCTCATGATCCCCACCTCCAGTCAGTGCGTACGACGACCGTAGGACGCACGGCTCTGGGGAGTCTGTGAGCCACCTGCGGTGTGACTGTGGCTGCCCGCCCGCGTCGCGAGGCGGGCGGAAGGCGGACGACAAGGCCTAGGGTCGGGGCTCCCGACCCTGTGAGGTCGTCGGAACTCCCAACCCTGTGAGGTTCCCGTGGCCCGTATCCCCTACCCCGACCGGCCCGCGGACGCTGTGGCGCGGCTGCCGGTGGCCCTGAATGCCTTCCGGATGCTCTCCCATGCCCCGGACCTGACCGGCCCGGTCATCGACCTAGGCTTCGCCATTCTCGGACAGACGCAACTCCCCACCGCCATCAGGGAGTTGGTCATCATGACGGTGGCCGCGCGGACGCGCTGCCGTTACGAGAGCGTGCAGCACACGCCGATCGCCCTGGCCGCCGGGGTGACGCCGGAGCAGCTCGCGGTGATCGGGGAGCTCCGGCCGTGTGTGCCGCCGGAGTTCACGGAGGCGGAGGCCGCGGCCCTGTCGGCCGCCGTCCGGATCACCGTCGAGCGCACCCTCGAGCCGGGCGAACTCGACGCCCTGCGCCGCCACTTCACCGACCGGGAGACGGTCGAGATCATCATGACGGCCGGGTACTACGCCATGCTGGCGGGCCTGATGAACGCCCTCGACGTGGACATCGATCCGTCGGGCGAGCGGTTCCTGAACGTGGACCCGCGCGCCACCTAGGTCCCACGAGTGGTTTTTCGCCCCCGCCGCCCCTACCCGTTCCCGTACCTGGGGGCTGCGCCCCCAGACCCCCTGGGTTGTTCTTTTGGGTGCCTGCCGGTGGGGGCATGTCGCGCAGTTCCCCGCGCCCCTTTCGGGGCGGAGCGGGCGAAAGAACTCACCGGCCCTGCAGGTGGGCCGCTCGGTCCCGTATGTCCGGGAGGCGGGCCGCCAGCGCCGCCCCGGGGCAGCTGGTCATGAAGGCCTCGTTGTGGCCCGCCACGGTGGGCAGCACGGCGCCGGCCCCCGCCCGGAACCGACTGAGACTGTTGCTGGACACCAACCGCACGGTGGCCCGCGGATCAACCCCGGACAACCCGAGCTTCCACGCAGCGAGCGCGGCAATCGCCTCGGTCATCGCCCGCGGCACCACCGTCCCCGCCGTGAACGTCCCGATGGCGGCGACCCCGGCGGTCCGATGGTTGAAGCCCTGCGTGTGCGCCCCGGTGACGGGCCGGTCGACGCCGCCCGCGCGTCCCTCATAGATCGTCCCGCAGCGGTCGACGAGGAAGTTGTAGCCGATGTCGTCCCAGTCCTTGGCGCCGGTCTGACCGGCGTAGAGGTAGCGGATGATGCGGGGCGTGTCGGCGCAGTCGTAACTGTTCGGCGAGTCGGTGTGGTGGACGAAGATCGCGACGACCCGGTCGTCGTAGCGGGGCGGCGGCTGAGCGTGCGCGCTCGCGGCGTCCAGCCATCGTGTCCGCGGCACGATGGTCGGCCGGGCCGCCGGGTGAGCGGCCGCGGCGGGCCGCGCGGCGACCGGCGGCCGGTCGGCCCCCGTACGGTCCACCCCGATCGCGCACATCACCAGTGCCAGCACGGCGGCGAGCCCGGGCACGCACCCGAGCGCGACGAGGGCCGCCCGCGGCATCCGCTCGCCCCATGGGAACCGCGCCGATCGCACGGCCCGCCCCGACGGCGTCGCCCGCACCTCCCGCGAAAGCCGAGCGGGCCACGGAAACCACGCCCATCCCAGGGCCCGCCCGGCCCGGGGCGCCCGCGCCCCCCGCGAAAGTCGCGTCCAGAGCCACGGCCGCTCCGTCCCCGACCGCCGTGCACCCCACGGCACACGAGCTCCACGAAGCCCACGAGCCTCACGAAAATCACGCGCCCGGAGCCCGCGCCGCGCCGCACGCGACACTCGTCCCCCGCCCCGGCTTCGTGCCCCCCGCGTCTTCCGGAAGACACGCATGGACCCACCCTGGCCCCGATCCGCTCCATCCGCGATGTGTGGTGTGCCACCCGGTGGAACCATCGTCCGGGTCCAGGACGTTTTTACAGGTCCACGCACGTGTGGCCGTTTTCGCGGCGCCACGCGCGCGTGCTTGATCACTGGGCCCGCCCCGCGCGTACTAAGGGGCCCGAGAGAAAGGCGGCTCCGTGGACGTGCTCGACCTCCTGCTGATGCTGGTGATCCTGGTCTACGCGGCGTCGGGCTACCGCCGCGGCCTGGTCGCCGGCTGTGTCTCGCTGGCAGGTTTCGTGGGCGGCGCCGTCATCGGCGTATGGGTGCTGCCGTGGGTGATGGACCTGGTCACGGCGGGGACCGCGGCGGCGACGGTGACGGCCGTGCTGACGGTGCTGGTGCCCGCGGTGGTGGGCCACGAGCTGGCGGGACGGCTGGCGCTGAAGCTGCGCCGCGAGCTGGACCGGGGACCGCTGCGGGTGGCGGACGGAATCGGCGGGGCCGCGGCGAACACGGTGGCCGTGCTGCTGGTCGCCTGGGTGGCCGCGAGTGTCCTGGGCGCGTCCTCTTCGACGGTGGTGACGCAGTCGATCCGCAGCTCGGCGCTGCTGGGCGCCGTGCAGAACGCGATGCCGGAGACCACGCCCACCTGGTTCTCCCGCGCGACCTCCGCGCTCACGGAGGCGGGCTTCCCACAGGTCTTCAACCCGTTCGAGAACGAGCCGACGGCGGGCGTCGCGAAGCCCTCCGGGGACAGCGTCACGGCGAGCGCGACGAACGCCGCCAAGCTGAGCACCGTGAAGGTCGAGGGCGTCTCCGGCAACCAGGGGCGGGAAGGCAGCGGTTTCGTCTATACGTCCGAGCATGTGATGACCAACGCCCACGTGGTGGCGGGCATCGACCGGCCGACCGTACGTGTGGGCGGCGTGGGCCGCTCGTACGAGGCCAGGGTCGTGCTCTTCGACGCGCAGAAGGACGTCGCGGTCCTGTACGTCCCGGGGCTGCGGGCGCCCGTCCTCGGCTTCGACGACAGCGCCTCGCGCGGCGACTCGGCGGTCGTGGCGGGCTACCCGCAGGACGGCGGCCTCGACCTCCAGGCAGCCACCGTCGCGGGCCGCATCGACGCGACGGGCCAGAACATCTACAACACGGACACCGTGACCCGCGAGATCTACTCGATCCGCTCCACCGTCCGCCCCGGCAATTCGGGCGGCCCCCTCCTCACCACCGACGGCAAGGTGTACGGCGTCGTCTTCGCCCGCTCGACCTCGGACGACGAGACGGGTTACGTCCTGACGGCGGACGAGGTCGCGGGCGACGCCCGGCAGGCGGCGAACGCCACCGCACCGGTCGACACGGGCGACCTCGTCACCTCCTAGGGCCTGTCCGGGGCCCAGAAGTGGGCTCCACGACGTGAGGGCTGATCAGAGAGAGCGCCCCATGAGTACGTCATCCACGTACTCGCCATCGAGCAGGAACTCCTCGGGCAGGATCCCCTCCACCACGAACCCCTCGGACTCGTACAGCTTGCGTGCCGGGGTGTTGTGCCCGAGGACGCGCAGCGTGATGCGCCGGGCGCCCTGTCTGCGGGCCTCCTCCTGCACGGCGCGCAGCAGCGCGCGTCCGGCCCCGGCGCCGCGCGCCTCGTCGGCGACGACGAGTCCCTGGATCTGGCGCACATGGGAGTTGGAGGCGAGGGGGGTCGGGAATCCCAACCGGATGTAGCCGACCACCGTGTTGTCGATCTCTGCGACGAGATGGTCCCGCGGGCCGAACCGATCGTTGTAGAAGGGCTCGTACGGCGGTCGGGGGCGCGGCATGACGGCGTGCAGGGGGGACCAGGTGTCGCGGTCGAGCCGGCCGAGCGCGTCCTCGTCGTCGAGGGTGGCGGTGCGTATGTACGGAGCTGGCATGCGGATCACTGTACGGCGGCCCGAGGGGGACCCGTCCCGCGATTTTCCCGGCCGCCCGGGCAGGATGGACCCATGAGCGACTCATCCCTTCCCCCCGGTTCCCGCATCGCGATCGCCGGTGCGTCCGGCATGATCGGTTCGGCGCTGACGCGCTCCCTGACCTCGGACGGACACGAGGTGGTCCGTCTCGTGCGCCGTGCGCCCCGCGCGAAGGACGAGGTCCAGTGGGATCCGCAGGCGCAGCGGATCGACGCGGCGGGGCTCATCGGTTGTGCCGCGGTGGTCAATCTCGCGGGTGCGGGGGTTGCTTCGCGGCGCTGGACGGAGGCGTACAAGCGGACGATCCGGGACAGCCGGGTGCTGGGGACGGCGACGCTCGCCGAGGCGGTGGCGTCGCTGGACGAGCCGCCGCGGGTGTTCGTGAACGGGAGTGCGATCGGCTTCTACGGCGACACGGGCGAGCGGGCGGTGGACGAGTCCGCCCCGCCCGGGGACGGGTTCCTTCCCTCTTTGTGCGTGGAGTGGGAGGAGGCCACGGGTGCGGCCCAGGAGGCGGGGATCCGCACGGCCTTCGCCCGTACGGGGCTGGTGGTGGCCCGCAAGGGCGGGGCCTGGGGGAAGCTCTTCCCGCTCTTCAAGGCGGGTGTGGGCGGGCGGATGGGGAACGGTCGACAGTACTGGAGCTTCGTTTCTCTCCATGACGAAGTGGCCGCGATTCGGCACGTCATCGACACGGAGTCGCTGTCGGGGCCGGTGAACGTGACGGCCCCCGATCCCCTGACCAACCGTGAGATCACCGAGGCGATGGGCCGCGTCCTGCACCGCCCCACCCTCTTCACCACTCCGGCTCCCCTCCTCCGCCTCGCGCTCGGCGACATGGCCGGCGACATCCTCGGCAGCCAGCGCGTCCTCCCCACTCGCCTCCTGGAGTCGGGCTTCACCTTCGCGTTCCCGTCGATCGAGGGGGCGTTGCGGGCGGCCGTGGGCTGACAGAGGTTTTTTCGCCCCCTCCGCCCCTGCCCGTCCCGTACCTGGGGGCTGCGCCCCCAGACCCCCGCTAAAAGATCGCGCAGTTCCCCGCGCCCCTGAAGGGGCGCGGGGAACTGCGCGAACAAGGGGGTCGGGACGGGTACATGCACCCCCCATGCACCCATGCACGCCCGCCACGCGACTTCCCCCCGCCGTCGGCACCCCACACCCTCGACCCGAACTCGGGTATCCCAGACGCTTGTTGGGGGCATGACGTCCCCACCGGCCGCGCAACCTCGAGGAGGGGCACGTGCTAGAGCCCGCACGCCAAGCCGCGGACATCGCGGAGATCGCGGAAGACGTGGACGTCGTCATCGTGGGAGCCGGAGTAGCCGGCCTCACGGCCGCCCTGCATCTGACCAGGGCGGGTCTCACCACCACTGTCCTGGAGGCCGCCCCGAACGTGGGCGGCCGTATGTCCACGGAGAAGGTCGACGGCTTCCGGCTGGACCGAGTGGGCCGGCTCCTGTCCACCTCGTATCCCGAACTGCGCCGCACCCCGGGCCTCAACGCCCTGACGCTGCGCACGTTCTCCCGGGGCGTCCTGCTCCACAGCGACGGCCAGCACCACCGCGCCGCCGCACCCACCACCCCCCGGAGCGCGAGGGGCGCACTCACCACCGCGCGCGCCCTCGCGAGCGCCCCCCGGCTTCCCCTGGCCCGTCCTCAGCGTGGAGCGCCACGCCCTGGCCCCCTCGGCGGCCCGCTCGACCAGTCGCGTCTCGCCACCGCCCTCGCCCGCCTCGCCACCACCCCACCGGACCGCCTCCTCGCGCGCCCGGACCGCACCGCCGCGCAGGCGTTGACCACCCGGGGCCTCCCGGCCCGCACGGTCGACGGTTTCCTGCGCCCCCTGCTCGCCGCGCTTCTGTGCGATCCGGCCCTGCAGACGTCGAGCCGTTGCGCGGACCTCGCCCTGCACTCCTTCGCGACGGGCCGTCTGTGTCTGCCTGAGGGCGGCGCGGACGCCCTCCCCGAGCTCCTCGCGGCCGAGCTGCCGCCGGGCACGGTCCACACGGGCGTCCAGGTCACCGCGGTCTCCACGACCGCCGTGACTACCAAGGAACACGGCGAACTCACCTGTCGCGCCATCCTGCTCGCGACCGGAGCCCGCGCCGCGGCCGAGCTGTTGCCGGGTCTGCGCGTTCCCGCCTTCCACCCGGTCACTGTCCTGCACCACACCACGGACGAGCCCCCGCTCACCGACCCGGCCCTGCTCCTGGACGCCGACCGAAGCGGCCCGGTGGCGCACACCGCGGTCATCAGCCAGGTCGACCCCACACGGGCTCCCGCGGGCCGCGTCCTCATCTCCTCGACCGTGCTGGGCACGCCACCGGCGGCGGCCCACCTGGACGCGACGGTCCGCGCCCAACTGGCCCGCCTCTACGGCACGTCGACCTCCCGCTGGGAACTCCTCGCGGTCCACCACGACCCCGAGGCGGTCCCGGCGATGCCCCCTCCGCACGACCTGCGCCGCCCGGTACGGCTGCTGGCGGGCCTGTACGTGTGCGGTGACCACCGGGACACGAGCACCGTCCAGGGGGCGCTCCACTCGGCCCGCCGGGCCGCCCATGCCCTGCTCATGGACGTGGGCGTCCAGCCGACTGCGTTGGAGGAACCCTTGGAGACCGCCGCGGCCTGAGCCGCCTCGGCGCCTCAGGCCAGCGCCGCCACCTTGTCCCGGTATCCGCGTGCGGGCGCCGCGTCCTTGTAGGGCTCCAGGCGGCGCTCGAAGTCCCGTACGTACTCGATGGCCCGCACCGACCGCATCTCCACCGCCTGCCCGGCGGCCTCCGCCGCCAACTGGCAGGCCTGGTCGAGCTCCCCGAGCCCGAGCCGTGCCGAGGCGAGCACCACGCGGCAGAACAGCCGGCTGCGCGCATAGCCGGGCGCTCGCAGTTGCAGCGAGCGCTCGGCGTGCTGCGCCGCGGCCCGGAACTGCGACAGGTCACGGTGGCAGTGCCCGAACTCGTCGGCGAGCTGGGCCTCGTCGAAGAACCGGGCCCAGTAAGGGACTTCGTCGCCGGACCGGGACGCCTCCAGCGCGCGCTCGGCGCGGACGAGGGACGCCGTACAGGCCCGTACCTCCCCCAGCACCCCGTGCCCGCGTGCCTCGACGGAGTGCAGCAGCGCCTGCACCACGGGCGGCACCGCCGATCCGACGCCCTGCTGGGCGACCCGCGCCAGCTGCACGGCCTCCCGCCCGTGGCCCAGGTAGACGGCCTGGCGGCTCATCGTCACCAGCACATACGAGCCGTACGCCCGGTCCCCGGCGGCCTGCGAGAGGCGCAGCGCCTGGACGAAGTACCGCTGCGCGAGTCCGTGCGCGGCGATGTCGTACGAGGTCCAGCCGGCGAGCCGGGTGAGGTCGGCGGCGGCGGCGAACAGGCGCCGCCCGGTCTGCTCCCCGTACGCGCCGCGCAGCATCGGCTCGGCCTCGTGCTCCAGATAGCGGACCAGGGCCTGGCGGGCGTGGCCGCCGCCGTACGCGTGGTCGAGGGCGCGGAAGAGCTCCCCCACCGAGCGCAGCGCGGCAATGTCGCCGCCGGTGACCTTCTGACCGGGGCCGCGCTCGGTCTGGCTGCGCTGCCGGGGTACGGCGGGGCGTCCCTGCGCGGGGATGCGCGAGGGCCCCGGGTCGCCGCGGCCGACCCGGTCGTCGGCCCGCCCGATCAGCCAGTCCCGGCTGGGGACGACGAGCCCCGCCGGGGTGAAGGCGATCTTGCGCAGCTCGGCGTGGCTGCCGGAGTCCTTGCGCCACAGCCCGCTGACGATGTCGACGGCCTCTTCAGGGGTGGCGGCGAACTCCAGACCGGCGTACACCGGGGCGCACGCGTCGAGCCCCAGGTCCTGCGCGGTGAGCCGGCGCCCCAGACGCCGGGTGAACACCTCGGCGATGAGCGCGGGCGTGGTCCCGCGGGGCTGCTGCCCGCGCAGCCACCGCGTCACCGATGTCTTGTCGTATCTCAGGTCGAGTCCGTGTTCGAGGCCGAGCTGGTCCACGCGACGGGCGAGACCTGCGTTGGAGAACCCCGCTTCTGCGATGAGCGCGGCGAGCTGGCGGTTGGGGGTGCGCTGCGCGGGTCGTTCCGTCATCTGCGGTGCGGTCTCCTGCCTTTCGGGTCCCCCAGCGGCCTCGGCGAGGTGCGTGCGTGAACCTCTTCGGGGGCGCCGGGTGCCCGGATTGCCTGTGAGCAGCCCTTATGGCCTCGTGAACGGCGCGAATGTAGCGGAGCGTAAGCACCTCATCGCACACTTCGACGTTCATTCATCCGATCGTGTGAGGATTGGCCCCAGAGCTGACGGCCATCGGCCGGACGTACAGTTGCGTGGGCGCGCTACGTACCTGACGAAGGGTCCCCAGGTACGGGGCGAAAGCTTCTTTCGCGTGCCCCGCACGGGCACCGCCGTGTGCCCGACGAAGCTTTGAGGGAGGCGCTTGCCGTGAGTGAGTTGCGGTTCGTCCGCATGGGATTCGGTGCCGAGGCCGTCGAGTACCAGGAGGCGTGGGACGAGCAGCGCCGTGTGCATGCCGCCCGTTTCCTGGACGAGGTCCCCGACACCTGTCTGCTCCTGGAGCATCCGCCGGTCTATACGGCGGGCCGGCGCACGGCGGACAACGAGCGGCCCCTCGACGGCACGCCCGTCATCGACGTGGACCGCGGCGGCAAGATCACCTGGCACGGCCCGGGCCAGCTGGTCGGCTACCCGATCCAGAAGCTGCCCCGCCCGGTGGACGTCGTAGCACATGTACGCCGCCTGGAAGAGGCACTTATCCGTACGTGTGCGGAGTTCGGGCTCGAGACCAGCCGTGTCGAGGGCCGCAGCGGTGTCTGGGTGCTCGGCGACCCGGTCGAGCAGCGCCCGTCGCTGGGCGGGCTGTCGCTGGACTTCGACCCGCGCCTGCAGGACGAGGAGTTCGATCCCCGGCTCAACGGGCCGGAGTACGCCCCGTCCAACGCCGGGCAGCGGCGCGAGGACCGCAAGATCGCCGCGATCGGCATCCGCGTCGCCAAGGGCGTCACGATGCACGGCTTCGCGCTGAACGTGAACCCGGACAACGCCTGGTTCGACCGCATCATCCCGTGCGGGATCCGCGACGCGGGTGTCACGTCGGTCGCCAACGAGCTGGGGCGCGACGTGCCGATCGCGGACGTCCTGCCGGTGGCCGAGCGGCACCTCCGGGACGTGCTGGAGAACGCGGACCTGAGGCCGCGCGTGGTGGAACGGGCGTCGGCGTAGGGTTTTTTCGCCCCCTCCGCCCCAACCCATTCCCGTCCCCCGGGTTGTGTTTCGGCTGCGGGTGGGTGGGGGCTGGTCGCGCAGTTCCCCGCGCCCCTTATGGGGGCGGCAGCCCTCTGGGAATGCACCCCCGCTCCCCAAGGTTGCCCACCCCGGGGACCGAGAACCGCACGGGCGTACCCTGGTGTACGCCGAAGAATCGAAGCTACAGGGAGCCGATGTGTCCGCAGTCGCACCCGACGGACGCAAGATGCTGCGCCTGGAGGTCCGGAACAGCCAGACCCCCATCGAGCGCAAGCCCGAGTGGATCAAGACCCGGGCGAAAATGGGCCCCGAGTACACGAAGATGCAGAGCCTCGTGAAGAGCGAGGGCCTGCACACGGTCTGCCAGGAGGCGGGCTGCCCCAACATCTACGAGTGCTGGGAAGACCGCGAGGCCACGTTCCTGATCGGCGGAGACCAGTGCACGAGGCGCTGCGACTTCTGCCAGATCGACACCGGCAAGCCCGAGGCACTGGACCGTGACGAGCCGCGGCGTGTGGGTGAGTCCGTGGTCACCATGGACCTCAACTACGCCACCATCACCGGCGTCGCCCGCGACGACCTGGAGGACGGCGGCGCCTGGCTGTACGCGGAGACGGTCCGCCAGATCCACGCCCAGACCGCGAACCGCGAGGCCGGCCGCACGAAGGTCGAGCTGCTCGCCCCCGACTTCAACGCGGAGCCCGACCAGCTCGCCGAGGTGTTCTCCTCGCGCCCCGAGGTTTTCGCGCACAACGTCGAGACGGTCCCGCGGATCTTCAAGCGCATCCGCCCCGGCTTCCGCTACGAGCGCTCGCTCAAGGTCATCACCGAGGCCCGGGACTACGGTCTGGTCACGAAGTCGAACCTGATCCTCGGCATGGGCGAGACCCGCGAGGAGATCAGCGAGGCGCTCCAGCAGCTGCACGAGGCGGGCTGCGAGCTCATCACGATCACGCAGTACCTGCGCCCCTCCGTGCGCCACCACCCCGTGGAGCGCTGGGTGAAGCCGCAGGAGTTCGTGGAGCTGAAGGAGGAGGCCGAGGAGATCGGCTTCTCCGGCGTCATGTCCGGCCCGCTGGTCCGTTCCTCGTACCGCGCCGGCCGGCTGTACCAGATGGCCGTCGAGAAGCGCGGCGCGTACATCGCCTCGCAGGCCGTCTGAG
This sequence comes from Streptomyces sp. R41, assembly GCF_041053055.1. Classification (NCBI taxonomy): domain Bacteria; kingdom Bacillati; phylum Actinomycetota; class Actinomycetes; order Kitasatosporales; family Streptomycetaceae; genus Streptomyces; species Streptomyces sp. R41. The sequence goes on from NZ_CP163443.1 coordinate 3,143,253, forward strand.
ACGACGTACGACCGGTCCGAGACGTCGTACGACCTCGTACGGTCCAGGCGATCCGACACGCCGTACAACGAAAGCGGTGGCACTGAGTGCCACCGCTTTTGTGTGAATCGGCGCACAAGCAACTCCCCCTTCACTCCGGACCGTTCGCCTCGGCCCCGGCCGTCCCCGCAGATGGGGACGCCGTTTGGAGCACGTCAAGGTGCGCGCCCGCCACATCAAGGTTTCATTGGTGTTTGACCGGTCGGTCACGCCCTGGTAACACCAATCAGTGACCCTGGTCTTACGCCACGTATAACCCCAACCAGAGCCGCCGATCCCGAGGGGGGACCTCCATCATGCAGGCCGCGCCCGTACGCGCCACCGCCATCCCGTCGTTCACCGATGCACTCCGTGCCGTCGAGTCGCTGCTCATGAGCAGCGGCCAGCGCACCGCCCGCCGCAATGCCTGGACCTCCGTCCTGGAGGACCGCCGCCGTGCCAAGGACAGGGTCGAGGCGCAGCGCGTACTGGAAGCCGTCGCGACGCGTTCGTGAGCGCCGCTCCCCCCGGTACCGCGGGCCGCTCCCCCGGTACTGCCGTCGTCGGCGCCTCCCGGGCCACGTAGACTTCGTGGCATGGCGAGGAAGGAAACCGCAGCGGACGCCGCTGCCGAACCCGGGCGACTCAAGCAGATCGCCCTGACGTACAAGATGACCCGCAAGGCCGACTCCAAGATCGGTCTTGTACTCGCGGCTGTCGGAATTCTCACCCTCGGTGTCTTCCTCGCGATCGGCTTCTTGATCGGCCACCCGGTCTATCTCGGCATTCTCGGCCTTCTGCTCGCCTTCCTCGCGACGGCGATCGTCTTCGGGCGCAGGGCTGAGCGAGCCGCCTTCGGGCAGATGGAGGGACAGCCGGGCGCGGCCGCGGCCGTTCTCGACAACGTCGGCCGAGGCTGGACCACGACCCCCGCGGTGGCGATGAACCGAAGCCAGGACGTGGTGCACCGGGCCGTCGGCAAGGCCGGCATCGTGCTGGTCGCCGAGGGCAACCCGAACCGGGTGAAGAGCCTGCTGGCCGCCGAGAAGAAGAAGATGGCGCGGATCGTCTCGGACGTTCCGGTGCACGACATTCTCGTGGGCTCCGGCGAGGGCCAGGTGGAGCTCAAGAAGCTCCGCACGACGATGCTCAAGCTGCCGCGCGTCCTCACCGGCCCGCAGGTCACCGCGACCAACGACCGGCTGCGTGCGATGGGCGACCTGATGAGCAACATGCCGCTTCCCAAGGGTCCGATGCCGAAGGGCATGCGGATGCCGCGCGGCGGGCCGAAGACCCGCTGACAATCCCTCCTACGCGAAAGGGGGCGCCCGGATCTCTCCGGGCGCCCCCTTCGTCGTACAGACGCCTAGATGCGGACCTCGACCGTGCCTGCGGCACGGTCGTGCAGGCCGCGGCCGTCGCGGTCCCAGATCAGGGGCGGCAGGGCGAGGAACAGCAGGACCGTGCGCAGCACGGCGCGCAGCGGGTTGACGCGACCGGTGTCCAGGGACACCACCCGCAGGCCGAAGAGCCGCTTCCCGGGGGTGAAGCCGAGCGAGCCGACCGTGAGGATGATCAGCACGAAGAGAATGAGCGGCGCCCAGACCTGGGCCGCCCGGGTATAGCTATCCGTGAGCAGCCCGTATGCGATCAACAGGCACAGGGCCCAGTCGACGGCGAGGGCGCCGAACCGGCGCCCCGGGCGGGCGATCGAGCCCGGTCCGTGCTCCGGCAGACCGAGCTGCTCGCCCCGGTATCCGAAGTCGACACCGGCTTCCTCCGCGGCCGCGCGGGGTCCGGAGAGCCACGATCCGATTGCTTGCCTGTTGTCCACCCGTCCACGGTACTGCGCCCGTTTTGGCATGCGGACAGGAGGGGCCGGACCCGCCCGGGTCGGTTAACTTGGGCGAAACAAATGGGTCACGCTTGAGAAATCCCCCGTCCCTATGGTCGGCTCCAGCGTGTGCCACCGCACTGGCCGCACGAACGAACTACCACCCCGGTCCTAGTGGGCGGGAGTAGGAGGAGCTGGATGTTCCAGAACGCCGACGAGGCCAAGAAGTTCATCGCGGACGAGGACGTCAAGTTCGTCGACGTCCGCTTCTGCGACCTGCCGGGCGTGATGCAGCACTTCACGATTCCGGCGGAGGCCTTCGACCCGGCCGAGGAGCTGGCCTTCGACGGCTCCTCGATCCGCGGCTTCCAGGCCATCCACGAGTCCGACATGGCGCTCCGCGCCGACCTGTCCACCGCGCGCGTCGACCCCTTCCGCCGCGACAAGACGGTCAACATCAACTTCTTCATCCACGACCCGATCACGGGCGAGCAGTACTCCCGTGACCCGCGCAACGTGGCGAAGAAGGCCGAGGCCTACCTCGCGTCGACCGGCATCGCCGACACCGCGTACTTCGGCCCCGAGGCCGAGTTCTACGTGTTCGACAGCGTGCGCTTCGACACCAAGTCGAACGAGGCCTTCTACCACATCGACTCCGAGGCCGGCGCCTGGAACACCGGTGCCCTCGAGGACAACCGCGGTTACAAGGTCCGCTACAAGGGCGGTTACTTCCCGACCCCGCCGGTCGACCACTTCGCCGACCTTCGTGCCGAGATCTCCCTGGAGCTGGCCAAGTCCGGCCTCCAGGTCGAGCGCCAGCACCACGAGGTGGGCACCGCCGGCCAGGCCGAGATCAACTACAAGTTCAACACGCTGCTCGCCGCGGCCGACGACCTCCAGCTCTTCAAGTACATCGTGAAGAACGTCGCCTGGCGCAACGGCAAGACCGCGACCTTCATGCCGAAGCCGATCTTCGGTGACAACGGCTCGGGCATGCACGTCCACCAGTCGCTGTGGGCCAACGGCGACCCGCTGTTCTACGACGAGGCCGGTTACGCGGGCCTGTCGGACACCGCCCGCTTCTACATCGGCGGCATCCTCAAGCACGCCCCGTCGCTGCTGGCCTTCACGAACCCGACGGTGAACTCGTACCACCGCCTGGTCCCCGGCTTCGAGGCCCCGGTCAACCTGGTGTACTCGCAGCGCAACCGCTCCGCGGCCATGCGTATCCCGATCACGGGATCGAACCCGAAGGCCAAGCGCGTCGAGTTCCGCGCGCCCGACTCCTCCGGCAACCCGTACCTCGCCTTCTCGGCGCTGCTGCTCGCGGGCCTCGACGGCATCAAGAACAAGATCGAGCCGGCCGAGCCGATCGACAAGGACCTCTACGAGCTGGCCCCCGAGGAGCACGCGGGCGTCGCGCAGGTCCCGACCTCGCTCCCGGCCGTCCTCGACCGCCTTGAGGCCGACCACGAGTTCCTGCTCGCGGGCGACGTGTTCACGTCCGACCTGATCGAGACGTGGATCGACTACAAGCGCACGAACGAGATCGCGCCGCTGCAGCTGCGTCCGCACCCGCACGAGTTCGAGCTCTACTACGACGTGTAAGTCGTCGTAAGCCCACGCGGCTTTCGGTACGGAGCCCCGTCATCGCCTTCGGGTGGTGGCGGGGCTCCGTCGTTGTGTGTCCATGGTGTGTGTCCATGCCGTGTACCCATGGTGGGCGCGCGCCCATGGTGTGCTCCGCATAAATAAGTGGCTCTTGACAGGGGAGTTCTTTGCCCGTCGTGGGGCCGATCGGGGCCTGTTCATGGGGCAGCACGGGCGCACAATGGAAGGCGGGACGAGTGCCTGAGTGCGGGGTGATGCATGATGCAGAGCCGGTTCCGGAGTGATCGGCAGCTGACCGTGCGGATGACGGTCACGTTGTTTCTGCTCGGATTGCTGTACGTGGCGTTCGTCGCCGCGCTGATCGTGCTGCTGAAGTCCTGGGTGCTGGTCGTCGTGATCGCGGCCGGGCTGCTCGGCGCGCAGTACTGGTTCTCGGACCGGATCGCGCTGTATGCGATGCACGGTCGGATCGTGGAGCGGGAGGAGTATCCACAGCTCCACGGGGTCGTCGACCGGCTGTGTGCTGTCGCTGACATGCCCAAGCCGCTGGTGGCCGTGTCCGACCTCGATATGCCGAACGCGTTCGCGACCGGGCGCAATGCCGATCATGCCGTGCTGTGTGTGACGACCGGGCTGCTGCGGCGGCTCGAGCCCGATGAGCTCGAAGGTGTGCTGGCGCACGAGCTGTCGCATGTGGCGCACAAGGATGTCGCCGTGATCACCGTGGCGTCGTTCCTCGGAGTGCTCGCCGGGCTGATCGTGCGGTTCGCCTTCTACTCGCAGCTCTTCGGCGGGGGACGGAGGGATCAGAACACGGCCATCGTGTTCATGGCCGTCATGAGTGTCTCCGCGGCCGTGTACGCGATCAGCTTCCTGCTCATCCGGGCGCTGTCCCGGTATCGCGAGCTGGCCGCCGACCGGGCCGCGGCCCTGCTCACAGGGCGGCCCTCGGCGCTGGCGTCCGCGCTGACCAAGGTCACCGGGGACATCGGGCGGATTCCGACCAAGGATCTGCGGACGGCGCAGGCGTTCAACGCCTTTTACTTCACCCCCGCCTTCGGTGCCGAGCCGGGCATCTCCAAGCTGTTCTCCACCCACCCGAGTCTGGAGCAGCGGCTCGAACAACTGGCCCGCATCTCCGCCGAGCTGGGCGAGGCGGCGACCCCCGGAAACGCCACCTGACTCCCCCGGAAAGGCCATCTGCATGGGGTTCCTGGACATCCTGCTCGGCCGCACCAAGGCCGCCCTGCCCGATCTCGACCAGCTCTTCGGGCTGCCGTCGGCGGCCGTGACCCTGCAGGCGGCCGCCGGGTTCACACCCACCGGGACGGGCGCGGTGTGCTTCGCGTCCGTCGAGGGCGCGGCCTTCGCCGAGGCGCACCAGGAGGTGCAGGCGCTGCTCGACGCGGACGCCGAGCGGCACGGGCCGCCGGTGGAGCTCACCCGGGACGAGTACGGGTACTCGTGGCTGGTCTCACGGCGGGAGCCCGATGATCTGCCCGCCCTGGTGAGCGATCTGCACGCGGTGAACAGCGCGCTGGAGGGCAGCGGCTTCGGGCCGCAGCTGCTCTGCTCCGTGGCCGCCTTCGAGAACACCGAGCGGCAGCGGCGGCTCGGGCTCGTCTATCTCTACAAGCGCGGGACCTTCTATCCCTTCGCGCCGCTGGCCGGTGACGGCCAGCGGCGCGACAACGCGCTGGAGCTGCAGATCAAGGCGGTACTTGCCGACGATCTGCGGATCGAGCAGGACCTCGGCCGCTGGTTCCCGATCTGGGGCGCGCCCGGTCTGTGAGCCGGTGGCCGGAGGTTACTTGCTCTGTTCCCGTGCCTGGCGGCGGGACTCCAGGGGGCGTTCGCGGCGGTAGCGACGCTCCCACTTCGCCTGACGGTCACGGCGGTCGCGGTATGCCTTGTACGACGCGGGCGTGGCCGCCGACGGGGCTCCCGAGGGGGATCCGCCGCTCGACGAGGACGCCGAGGACGAGCCGCGCCCATACTGCATGTACATGAAGAGCACGGCGACCGCGGCGAGCCACCAGATGTGATTGCCGAATCCCAAGACGACCAGGACAACGGTCCCGGAAATGATGATGGTGCCCATGACGGGCCTCCGTGGGCGTGGGTGATGACTGGGTGGTGTCCGATGTGTCCGACGGGGCGCTGGGGGTGGGCGGCCGCCAGTCGGTGCGTAGAGAGTAGCCCTGGCTCCGCCGAGTGATGCCTGTCCGGCGGAAAGCGGTGGTGAGCGGCTCCGTAACGCATGTCCAGCGTAGGGATACGGTCACTCCGCGTGCATCTCATTTTCGAGCAGGCGGCCGACGACAAGGCGATCCCCCACCTCGCCCGGTACGGCGGCGTGAGTAAATGAGGGGTGCTTTCCCCCTTCACGTACGACCACGACGGTGAACGACTGAGCTGCGTCAGCGGCGGTAGCGACATCGATGGCGATCGAGGGCCGGCCACCGCCGTTCTGCTGCACGGCGCGGGCAACGGAAGCAAGGAGCGGCTGCTCCCGCTGCTCGAGGAGTTCGTCGCGCACGGCTGCCGGGGCCTCGCCCTCGACTTCTCCGGGCACGGCGAAAGCACGGGCGAGCTGCGGGAGTTGAGCCTTCAGCGGCGTTTCGAGCAGGCCGTCGCCGTCATCGACGCGACGGCTGCGGCACAAGCTCCACTGATCCTCGTCGGGTTCAGCATGAGCGGCCAGACGGTGGCCGATCTCGCGGGGCACTACGGGGAGCGGGTGGCGGCGCTCGGGCTGTGCGCACCCGCGGTGTACGGCGCCGAGGCATGGCCGGTACCGTTCGGCGACGGCGACAGCCGCTTCAGCGAGATCATCCGTACGCCGGGCAACTGGCGCCGGGCTCCGGCGCTCGGCATCCTGCGGGCGTACGCGGGGCGCGCGGTGCTCGCCGTGCCGGGCACGGACACGGTGATCCCGCCCGCGGTGACCGAGGCCGTGACGGACGCGCTCGCCACCGACGCCCAGTTCACACGCTTCGAACTGCCCGACGCCGAGCACATGCTGGGCCTCTGGTTCCGCGACCACCCCGAGGACCGGCAGCGGTTCGTGGACCTCGTCCTCACCGGGCTCGGCGACCAGGGGTGGACGGCGACCCGGGCCTGGGTGGCCAAGCGGCTTCCGGACGGCCGGACCGTACGGGAGTCCACGCCCCTGCGCGGCGGCTGGAGCTCCCAGATGCGCCGGCTCACCCTCGACGACGGCACCGGCCTGGTCCAGCGGTCCTTCGTCAAGCCCTTCTACCGGCGGCACGCGCCGGGGCTGCTGACCCGTGAGGCGTCCGTCCTCACCCTGCTCGCCGGCCACGACGCAGTGCCCGCGCCCGAGCTGTACGCCGTCGACGCCACCGCCGAACACTGCGACCACCCCACGCTGTTGATGTCCTCGCTGCCGGGCACGGTCCGGCTCGACGAGGAGGATCTGGAGCGACGCCTCGACCTGCTGGCGCGTCAACTCGTCCGCATCCACGAGGTGGTTCCCGCCGAGCGTCCGCGCCCCTACCAGCCGTGGACGTCTCCCGAGCGCGTCCGTACGCCCGCGGGTGCGCCGTGGGACCGGGCGGTCGACGTGATCCGGCGCGATCCGCCCTCGTACGAAGGGTGTTTCCTGCACCGGGACTTCCACCCCGGGAACGTGCTGTTCACCGGCGCGGGCGACACCCTGCGCATCAGCGGGGTCGTCGACTGGGTGGAGACCTCCTGGGGCCCTGCCGACCTCGACGTCGCCCACTGCTCCACGGCCCTCGCGCTGCTGTACGGGGAGACGTACGGGCTGGGCTTCCGTGAGCGGTACGAGGCACATGGCGGACGCCAACTGGCCGACGGCGCCGACCACTTGTACTGGCGGCTGCTGGACGCGCTGGCCTACTCCCCCGACGCCGAGAAGGTCGCCGTGCCCTGGCGCGAGCTGGGACGCACGGATCTGACACCGGAGGTGCTCAGCGGACGGCTCGGCGCGTATGTGGCGGGACTGCTGGAGCTGTACGGGTACGGCGGACGGCCACGGTCAGACGCCCGGTGCCGCCGGGACCACTCCCGCCACCACGGCCGCGCCCAGTGCCGCGTGGTCGGCGAGGTTCTGGTCCGCGTAGCGCAGCGCGAAGTCCGCGACGGCGCGGTCGAAGGTGTCGGCGCCGCCGAGGTACCCGGCGATCGCGACGCGGTCGCCGGAGCGGGCATGGGCGCGGGCCAGCGCGGTGCCGCACAGGCCCGCGTAGTTCTGGAGCCGGCGGGGGCTCATGCCGCCGACATCCGCGGAGCCCTTCATGTCGCGCAGCTGACGCCAGTAGAACGCCCGCCCCTCCGGCCCGGTCATCCAGCCCAGGAAGATGTCGCTCGCCGCCTGCAGCAGCCGCTGACCGGCGACGACGCGATGGCCCTGATGGACGTACGGGCCGCTGGGCAGATGGTCTTCGAGTACGGGCTTTCCCGCCTCCTTGATCTGCAGGAACAGCCGGTCGTCCGTGTCCCGTCCGGCGAGCAGCACGACGAAGCAGCGGGTGCCGACGCTGCCGACGCCGACGACCTTGCGGGCGGCGTCGACGAAGCGGTAGCGGTCGAGGAGGAGGCGGCGCTCCTCGGAGAGCGTGGAGCGGTAGTCGCTGAAGATCTTGCGGAGCGAGGCCGTGTCGGGGGCTCCGGCCGGTTCCAGCAGGGGTGGGTCGTGGACGATGCGGAGGCGTCCGTCGACGGTCTCGGTGAGTTTGCCCAGCGTGTGCAGGCTGGTGCGGCGGCGCGCGCGGGTGAGGTTCGACTCGGCCTGCTTGCGACGGCGGGCGGAGCGGATCAGTGGGAGCAGCTGATCGGCGTCGATGCGCTCATGCCAGACGGCCAGCTCGCCCTGCCCGGCGAGCCGCCGTATGGCCGTGCGGTACGCGCCCGCCGCGGCCTGCGCCGCACGGCGGACCTGTTCCTCGGGGTGCCCGTTCTCGCGGGCCGCGACCGCGACGCTCGCCGCGAGCCGTTTGACGTCCCACTCGAAGGGGCCGGGAAATGTCTCGTCGAAGTCCTTGAGGTCGAAGAGCAGGGTGCGTTCCGGAGAGGCGTACAGGCCGAAGTTCAGCAGGTGCGCGTCGCCGCAGAGCTGCACCATGAGTCCGGTGTGCGGCTGGGCCGCCAGGTCGGCGGCCATGACGGCGGCGGCGCCGCGCAGGAACGCGAACGGCGACGCCGTCATCCGCCCGTACCGGATCGGCAGCAGCTCCTGGAGCCGGTCCTTGCCCTGCCGTTCCAGCACGGCGACGGGGTCGGGGCGCTCGGCGGCGGGGATCCACCCGGCGTGCGAGGAACGGGGGGCGCGTTTGCGGGCCGCCTTGCCCTGGGCGGCGCGGTCCGCCGGGGTGACGGCGGTGCCGTTCTGGACCACGGCCGTCAGTTCCGCACGGCTCGGGCGACGTCGGCGGTGACGTCGCCGGAGAGGGTACGGGTGCTGCGGGCGGTGGCGTCCTTGGAGGCGCCCGCCGCGACGTCGCTCACCGTGACGACGACCGTGTCGAGGAGGTTGCCGTCCTTGTCGCGGAAGTCGACCTGGACGGCGTACGACTTCTCGGAGGAGGCGGAGTTGGTGACGGTCACCTTGGCGGTGGAGCGCCCGCTGGAGTCGGTGGTGACGTGGCTGTCGAGATTCACATCGCCCTTGGCGTTCACGCCGTTCTTGAACTGGTCGAACTTCCGGCCGGCCTCGGCGGTCGCGGAGGCCAGCGCTTCGCCGGCCGCGGACGCGGCGGACGCGGCTTTGGAGGCGGTGCTCGCTGGGGTGTTGTCGTCCGAGCAGCCGGTCAGGGGCGCGGCCAGGGCCGTCGTCGCGGCCGCCGCCAGGATCAGCCCTCGTATGCCGTGCCTGCCGTGCCTCTGCATGGGGTCTCCCGACGTGCTCCTCGTTCGTTCTCCTCCGGAATCCGCTCGGTCTCAGTCAACGCTGTGAGCAGGGCGTACGCATGCCGGGTACGGCGAATGGGTGACTGGCGCCCGCTACTGGTCGAGTATTCGAGAGGATGAGGAGCACTGGACATCGTGGGAGCGGCTGGAGGCGGAGTGGGCGGGAAGCTGCGGCGCATCGGGGTGGCGGAGCGGCGGGCCCGGCTCGCGCTGCGGCAGCGGCTCGCGGTCGCCGCGCGGGCGGCGCGTCCCGAGGAGGTCGCGGATTCGCTGGTCGCGCTGCACGGCACCGATCCGGCGACGGTGTACCTGGCGGTGGGCGCGCGGCTGGCGGATGCCGGGAAGACGGTGGCGGAGGTGGACCGGGCGCTGTACGAGGTCCGGACCCTCGTCAGGATGCACGGCATGCGGCACACCGTTTTCGTGTTCCCCACCGAACTGGCCGCCGTGGTGCACGCCTCGACCGGGCTCGCCATCGCCGCGAAGGCCCGGGCCGGGCTGATCAAGGACATGGCCACCGGCAGCGACGGGCGGCTGACCGAGGAGTGGCTGGCGCAGGTCGAGGCGTCCGCGCTCGCCGCGCTGGCCCGGCGCGGGCAGGCCACGGTGAACGAACTCACCCGGGACGAACCGCGGTTGAAGGAACAGTTCACCTACGGCGCGGGCAAGAGCTACGAGAGTCCGCAAACCGTGTCGTCCCGCCTGATGCGGGTCCTCGGCGTCGAGGGCCGGGTGGTGCGCGGGCGGCCGATGGGGTCGTGGACGTCCAGCCAGTTCCGCTGGGCGGTCGCCCCGCCGCATCCCGAACTGCCAGCCGCCGAGGCGCAGTCCGAGATGCTGCGGCGTTGGCTCGCGGCGTGCGGGCCTGCCACGGAGGCGGATCTGAAGTGGTGGACGGGATGGAAGGTGACGGAGGTTCGGCGGGCGCTGGCCTCTGTCGGGGCGGTGGCCGTGTCGCTCGACGACGGGGTCACCGGGTACGTGACGGACGGCGATCTCGAACCGGTCGCCGGCCCCTCCTCCCCCTGGGCCGCGCTGCTGCCCGGGCTCGATCCGACGGCCATGGGGTGGCAGGAGCGCGACTGGTACCTCACGCCGTCGCTGCGGCCCGTCCTCTTCGACGGCAGCGGGAATGTCGGGCCGACGGTCTGGTGGGACGGGCGGGTGGTCGGGGGGTGGGCTCAGCGGGGCGACGGTGAGGTGGTCTGGCGGCTGCTGGACCCGGAGGGACTCGGGCGGGACGCCCGCGACGCCATCTCCGAGGAGGCAGCGCGTCTGCAGGCGTGGCTGGGGACGACCCGGGTGACCCCACGCTTCCGGACACCACTGGAACGGGAGCTGTCGTCGGGGTGAGTTTTCCCGCCCCCTCCGCCCCTGCCCGACCCGTACCTGGGGGCCCAGGAGCGCCCCGTAAGGGGCGCGGGGAACTGCGCGGCAAGCCCCCACCACCCGCAGCCGAAAGGCTGGTACGGGACGGGTAGGGGCGGAGGGGGCGAAACACCGCCCTGGCGCCCCGCCCCCACCCGCTCAGCGCGAGTACCTCATCAACGCCCGCACCATGTGGCACGTGGTGTCCGACGGCGGGTGGACGCCGATGAGTTCCGCGGTGCTGCGTATCTTCTCGTTGCGAGCCTGGTTCGGCATGTAGACACCGGAGTCGAGCAGAGCGATCGCAAGGCGCAGCGCCTTGAGCCGGCGATTGTGCGTGACATACCACTCGCGGGGACGCCCCGGCGGCAGCGGGCGCTTCTCCACGGGCTCGTACGGCAGGTCCAACAGGACCGCCCTCTTGGACGTGGACTGAGTCGGCAGCGGCTTCAGTGCGGCAGCGGGCACAGGCATCCTCCTGTCGCGGTCAGGGCCCCGTCCGGACCCCCCGGCGGCACCCTCGAACACTGCTTCTATTCTACTGCCGACCACTGACAAAAGCCGCTGGCCACAAGGGCTTTGGGGGTGCCGTGACACCAGCAGAAGAGGGTGTCTCACGTAACGTGTGCGGCATGGAGATCTGGATCAACCCCGCCTGTTCGAAGTGCCGCAGCGCCCTGAGCCTGCTCGACGCGGAGGGCGCCGACTACACGGTGCGCCGCTACCTGGAGGACGTACCGACCGAGGACGAGATCCGCGGCGTACTCGATCGCCTCGGACTCGAACCGTGGGACATCACACGGACCCAGGAAGCCGTCGCCAAGGAGCTGGGGCTCAAGGAGTGGGCCCGGGACGCCGGTTCGCGGGACCGGTGGATCACGGCACTGTCCGAGCACCCCAAGCTCATCCAGCGGCCGATCGTCACCGCGGACGACGGGACGGCGGTCGTGGCGCGCACGGATGAGGCGGTACGGGACGCATTGGCCCGTTAGGCGCACCGGAAGCCCCGGAGTCCCCGACCGGAGTCGGCAACTCCCGTGTGACCTACCTTACTTCAGTGACTCCTGTAACTATTGAGTAACCCCGTTCGGTATCTCGTACATAGCGACGTACCGCTCCCCCTCACCCAGGAGGCGCGCATGTCGCGTAGGAGAACTCTCAGCACCAAGAAGAAGCTCGCACTGCTGGTCAGCGCCGCGGCCGTGGCCGGAGGCGGGGCCTTCGCCCTGGCCGCCACCTCGAACGCGGCGTCGGTGCAGAACGCGCAGAGCTCGACGGTCTGCAAGGGCCTTGCCACCGCGCTCGGCAACAACCAGAAGTTCATCGACGGCCAACGGGCCAAGCCCGACGCGCAGTCGGCGGCCCGGATCGCCAACCGCGAGGCCGTCATCGCACAGATCAAGGTCCAGCAGGAGGCGTCGGGCTGCACGGTCGGGGAGTCGGCTCAGGACTCCCAGGCCGGCACGCAGCCCGCGCAGTCGGCTCCGGCGGCGTCGGCTCCGGCGCAGTCCGCGCCCGCGCAGAGCGCACCCGCGGACAACGCCGGTGGCGGCGCTGCCACCGGCCAGCAGGTCTGTGCTGGTTCGACCGTCACGCTCTCCGGTGAGGGCGGCGCCCCGGCGGCGTCCAGCAACCAGTTCCCGGCCGGGACGAAACTCAAGGTCACGAACCTGGACAACAACAAGTCCACGACCGTGGAGGTCACCTCGGTCTCCGGCAGCTGCGTCCTGCTGAACAACGCGGCGTTCGAACAGGTCCGGGAGCCCGGCAAGTTCCTGATCCGCAAGGCCCGTATCGAGAAGGTGGGGTGACAGCCGGCAGTCCGGTACACCCTCGTCGGCCCTGTCGCTCCCCGCCGGGAGCAACAGGGCCGACGCGTGAGAATTCGCCCGTATCGCGCTCACTCTCATCGCATACGAGCCGTCGCTCGGCGAAGCAGCGGGACCAACGGGATCGGCCCGGCCGCCGATCGCGGTCGCGAACGCTCTCGCGCAAACACTCCCGTTGGGAACGGGTGAGTGAGAACGGGCACACACAGCCCAGGTAACACGGGGTTCACATTCGGGCAATGATCGGGAAATCGCCTGTTGACAGGCTGCCGGGCATCCCCAGCGGCGCCCCAGTGCCGCAGCGCCGCAGCACCCGCAAGTGCGACTGAAGACCCACCCCGAAGGATGTGGCCCGTGACCTTCAAGGCTGAGTACATCTGGATCGACGGCACCGAGCCGACGGCCAAGCTCCGTTCGAAGACGAAGATACTGGCCGACGACGCCAAGGGTGCCGAGCTGCCGATCTGGGGCTTCGACGGGTCCTCCACGAACCAGGCCGAGGGTCACGCCTCCGACCGCGTACTCAAGCCGGTCGCCACCTTCCCGGACCCGATCCGCGGCGGCGACGACGTGCTCGTCATGTGCGAGGTCCTGAACATCGACATGACGCCGCACGAGTCCAACACGCGTGCCGCGCTGGCCGAGGTCGCGGAGAAGTTCGCCACGCAGGAGCCGATCTTCGGCATCGAGCAGGAGTACACCTTCTTCGAGGGCGACCGCCCGCTCGGCTTCCCCGTCGGTGGCTTCCCGGCCGCGCAGGGTGGCTACTACTGCGGCGTCGGCTCCGACGAGATCTTCGGCCGTGACGTCGTCGAGGCCCACCTGGAGAACTGCCTCAAGGCGGGTCTGGGCATCTCCGGCATCAACGCCGAGGTCATGCCCGGCCAGTGGGAGTTCCAGGTCGGCCCGCTGGCGCCGCTGGAGGTCTCCGACCAGCTGTGGGTGGCCCGCTGGCTGCTCTACCGCACCGCCGAGGACTTCAAGGTCTCCGCGACCCTCGACCCGAAGCCGGTCAAGGGCGACTGGAACGGCGCGGGCGCGCACACCAACTTCTCCACCAAGGCGATGCGCGAGGGCTACGACGCGATCATCACCGCGTGCGAGTCGCTGGGCGAGGGCTCCAAGCCGATGGACCACGTCAAGAACTACGGCGCGGGTATCGACGACCGTCTGACCGGTCTGCACGAGACCGCCCCGTGGAACGAGTACTCCTACGGCGTCTCCAACCGCGGCGCCTCGGTCCGTATCCCGTGGCAGGTCGAGAAGGACGGCAAGGGCTACATCGAGGACCGTCGCCCCAACGCCAACGTCGACCCGTACGTGGTGACGCGTCTGCTCGTCGACACCTGCTGCACCGCCCTGGAGAAGGCCGGCCAGGTCTGATCCGTCCTGCTTGAGTGAGGGGCGTCCACCGTCGCGGTGGGCGCCCTCTCGCGTTGTCAGTGGCGCGTGCCATGGTGTGCCCATGGAGATCGACGAGTCCCTCGCCATCAAGGTCGAGACGGAGAACTGGCAGACGCACGCGCGGATTTCGGCGGAGCAGCTGCGCGAGCTGGTGCGCCGGATCGGGGGCGAGGACGACCACTATCTGGTCGTGCAGCGGATACCGGATCTTCCCGACGTGTTCGCGCAGGTGTGGCACGAGGAGGGCGGGGACTACCGGCTGGAGCACCGGTCCGGCGAGGACGAGTTCTTCGGTACGAACCTCACGGACCCCGGCCGGGTGGCGGACCTCCTGACGGGCTGGGCGCTGCAGGAGGCCGGCTGGGGCGCGGGCGTCGCGTGGGAGCCGGTCGGCCTCGGGCCCCGGGAGGACGTTCCGGAGCTGCCGGACGAGGTGCGGCAGAAGGTCGAGGAGCGCGTGCGGACGCGGCTGCGCTGCGGCTACGACAGCCGGAAGGTGCTGGCCGAGATCGCCGAGGACCATCTGGTCGACGGCGACGACCGGCCGGTGTCGCGCGCTCAGGCGTCGCGGCTGGTGGACCGGTTGTGGCTGGACCGGCTGGCCGAACAGGAGACCTGGGAGGGCGTCACCGATCCGGAGCGGCTCACGCGCGCCTTCGAGACGCTGGAGGCGAGCGGCATCACAGCCCGGGAGAACTTCACCTGCTGCCGCGGGTGCGGCCTGGCGGAGATAGGCGCGGAACGGGAGGACGCGCGCGGTTTCGTCTTCTTCCACCAGCAGGTCACGGAGCACGCCGCCGACGGGTACGGACTCGCCCTCCACTACGGCGGGTTCGACGAATCGGCCCAGACCACGACGGCCGTCGGACACGAGATCGTCACCGCGCTCACCACCGCCGGGCTGTCCACGGAGTGGGACGGGAATCCGGACAAGGCGATCGAGGTCACCTCGCTGACCTGGCACAAACGACTGGTGGGGTGAGGTGCGCAACGCCAAGTTCACGCCAAGGAAGCGTCCGACCCGTGAGAGGAGTCTCCTGCCCGGCTCCGGCTTCTGCTTCAATGGGGTCATGGCCAGCTTTCAGAAGTACACCGCGACGGGTCGCCATGACCTCGAGCCCTTCTGGCCTTCCCGTCAGCACCACGACTTCGACCGGGTGTGTTGCCGCGCGATGAACGCGCCGGCCCTCTAAAGCCGTACACCCCGGCCTTCGGCCAGCGCGCACGACGTACGTCCTCGACGGCCCCGACCACGAACTCGCGGTCGTCGACCCTCCCGACGAACTTCTCGCGCGAAAGAGCTGACCTCTCATGGCGACCACTCGTTCCTTCTCCTCCGTCGCGACCGCTCCTACCCCGTCCTCCTCACCGTCCCGGCATCGACTCCGTGCCGTCGACCGGGACGAGGTGGTCGACGTCGCCGACTTCCTGCCGCCGGGCGCCACCTGGCTGCCCGCTCCCCAGCACGCCCTGCCCGTACTGCCGGGGCAGCCGCCGATGATCGGCTACCTGGTCCTCGTACCGGCCGACCAGCAGCCCGTGCTGCCGGTCGCCGTGCCGGACCGGCCCGAGCCGGCGGCGGCCGCCGCCGGTGACGACCCGCTCGTCCGCGTCGACGCCGTGCAGCGCACCGCCGAGGTGGACGGCCGGCCGCTCGACCTCACCTACCTGGAGTTCGAGCTGCTCGCGCATCTCGTCGCACACCCGAACCGGGTGCACACCCGCGACCAGCTGGTCACCACGGTGTGGGGCTACGGGCACGTGGGCGACGGGCGGACCGTCGACGTCCACGTGGCGCGGCTGCGGCGCAAGCTCGGGGCACAGCACCGGCAGGCGATCCAGACCGTGCGGCGCGTCGGGTACAAGTACGCGCCGTCGATGGGGCGTTGACCGTGCGCCACGGCTGAGAGCCCCTCGCGGCGGATCTTCTGTCAGCAGATTGCGGTTCCGTCCGGTGGGGTGCCCGTGCAGAGTCGTCGTATGACACGGAGACTTCTGATGCTGGGCGGTACGGAGTTCGTGGGGCGGGCTGTCGCGGAGGCGGCGCTCGGCCGCGGCTGGGACGTGACCGTCTTCCACCGCGGGCGGCACGAACCCCCCAGTGGGGTGCGGTCGTTGCACGGTGACCGCACCGCGCCCGACGGGCTCGCGGCGCTTGCCGAAGGTGAGTGGGATGTCGTCGTCGACACCTGGTCGGCGGCGCCGCGGGCCGTCCGGGACACGGCGCGGCTGCTGGCCGGCCGGGTTTCTCGCTACGTGTACGTGTCGAGCTGCTCCGTGTACGCGTGGGCGCCGCCCGCCGGGTACGCCGAGGACGCGCCCCTCGTGGAGGGGGCGGTCGCTGATGCGGAGCAGACCGACTACGCGCGGGACAAGCGCGGCGGGGAGCTGGCGGCGCTCGACGCCTTCGGCGCCAAGGGGTCGCTGCTGGTGCGGTCCGGGTTGATCCTCGGGCCGTACGAGAACATCGGGCGGCTGCCGTGGTGGCTGAACCGGATCGCGCGGGGTGGTCCCGTTCTCGCGCCCGGGCCGCGTGATCTGCCGCTCCAGTACGTCGATGTCCGTGACCTCGCCGAGTGGGTTCTCGGGGCCGTGGAGGCGGGGCTGGGCGGAGCGTACAACCTCGTGAGTCCGCGGGGGCATACGACGACGGGTGGTCTCCTCGACGCGTGCGTTCGGGCCACTGGGGCCCAGGTGGAGCTCCGGTGGACCGAACCCGACGTCGTGCTCGGCGCCGGGATCGAGCCGTGGACACAGTTGCCGGTGTGGGTGCCGCCCGGGAGTGACCTCCATGACGCCCTTCACACGGCGGATGTCTCCCGGGCGGTCGGGGCCGGGCTCCGGTGCCGGCCCGTCTTCGAGACCGTCGCCGACACGTGGGACTGGCTCCAGAGCCTCGGCGGGGTTGCGCCCCAGCGTCCCGATCGGCCGACAGTGGGGCTGGACCCGGCGGTCGAGGCGAAGGTACTCGGGGCGTGACCTTGAGTTTCTCGCCCCCTCCGCCCCTACCCGTCCCGACCAGCCTTTCGGCTGCGGGTGGGTAAAAGGGGCGCGGGGAACTGCGCGATCTTTTAGGGGGGTCTGGGGGCGCAGCCCCCAGGTACGGGAATGGGCAGGGGCGGAGGGGGCGAAAAAACCGCCCGGACCGGCAGCAGAGGGGTGCTGTTAGCACCACCCCCGGCCGGGGTGCCCAGCCCAGTGACCAGGCCGGGCTGGTCGGTGAGACTGAGGGGTATGGAGACGGAGAGTGGCGGGGTTCGGGGGCGAGGGCGCGCGGCCGTCGTGGCCGGGGTGCGGGCGCTCGGGGTCGCCGTGGCGGGGCTGGCCGGATCGATCACCCTGTTCGTGCTGGCCGTCGTGTCGATCGCCCTGGTGCCGCTCGGCATAGGAATCGTCACGACACCCTGGGTGCTGAATGGCGTGCGGGCCTTCGCGAACGCACGGCGGATCGTCGCCGCCGAGTGGTGCGGGGTGAGGATTCCGGCCGCGTACCGGCCGGTCCCCGAGGGGGCCAACCCCTGGACGCGGTGTTTCGGAATGCTGTCAGACCCCGCCACTTGGCGGGATCTGGGCTGGCTGCTGGTCGACATGACCGCCGGGTTCGTCACCGCGTTGCTGCCCGCCGCGCTGGTCTTCTACCCGGTGGAAGGGTTCGCGCTCGCCCTGGGACTGTGGCGGGTCTTCACGGACGGCACATATGTCGGGTGGTGGTACGGCTTCGTCCCGGTCTCGGGGCAGGGATCCGCCCTCCTCGCCGGCGCCCTCGCCGCCGTACTCCTCGTCGGCGCCTACTATCTCTCCCCGGCCCTCCTGCGCCTCCACTTCCAGCTCACCCGCTCGGTGCTCGCCTCCGGTCAGGGCGAACTCGCCGAGCGGGTGCGCGTGCTGACCGAGACCCGGCGCGACGCCGTCGACACCTCGGCGGCCGAACTGCGGCGCATCGAGCGGGACTTGCATGACGGCGCGCAGGCGCGGCTCGTCGCGATGGGCATGGATCTGGGGACCGTCGAGGCGCTGATCGAGAAGGACCCGGCCAAGGCGAAGGAGCTGCTCGCCCAGGCCCGGCAGTCCTCCGCCGACGCGCTCACCGAGCTGCGGGATCTCGTCCGGGGCATCCATCCGCCCGTGCTCGCCGAGCGTGGACTCGGCGATGCCGTAAGGGCGTTGGCCCTGCGGCTGCCCCTCGCGGCCGAGGTGGACGTCAGCCTCCACGGCCGCGCGGAGGCGCCCGTCGAGTCCGCCGCCTACTTCGCCGTCAGCGAGGTCCTCACCAACTCCGTCAAGCACTCCGGCGCCGACCGCGTCTGGGTCGACGTCCACCACGCCGACGGCATGCTGCGCATCGCGGTCACCGACAACGGCAAGGGCGGCGCGCGGATCGGCGCGGGCTCGGGCCTGGCCGGAGTCGAGCGGCGACTCGGTACATTCGACGGCGTCCTGGCCGTCAGCAGCCCCGCGGGCGGTCCCACCATGGTCACCATGGAGATCCCTTGCGCGTTGTCCTAGCCGAAGACCTGTTCCTGCTGCGCGACGGACTGGTCCGGATGCTCCAGGCGTACGACTTCGAGATCGCCGCGGCCGTCGAGAGCGGGCCCGAACTCAGCCGTGCGCTGGCCGAGTTGGAGCCGGACGTGGCCGTGGTCGACGTACGGCTGCCGCCCTCGCACACGGACGAGGGGCTGCAGTGCGCGCTTCAGGCCCGGCGCAACCGGCCCGGGCTTCCGGTGCTCGTGCTGTCGCAGCACGTGGAGCAGTTGTACGCACGCGAGCTGCTGGCCGACGGCACGGGCGGGGTCGGCTATCTGCTCAAGGACCGGGTGTTCGACGCGGAACAGTTCATCGACGCCGTACGACGGGTCGCGGCGGGCGGTACGGCGATGGACCCGCAGGTCATTCAGCAGCTGCTGTCGCGCCGGTCCACCGTCGACCAGCCGCTCGGGCGGCTCACCCCGCGCGAGCTGGAGGTGCTCGAACTGATGGCGCAGGGACGGTCGAACGCGGCGATCGCCGCCCAACTCGTGGTCACGGAGCGGGCGATCGCGAAGCACACCTCCAACATCTTCGCCAAGCTGGGCCTGGAGGTCTCGGACGACGACAACCGACGCGTCCTCGCGGTGCTCGCCTATTTGGATCAGGGCGCCCGTTGAAATGGGATCAGGCACGAGGGATCACAGATGATGGATCAGGTCGCTGAATATCAGTCAAAAACCGTCGGCAAACCTGATTTGGGAGATCAACTCCCGGAGAAACGCGGGCTTCTGAGCCCATTGTGCCGGAATTGACCTCACGAACTTCTAAGATTTTCCGAGGTTTCTGAACGCCTCACCTGCCCCCTGCGTATGGAATGGAGCCGCTTCACTCCTGTCGGGCGCCTCGCTGCCCCGCAAGGAAGTCAGAGGAGTTCCATGGGACGCAACATACGAAAACGCCGTTCGCCGCTGGCCGTTCGCGCCGTTGCCGCGTCGGCAGCTCTCGCGATCGGCGGGGGCGGGCTGATCTGGGCGAATTTCTACGCCTCGGCACACGAGGAGAACAACTCCCCCAACACCACGAAGGCCGCCGCCGCTCAGGTGGCCACGATCAGCTGCCCCGATGTCGGGCAGAAGCTTTCCGACGTGCCGAACCAGGCGCGCACGGAGGTCGACGGCGAGCTCGCCACGCTCGACCAGCAGATCACCGACGCGTACCAGCGCCTGGCCACCACGCGGGACGCACAGGCCAGAGACGCCAGTTTCGTCCAGAATTCCGTGCTCGGGCCGCTCAAGGACCGGCGCGCGGCGATCATCGACCGGATCCAGCTGGAGATCACCCGGGTCGGCGGCACCGCACCGGACTCGCTGGACGGTCTCGCCACCTGTACCGGAACCACCGCCGACCAGGCCCAGACCAACGCGGGCGGCGGCTGGAACAACAACGGCGGCCAGAACAACGGCGGCGCCACGGCCAGCGCGGCCCCGAGCGCCTCGGCCAGCCAGCCCGCCGGCAACGGCGGCCAGCAGAACGGTAATGGCGGTCAGCAGGCCGGCAATGGCGGTCAGGCCGGAAACGGTCCCGTAGCCGCCGACTTCGTGGACATCACGAAGGTCCAGCCGAATGTCGCCCAGAAGGCCCGGACCCGGGCCGGCGGCTCGTCCGGCACATTCACGACCCTGTGCGGTGTGAACGCCAACAAGAAGTTCAACACCGACAACGTGATCGTGGCGCCCGGTGTGACCAACGGCGCGCACCACCTGCACGATTACGTCGGCAACCAGTCGAACGACGCGTTCGCCAACAACGACACGTTCGCGGCGGCCCAGACCAGCTGCCAGAACCAGGGCGACAAGTCGTCGTACTACTGGCCGGTCGTGCGTATCCAGAACGGTACGCAGGACTTCGACCAGAACAACGACGGCGGTGGCAAGGAAGGCAACGTCGGCGCGATCCAGCAGGTCAAGCAGGCGCAGATCAAGTTCGTCGGTAACCCGAAGAGCAAGGTCGTCGCGATGCCGAAGTTCCTGCGGATCATCACCGGTGACGCGAAGACCACGACCAACGGCCTGGCGAACGCCAACGCCCACTGGAGCTGCACCGGCTTCGAGAACAAGGTGCAGCTGACGACGCAGTACCCGATCTGCCCCCAGGGCAGCAGTGTGGTGCGCTCGTTCAAGTTCCAGAGCTGCTGGGACGGCCAGAACATCGACAGCGCGAACCACCGTACGCACGTGGCCTTCGCCGACGCCCAGGGCAACTGCGCCAACGGCTTCAAGGCGATCCCACAGCTGACGATGCGCCTGGTGTACAACGTGCCGGCGCCGACCATCCAGAACGGGCAGGTCAAGAACGCCTACGCGGTGGACGGCTTCCCGGAACAGCTCCACAAGCCGGCCACCGACCACGACGACTTCATCAACGTCTTCGACGAGAACCTGATGAACAAGGTGGTCAACTGCATCAACAACGGCCAGCGCTGCAAGTAGTAGTGCCCCACTGATGAAGGCCGGTGGTGGGATCTCCCACCACCGGCCTTCGTCAATTCGGAAAGACCCCCAAGTCCTGCGCGGTCAGCCGCTGTGGTGACCGGAGTGCTCGGTCTCGGTTCCCCCACCACCGCTACTCCCCGAGTGGTGCGAGGCCCCCTCCTCCACGGTCCCGCCGAGCTGGCCGCGCAGCGTCGCGACCATCTTCTGGTCGCCCACGGCGACCCACTTGGCGCCGACGAGGTAGGAACCGCCGTAGTCCTTGGCGCCGTTGAGCCACTCGCGCTGGCCGCGGTCGGTGGCGAAGGTCGCCAGGATGAACTTCCCGTCGCTGATCTTGCAGACGCCCTGGCGGATCTCGTCGGCGTCCGTCTGGATGTCCGGCTTGCACTTCACCTCGGCCGCCAGGTCCTCCAGGCTGCCGGTCGCGGTGGCCGGCACCTTGTCGTCGGTGGCCGCCTTGTCGCCCGATCCGCCGCAGCCGGTCAGCGCCAGCAGGGCCACGGCCGCCACGGGCAGAAGCTTCTCGCGTGTCAACCTCATACGTTCCTCCGGTACCTGTCGGCGCTCACGCCGATAAGAGCCCCGGCGGGGACTCTGCCTTCGATACGGCTCCCGGGCGCCCCGTGCTCAATCGACCGCTGTTCGGCGGCGTGAAGCCGAAGCCACCGGGGGCACAGGTGTGCGAGGGTGTCCCACGTGAACGAAGACTGGGAAGAGCGTACGGCGGCCGCCTGGGCCACGTTCGACGACTATGAGGAAGCGGACGCGGCGGACTTCCGGGCGGTGATCGACGCGCTGGTGGCCGAACTGCCCGCCGACAGCCCTCTCAGGCCGTTCGAGCAGGCCAGCGCCTGGGACTCGACGGGCCACTCGGACAAGGCCGCGCCCCTGTACCGCGAGGCGCTCGCACGCGGCCTCAGCGGCTACAAGGGCCGGCGCGCCAAGATCCAGCTCTCCAGCTCGCTGCGGAACATCGGACAGGCGGACGAGGGGGTCAAGCTCCTCACCCCGGAGCTCGACGCACCCTCCGACGAGTTGGACGACGCGATACGCGCCTGTCTCGCCCTCTGCCTGTCCAGCCTGGGCCGCGACCGCGAGGGCCTCTCCCTCGTCCTCGGCGCCCTCGCGCCCCATCTGCCGCGCTACCAGCGGTCGATGGCGAACTATGCACGGCTGCTCGTGGAGCCCGAGGAGTAACTCTCCGGGGGAACAGGTGACCATCCACCGATTCGCTCGTTTTGCTGAACGTGCAGTCACAGGATGTAGCCCCGCGCCCCGCACCCGCCTCCGGACCGGTCGTCGACGTCGAGCAGGCCGAGGCCGCGCTCGTCGAGCACTATCCGCGGCTGGTCCGGCTCGCCTATCTGGTGCTGCCGCCGAGCCTCGGCCGCAACCGCCGGGTGCTGACCGCGCACGCCCTCACCCAGCGCGCACTGCCCCGGGGCCGTACGTCCGGTGACGCGTCGGTCATCCCGGCCCAGCAGACCGCCGACGGCCGCGACGGCGACCCGGGCTACACCTTCGTACGCCTCCAGGTGGTACGTACGGCCCTGGAGGCGGGCCTGCCGCTGAAACGGCGGGCGTGGCCCAAGCGGTCCCAGCTTCCGCCGCTGCTGCCCCAGGTGTGGGGCCTCAGGCTCTTCCCGCGCTCGGGCGGTGCCGACGAACTCGCCCTGGACCAGCGGTTGTCCGCGCTCTCCGCGCCCGCCCGCGCGGCGTATGTGCTGCGCGGGCTGGAGAAGCTGTCCGACGCGGACGTACGGAAGGTGCTGACGGCGGTGGGGGTCGGGGACCCGCGTGCGGCGCTCGCCGAGGCCGGTGGTGTCGAGGCCCAGGACTCCCTCCTCGACTCCCCCGAGTTCGACCCCTGTTCACTGCACGCCCGGCCCACCGACCTGATGCGGCGCAGGCAGCACATGAAGGCCGCGCTCGCCGCCACCGCGGCGGTGGCCGTGTGCGGCGCTCTGCTCGGCCTGCCCGGCGACGGGTGGGGCCCCGACGGCGCCGCGGCACCCTCGTACGCGCAGAATCCGGCGGCCGAAGCCGCCCTGAATCCAGCCCGGTTGACCAGGGTGGCGGCCACGGCCTGGGAGTCCTCCGCGCGCACCGACTTCTCCGTGTGGCCGGCCCGCGGCAACCTCGTCAAGGACACCGCACTGCTGCGCCGCGCCCTCGCCGTGTGGGCCCGGCCCGGCGAGTCCGTGCAGGTCTCGGCGACGCCCGGCACCCCGTCGGGCGCCCCGCCCGGACCGCCGCAGCTGCTGTACGCGGGCGATGTCGACCAGGCGCGAGTGGTGATCCTGTACGACGGTCTGCGCATCGCGCGGTACGCCGAGCCGAAGGACGGCACGAGCGGGGCGGCCCTCGACTTCGCGCGCGTCGACGGGGCGAGGGGGGCCGAGGCGGACGCGGTGGTCCTGGACCGGGCCGACGGCAACGTCCGTTATCTGACGGCTCCTTGGGTGACCAAGGCCGCCGAGCGAGACTTGCTGAAGCCGTCCTCCGGAGCGATGGACCTCACCCTCTCGGCCGACGGCGTCACCTCCCCGCTGGCCAGCCCGGCCCAGCGGACCGGCGCCTGCGCCTCGTGGAACGTGCTCCAGCTGAAGGACGGCAAGGGCACCCACCTGATGACCGACCTCGGCGAGCTGACCCCGGCCCACCTCACCTCGGGCCGCCCCTCGGCACCCCGCGAGACGTCCGGCGCCGCGGCCCTGCGCAACTGGTCGCCCTTCGCCTGCTCCCTCGCCTCCGTGCGCTCCCAGGGCGTGCGGTCCGTGAACGCCTGGCAGTACGCCGAGCAGCCGCTGCCCGACGCGAGCGGCAGCGCCGAGTGGGTGTGCACCCGGGCCGACACCTGGCGGGGCGGCGGCACACGGGTGCTCGCCCAGTTCCACACCCCGGGCAGCGCGTACGGGGCGGTCGCCGCGAAGGCCGAGAACTCCCCCGCGTGCGGCTCGCGCGACCCCCACGTACTGGCCGGGGTGCTGTGGAAGTCGGCGTCGGGGTCCTGGTACCTGCTGGCGGCGGGCAGCCGGGACACCGACGCGATCCGGGCGACGGGCGGGGCGCGCGGGGCGTCCCAGGGCAACCTGCTGGCCGTACGGACCAAGCAGGGCGTGCAGGCGGGCCTGAAGGGGACGCTGAGCGACGGCAGGCAGATCAGCGGACTGCGCTAGTCGCGGCGCGTCGCGGCCTTCAGGCCCGGCCGTTCGTCAGCGGTTGAAGGACTTGCCCACCTCGAACATGCTGGTGTCCGCGAAGCCGAGGCTGGTCGGCGGGAAGGCCTTGGAGCCCGTTGCCGTGGTGCCCGTGGCGCTGCCCGGGAACGCCCACAGACCGCCGGTGTAGCCGTCCGCGCCTCCGGGGTGGACGGTGAAGACGCCGATCAGCGCGTCGGCGCGGCCGTCGCCGTTGACGTCGGTGGCCTTGGCGCTGCTGCCGAAGCCGCCGTACCGGATGGACTCGCCGGGCACCCCCGGCGTGTTCTGGGTGAACGCAGTGGCGCCGCTGCCGGTCAGCCCGCCGGGGCCGCCGCGCAGGACGGTCACCTTGCCGGGGTCGGACAGGTTGCTGTGGTTCTCGCCGGGGCTGGTCGCGATCACGTCCAGGTAGCCGTCCGCGTTGACGTCCCCGACGGCGACCTGCTTGCCGAAGTGGTCGGATCCGACGTCGGAGTTGCTGTCGGGCACACCGGGCGTGTCCTGGCTGAAGTGGACCGGCTTGCGAGCCGGGTCCTGGCCGTTCGTGCCGCCGTAGACAACGAGGAACTCGCCTTTGTGGTCCAGGGCGAAAGGCTGCGGGACGACCACGTCGTCGCGGCCGTCGCGGTCCAGGTCGCCGATGGCCAGGCGCTCGCTCTCGCGGTGGTTGATCTGGCTGCCGCCCGCGTCCTTGAGCACGCCGATGTCCGTGAGTCCCCCGGAGCCGCCGCGCAGCACATGGATCCCCTGCGTCGTATCCAGCGTTCCGGTGTCCCACGACACCAGCAGGTCGGTCACACCGTCGCCGGTCAGGTCCCCCGTGGCCAGCATGGTCTCGGCGTAGTAGGGCGTACCGGTGGCGACTCCCAGCGGCTTGCGGGACGCGGCCGAACCGGTGCGGGTGAAGGGGCCGAGCAGCAGCGTTCCGGCCTCGCCGCCGCGGCCGTTGCCGACCACCAGGTCCCGCTTGCCGTCACCGTTGAAGTCGCCGGAGGCGAGGTCGATGCCGACCAGTTGGCGATCGGCCGTGGGGGTGCCGAGCTTGACGGTGGTGCCACCGTGGTGGGTCAGGCCGTCGGGGCCGCCCCAGATCAGCGTCACCTGGCCGGCGTCGGTCCAGGTGGTGTCGCCGGAGACATAGCCCTCACGGGGGGCCGACACGGCCAGGTCGGCGTAGCCGTCGCCGTCGAAGTCGCCGGTCGTGGAGGCATGGCCGAACCAGTCGACGGACTCGGCGGTGCCGGGCACCCCGGCGGTGTTCTGGGTGATCAGCTTGCGGTGTGTGCTGCTCAGGCCGCTCGCCGAGCCGTAGAGCACCATCGCCGCGCCGCTCAGGTGCCGTGTCGACGTGGAGTGGAACGGCAGATTGAGGACGACGTCGCGGTAGCCGTCGCCATTGAAGTCGTCGGCGAGCTGCTGGGCCGGGGCCGCGGTGGCCTCGGGCGAGGTGGTCAGCGCGAGACCGCCGGCGGCGAGCGCGGCCGTGGCAGCACAGGCGAGGACACGTCTGAGGGGCAGGTGCACCGAAGGGTCTCCTGTTGGCGTTCGTGCGGGTTGGCGCGTAAGTGACCTGTGTGCCGTGGATTTGGTTGTACGGAACCCATGAGTCCGTCTCCGCAAACCCCCGCCGCACGCCTGCGAGTCCGTCGCTGCATGAGGGTTCCCCACGGACTTACCCGTCAGTACATTGACACCATGTCTAACAAGCAGGCCCGGCTGCCCCGGCCCGTCGAGTCCGAGCGGATACCGCTCAAGGCCCGGAAGGTGTCGTTCTCCTGGGAGGACACGCCGCTGCACTGGGTGCCGGAGGACCCCTTCGCCACGCACACCATCAATGTGCTGCATCTGCTGCTGCCGGCCGGCGAGCGCTGGTTCGTGCATGTGTACAAGCAGGTGCTGCCCTACATCCGGGACGAGCGGCTGCGCGAGGACGTCATCGGGTTCATCGGCCAGGAGGCCATGCACTCGCAGGCGCACGACGAGGTACTCCCCCGCCTCAAGGAACTCGGCCTGGACCCGACGCCGTACACCGCCCAGGTCGACTGGCTCTTCGAGAAGCTGCTCGGCGACCGCACGCTGCCGCCGGGCAAGGCCCGGAGGTGGTGGCTGATGGAGCGGGTCGCCATCATCGCGGCCATCGAGCACTACACGGCGTTTCTCGGCAACTGGGTCCTGAACGCCGAGGAGCTGGACCGGCGCGGCGCCGACCCGACCATGCTGGACCTGCTGCGGTGGCACGGCGCGGAGGAGGTCGAGCACCGGTCCGTGGCGTTCGAGCTGTTCATGCACGTCGACGGGAGCTACCGGCGGCGCGCGCGGACCTGGGCGACCGCGTTCACGGCGCTGGTCTTCCTGTGGCAGCGCGGGGCGCGGTTCTTCATGGAGAACGACCCCACTCTGGCGGCGGGCAGGGCGAGCTTCAAGGACTTCTACCTGAGCGGGAAGCAGGGCGTGCTGCCGTCGACCGGGGACATGCTCAAATCCATACCCCGCTACCTCAGCCGCGCCTATCACCCGTCGCAGGAAGGGTCGACCGAGCAGGCCGTCGCCTATCTCGCCACCTCCCCGGCGGCGACCGCGGCGGACCGGAGGGTGGCCTGATGCCCCGGCTGCGGACCGTCGTGGCCGTCGCCGGTGCGGCCCTGCTCGTCAGGCGCGCCATGCGCCGCCGGATCGAGGCCTCGCCGCTGTGGCCGCTGCCCGCCCTGGAGAACCCCGTCTCCGGCCGGCCGCGTTCCCGGGCGCTGCGGCTGCTGGTCGCCCGGCACGAGCGGGTTGCCGACGGGGTCGTACAACTGCGCCTGGAGGGGCGGGACTTGCCGGGCTGGGAGCCGGGCGCGCACCTCGATCTGGTGCTGCCGTCGGGGCTCGTACGGCAGTACTCGCTGTGCGGGGACACGGAGGACACCTCGTCGTACACCGTCGCGACCCGGCTGGTCGAGGACGGCCGGGGCGGCTCGCGCGAGGTCCACGAGCAGGTGCGGGAGGGCATGGAGGTCGAGGTGCGCGGGCCGCGCAATCGGTTCGCCCTGGTGGACGCTCCCGCGTACGTCTTCGTGGCCGGCGGCATCGGGATCACTCCGATCCTGCCGATGCTGCGGGCTGTCCAGCGGGACGGCGCGGACTGGCGGTTGTTGTACGGCGGGCGCACGCGGGACTCGATGCCGTTCCTGGAGGAGATCGAGAAGCTTCGGGGCGGCAGTGTCATCGTCGTCGCCGAGGACGCGGACGGACGGCCGGACCTCGACGCGCTGTTCGCGGACGTTCCCGAGGGCGCGGCGGTCTACTGCTGTGGTCCGGAGGGGCTGATGCGGGCGGTCGAGACCCGCGTCCCGGAGGCGGCGACACTCCACGTGGAGCGTTTCTCACCGCACACGTCGAGCGAGGGCAACGGCGCCTTCGAGGTCGAACTGCGCCGCAGCGGACGTACGGTGACCGTTCCCGCCGACTCCACCGTGCTCGCCGCCGTACGGGCACAGCTGCCGGGCACCGTCTACTCCTGCGAGCAGGGATTCTGCGGAACCTGCCAACAGCGGGTCCTGGAAGGGGAGATCGAGCACCGGGACGAACTGCTGACGGACGCGGAGCGTGGTGACTCGATGCTGATCTGTGTTTCGCGGGCGCGCGGTGAGCGAATCGTGTTGGACATGTGAACATCCGTGGCCGGACCGGCCCGTTCCGGGCCGGATCCGATCGGTAAGGTGTTCGTATGACAACCGGGGTACGCCGCAGGATGGGTGTCGACGAGCGGCGGCAGCAGTTGATCGGCGTCGCCCTCGAACTGTTCAGCCGACGCTCGCCCGACGAGGTCTCCATCGACGAAATAGCCTCGGCCGCGGGCATCTCGCGGCCGTTGGTCTACCACTACTTTCCGGGCAAACTCAGCCTGTACGAGGCGGCGTTGCAGCGCGCGTCGGACGATCTCGCGAGCCGGTTCGTGGAGCCCCCGGAAGGCCCGCTGGGGGCGCGGCTGCTGCGGGTGATGCGCCGGTTCTTCGACTTCGTGGACGACCACGGGCCCGGTTTCGCCGCGCTGATGCGAGGCGGCCCCGCGGTCGGCTCGTCCACCACCAACGCGCTGGTCGACGGCGTACGGCAGGCCGCGTACGTCCAGATGCTCTCGCATCTGAAGGTCGAGAACCCGCCCGCCCGTCTGGAGCTGGTGATCCGCTCCTGGATCTCGCTCGTCGAGTCGACGGCGCTGATCTGGCTGGACGGGCGGCGGATTCCGCGCGGCGAGCTGGAGGTGCAGCTCGTGCACGACTTCGCGGCGCTGGCGGCGGTGAGCGCCGCGTACGACGAGGAGTTGAGCGAGGTGCTGCGCAAGGGGCTCAAGGACGAGCCGGGCGACGGGCCGTTCAGCGACCTCGTCGTCCGGCTGATCGCACTGGCCTCACCACCGGCGGCGTAAGAACTACGCCTCGAACTTCCGGTACGACGGGTCGAGGTCGCGCACCTCGGCGGACACGTGCAGCGCCAGCCCGTCGGTGGGCTCGATGTACTTGCGCAGCAGCTCCAGCGCGGACTCGGTGAGCCGTGCCTTGGTCTCGTCGGTTCGACCGGCGAGCAGGGCGATCGTGACGTTGACGATCGCCTGCCCGTCCGGTTCCCCTCCCACCACGTCGTCCTCGGTCCGCAGGGTCCGCGTCTTGCACGCCTCGAGCCGCGCGGCCGCGGTCTCCACGACCACGGGGTGCAGCTCGAGCGCGAACCCGCGCCAGTCGACGTGGTCGAGCGCCGAGGAGAACTCGACGGTGATCTGCGGCATGGGCACTCCTGTTCCAGGGATCTCCCGATCACCCTAACCGCAGTGCGCGAAGGTCACCCCAGCCGCAGCGCGCGAACTCTCACCCCAGCCGCAGCGCCAGCAGCGCGATGTCGTCCTCCCTGTCCTGGCCGAAGCAGTGCAACAAGGTGTCGCAGAGGGCGGCCGTGCCGCGCGGTGCGGCGGCCCCGGCGGTGCGGAGCTGCTCCATGGAGACCTCCAGGTCCGTGCCGCGGGTCTCGATGAGGCCGTCGGTGACCATGAGGAGCCGGTCCGTGGGCGTCAGGACGACTTCGGAGGGCGTAGGGCGGTCCAGGCCGAGGCCGAGCAGCGGGCCGCCGGCCTCGACGTAGTCGGCGGTGCCGCCGTCGTCGACGATCAGCGGCGGGATGTGGCCCGCGTTGGCGATCCGGGCCCGCCCGCTCGCCGGGTCGACCAGGGCCAGACAGACGGTGGCCGTGACGTCGGGGTGGTAGTGCTGCAGCATCCGGTCGAGCCGCCGGGCCAGTACCCCGGGGTCGCAGTCCTCGACGCAGTAGGCGCGCAGCGCGTGCCGGATCTCGACCATCACGGTGGCCGCCTCCAGCGAGTGTCCGACGACGTCGCCGACCGCGGTGAGCACCCCGGTCGAGGTGCGCAGCGCCGCGTAGAAGTCGCCGCCGATCTCGGTCTGCCGGGAGGCGGGCACATAGCGGACCACGACGTCGACGCCCGGCATCTCGGGCAACTCCTGGGGCAGGAAGCTGTGTTGCAGGGTCAGCGCGACATGGCGTTCCGCCTGGTACATGAGCAGCGGCTCGGCGGCCAGTGCGGTGGCGCGGGCGAGCCGGGCCACCAGGGTGTCGGCCTCCGGCGCCGCGTCGCGGTCGGCGTGCGCGGGTGTGGCCAGGCACACCGGCGTCCTGCCGTCCTGGGTCCGGGCCATCACGAGCCGCGCGTCCTCGGACGCGCCGGGCCGGAAGAAGCCCGCGGGCCACAGCGGGGCGGGTACCACGGTGCGGCGCAGTCCGGTGCGCCCGGCCGTGGCGTGCCGGATCAGCCGGGCCACGGCCTCGTGCGCACCGCGGTCCGGCAGCGCCGCACGCACCCTGCTCCGGGACATTCCGCGGTACAGCTCGCCGTCCTCGGCCAGGACGAACACGGCGGCGGGCGAGCCGGTGAGCCGGGCGGTGCCCTCGGCCGCCGCGTCGGCGAGTTCCCGCAGGCAGCGCGCCGTCTGTACGGTGGCGATCGTCTCCGACAGCAGTGTCAGCCGTCGTACCAGGGTCTCGGCTCCCGTGCGCATTCTGGCTCCGCGCACCGCGGCCCGTACGACCGCCTGGATCTCCTCGGGTTCCGCGGGCACCGCCAAGTACCCCTCGCCGCCCGCGTCCAGACCCCGGCAGCGGTAGGCGGGCCCGGCGGACACGGCGGAGAAGTGCACCACGGGCAGGGCGGCCATCGGCGGCTGCGCCTTGAGTCTGCGGCACAGCTCGAAGCCGTTCATGTCCGGGAGCCCGACGTCCACCAGCGCCACATCGGGGAGGGCGCCCGCGCGCAGCCGTACGTCGAGTTCGACCAGCGCCTCACCGGCGCTGGCCACGGGGACGACACTGTGCCCGGCGCGGCTGAGCACGGCGCCCAGCGCGTAGCGGTTGGCCGCCGTGTCGTCGACCACCATGACGGTGGACTCGGTGTCGGTGTCGTTGCCTTCCATACGCACAGCCCCTCGGGGCACGGGTGATGGGGACAGGCCAGGGTGTTCTGGCCTGCCCCCACCAAATTAGTGCGCTGTCACGAGGCCCGGGTGAAAACCGCCACCGTACGACCCGGAACGGCGAACGTGCCCGATTCAGCCACGTACGACGAGGGCTTGACGATAGGGTCCGCACCCGATGCCTGCACCGGATGCAGCGCGTACGCCGTCCCGGCCACGGCACCGATCGTCTGTTCCTGCTTCTCGGGCGTCGCGTTGAAGACGACGACCAGGTCACCGAGTTCCATGGTGATCACCCCTGGCGTCTCGTCCTTCCCGGACAGCGGGAAGGAGAGCTTCGACTGCACCTGGTCGGCCGTGCCGAGCCCGAAGACGCTCTCGCTCGAACGAATCTTCAGAAGCTCCTGGTACGCGGCCGAGGCCCCCTCGATCTGGTCGCAGCCCACCTTGACGGACTTCAACAGCGGTGTGGCGTAAGGCCACTTGGAGGCGTTGTCGGCCGCCATCGGCAGCCCACGCCCGAAGCCGTTGCCGTCCTGGCAGTTCCAGTGGATGGCGTTGAACCAGTCGCCGCTGTCGTAGGAGTTGCGGTCGAGCGACTTGGAGCGCAGCAGGTCCGAGCCCGCCTGGGAGAGGGCCGGGCCCTGCGAGAGGGTGGCCGTCGCCATGGCGAGGACCTGCATACGCGCCCGGTCGCCGGCGTTCGTCGTGGCGGGCAGCTTGTAGGTGAGCGCGTCGTACAGCGACTCGTTGTCGTGCGCGTCGGCGTACGCGAGCGCGTCACCCGGCGCGTCCGCGTATCCGGCGGGCTGGCCGTTGTAGTCGACCTCGGAGCCCTTGACCTCCTTGCCGTCGGAGTCCGTGAAGTGGTACTTCGCGAGGTTTCCGGTCAGGCCGACCTTGATGAGGTCCTGGTAGTGCAGGAGCCTCGCCTTCTGCTGCGCGGACGTTCCGTTGGCGGTCGAGGAGTTGGGGTCGGTGTAGAGACCGGACGCGAAGCCCTGGATTCCCGGGTCGCTGTCGAACGGGCCGCCGCCGCGTACGGCGTCACGTGCCCGGTCGGAGAAGGTCGCGATCCCGGTCCCCGCCATGTTCTTCTGGGTGGCCTGCACGAAGCGGGCGTCGTCGGCGACCTCGCCGAAGTTCCAGCCCTCGCCGTACAGGATGATCTTCTTGCCGTCGACGCCGTCCTTGTCGAGGGTGAGGGCGTCGAGGGCCTTCCTGACGGCCAGGATGTTGGCCTTGGGCTGGTGGCCCATGAGGTCGAAGCGGAAGCCGTCGACCTTGTACTCCTTGGCCCAGGTGACGATCGAGTCCACGACGAGCTTGCCCATCATGGCGTTCTCGGTCGCGGTGTTGGCGCAGCAGGTGGAGGTGGCCACGCTGCCGTCGGCCAGCAGCCGCTGGTAGTAGCCGGGCACCACCTTGTCGAGCACGCTCGTGTCGGCCTGGCCGCTCGCCGCGGTGTGGTTGTAGACCACGTCCATGACGACCCGCAGACCGTCCTCGTTCAGCGACTTGACCATCTTGCGGAACTCGACCGTGCGCCCGGTACCGTCGGGGTCGGTCGCGTACGAGCCTTCCGGCACCGTGTAGTGGTACGGGTCGTAGCCCCAGTTGTACGCGTCCTTCGCGGCGATCTTCGCCACGCACTCCTGCTGCTTCTCGGAGTCGGCCGCGTAGGAGGCGAGATCGCAGTCGGTGGTCGCCTGATCCGCCTTCTTCTCGGGGATGGTCGCGATGTCGAACGCGGGCAGCAAGTGCACATACGACGTACCGGACTTGGCCAGCTGCTTCAAGTGCCGGGAGCCGTCGCTGTCCTTGTCGGTGAAGGCGAGGTACGTGCCCTTGTCCTTCGCGGGAACGGTCTTGTCCGCCACCGAGAAGTCCCGGATGTGCAGCTCCTGGATCTGGGCGTCCTTCAGCGCCACGGCCTTGGGCTTCTTGAGGTTCGACCAGCCGCTCGGGGCCAGGGACTTGGCGCCGAGGTCGACGACCAGGCTGCGCTCGGAGTCGGCGGTCAGGGCCACCGAGTACGGGTCGGTGACCTTGTTGGTGACGAGCTTGTGGACGGTCGGCGCCCACACCTTCACGACGTACCGGTAGGGCTTGTTCGTCCAGGACTTCTTGCCGGTGACGGACCAGACGCCGGTGGTGTCGTTGCGCTTCATCTCTATGGCGGAGCCGTCCAGCTCCAGGGAGACGCTCTGGGCGGTGGGTGCCCACACGGCCAGCGTGGGACGGCCGTCCCGGAAGGTCGGACCGAGCTCCGCCTTCGTCGCGTCGTACAGATCGTCCAGTACGCCGGCGATCTGGACGCCCGTCGCCGCCAGCACCGCGCCGTTGGCGGACCTTTGCGAGGCGACGATCTGACCGCTCAGCGCCTCGCGCACCCGGTCGCGGTCGCGCGGGTCGACGGACCAGGCGGTGTAGTCCTTGAGGTAGGGGAACTTGGTCTTCTGGGCGTCGGTGAAGGTGCTCTTGGACAGGCGGAGCCAGCGCTCGTCGTCGCTGGTCAGCGTCCCGTCCTTCACCGCGATCGAGCCGTCGTGCGAGGAGAGGAGCTGCGTGGACACCGCCGCGTCGGAGCCGTTCCAGGCGACCGTGTTCCGGTCGATCCAGACCGCCTTGGACGTGGTCAGGTCGAGCGCGGCCGCGCTGCCCGCGGGCTGCGGGAGCAGATACTTCTCCTGGCCGTTCAACAGCCACACCTCGTAGCCGTTCGCCGAGAGGTCGAGCGACTGGTCGGCGGAGAGATCCTTCGCGTCGCCCTTGTGGATGATGTAACTGAGGCTGGTGGCACCCTCGGCGAGCGGCACCTCGAAGACGGCGCCATAGGCGTCGGTCTTCACCGGCTCCAGGGGCTTCGACCAGTCCGTGGGCGTCGCGGCGCCCGTCCAGACGTGAAGGCCCCAGCCCGTGTAGTCGCCGTCGGCGCGGTGGTAGTGGATGACCGCCTTGGTCTTGTCCTGCGCCGGATAGTCGGGCCGCTCGGTCTGTACGGCCTCCTTGCCCTGCTCGACCCAGACCTCACCGGTCTTGGTGACGTCGATCGTGCGGTCGGCGGCGACGTCCTTGTTGCCGTCCTTGTCGATGACGAGGAAGCCGACACTGGAGGCGCCCGGCTTCAACTTCACGTAGGCGAAGGCCCCGTAGGCGTCGCGGCCGATGAAGTCGTGGCCCGCGGGCCAGGTCGTCGACTCGCCGTCGGCGAGGTCGCCCCAGGCGTAGAGCCGCCAGTCGGTGTAGTCGCCGTCGGTGCGCTTGTAGTGGACGATCGCGTAGTCGCGCGAGGAGGCCGTCGGGACCTCTTCGGCGGGCGGGGTGCCACTCGTACTGGCGGCCGTCGCGCTGGAGGTGCGCCCGGCAGAGTCGATCACCACCGCCTTGTAGCGCAGGGCGGTTCCGGCCGGTACGTCCTTGCCGATGGCCTGGGTGACCTTGTACGGGGCGTGGTCGGCGGAGCCGAGGGTCTGCCACTTGCCGTTGCCGACCTGGGCGGCGAAGACGACACGGTTGAGCCGGCCGCCGTCGACGTCGGCGCTCAGTTCCACGGTGCCGGTGGCTCCCTCGGAGGGGGCCTTCAGCGTCAGCGAGGGCTTGGAGGCGGGGGCACCGAGCCTGCCCGCGGCCTTGAGGACGACCGCCGAACCGGCGGGCACGGTGACCGTGACCTTCTTGTCCGCGTCGCTCCTGACGGACGTGTCGGTCCCGTAGATCCCCCGGAACGTCATGTCGGCGGAACCGGTCGCGAACGTCGCCGTCTTCGCCTCGTCGGCGTTGTTGAGCGCGACGACGTACTCGGTCCTGTCGGTGCCCGTACGGGAGAAGGCGTACACGCCCGCGCCGTCGGCGGCGTACCGCTCCGTCTGGACGCCGTCCGTGAGGGCCGGGTTGTCCTTGCGGAGCTTGGAGAGAGCGCTGATCTCCTTGTAGAGCGGTGCACTCGTGTCGTACGCGTCACTCGCGTGCGTGCGAGCGGTGCCGATCTCGTCGTCGTCGAGGTAGTCGGCGACCTTCGAGGCGAACATCGTCTGGCGGGCGTCCTTGTCGCCGCCTGAGCCGGTGAAACCCTGCTCGTCGCCGTAGTAGACGACGGGGTTGCCACGGCTGAGGAACATCAGCTCGTTGGCGAGCTCGTCCTTCTTCACCAGCTCGGCGTCGGTCGCCTTCGGGTTGTCCTGGTTCAGGAAGTACCCGATGCGGCCCATGTCGTGGTTGCCGAGGAAGGTGACCTGCTCGTACGCGTTGGCCTTGTCGGTCGTGTACTTGTAGTCGTCACCGAAGACCGAGGCGAGCTTCTTGGCGCTGCCGCCCTGGGAGGCGTACGAGCGTGCCGCGTCCTGGAAGGGGAAGTCGAGCGTGGAGTCGAGGCGGCCCTGGGTGACGTACGGCGAAGTGATCGAGGTGTCGGCCGAGTAGACCTCGCCGAACATGAAGAAGTCCTTGCGCCCGTGCCGGGCGGCGTACGCGTCGAGGGCGGTGGCCCACTGCGTCCAGAACTCCATGTTCACGTGCTTCACGGTGTCGATCCGGAAACCGTCGATGTCGAAGTCCCTGACCCACTTCTCGTAGATCTTCTCCATGCCGCTGACGACCTCGGGACGCTCGGTCCACAGGTCGTCGAGGCCGGAGAAGTCGCCGTTCGTGGAGCTCTCGCCGGCGAAGGTGGAGTCGCCGCGGTTGTGGTACATGGTCGGGTCGTTCAGCCACGACGGAACCTTGGCGTTCTTCTTCGCGGCGGGCACGGTCGGCGTGCGGGGGAAGGAGTCGGCGTCGACGGCCGGGAACTTGGAGGTGCCGTCCGCGTAGTCGGCGTCGTCGAAGGGCACGCCGTCCTTGGTCAGATACGGGAAGGCACCCTTGGAGAGGTAGTCGTAGGACTTCTCCTCGTAGTCGACGACATCGGCCGTGTGGTTGGTGATGACGTCGAAGAAGACCTTCATGCCCTTGGCGTGGGCCTTGGAGATCAGCGTCTCCAAGTCCTTGTTGGTGCCGAAGTGCGGGTCGACCTGGGTGAAGTCGGTGATCCAGTAGCCGTGGTAACCGGCCGAGGCGTCCTTGCCGGTGCCCTGCACGGGCTGGTTCTTGAAGATCGGCGCCATCCAGATGGCGGTGGTGCCGAGCCCCTTGATGTAGTCGAGCTTCTTGGTCAGGCCCTTGAGGTCGCCGCCCTGGTAGAAGCCCTTGTCGGTGGGGTCGTAGCCGGTCGACAGGCGTGACCCGGTCAGGCCGCCCTCGTCGTTGGACGTGTCGCCGTTGGCGAAGCGGTCCGGCATCACGAAGTAGAACTGCTCGCGGGTGTCGTCGTGCCGGGACGGCTCGGCGGCAAGCTTCGCGTCGGACGGCGGTGCGGGCGGGGTGTCGGCCCGCGCGGCGAGGGGCTGCGCAAGCGATACGGCCAGAGCGGCGGCGAGGACGGCTGCGCGCAGCCTCAGACGGCGGCGCGCCGGCCCTCTCGGTATCAGGTCCACAGGTGTGAACTCCTAGCGATTACGGCGTATTCGGGTCCGACCCCGCGCTGCGTTCCGGCTTCGGTGCCGAACGCCCGCGTGACCGTATCGCTCACGCAAGGTTTACAGCAAGAGTCTTGCAATGCGCGGCAAGGGCTTTCAGCAGCTGGACTTGCCCGTGTAGATCGCCAGTGCCGTGTTGGAGCCCAGCGTCGCCGTGAACTGGCCGGAGCCGTTCACCGTGACGCTCGTGTTGTTCTGGACGTTGCAGTACGTCCCGGCGGCGAGCGAGGTGGTGTACGTCCGGGTCAGCGAGGAGGACTCGTGGTTGATGGCCACGAAACCCTTGCTGCCGCGACCGAAGGCGATGGCGTCGGCGCCGTTGTCCCACCAGTTGGTGAGGGACTCACCGCGGGTGGCGTTGCGGAAGGCGACCATCGACTTGATCTCCGGCCAGGCGTGCTGGCACTTCCAGCCGTCCTGCCAACAGGCGTTGACCGTACCGCCGTTGGGCGGGCCCGCGTCCGTGTCGGACCACTCGTAGCCGGAGTTGATGTCGGGCGCGCCGTAGGGGTAGGCGAGCATGAAGACGTTCGCGAGGGTGTAGTTCGCGCCGTCCTTGTAGTTGAGCGTCGAGCCGTTGCGCTCGGTGTCGTGGTTGTCGACGAAGACGCCCGCGACTGAGCTGCTCATGTACCCCCAGCCCTCGCCGTAGTTCTTCAGATAGGCGAGGTTCTCGTTGTTAAAGACCCGCTTGAGGTCGTAGGCGTACCGGAACTCCTGGACATCGCCGTTGCCCGTGTACTCGGTCGGCTGGACGGCCTCGCCCGAGCCGTAGATCACCTCCTGCTTCCAGTACACGGACGGATTGCTCAGCCGGGACTTGATGTTCGCGAGGTCGGCCGCCGGTATGTGCTTGGCCGCGTCGATGCGGAAGCCGTCGACGCCGTAGCCGAGCAGGGTGTTCATGTACCCGGCGATGGTCTTGCGGACGTACTCCTCGCCGGTGTCCAGGTCGGCGAGCCCGACGAGTTCGCAGTTCTGGACGTTGGCGCGGTTGGTGTAGTCGCTGATCGTCGCCGTGCAGTCGTCCATGTCGTAGGACGAGTACAGGCCCGGGTAGTTGTACTTCGTGTACGAAGAGCCGCCCGTGCCGGTGCCGGAACCGGCCGACATGTGGTTGATCACCGTGTCCGCCACGACCTTCACGCCCGCCGCGTGGCACGTGTTCACCATGTTCTGGAACGCGGTGGCGTCGCCGAGCCTGCCGGCGATCTTGTAGCTCACGGGCTGGTAGGAGGTCCACCACTGCGAGCCCTGTATGTGCTCGGCGGGCGGGGACACCTGGACGTAGCCGTAACCGGCCGGGCCCAGCGTGTTGGTGCATTCCTTGGCGACCGAGTCGAACTTCCACTCGAAGAGGACGGCGGTGACGTCCTTGGTGCCGGGTGGGGAGGCCGCCGCCGTACCGGGGGGAACGGTCACCGAGACCGCCAGGCCCGCCGCGAGGGCGAACGAGGCGGCAAGCGTTTTCCTTGCCATGTGGGTGCTCCTGCACTTCGTCGTGCGGGTGGGGGGATCGGAAGGTATCTCTTGCAAACAAGTTTCAGCAAGATGTCGTAAGAACTTTCAACTTCCTTATTGACGCCGCCCCTTCAACAGTCCCACGCTCCACACGTGTCAACTCCCGCCCACACCGCTCGAGTTGACCGATCCGGAGAGGAGCCGCATCACTATGGCCTTACGACGACGAAGAGTCACCAGACTGCTGGTGACCGCAGCGCTGGCAATCGGCGGCCTGGCCGCACTGCCCGCTCAGCAAGCCGCCGCGGCCGACACCGGTGTTCCCAACGGCGATGTGATCGCCAACCTGTGGGATTGACATCCTCCCCCCCCTTAAAAGTGGGGGATTCCAACCCGGGTGGGTTGAGGTTCACGGACGCTCGAACGGCCGGTGGCCGCTGTCATCCCTCCGGCACCGGCTGATCGCCGGGGGCGGGGAACCCGCCCTGTCCTGCCGCGACATTGGTTGCTGCGTTCTCGTCGGCGTTGCAGGTGAACCCGCAGGACACGCAGACGAAGTCGGCTTGGCTCTTGCGCGACTTCTTCTCGATCCATCCGCAGGCGCTGCACCGCAAGGAAGTGAAAGGTGCGGGGACGTCCTCGACCCGGCCGGGAGCCTTGTGCTCCGTGCGCTGCCGGAGCAGGCCCCAGCCCTGGGCGAGGATCGCCCGGTTCAGCCCGGCCTTCTGCTTGATCTTCTTGCCGGGCTGTTCGACCGTCCCCTTCGCGGAGGCGGTCATGTTCTTGATGTTCAGCTTCTCGAAGCGCACCAGGCCATAGGTGCGGGCGAGCATGGTGCTGGTCTTCTCGCACCAGTCCTTGCGCCGGTCAGCTTCGCGTGCCTTGAGTCTGGCGACCCTGGCGTACTCGGCGGTCCTAGCCTCGCTGCCCTTGGGCGCGCGGGCGGCTCGGCGCTGGTGCTTGCGGATCTGGGCACGTTCCCTGACGGTGAGCTGCGGGCAGTTCAGCTTCCGCCCGTCCGAGAGGGCGGCCGTGATCTTCACGCCCCGATCGATGCCGATGACTTCGCCCGTTGCGGGCGCGTCGACGGGCTCGGGGATGACCGCGAACGCGATGTGCCACTGGCCGTTGCGGAAGGTGACTCGGAACGTCTTCGCCTTCGGCAGTTCGGCGCGGGTGAGCCGGAAGCGCACCCACCCGCAGCCGGGCACCTTGACCTGCGCCCAGCGCCGGTTCAGCTTCTGCACTACGACAGACCGGCCCCAGACCTGCGTGCTCTTGGCGTTCAGCTTCGGCGACCCGTCCGCCTCGAACTCCGGCACGCGGTCGGTGCCGATGACACGGAAGCCTTCGTGCACGTACTTCTTGCGCCACGTCGGCTCACCGAAGCCGGAGGTGAATTTGGCGGTCTTGGCCGTGGCGAAGTCCTTCAAGGCCTGCTGCTGCACGTCGGCGTTACCGGCACGCAGCCATTCGCTGGCACGCCGGGCCTCGGTGAGCTGGCGGCACTGCTCGGCGAAGCCGGGTGCGGCCTTGCGGCCCTTGTACCAGTGCGAGTGCTGCTCGACGGCGAGGTTCCACACGTACCGGGCGTGCGCGCAGTGGTCGAGCATGATGCCCGCCTGCTCGCTCGTCGGGTACATCCGGAAACGTGACATGCCGCCACCGTAGCGGCGTGATCAAGTTCACGCTTCGCATCCCTGACGACCTGCACGACCGGCTGACCACTCAGGCACAGACCGACCGGCGGTCCCTCAACTCCGAGATGCTGCATCTGCTTGAGGTCGGCCTCAGCGTCGTACCTTCCGGAACGCCGAATCGCCCTGGCGGCGATTCGCCCTCCCCTGCCCGAAAGCAAGGTGGAACTGGCGGTCGGTCACCTCATCCGGCAACATGACGTGGGATCCCAACCCTTCTGTTTCACGGTGCCGCGCTCAGCGGTCACCATGAACCCGCACTCCGAAAGGTCGCGCTCCGCCCGGTCGGGTAGCGTCGCCTGATGCGCTGCCAACGCGTGTCATAGCCCCGCTACGCGCTCGTCCCGCGATGCCGCTCGGCTTCCCGCTGGTGCCCGGCGCAGAGTCCACCCCAAGTCAGCCCCGCCCCCTGCACCAGGGGCTGGTGCAGGGGACGGGCTTCCACGGCATGGGGGATCACCTGCGGGGCCCTCCTCCTATGCGAAGGCCCCACCGGAGTCGGTAACCAGAATGGGCAACTTGCGTGCGTCAGGCCGCCCACCACACGGTCGTGTCCGCGGGCAGCTTCGCCTCACCGTCCTGCGACAGGGTCACCTCGCCGCTGGCGAGGAGGACACGGCCGTACGCCGGGACGGCCACCGCCTCGCCCCCGGTGTTCGCGGTGCAGACGAACTCCCCGCGGCGGAAGGCGAGTACGCCCTCGGGCGCCTTCAGCCAGGTGACGGAGTCGCCCGCGCCGAGGTCGGGCTCGGCGCGCCGGGCGGCGAGCGCGCTGCGGTACAGCTCCAGGGTCGAGCCCTCGGCCCCCGTCTGCGCCTCCACGCTCAGCTCGGCCCACTCGGCGGGCTGCGGCAGCCAGCTGCCACCGCTGCCGAAGCCGTACGAGGAGCCGGTGCGGGTCCACGGGATCGGCACCCGGCAGCCGTCGCGGAACCCGTCCTGGCCTGCGCCCCGGAAGTAGGCGGGGTCCTGACGCACCTCGTCCGGCAGGTCCACGACGTCCGGCAGGCCGAGCTCCTCGCCCTGGTAGAGGTAGGCGGAGCCGGGCAGCGCCAGCATCAGCAGGGTCGCCGCCCGGGCCCGGCGCAGCCCCAGCTCCCGGTCGCCGGCGGTGCGGATCTGGGTGCCGAGCCCGGCCTCGTTGGCGAAGCGTGTGGCGTGCCGGGTCACGTCGTGGTTGGACAGCACCCAGGTGGAGGGGGCGCCCACCGGCCGCATCGCGTCGAGGGTGCGGTCGATGACGGAGCGCAGCTCGGCCGCGTCCCAATGGGTGCCCAGGTACTGGAAGTTGAAGGCCTGGTGCAGCTCGTCGGGGCGCACGTAGTTGGCGGTGCGCTCGATGGTCGGGGTCCACGCCTCCGCGACGAAGATCCGCTCACCGGCGTACTCGTCGAGGATCGTGCGCCACTGACGGTAGATGGCGTGCACGCCGTCCTGGTCGAAGAACGGCATGACATCGTTGCCCAGCAGCTTCAGCTGGTCGTGGTCGCCCAGGTCCGGCAGCCCGTCCGCCTTCACCAGGCCATGGGCGACGTCGATACGGAAACCGTCGACGCCCATGTCGAGCCAGAACCGCAGGATCGAGCGGAACTCGTCGCCGACGGCGGGATGGTCCCAGTTGAAGTCGGGCTGCTCGGGCGCGAAGAGGTGCAGGTACCACTCGCCGGGGGTGCCGTCCGGCTCGGCCACGCGCGTCCAGGCCGGGCCGCCGAAGATGGACTCCCAGTCGTTGGGAGGCAGTTCGCCGTTCTTGCCCTTGCCGGGCCGGAAGTGGTAGCGCTCCCGCAGCGGCGAACCGGTGCCTTCGCGCAGGGCCCGCTTGAACCACTCGTGCTGGTCGGAGGAGTGGTTGGGGACCAGGTCGACGATGATCCGCAGTCCCAGTTCATGGGCCTCGCGGATGAGGGCGTCGGCGTCCATGAGGTTGCCGAACATGGGGTCGACGGCCCGGTAGTCCGCCACGTCGTAGCCGGCGTCGGCCTGCGGCGAGGCGTAGAAGGGGCTCAGCCACACGGCGTCCACGCCGAGGTCGCGCAGATACGGGAGTCGGGAACGTACGCCCTCCAGGTCGCCCATGCCGTCGCCGTTGCTGTCGGCGAAGCTGCGCGGATAGACCTGGTAGATCACCGCGTCGCGCCACCAGTCGCGGTGGCCGGCGACGGTGGCGAGAGCGGAGTTCGGGGCCTGGTCGGCGGAGTGCTGGCTCATGGCGTCCTTGATGCGATGGGGGTCCCCCGCTCCGGGAGTCCTCCCAGGCCATTGAGGCGCTGGGGAGAAGCCGGGAGTGGGGAGGAATTCGGGTCATAGCTGCGTCTGGGGGCGGAGGTGATGAGGCGGCCGCGGTGCCGGCGGGGTCGGATGGGCACCGCGGCCGCCACCCGCGCGCGCCGGGCGCACGGGAGCCTTCGGGCGACGTGGGCGGATCAGCCCTTCGTTCCGCCCGCGGTGAGGCCGCTCACCAGGTTCTTCTGGACGAGGTAGAAGAACGCGGAGACGGGTATCGCCACCAGAACCGCGGTGGCGGCCATCAGGTTGCGCTGCGCGTCGTGCTCGCTGACGAAGCTCTGCAGTCCCACGGCGAAGGTGTACTTCGTGTCGGACAGCATGAACGTCGAGGCGAAGGCGACCTCGCCGAACGCGGTGATGAAGCTGTAGAAACCGGCGACCGCCAGGCCCGGCTTGGCGAGCGGCAGGATCAGTCGGAAGAAGGTGCCGAAGGGGGACAGCCCGTCGACGCGTCCCGCCTCGTCGATCTCGAACGGGATGGTGTCGAAGTAGCCCTTGAGCAGCCAGGCGCAGTACGGCACGGCGGTCGAGCAGTAGACGAGGATCAGGCCGAGATAGCTGTCGATGAGCTGCAGGTCCGAGAGGATCTGGTACATCGGCACGATGAGCACGGCGATCGGGAACATCTGGGTGACCAGGAGCACCCACATGAACTTCTTGTAGCCGGGGAAGCGCATGCGGGACACCGCGTAGCCGGTGGTGGCGGCGACCATCACACCGATGACCGTGGTGCCGAGGGAGACGATGAGGGAGCTCTTCAGCCACTCGAAGAAGTTCGTGTGCTGCAACACGAACGAGTAGTTGTCGAACGTCATCTTGTCCCAGATGCCCGCGGGGTGCAGATAGTCGTCCTTGTCCGGGCCGAGGGACAGGAAGAGCAGCCAGGCGACCGGGAACAGCGCGATCAGGCTCGCGACGATCAGGATGCCGTGGGAGGTGAGGGAGCCGGCGAGGCTGCGCTCACCGCGTTTGCGCGCCTTGCGGGGCTCGTCGTACGCGGGGACCTGGTCGGCCGGAGGTGTCTGCAGGGTGGTGGTACTCATGGGGGCTCCTGCCTCAGATCGCGAGCTGCTGGTCATTGCGGTTCAGCCAGCGGCGGTAGAAGGAGGTGAAGACGATCAGGATGGCCAGCAGCAGCATGCCGTAGGCCGCCGACTGTGCGAAGTCGCGTGGCTGTTGGCCGAAGCCCAGGTAGTAGGCCCAGGTGACGAGGATCTGCGCGTCCGGGGCGGTGTTGCCGAACAGCAGGAAGATGACGGCGAACTGGTTGAAGGTCCAGATGATGCCGAGGAGGACGACGGTGGAGCTGACGGACCTCAGCCCCGGCAGGGTGACGTACCGGAACTGCTGCCAGGGGCTCGCGCCGTCCATCTCGGCGGCCTCGTACAACGTGGAGTCGATGGACTGCAGTCCGCCGAGCAGCGAGACCATCATGAACGGCACACCGCACCAGGTGTTGACCATGATCGCGGCGAACCGCTGCCAGAAGGTGTCCTCCAGCCACAGCGGCGACGGCAGATGCACCGCGTCGAGCATGGAGTTGATGATGCCGCCGTCCGCGAGCATGAAGCGCCAGCCGAAGACGGTGACGAAGGTCGGCACGGCCCACGGCAGGACCAGGATGAGCCGGTAGAGGGTCCGGCCGCGCAGCTTCTGGTTGAGCAGCAGGGCGAGACCGAGGCCGATGCAGTAGTGCAGGGCGACACAGAGCGCCGTCCACACGATCGTCCAGATGAAGTGCGACCAGAAGCGGTCGTACGAGGTGGGGCCCCACAGGATGTCTTTGTAGTTGTCGAGGCCGATGAACTTGTAGGTGGCGTCGATGTGATTGACGCCGATCGTGCGGGCCGAGTTGAGGCTGTTGGCGTCCGTCAGCGTCAGGTAGAGGCCCCGCACCAGCGGATAGAGCACCAACCCGCCGAGTACGACGACGACCGGGGCGATCATCGCGTACGCGTACCAGTACTTCTGGTACGAGTGCTTCAGACGCTGCAGCCGGCCGGGGCGCGGTGCTCGGTCACCGCGGCGCTTGCCGGTCGCTCGGTCGATGGCGACTGTCATGGTTCGACACCTTCTGCAAAATCAGGAGTTGGGCGCACACAGCCGGTGGCCGCCGGATCTGTCCCCCCAATTCAGGCAGATCCGACGGCCACACGGACTACTTGCTGAAGTCCGGGACCAGCTTGGCGATCGCGAGTTCCGCGTTGCTCAGGCCCTTGTCCAGGGACTCCTTGCCACCCGCGATCTTCGGCAGCTCGGTGTCGAGCGGGCCCCAGAGCGAGCTGTACTCGGGCAGCGCCGGGCGCGGCTGGGCGGCGGAGAGCACACCCTGGTAGCCGGCGATGCCCGGGTCGGCCTTGACCTTGGCGGTGTAGGCGTCGTCGCGCGTCGGCAGCGTGGAGTTCTTCAGGGCGATGGTCTCCTGGGACTTCGCCGAGGTCATGAACTTCACGAACTTCAGCGAGGCCTCCTGGTGCGCCTTGTCCGAGCCCGCGTACACCGAGAGGTTGTGACCGCCGGTCGGGGCGCCCGCCTTGCCGGTGGAACCGGCCGGGACGGAGGCGATGCCGAGGTTGGCCTTGTCCTTGAAGGCCGAGCCCTTGTAGAAGTTGGTGATCTCCCACGGGCCCTGGACGATCGCGGCGACCTTGCCGTTGACGAACGCGTCCTGGATGTGGGCGTACGCGTCGGCGGTGGTGTCGGCCTTGTGCAGGCCCTTGCCGGAGA
The DNA here is from genome assembly GCF_041053055.1 of Streptomyces sp. R41. Taxonomy (NCBI): domain Bacteria; kingdom Bacillati; phylum Actinomycetota; class Actinomycetes; order Kitasatosporales; family Streptomycetaceae; genus Streptomyces; species Streptomyces sp. R41. The sequence goes on from NZ_CP163443.1 coordinate 3,187,525, forward strand.
ACAGACCCTGCCAGGTCCCGTACGCCTTCTTCGCGGCGGCCGAGTTCACGGTGATCTTCTTGGCGGTGGCGTCGACCGTGTCGGTGCCCTCGCCGTAGAGGAAGGACTGCGCGTAGTACGCCTGGGTGGAGCCCCAGTAGCCGTCGACGCCGGTCTTCTTCTGGATGGTGGCGGCGTCGGTCTTCAGCTCGGCCCACGTGGTGGGCGCCTTGTCGATGCCGGCCTTCTCGAAGAGGGCCTTGTTGTAGACCAGCGCGAGGGTGTCGGTGACCAGCGGCACGCCGTAGGTCTTGCCGTCGTACTTGGCCTGCTCGATCAGGCTGGACTGGAACTTGCCCTGGTCCGCGAGGGCCTCGGTGCCGTCCAGCGGCAGGAAGTAGCCCTTCTTGGCGAAGGCGGGGGTCCAGCCGACCTCGGAGCGCAGGATGTCCGGGGCGCCCTTGGAGCCGGCGGCCGTGTCGAACTTGTTCTGCGCCTGGTCGAAGGGGACGTTGACGTACTTGACCTTGATGTTGGGGTTGGCCTTCTCGAATTCCTTGGCCAGGGCCTTGTACGTCGGCGCCTCATTGGTGGCGTTGGAGGTGTCCCACCAGGTGATGGTGGTGGGGCCGTCCGACTTGTCGCTGCCGCTGTCACTGCCGCCGCAGGCCGTCGCCGCGAGGGCGAAGGACGCCACCAGCGCGGTGGCCGCTATGCCACGCCGCATGAGATCTCCTTGAGGGTGAAAGCCCGAGTGGTTGAGGCAGCGGTCCCGCCCGCTCCTCTTGCCGACTTGCCGACTGCGCCGTTGCGTCCGCCGGGCGACGTGAACGTAACAGCGTTGTAAGCGCGACGAAAGACCTTGCAGCAAAAAAGTGCAAGAACCGCTGAGAGTTACCCGCCCGTGACCTCTCCCTCTTGATCACGAAGCCCTGGTAAAAGGCCGTTCAGCAGACATGGGAGCCGCTGTGCAAGACTCTGCAAGCTCTTGCCATAGCTGTCGGGTACGGGGATCATCGCCCCGTCAGCGCTTGCAGGAGCCACCCCTTCCCGCGGCGCACGCACGGGACGCCGAGCCGACCAGAACACGAGGGAGCGCGATGACGCAGCAGCCCGGAACGGGCCGATCAACCGCCCGCACACGGCGTCTGGTTGGTGGGCAGGGTGAGGGCCGGCCGGTACAGTCCAATCCTGTGACCACACGGCTTGCCGACATCGCAGCCCAGGCGGGGGTCAGTGAGGCGACTGTCAGCCGCGTCCTGAACGGGAAGCCGGGCGTCGCCGCTACCACCCGCCAGTCCGTCCTGGCCGCGCTCGACGTACTGGGCTACGAGCGCCCCGTCCGTCTGCGACAGCGCAGCGAGGGCCTGGTGGGCCTGATAACCCCGGAGCTGGAGAACCCGATATTCCCTGCCCTGGCGCAGGTCATCGGCCAGGCGCTGACCCGGCAGGGCTACACACCGGTCCTCGCGACGCAGACCCCGGGCGGTTCCACCGAGGACGAGCTGACGGAGATGCTGGTGGACCGGGGCGTCGCCGGGATCATCTTCGTCTCCGGCCTCCATGCCGACACCTCGGCGGACATGCAGCGCTACGACCAGCTGCGTGCCCAGGGTGTCCCCTTCGTCCTCGTCGACGGTTTCTCGCCGAAGGTGCAGGCTCCGTTCATCTCGCCCGACGACCGTGCGGCCATGGCCCTCGCGGTCACCCACCTCGTCTCGCTCGGGCACACCCATATCGGACTTGCCCTGGGTCCCAAACGGTTCGTGCCCGTGCAGCGCAAGATCGAGGGCTTTGTGCGCACGATGCAGGAGCTACTGGGTCTGAGCCCCGCCGACATCGAGGAGCGACTCGTCCAGCACTCGCTGTACACGCTGGAGGGCGGTCAGGCGGCGGCGAGCGCCCTCATGGACCGTGACTGCACGGCGATCGTCTGCGCCAGCGACATGATGGCCCTCGGCGCGATAAGGGCGGCGCGCCAGCGCGGCCTGGAGGTCCCGAAGGACATTTCGGTGGTCGGCTTCGACGATTCTCCGCTCATCGCCTTCACCGACCCACCGCTCACCACGATCCGCAAGCCGGTCCCGGCGATGGGACAGGCCGCGGTGCGTACGTTGCTGGAGGAGATCGGCGGGACCCCGGCACCCCACAGTGAATTCGTGTTCATGCCGGAGCTGGTGGTGCGTGGTTCGACCGCTTCTGCCCCTGGGGACCGGAATCGTCCCTAGGGAGGAGTGCATACGGCACCCATGGGCCTCCTCCCGGCGTAGAACATGCGACGAGGACCCAACCAAGGGATGATCTGTCGGGGAACGCTTTTCTGGCAGACTCTGTGCCTATGGGTGAGACGACCGTGACGACACTGGAAGGCCAGGAGCAGGCCGCTCCACAGCCCGTCGCGGAGGAGAAGGCGGGAAAGGACTCCCCGCGTCGCTCGCGGGCCCCGCGTCGCCCCCGCTTCTGGTTCGAGATCCTGCTCATCGCGGTCAGTTACTGGACGTACTCGCTGATTCGGAACGCCGTGCCGGAGCAGAAGCACGAGGCACTGCGCAACGCGGACTGGATCTGGCAGACGGAGCACCACCTCGGGATCGCCGTCGAGGAATCGGTCAACCACGCCGTGAATTCGGTGACATGGCTGATCATCGGGATGAACTACTACTACGCGACACTGCACTTCGTGGTGACGCTGGGAGTCCTGGTGTGGCTGTACCGCAGCCACCCCGGCCGTTACGCGGCCACGCGGCTCACCCTCTTCGCCACCACGGCCGTGGCCCTGGTCGGCTACTACTTCTTCCCCCTGGCACCGCCCCGCCTGATGAACGGCGGCCACTTCGTCGACACGGTCCTCGTCCACCAGACCTGGGGCTCCATGGCCTCCGGCGACCTGAAGCACATGTCGAACCAGTACGCGGCGATGCCCTCCATGCACATCGGCTGGTCCCTGTGGTGCGGCCTGACGATCTTCGCGCTGGCCTCGGCGCCGTGGGCCCGGATTCTGGGCCTGCTGTACCCGGTGGCCACGCTGGTGGTCATCGTCTCCACCGCCAACCACTTCTGGCTCGACGCGGTGGGCGGCATGCTGTGCCTGACCTTCGGCTTCCTGGTGGCGCGGCTCTGGTATGGCTCCTTGCCGTACGCGCTGCCGCGCTGGGTTCCGGGGACGCGGGGGGCACCACTGCTGCCGGCGAAGGCCTGAGCAGCGGGCTTCGGCCGGCCTACTGATTGCTGAACGTCTTGAGGGGCCCCGCACCGCCAGGTGCGGGGCCCCTCGACAACTGAGCCGGGACGGCGCTCGGTCCCACGGCGGTGTCCGGCGGTGCCGAGCGGGCTCAGGCCCCGCGATGGGCGACGAGACCACCGGTCACGGTGAGACGTAAGGGCGCCTCCGCGACCTCGTCCACCGGCGCCTCCACCGGATCCAGGCCGAAGGCCGTGAGGTCCGCCCGGAACCCGGGAGCGATACGCCCCGTCTCCTGAGCCTCGCCGGCGGCGACAGCGGCATGCGTCGTGCAGCCCTCCAGCGCCTGGAGCCCGGTAAGACCACCGCGTGAGGCCGCCGCACCCCGCGGCTCCCGCGCCGTCGCCAGCACGCCGCGCACGTCGTAGTGGGCGATCGGCCAGTCCGAGCCCAGGGCCACCACCGCACCGGCGTCCCGCAGGTACCGGGTGCGCCAGGCACGGCCGGCCCGCTCGGGCCCGAGCCGCCGTGACCACTCGTCCCCGTGGTCGCCCCGCGTGTACGCGGTGTGCGGCGGCTGCATCGACGCGATGACCCCGAGGTGCGCGAAGCGCGACAGCGTGCCGTCCGGGGCGGTCTCCACGTGCTCGATCCGGTGCGCGAACCGCCCCCCGGCCCCGAGCCCCTCCACCGTGTCGAGGACGTGCCGTACGGCCGCGTCCCCGATCGCGTGTGTGGCCGTACGGACCCCGGCCGCGTGCAGCTGCCGTACGGCGGCGGTGTACGCGGCCGGGTCGGGCCAGAACGCCGCCGTGCCCTGCCCGTGACAGTCGGCGTGCTCCAGCCAGGCCGTACCACCCTCCACGGTCCCGTCCATGAAGAACTTGACCCCGCCGATGCTCCAGTGCCGTCCACCGCGCCCCTGGAGCGCCACGAGCTCACGCAGCGCGTCCTCATCGGCCCCCGGCATGCACCAGGGCGCGAACCGCAGCCGCACCGGCAGCACGGTCTCCTCGGCGACGGCTCCGACCAGCTCCGGATCTCCCAGGTCCATCGCGTGCGCCCCGGTCAGCCCGGTCGCCGCCATCGCGGAGAGCAGCTCGACGAGCCGGGCCCGCCGCTCCTCGTACGAGGGCCGGGGCATGACCTCGGCGACCAGCTCCATCGCGGCGTGCTCGACGAGATGCCCGGTGGGCCGCCCGTCGCCGTCGCAGACGACTTCCGAGCGCTGGACGAAGACCCGCGGCCCCTCGACCCCGGCGGCCTTGAGGGCGGCCTCGGTCACCAGCGCGGAGTGACCGTCGTACAGCCGCAGAAAGGCGGGGGCGCCGCCGAGCACGTCCTCGACGAGGGCCCGGTGCACGGGCCGCCCGCCGAAGACGTTGTGGTCGAGCCCGAACCCGATGACCCACCCGTCGATACGGGACGCGCCCGCGAGCGCGCGCCGCAGCCCGTCCAGGTCCTCCACGGCGGACAGATCGACGCCGGTGGCCATGTCCAGCCCCCACACGGGGTGGCTGTGCGCGTCCACGAGCCCGGGCACGAGGTGCGCCCCCTCCAGGGGGACGACCTCTGTTCCCGGCCCCCGCCAGTCCCGTACGTCGGTCTCGTCGCCGACGGCGGCGATCAGTCCGTCGCGTACGGCGACGGCGGTGGCGTACGGCCTGGCGGGGTCGAGGGTGCGTATCTTGGCGCCGGTGAGGATCAGCTCGGCGGTGGGCATGCGGGTGACTCCCTTGCTGTGGGCGGCTATTCGGCAGGTTCGGCGGCGAACTCCGCGTACACCCGCGGTCGTTTGCGACGCAGCCACCAGGCAAGCGCGAGCCCGACGACGAAGACGGCGGGCGACAGGACGATCAGGACGGTGTTCACCGTGGTGGACGCGCCGGTGAACAGGTCGATGTGCGTGATCACCAGGGCTATGGCCGTCGCGAGCAGCACGGTCGCGACGACGGGCGCGACGATCGTCCGCAGCACGCCCTCCTCGTGCCGTACCCGGCGGAAGTAGCACGGGACGGCGATCGCGGCGAGCAATTGGAGCACGAACAGGCCGATCATTCCTGGGGTGTTGACCCACAGCAGCAGCTGCCCGTACGGGTCGGCCCCCGCCGCCCAGAAGGCCAGCACGACGACGGCGCCGAGGACGGTCTGGACGATTCCGGCGACGTACGGGGAGCGGTGCCGCGGGTGAATGCGACCCAGTGCCCGTGGCAGCACGCCCTCTTCGGCGAGAGCGAGCCCGTACCGGTTGATGGCGTTGTGGAAGGCGAGCAGGGAGGCGAGGACGCTGGTGATGATGAAGACGTGCATCAGGTCGGCCGCCCAGCCGCCGACATACGTAGTGATGGCCGAGAAGAAGAGCCCCCCGGGGTCCTTGGCCGCGGCCCGCACGACCTCCGCGTCCCCGAAAGCCTGGATGACGACCCAGACGATGAACGCGTAGAAGAGCCCGAGGAATCCGACGGCGGCATACGTCGCGCGCGGCACCGTGCGCTCCGGGTCCCGTGCCTCCCGCCGGTAGATGACGGTGGACTCGAACCCGGTGAACGCGGCGAAGGCGAAGGCGAGGACGACGGCGGTGCCGGGGACGATCACGTTGCCGGGCGTGAAGGAGCCGCCCGACAGCCCGTGCGCGCCGCCCTTCAGGAGCACCCCGCCCGCGAGCAGCACGAGTATCCCGGTCTCGGCGACGAGCAGCACGCCCAGCAGCTTGGCGCCGAAGTCGATCGACCGAAAGCCGCCGTAGCCGATCACCACCAGCCCGGCCAAGGACACCGGAAGCCACGGAACATCGGTCCCGAAAAGCGCGTGCACGGTGTCCCGGCTGGCACTGCCCAGCAGACCGTAGACGCCGATCTCCATGCCGTTGTAGCCGACGAGAGCGAGCAGCGCGGCGCCGATGCCGATCGGGCGGCCGAGACCGCGGGTGATGTACGCGTAGAACGCGCCGCCACTGCGCACATGCCGGCTCATGGTGGTGAAACCGACGGCGAACACGGCGAGCGTGATGCCGGCGAGCAGATAGCCGACGGGGGCGCCGATCCCGCCGAGCAGGATCGCGAGCGGGGCGACACCCGCCATGACGGTGAGCGGGGCGGCGGCCGAGACGACGAAGAAGGCGATGTCGGCGGTGCCGAGGGAGCCGGAGCGGAGGGTCGCCGCGGGGGCCGGCGTTCTCTCCTCGGAGATGGTGGCGGGCATGCGAGGGAAGCCCTTCTGGCGGGGGCGGGGAGGGGCCCGGGGCGTGCGGGGTACCCCGGGTCCCGGAGCTGCGAACGCGTCCGGGATCCGTAAACCTAAAGGCTTTCGGTTTCGGCAATGTAACCTCCCGTTGGGCATCCGGGAAGACCTCAGGGAGAGCACAGATCATGGGACGGCCGCGCACACCCCTCCTCGACCGCGAGCGCATCGCCACGACGGCGCTCGAACTGATCGATGAGCGGGGAGAGTTCAGCGTGCCGCAGATCGCCAAGCGGCTCGGTGTGCAGACGGGCTCGGTGTACCACCATGTGGACGGCCGGGACGGCATCGTGGAACTTCTCCGCGAGCGGGTCGCCTCGACGATCGACACGGGAACCCTCTCCCTGACCCCCTGGGACACGGCCCTGGCCGCCTGGGCCCGCTCCTACCGCGCGGCCTTCGCGGCCCACCCGAAGGCGATCCCGCTCCTGACGACATCACCCGTACGAGCGCCACGCGTCCTGGAGCAGTACGAGCGCGCGGTCACCCTCCTGCTGGACGCCGGCTTCGCCCTCCCCGACGTGATGCCGGTGATCATCGCCCTGGAGAACCTGGTCCTCGGCTCGGCCCTGGACCTCGCGGCCCCGGAGACGATGTGGGAACTCCCCGACGACACGACGACACCACGCCTGGCGGCGGCACTGGACGCGGTGGGCGAGGGCCGCGCGGACCGGGCGTTCGAGCTGGCGCTGGACGGTTTCATGGCCCACGCGAGGGCGTTGCAGACGGCCTGAGCGAGGAAGGCCAGCGCTCCTCCTGGGCCACACCCCGAAGTGCCCCAAGTCGGCTACCTGCTCCCCGTAGTCTCAGTGGCACTGGGCGCACTGGTCCTGGACGAGCACATAGGCCTACGCGTAGCAGCGGGCATGGCGGTAGTCCTGACAGGCGTGGCGATGTCACGCAAACAGCCGCAACCCACGCACACAAGCCCGAAGCACCCGCACCCGCGGACGCACGGAAGGGGCCGTGCCGGTACATCACATGCCCCGTCGCTTACGTCCGGATCTGGAAACGTCTCCCCACAAGCCAACGTCTGATCCACCGGCGACGGGGCGGATGTACCGGCACGGCCCCGACCCCCACGGACCCGCAGGCGAACCGCAGGCGAACCGCAGGCGAACGGCAGCGGCCCGGGCTCACGCCCCGTAGAACAGCTCCTCGACAACGGCCCGAGCCCGCCGAGTGGTCCGCCGGTAGTCATCGAGCATGTCCCCGACATGCCCCGGCCCATACCCCAAGTACCGCCCCACGGCACCAAGTTCACGGCCGTCCGACGGGAAGGTGTCCCCCGCCCGCCCCCGCACGAGCATCACCGCGTTCCGCACCCGCGTAGCCAGCACCCAGGCCTCGTCCAGTATCGCCGCGTCCTCTGCGGACAGGAGCTCCGCGGCACACGCGGCGGCAAGCGCCGCCCGCGTCCGGGTGGTCCGCAACCCCGGCTCCACCCACCCGTGCTGCAGCTGCAGCAACTGCACGGTCCACTCCACGTCGGACAGCCCACCCCGCCCGAGCTTGGTGTGCAACGTGGGATCCGCCCCCCGCGGCATCCGCTCGGACTCCATCCGCGCCTTCAGCCGCCGGATCTCCCGCACCGCCTCGTCGCCCAGCCCCTCCGCCGGATACCGCAACGGATCGATCAATTCGATGAACCGGCGCCCCAAGTCCACGTCCCCCGCCACGACTTCGGCCCGCAGCAGAGCCTGTGACTCCCACACCAACGACCAACGCCGGTAATAGGCCTCATAAGACTTCAACGTCCGCACGAGCGGCCCGGACTTCCCCTCGGGCCGCAGATCCGCGTCGATCAACAACGGCGGATCCGCACTGGAAACCTGAAGCAGCCGCCGCATCTCGGAGACCACGGCGTTCGCGGCCCGGGAAGCCTCCTGCTCGTCCACCCCGTCCCGGGGCTCATGCACGAACAGCACATCCGCGTCGGACCCGTAACCGAGCTCGTGCCCCCCGAACCGCCCCATCCCGATGATGGCGAACCGGGTGGGAAGCGTCTCCCCCCAGCCGTCCCGCACAACGGCCCGCAGCGTCCCGGCAAGCGTCGCCGCCGTCAGATCGGAAACCGCACCTCCCACCAGATCCACCAACGCCCCCTGGTCGGCGACGGCCGGCGTCTCCTCGGTGCCGTAGGACGCGACAATGTCCGCCGCGGCCGTACGGAACAGCTCCCGCCGCCGCACCCCACGCGCCGCGGTGACCGCCTGCTCACCCCCGGCCGCGCGCCCCACCGCCGCGAGGATCTCCTGCTCGAGGTGGGCACGGGCCCGCGGTTCGAGCCCGCCTGCGTCCCCGTCCCCGAGGAGCGCCACCGCCTCCGGCGCACGCATCAGCAGATCCGGAGCGAGCCGCCCGGCCGACAGGACCCGCGCGAGGTTCTCGGCGGCAGCGCCCTCATCCCTCAACAGCCGCAGATACCAAGGGGTCTTGCCCAGCGCGTCCGACACCTTCCGGAAATTCAGCAACCCCGCATCGGGATTGGCGGAATCCGCGAACCACCCCAACAACACGGGCAGCAAGGTCCGTTGAATCGCGGCCTTACGGGTAACACCGGAGGCCAGCGCCTCCAGATGCCGCAACGCCGCGGCCGGATCGGCATATCCGAGCGCGACAAGCCGTTCGCGAGCCGCATCGGGACTCAACCTGGCCTCACCAGGGGCGAGTTGGGCAACGGCATCAAGCAGCGGCCGGTAGAACAACTTCTCGTGCAGCCGCCGCACCACGGCCGCGTGCCGCTTCCACTCACGGTTCAGTTCGACAACGGGATCGGACCGCAATCCCAGCGACCGTCCGATGCGCCGCAGGTCGGCCTCGGACTCCGGCACAAGATGCGTACGCCTCAGCCGATACAGCTGGATCCGATGCTCCATGGACCGCAGAAACCGATACGCGTCATCGAGCTGTACGGCATCGGCGCGCCCCACGTACCCACCCGCGGCCAGCGCCTTCAGCGCATCGAGCGTGGTCCCGCTCCGCAGTGACGTATCGGCCCGCCCGTGAACCAACTGGAGCAGCTGCACGGCGAATTCGACGTCCCTCAGTCCACCCGGACCGAGCTTCAGCTCACGCTCGATCTCGGTGGCGGGAATGTTCTCGACGACGCGCCGCCGCATCTTCTGCACATCGGGGACGAAGTTGTCGCGCTCGGCGGCATGCCACACCAGCGGCGCCAGCGTGGCCACGTACTCCTCGCCGAGCTCGATGTCACCGGCCACGGGCCGGGCCTTGAGCAGCGCCTGGAACTCCCAGGTCTTGGCCCACCGCTGGTAGTAGGCGAGATGGCTGCTCAGCGTCCGCACCAGCGGCCCGTTCCGTCCTTCGGGCCGCAAATTGGCATCCACCGGCCAAATGCTGCCCTCAATGGTCGTCTCGGAACAGATCCGCATCATATGCGAGGCCAGCCGAGTCGCGGCCTGTACGGCCTTGCCCTCATCGGCTCCGTTGACGGCCTCCCCCACGAAGATCACATCGACGTCGGACACGTAATTGAGCTCGTGGCCCCCGCACTTGCCCATCGCGATGACCGCGAGGCGGCACAGCGCGGTGTCGTCGGGTGCGTCGGTCCGGGCGATCGCGAGCGCGGCACGCAGGGTCGCGGTGGCGAGGTCGGCGAGCTCGGCGGCGGTCTGGGCGAGGTCGGTGGTGCCGCACACGTCGCGCGCGGCGATGGAGAGCAGGCAGCGCCGGTAGGCGACGCGCAGCGAGATCGGGTCGGTCGCCTCGGCCAGCCCCCGCTCGAACTCGGCCACCCCGGGATGCAGGTCCTGCGGCTCGTACGTCACGAGCGCCTGCCAGTCGCGCGGGTGCCGGGCGAGATGGTCGGCGAGCGCGGCGGAGGCGCCGAGGACACCGAGCAGCCGGTCCCGCAGCGGCTTCGCCGCGATCAGCGTGTCGAGCAGCTCCCGCTGGGCCGTGTGCCCGTCCTGCGCCTCGACGAGCCGGACGAGACCGAGCAGCGCCAGATCAGGATCGGCGGTCGCGCCCAGCGCGTCCAGGAGCACCGGGTCGGACCGTATGGGCGCCAGCTCGGCGCTCTCCAGGAGTCGCTCGGCGGCCGAGGGATCGGTGAAGCCGTGCCGCAGCAGCCGCGAAAAGGTACTGCTTCTGCGCCCCGGCGCCGTCATCCTCGGCCTCCTGTCGGATCAAGGTCGTACGAACTTGAGCGTAACCGCAGTCCTTGAGAGAAGCGCCGGGGCGGGCGGCCACACCCGGGACCGATGACTTCCGCCGGTGTGCGCGGTCTCCCTTACGGCGGGACCATGTCGATCGAGGAGGAGACCCATGTCCGGCACGCAACCGCAGACAGAGCTCGACCCGCGCTACGGCAGCCCCGGGGCGACCGCGACTCCGTGGTCGGAGGCCGTGCGGCGGCTGGCCGCGGCGGAGCTGTACTGGCTGTCGACGGTACGGCCGGACGGCCGGCCGCATGTGACGCCGCTGATCGGTGTCTGGCAGGACGGCGCGATGCACTTCACGACGGGCGCGCGGGAACGGAAGGCGCTCAACCTCGCCGGCAATCCGCACGTCGTGCTCACCACGGGGACCAACACGTGGGCCGAGGGGTACGACCTCGTCGTCGAGGGCGAGGCGGTGCGCGTGACCGACGTGGCCCGGCTGCGCGGGCTGGCCAAGGCGTGGGAGGAGAAGTACGGCACCGAGTGGCACTTCGAGGTCCGCGAGGACGGGGCGTTCCAGGGACAGGAAGGGTCCTCTCTCGTCTTTGCCGTAGCGCCGCGCACCGCTTTCGGGTTCGGTAAGGGAGAGCCGTTCAGCCAGACGCGCTGGCGATTCGAGTGACGTACTACGGCGCCGTGCGACAGCGACGTACGGCATGACTCACGCCATGGCGTACGACAGCGACGCGCGGCGTGACCCACGACATGACGTACGACAAGGGAGTCGTTCATGGACATGACGCTCGAAGTGATCCTGCTGCCGGTCTCCGACGTGGACCGGGCGAAGGAGTTCTACCGGGACAAGGTCGGCTTCCACGTCGACCTGGACGGTGAGGTGATGGAGGGGGTGCGGATCGTGCAGCTGACGCCGCCCGGTTCGGGGTGTTCCATAGCGCTCGTGGACGGACTGCAGGTCCCGACGGGGACGCCGCAGCCGGGGACGTACCACGGGATGCAGCTGTGCGTCACGGACGCCAAGGCGGCGTACGAGGAGCTCACGGCGCGGGGGCTCGACATCAGCGAGCCGGTGGAGTTCGCGCCGCAGGACGGCGCCACGTTCATGTACTTCAAGGACCCGGACGGGAACGGCTGGGCGATCCAGGAGTACCGGCGGCGGGAGACCGAGCCGCTGCACCAGCTGCTGAGCGAGCTGGCCGCCCAGCGGCAGTAGTTCATCCGCTCTTCATCCCTCCGGTTGGGGGACGTGAGGCGAGGGAATATTGGCGTGTACATGCTCTGTCCGCACCGCCACCGTCGCATCTCCCCCCACCGGAGGTCTGAAGTGTCCGGCAGAAACGTGTACCGCCGCAGTCGTGCCGTCGTGGCGTCCGCCCTCGCCTTCACCGCGGCCGCGGTCGGCGTGTGGACCGGGTTCGGCGGCTCGTCCCCGGCTCACGCCGCGGCCGCCGTCCCGACCCCGGACCACGTCGTCGTCGTGGTCTTCGAGAACCACGGGTACAGCCAGGTGATCGGCTCGTCCGGCGCCCCGTACATCAACTCGCTCAAGACCGGCGGCGCCAACCTCTCCCAGTCGTACGCCGAAACGCACCCGAGCCAGCCCAACTACTTCGCCCTGTTCTCCGGCGCCACCCAGGGGATCACGGACGACAGCTGCTACACGCCCGGCTTCTCCTCCGCCGCGAACCTCGCCTCCGAGTTGATCGCCGCGGGCAAGACGTGGGGGAGCTACAACGAGACGCTGCCCGGCCAGGGTTCGACGACGTGCGGCAGCGGCAAGTACGCGCGCAAGCACAACCCGTGGTTCGGCTTCAGCAACGTACCGACGTCGAGCGCCAAGACGTTCGCGCAGTTCCCGACGGACTACTCGACGCTTCCGCAGGTCTCCTTCGTCGTCCCGAACCTGTGCAGCGACATGCACGACTGCTCGGTGTCGACGGGTGACACCTGGCTGAAGAACAACCTGAGCGCGTACGCGACCTGGGCCAAGACCCACAACAGCCTGCTCGTCGTCACCTTCGACGAGGACAACCGGCTGTCCGGCAACCGCATCCCGACGGTCCTCTACGGCCAGCAGGTGACCGCCGGCTCCTCGTCCACCGCCACCTACAACCACTACGACCTGCTGCGCACGCTGGAGGACATGCACGGCCTCCCGCACGCGGGCAACGCCGCCTCCGGCAAGGACATCACGGGTATCTGGACGTCCTGACATGTACGTAGCGGACAGCCGCGCCGGCACCACGGCGGCGGCGTCCGCGGAAGGCGCCGCCCGGCCCCGTGCCGGGCGGCGCCGTGCCGCGGTCGCGCCCACGGTGCTGGCGCTCGGCACGGTCAGTCTGATCACCGACGTCTCGTCGGAGATGGTGACGGCGGTGCTGCCCCTGTACCTGGTGGCCGGTCTCGGTCTGTCCCCACTGGGCTTCGGGCTCCTCGACGGGATCTACAACGGCTTCTCGGCGCTGGTACGCCTGGTCGGAGGCCATTTCGCGGACCGGGGCGGGGGCCGCCACAAGTGGGTCGCGGGCTTCGGCTACGGCCTCTCGGCGGCCTGCAAACCGCTGCTGCTGATGGCGCAGACCCTCACCCCCATCGGCCTGATCCTGGCCGCCGACCGCACCGGCAAGGGCCTGCGCACGGCCCCGCGCGACGCGCTGATCTCCCTGTCGAGCACCCCGGAGACACGCGGCCGCGCCTTCGGCGTACACCGAGCCATGGACACGGCGGGCGCGCTGCTGGGCCCCCTGGTCGCCTTCCTGATCCTCCGGGCGACGGTCGACGGATACGACGCGGTGTTCACGGTGAGCTTCTGCGTCGCCGTGGTGGGCGTGCTGGTGCTGGTGCTGTTCGTGCCGGGGAGCGCAGGGCGGCACGGCGGTGCAGAGCAGCAGGGCAGTGGCGCTTCGCGGGCCCACGGCAGGGCCCTGCACGGTACTGCGGCCGGCCCGGCCGTCGGTCCGGAAGACGTCACCGACGGCGACCCACGCTCCGCCACCACCGCCGCCGACGCCACCGACGCCACCGACGCCACCAGATCGCACGATGCCGCTGCGCACGCGACAAACGGCGACGCGGCCGCGCGAGCGACGGGCGGCAACGCAACGCGCCCCGTAGAGGCCTCCACCGCGCCCGCCGCGACCCTCCGCGCGGCCTTGGCCCTGCTCGCCCAGCCCCACCTCCGCCAGCTCACCCTCTGCGCCCTCCTCCTCGGCCTCGCGACCGTCAGCGACTCCTTCGTCTATCTCCTGCTCCAGCGGCGCCTCGGCGTTGCGGACCGCTGGTTCGCGCTGCTGCCCGTGGGCACCGCGGCAGCGTTCCTTGTCCTGGCCGTCCCGCTGGGGCGGCTGGCGGACCGGGTCGGCCGGTGGCGGGTCTTCCTGGCGGGCCACGGAGCGCTGCTCCTCGCGTACGGCGTGCTGCTCTCCTCCTGGCACGGGACGGCGCTGCCGTACGCCGTTCTCCTCCTGCACGGGGGGTTCTACGCGGCGACGGACGGTGTGCTGATGGCCGCGGCGTCGGACAGCGTGCCCGAGGAGCTGCGCTCGTCCGGGCTGGCACTGGTCCAGACGGGGCAGGCGCTGGCCCGGTTCGTCTGCTCGCTCGGTTTCGGCGCGGCCTGGACGGCGTGGGGCGACCGTACGGCGCTCACCGCGTCGACGGTGGCCCTCGCCGTCTGCGCGCTGTTCGCGCTCAGCCTGCGCCCCATCACCCCAGAAGGCCTCGCATGACTCTGCGTACCCGCATCCTGGTCCTGATCTCGGCCCTCGTCGTCCTGGCGGGCGTCGCCACGGCCTCCGTCCTGCACGCCTCGGCCCGGGCGGACCGCCGGAACCAGACCCAGCCGGGCGGCCCGAGGATCACCGCGGGCACCGTCGCGCTGACCGGCGACAGCGGCCGCATGATCTTCCGCAACATGGCATGGGGCCCGCACCGCGACGAGCTGACGACGGTCCCGGCGTCGGACCCGGCGGGCCCGCGCACGGCCTCCGACGTCAAGTGCCTGCGCTTCTACGCGGCTTCGGGGACGGGAGTGTGCCTCCAGGCGGTGCACGGCGCCGTCCAGGACACCTACCGAGCCGTCGTCCTCGACGCACACCTGCACGAGACGGCCCACTACGACGTCCCCGGCATCCCGTCCCGCGCCCGCGTCTCCCCCAGCGGCCGCTACGCCGCCTGGACCGCCTTCGTGGGCGGCGACTCGTACGCGGGCACGAACTTCTCGACCCGCGCGGCGATCGTGGACACCCGTACGGGGAAACTGACCCCGTCCCTGGAGGCGTACCGCGTCGTGAAGGACGGCCGTCCCCATCGCGCCGCGGACGTCAACTTCTGGGGCGTCACCTTCGCCGCCGACGACCGCACCTTCTACGCGACGCTGGCGACGAAGGGCAAGACCTACCTGGTCCGGGGCGACCTCCGCACCCGTACGGTCACCACTCTCCGCACGAACGTCGAGTGCCCGTCCCTCTCCCCCGACGGCACCCGCATCGCCTTCAAGAAGCGGGTGAAGGGCCTCCCCAAGGACGCCCCCTGGCACCTGTACGTCCTGGACCTCCGCACGATGCGCGAAACCCCCCTCGCCGAACCCCGCAGCGTCGACGACCAGGCGGTCTGGCGCGACGACCACACCCTTGTCTACGCCCTCCCCGGCGACTACGGAGCCGACCTCTACACGGTCCCGTCCGACGGCACAGGAAAGCCGCGGCGGATCAGCACCGCGGCCGTGTCTCCTGCGTATGTGAACTAGCGCGTGCCCGTGCCCGTTGATGTCGATCAATCATTGGCGTGGCGCATGGCCCACTGCCCCAGGAACCATCCCCTGTTCTTCCAACACCAGCCGATGATCCCCGCAGCCAGCGCGATGACCGTGATCTTCCGTGCCCGCCCCATGTCTGCCCCTCCCTTTTTCACACCAAGCTACTGGGCAGGGTTGCGGGTTCGGCACAGATCGCCTCGCTCCGTCTCGCCCTCGCGCCACGCCGTGGACCCGGTCACCGCGAGACGCTCACCCAGGCTCATCCACGAAGAGCCAAAAAAAATCGGACGACGATGTCGAGAACCCGTGACTGGCTCCGTCCCCGCAGTGAACGCGACCACAATGGGTCGCACCAGCACCGAGGAGAAACACCATGGCCAAGTACTTGCTGCTCAAGCACTACCGCGGGGCCCCGGCTGCGGTCAACGACGTGCCCATGGACCAGTGGACGCCGGAGGAGATCTCCGCGCACGTGCAGTACATGAACGACTTCGCCGCCCGGCTCGAGAAGACCGGCGAGTTCGTCGACGGTCAGGCGCTCGCCCCCGAGGGGAAGTGGGTCCGGTACGACGGCGAGGGGCGCCCGCCGGTCACCGACGGCCCGTTCGCCGAGACCAAGGACGTCATCGCAGGCTGGATGGTGATCGACGTCGACAGCTACGAGCGCGCCCTCGAACTGGCCGGGGAACTGTCGGCCGCCCCCGGCGCGGGCGGCAAGCCGATCCACGAGTGGCTGGAGCTGCGCCCGTTCCTGACCGCGTCGCCCACCATCACGGAGTGCACCTTCCATTGATGGACGAGGTCCTGCTCAGGAGCCTCACACCGAGCGTGCTCACCGTCCTCGTCCGCCGCGGAGCCGACTTCGCGGCGGCCGAGGACGCCGTGCAGGACGCGCTCGTCGAGGCGGTCCGCGTCTGGCC
This sequence comes from Streptomyces sp. R41, assembly GCF_041053055.1. Taxonomy (NCBI): domain Bacteria; kingdom Bacillati; phylum Actinomycetota; class Actinomycetes; order Kitasatosporales; family Streptomycetaceae; genus Streptomyces; species Streptomyces sp. R41. The sequence goes on from NZ_CP163443.1 coordinate 3,203,743, forward strand.
GGCCGACCCGCCGCGGGATGCGAAGGGCTGGCTGGTCACCGTGGCCTGGCGCAAGTTCCTCGACGCGACCCGGTCGGACGCCGCCCGCCGTCGGCGTGAGGACCTCGTCGACGAGGAGCCGGCGCCCGGGCCCGCGCCCGCGGTGGACGACACGCTCCAGCTCTACTTCCTGTGCGCCCACCCGTCGCTGACGCCGTCGTCCGCGGTCGCCCTCACGCTGCGCGCCGTCGGCGGGCTCACCACCCGCCAGATCGCCCAGGCCTACCTGGTGCCCGAGGCGACCATGGCGCAGCGCATCAGCCGGGCCAAGCGCACCGTCTCCGGAGTGCGCTTCGACCAGCCCGGCGACGTCGCCACCGTGCTGCGCGTCCTCTACCTGGTCTTCAACGAGGGCTACTCCGGCGACGTCGACCTCGCCGCCGAAGCCATCAGGCTCACCCGGCAGCTCGCGGCCCAGGTCGACCACCCCGAGGTGGCGGGGCTGCTCGCCCTCATGCTGCTCCACCACGCCCGGCGCACCGCCCGGACCGCGCCCGACGGCAGCCTGGTGCCGCTCTCCGAGCAGGACCGCGGCCGGTGGGACACGGAGTCGATCGCCGAGGGCGTCGAGATCCTACAGACGGCCCTCGCCCGCGACCGGCTGGGCGAGTTCCAGGCCCAGGCCGCCATCGCCGCTCTCCACGCGGACGCGCCCACCGCCGAGGAGACCGACTGGGTGCAGATCGTCGAGTGGTACGACGAGCTCGCGCGCCTGACCGACAGCCCGGTCGTCCGGCTCAACCGCGCGGTGGCCGTCGGCGAGGCCGACGGACCGCGCGCCGGCCTGGCGGAACTCGCGAAGCTGGACGACTCACTGCCGCGCCACACCGCCGTGGCGGCCTACCTCAACGAGCGGGACGGCGACCTGACGACGGCGGCACGGTTGTACGCCGAGGCGGCCCAGACGGCACCCAACCTCGCCGAACGCGACCACCTGACGCGCCAGGCCGCCCGGCTCAACGCCCGCCGCTGTCGCTGACCGAGCAGCGGCAGTTGGATCCGGAAGGCCGTTGACAGCATGTACGCGGGCACCGATCCCCTGTCTCACGGCCCAGAGGCGGCCCAGGGCCGGTGAGACGCCGCAGGGCCGACGTTTCACGACCGTCGGCCCTGCGTGCCGTTCTGCCGGGATACCCGTCCTGGCCTGTGCTTACAGCACCGGCAGGTTCTTCCGCAGCTCGAAGGCGGTCACCTCGGAGCGGTACTCCTCCCACTCCTGCTTCTTGTTGCGCAGGAAGAAGTCGAAGACGTGCTCGCCGAGGGTCTCGGCGACCAGTTCGCTGCGCTGCATGAGGACCAGGGCCTCGCCGAGGTTCTGCGGGAGGGGCTCGATGCCCATGGCGCGGCGCTCGGCGTCGGACAGGGCCCAGACGTCGTCGTCGGCGCCGGGCGGGAGCTCGTAGCCCTCCTCGATACCCTTGAGGCCCGCGGCCAGCAGCAGCGCGTACGCCAGGTACGGGTTCGCGCCCGAGTCGATGGAGCGGACCTCGACGCGGGCGGAGCCGGTCTTGCCGGGCTTGTACATCGGGACGCGGACGAGGGCGGAGCGGTTGTTGTGGCCCCAGCAGATGTACGAGGGGGCCTCGCCGCCGGCGCCCGCCGTGCGCTCGGAGCCGCCCCAGATGCGCTTGTAGGAGTTGACCCACTGATTGGTGACGGCGGAGATCTCCGCCGCGTGCTTCAGCAGGCCCGCGATGAAGGAGCGGCCGACCTTGGAGAGCTGGTACTCCGAGCCGGACTCGTAGAAGGCGTTGCGGTCGCCCTCGAAGAGGGAGAGGTGCGTGTGCATGCCGGAGCCGGGGTGCTCCGAGAAGGGCTTGGGCATGAAGGTCGCCTGGACACCCTGCTCCAGCGCCACCTGCTTCATGACCAGGCGGAACGTCATGATGTTGTCCGCCGTGGAGAGCGCGTCGGCGTAGCGGAGGTCGATCTCCTGCTGCCCGGGGGCGCCCTCGTGGTGGGAGAACTCGACCGAGATGCCCATCGACTCCAGCATGGTGATCGCCTGGCGGCGGAAGTCCATGCCGACGTTCTGCGGGGTGTGGTCGAAGTAGCCGGAGTTGTCGGCGGGGGTGGGCCGCGAACCGTCCAGCGGCTTGTCCTTCAGCAGGAAGAACTCGATCTCCGGGTGGGTGTAGAAGGTGAAGCCCAGGTCGGAGGTCTTCGCCAGGGCGCGCTTGAGGACGTAGCGCGGGTCCGCGAAGGACGGGGAGCCGTCCGGCATCAGAATGTCGCAGAACATGCGGGCCGTGCCGGGGGCCTCCGCGCGCCAGGGCAGGACCTGGAAGGTCGACGGGTCCGGCTTGGCGATCATGTCGGACTCGTACACGCGGGCGAAGCCCTCGATCGCCGAGCCGTCGAAGCCGATGCCCTCGTCGAAGGCCTGTTCCAGCTCGGCCGGGGCCACGGCCACCGACTTGAGGAAGCCGAGTACGTCCGTGAACCACAGGCGTACGAACCGGATGTCCCGCTCCTCCAGTGTCCGGAGCACGAACTCCTGCTGCTTGTCCATCTTCCGCTTCCACCCATCCTTGCTGGTCAGGCTGCCTGCTCCCACGCCTCGGAGACGATCGGGGCACCTGAGCATCCCACCACAACACCATTTCATGCGCGTTGCGGACCTTGATCGCCCGGGCGACCACGGTCTGAACGCCTCGCGTACGGCAGGTGTCCTGCTCTGACGCCCATCTTGCCTGCTGGGCCGCTCATCCGTAACAGCCGATCGCCCCGGTCTCTCCTCCCCTTCTTAATTTGCATCTCAGATGCAAGTTTTACTACCGTGCGCAACGGACGAGAGGAGTCCCGATGCTGTCCGAGCAGTCCGCCGCCACCGTGCGCGCCACCCTTCCCGCCGTCGCCGGAGCCATCGACGAGATCACCGAACGCTTCTACGGCGGGCTGTTCACCGCCCACCCCGAGCTGCTGCGCGACCTCTTCAACCGCGGCAACCAGGCCGCCGGCACCCAGCGGCGCGCCCTGGCCGGTTCGATCGCCGCCTTCGCCACGTATCTCGTGGACCACCCGGACGAGCGCCCCGACGCGATGCTCCAGCGCATCGCCCACAAGCACGCCTCCCTGGGGATCGCGCCCGAGCAGTACCAGGTCGTCCACGAGCACCTCTTGGCGGCTGTCGCCGAGATACTCGGCGACGCGGTCACCCCCGAGGTCGCGGCCGCCTGGACCGAGGTCTACTGGCTGATGGCGAACGCCCTCATCGCCATCGAGCGACGGCTGTACGAGCAGCGGGGCGGCGGCGGATGGCGGGAGTGGGAGGTCGTCGAGCGCGTCGAGGAGACCGCCGACGTGGCGACCTTCCTGCTGCGCCCGGCCGACGGCGCACCGGTTCCGGACCACCGGCCGGGCCAGTACGTCTCGGTCCAGGTCGAACTGCCGGACGGCGCCCGCCAGATACGCCAGTACAGCCTCTCCGGCGCGCCCGGTTCATCCGCCCACCGGATCAGCGTGAAGCGTGTGTACGGGGGCGCCGCGCCCGACGGCGAGGTGTCGAACCACCTCCACGCGCGCGCGGAGGCGGGCAGCAGGCTCCGGCTCTCCGATCCGTACGGCGATCTGGTGCTGGACGCCGACGAGGCGCCGCTCCTCCTCGCCTCCGCCGGGATCGGCGTCACCCCGATGATCGCGATGCTGGAGCAGTTGGCGGCCACAGGACACCGCGCCCCGGTCACCGTCGTCCACGCCGATCGCTCCCCGGCCGAGCACGCCCTGCGCACCGACCACGAGGCCTACGCGGGCAAGCTCTCGGACGCGGCCGTCCACTTCTGGTACGAGCGCCCGGAGCCAGGGCACCCGGCCGACCGCACGGGCCTGGTCGATCTCTCCGAGGTGGCGATCGCGTCGGGCACGCGCGCGTACCTGTGCGGTCCGCTGCCTTTCATGCGGGCGGTACGGGAGGAGCTCATCGGGAAGGGCGTGGCGGCCGCCGACATCCACTACGAGGTGTTCGGGCCGGATCTGTGGCTCGCGCAGAGCTAGAGAGCCGCAGAGCCGGCGGGGTGGAGAGCCGCAGAGCTGCTGCAGAGCTGAAGAGCCGCGAAGAGCTCGGGAGCTAGGGCCTGCTGGAGATCCCGAGCAGCACCGGTCCGGTCGGCGCGGCGACCATGTCCGCGACGGTCAGCGGGTCCAGCGAGGCGAAGAACGCCTCCTGGGCCCGCTTCAGAGCGCCCCGCAGACGGCACGCGGAGTGCAGCGGGCAGGGCGTGGCACCCTCGCATTCGACGACGTCGCCGTCCCCCTCGAAGGTGCGGACGACGGCGCCGACCGATGCCGTGCGCCCCTCCTCGGTGAGCGCGAGGCCGCCGCCCCGACCCCGGCGGGCCGCCAGCAGCCCGAGGTGCTGGAGCTCGGCGACGACCTTCGCGGCATGCGTGTACGGCACGTCCATGTCCGCCGCGACCTCGCGGGTCGTGGGGGTGGACTCGCCCGCGACGGCGAGCCGCATGAGGACGCGCAGGGCCAGGTCGGTGGATCGCAACAGCCGCATACGGCGAGCGTAAATAATGCGCATCCACGATTCAAATTATCTGCGCGAAAGCCGCCTTTCCGCCCGCGCGAAAGCCGCCTCTTCGGTCATTCCCGCGGGGGCTCCCTGCTTGCATCCCCGCCTCCCCCACTACGATCAGCGGACCCGACCGTCCCATTCCCCATAAAGGACTCGCCATGGGCTCCGCCAAGAACAGCAGCAACGCCTCGCGCAAGGCGCGCATAGAGGAGATGCGCCGCGCCGAGCAGTCCCGCGAGCGTCGCAACCGGATCCTCACGATCACCGCCAGCGTGGTCGTCGTCGCCGGTCTCGTCGTCGGCGGCGTCGTCCTCGTCAAGTCGCAGTCCGACAAGAAGGACACGGCGAGCGACTCGAAGGGGTCGTCGGGGCACTTCGTCACGGGCGCGGACGGTGTGAAGACCTGGAAGGGCACGCTGGCGCGCAACCACGTCACCAAGACCGTGACGTACCCGATGGAGCCCCCGGTCGGCGGTGACCACAACCAGGTGTGGATGAACTGCAACGGCGACGTCTACACCAAGGCGATCAACAACATGAACGCCGTGCACTCCCTGGAGCACGGCGCGGTCTGGGTGACGTACAACAGCAAGGCCTCCGACGCCGACGTGAAGGCGCTCGCGGCGAAGGTCAAGAAGACCCCGTACACGCTGATGAGCCCCGTCGAGGACCAGAAGGACCCGATCATGCTCAGCGCCTGGGGCAAGCAGCGCACGGTGACGGCCGCGAGCGACCCGAACGTCGACAAGTTCTTCGCGGAGTTCGTGCAGGGCAAGCAGACGCCCGAGCCGGGCGCCGCATGCACCAACGGTCTGTCCCAGTGAGGCACGTCGGGTGGATCGCGGGGGCCGCGGCGGCCGTGCTCGTCGCGGCCGGGGCGATCACCTATGCGGTCGCCGACGGTGACGACTCCGGGACGAAGGCGCCCACCGCCGACTCCGCCGACGCGGGCTTCGCCCGGGACATGGCGGTCCACCACCAGCAGGCCGTCGAGATGTCGTACATCGTGCGCGACCGCACCAAGGACGTCGAGGTACGGCGCCTCGCGTACGACATCGCGCAGACGCAGGCCAACCAGCGCGGCATGCTGCTCGGCTGGCTCGACCTGTGGGAGCTGCCGAAGGTGTCCTCGGACGCGCCGATGACCTGGATGGGCATGGGCGACATGGCCTCCGGCAAGGACGGCGCGCTGATGCCGGGCATGGCCACCAACACCGAGATGAAGAAGCTGAACACGCTGAGCGGCAAGCAGGCCGAGATCTTCTACCTGCAGTTGATGACCGACCATCACGAGGGCGGCATCCACATGGCCGAGGGCTGTGTCGCCAAGTGCCAGGTCGGCGTGGAGAAGAAGCTCGCGCAGGGCATGGTCGACGCACAGCAGTCGGAGATCAAGCTGATGGCGGACATGCTGAAGGAGCGGGGAGCGAAGGCTCGCGACTAGCGACGAGTGGGACGGGTCCGGGGCAGCGCCCCGGACCCGTCCGCCCCCCCTCCGCCGCCTGATGGTCAACTGCCCTTGCGCCGCCTGATGGTCAACCGCGCCAGTCCGTACCGCACTTCAGTGCGACGTCGGTCGGCACCAGGCGTTCCACCGAACCCGGGCGGCCGTCGGTGACGGCGAGCTGGGCCTGGTCCAGGTAGCCGATGAAGAGCTGGGTGTGGGCGGGCATGGCCGCGGGGTCGTAGATGAAGACGACCGTGTCGTCGCTCCGCCTTTCCCGCTTCACGACGTCCTCGACCCCCACTCCCGAGCCGTGTTCGTCCACCTGTGTGTGGTCGTCAGGGCCCTTGCAGAACACCCCGGTCTTCACCAGGACGGGGAACCCCGCCTCGCGCAGCGCCTTCTGCAGCCCCGCCGGGTCCTTGAAGTACTGCTCCTTGGTCCAGGTCACCGCCACCGTGCCGTCCGTCCGCTTGGCGACGGTGAAGGCGGCGGGCTCGGCGCCCCCGGACGGCGGTGCCGTCGAGGGGTGGCCGACGCCCGGCACGCCGAGCGCGAGCCCCGCGATCGCCGTGACACCCACGGCCGCCACGGCCACGCGCCTGCGCCGCCGCCGGACCGCGCGGCCCTCGGCCACGATCCGCTCGACCGGCACCGGCATGGTGATGCCGTCGAGCGATCCCTTCAGTGTGTCCAGTACGTCCATGTCGTCGTCGATTCCGTTCACGATCCCGCCTCCGGGGTGTTGAGGGTGACAAGGTGGCCGCGCAACGTCCCGACGGCCCGCGAGAGATGGGCGGTGACGGTTCCCGGGGCGATCCCGAGCGTCTTCGCCGTGGTCGCGGTGTCGAGGTCGAGGAAGACCCGCAGGGCGATCACCTCCCGCTGCCGCAGGGGCAGTTGACGCAGCACGGCCAGCAGCGCGGGGTCGAGACCGGGCCCGCCGGACTCAGCGGCATGGGCCGCCCCGGCGTCCCGGCCGTCGTGGTCGCCCAGCGCGACCTCGTAGCGACGCCGACGCCACCACGAGATCCGGGTGTTGAGCGCCGTCCGTACGATCCAGGCGCGCGGGGCGGGATGCCGCCGCACCCGCGGCCAGGCCGCCCAGGCCCGGGCGAACGCCTCGGCCACGAGGTCCTCGGCCAGCTGCCGGTCGCCCACCGCGGCGAGGACCGCCCGCAGGCAGACGTCCCGGCCGCACCGGTAGAACTCTTCGAACTCCAGCTGCTTCACACCCTCTGAACGCGGTGGGGCCACGATGCGCTTACAAGAAAAGGGAACCCCTTGACGGAAGAAAAAGGGAAAACCCTAGACCGGGGCGGCACCCCCTCTCCATACCGCCCCAAATACCCATCAATCACAGCCGCTTGGCGTTTCCTTGGCCTTTTCATTCCCCTGGCATGAACGGTTCATCGAAAGAGTGGCCCCCATCTGTGATCCATTCCCCGCGCCCTGATACGGCCCGGGGGGTCTACGCGGATCGCCGACCAACCACTACATGCGACGAACCGCATCGCAGGGGGTTCTATGAGATCCAACCGCGCCATAGCGCGCGCCGGAGTGAGCATGGCAGCGACACTGCCCCTGCTCGCCGGCGCGCTGGCGCTCGGCATACCCGCGGCCCACGCCGCGGACGGCCCGAGCCGGGACACCCTTACGGGCACCAAGCCCGCGTGGGCCACGGCCAAGGCCGACAAGGGCGCCACGTCCGACAGCTCCCAGGTCTCCGCCCGGGTCTACCTCGCCGGCCGGGACGCCTCCGGTCTGGCGGCGTACGCCAAGGCCGTGTCCGACCCGCACTCGGCGTCGTACGGCAAGTACTTGAGTGCCAAGAAGACGCAAGCGCGCTTCGGCGCCACGAAGGCTCAGGTCGCCGCGGTGACCTCGTGGCTGAAGTCGGCCGGCCTGAAGGTCACCGGCACCACGCAGCACTACATCTCCGTGACCGGTGATGTCGCCGCCGCCGAGAAGGCGTTCGGCACCCAGCTGCACAACTACACCAAGGGCAACAAGACCTACCGGGCGCCGTCGAAGACGGCCTCCGCGCCGGCCGCCCTGAACGGCGCCGTCCTGACCGTCACCGGTCTGGACAACGCCCCGCACAAGGCGACGCACAGCGACCAGCTGCCGCCTCCGGACGCGGTGTTCAAGAACTCCGGGCCGTTCTCCTCGTACTACGGCTCGAACATCGCGAGCACCCTGCCGGACGCCTACGGCTCGAAGATCCCGTACGCGGTCAAGGGCTACACGGGCAAGCAGCTGCGCGCCGCGTACGGCGCGGGCACGCGCACCGGCAAGGGTGTACGGGTCGCCATCACCGACGCGTACGCCTCGCCGACCATCGCCTTCGACGCGCAGACCTACGCGGGCAAGCACGGTGACGCGGCGTACACCAGCGGCCAGTTGCGCCAGGTGCTGCCGAAGAACTACACGAAGACCAAGGAGTGCGGGGCGGCCGGCTGGTACGGCGAGGAGACCCTCGACGTCGAGGCCGTGCACGCGGTCGCGCCGGGCGCGAGCATCACCTACGTGGGTGCCGCCTCCTGCTACGACGACGATCTGCTCGACTCGCTCAGCAAGATCGTCGACGGGCATCTGGCCGACATCGTCTCCAACTCGTGGGGCGACATCGAGGCCAACCAGACGCCGGATCTCGCGGCCGCCTACGACCAGGTCTTCCAGTTCGGCGCGGTCGAGGGCATCGGCTTCTACTTCTCCTCCGGCGACAACGGCGACGAGGTCGCCAACACCGGTACGAAGCAGGTCGACACCCCGGCCAACTCGGCGTGGGTGACGGCGGTCGGCGGTACGTCGCTGGCGGTCGGCAAGGACGACAAGTACCTGTTCGAGACCGGCTGGGGCACCGAGAAGGCCGTGCTGTCCGACGACGGCAAGAGCTGGACGAACTTCCCCGGCGCGTTCACCTCGGGTGCGGGCGGTGGCACCAGCAAGACGGTCGCCGAGCCCTTCTACCAGAAGGGCGTCGTCCCGAACGCGCTCGCCACGGCCAACAGCGCCGCCGGCAACCGGGTCGTCCCGGACATCTCCGCGATCGCCGACCCGAACACCGGTTTCAAGGTCGGCCAGACGCAGACCTTCCCGGACGGGACGGAGCAGTACAGCGAGTACCGGATCGGCGGCACCTCGCTCGCCGCGCCGGTGATCGCGGCCGTCCAGGCTCTGGCCCAGGAGGCGCGCGGCGGCAAGGCGATCGGCTTCGCCAACCCCGCCATCTACGCCAAGTACGGCTCGAAGGCGTACCACGACGTCACGGACAACCCCACGGGGTCCGGGCTCGCCGTGGCGCGTGTCGACTTCGCGAACGGCTACGACGCGGCTGACGGTGTCATCACCTCCGTCCGCAGCCTCGGCAAGGACAGCTCCCTGCAGGCCGTGAAGGGCTACGACGACGTCACCGGCGTGGGCTCCCCCGCCCCGGGCTACGTCGACTCGTACGGCCGTCACTGACGCCCCGTCACGACGGATACGCCCGCCCCTCGTTGGCTGAGGGGCGGGCGTACGTGCGTCCGGTGGCAGGTGTGGGTTTTCTCGCCCCCTCCGCCCCTGCCCGTCCCGACCAGCCTTTCGGCTGCGGGTGCGTGGGGTTGTTCGCGCAGTTCCCCGCGCCCCTTTTCAGGGGCGCGGGGAACTGCGCAATCTTTTAGCGGGGGTCTGGGGGCGCAGCCCCCAGGGACGGGACGGGCAGGGGCGGAGGGGGCGAGAAACCCCGCCCCGCCGGCCGCTACGCGTGTTCGCGCCAGCGGTTGGTGATCGGAAGGCGCCGGTCCTTGCCGAAGCCCTTCGCGGAGATCTTGGTACCCGGCGGGTACTGCCGCCGCTTGTACTCCGCCGTGTCGACCATACGAAGCGTCTTCACCACGAGCCCCCGCTCGAACCCGGCGGCGACAATGGAATCCGCCCCCTCGTCCCGGTCGACGTACCGTTCGAGGATCGCGTCCAGGACGGGATAGTCCGGGAGCGAGTCCGTGTCGACCTGATCGGGCCGCAGCTCCGCACTCGGCGGCTTGACGATCGAGTTCTCCGGGATCGGCGGCGTCTGCCCCCGCTCCACCGCCGCCCGGTTCCGCCACTCCGCCAGCCGGAAGATCGACGTCTTGTACACGTCCTTGATGGGCCCGTACGCCCCCACCGAATCGCCGTAGAGCGTCGAGTACCCCACGGCAAGCTCCGACTTGTTGCCGGGCGCCAGCACGATGTGCCCCTCCTGGTTGGAGATGGCCATCAGCATCGTGCCCCGCAGCCGGGACTGAAGGTTCTCCTCGGCCAGCCCCGTCAGCCCCAGTGACGACATATAGGCGTCGAACATCGGCTCGATCGGCACGGTCCGGAAGTTCAGCCCGGTCCGCCGCGCCAGCTCCGCCGCGTCCCCCTTGGAGTGGTCGGACGAGTACTTCGACGGCATTGAGACGCCGTACACGTTCTGCGCGCCGAGCGCGTCACACGCGATGGCGGCCACCAACGCCGAGTCGATACCGCCCGACAGCCCGATCAGCACCGACCGGAACCCGTTCTTCGCCGCGTACGCCCGCAGGCCGACCACCAAGGCCGAGTAGACCTCCTCGTCGTCGTCGAGCCGCTCCGCGTACCCCCCGGCGAGCTCCGCCTCGTAGGCGGGCAGAGGCTCCTCGGAGAGCACGAGCCGCTCGATCCGCAGCCCGTCGTCGACGACACCCGTCACGGGCTCGGCGGCCCCGGCCGGCAGATCCAGGTCCAGTACGACGCACCCCTCGGCGAACTGCGGCGCCCGCGCGACGACTTCACCGTCCCGGTCGACCACGATCGAGTCCCCGTCGAAGACCAGCTCGTCCTGCCCGCCGATCATGGCGAGGTAGGCGGTGGTGCACCCGGCCTCCTGGGCCCGCTTCCGGACCAGTTCGAGGCGGGTGTCGTCCTTGTCGCGCTCGTACGGAGAGGCGTTGATGGACAGCAGCAGCCCGGCCCCGGCGGAACGGGCGGCCGGTACGCGCCCGCCGTCCTGCCAGAGGTCCTCGCAGATGGCGAGGGCGACATCGACCCCGTGCACCCGCACGACCGGCATGGTGTCGCCGGGCACGAAGTACCGGAACTCGTCGAACACGCCGTAGTTGGGGAGGTGGTGCTTGGCGAAGGTCAGCGCCACCCGGCCTCCGTACAGCACCGCGGCGGCGTTCTGCGGGGCGCCGGCCGGCTGCCCGTACTTCGGCTGCGCGGTCTCGGACCGGTCGAGGTAGCCGACGATCACCGGCAGCTCCCCGAAGCCCTCGTCGGCGAGCCGGGCGGCCAGCGAGCGCAGCGCCGCGCGGGAGGCCTCGACGAAGGACGGCCGCAGGGCGAGGTCCTCCACGGGATACCCGGTTAGCACCATCTCGGGGAACGCCACCAGATGCGCTCCCTGCTCGGCGGAGTGCCGGGTCCAACGGAGGATCGCCTCGGCGTTGCCGGCGAGATCGCCGACGGTCGAGTCGATCTGATTCAGGGCGAGGCGTAGTTGAGGCACGGGCCCAGTGTAATCGTCAGAGCGACACAATGGGGTGTGGGGCGCCCCACGTGGAGACCCGCGTGGAGACGCCCCCGCCCTCAGGGCCTCAGGCCTGGATCCGGCGCCTCAGCTCCGGTAACCGAGCACGGTCATCATCCCCGCCTCCGAGTGGTACACGTTGTGGCAGTGGATCATCCACAGCCCTGGATTGTCGGCGTCGAAGTCCACCGTCAGCGTCCCGTTCGGCAGCACGATCGCGGTGTCCTTGCGCGGGCCGCCCGCCACGTTGGCCAGGCCGAAGGTGTGCCCGTGCAGATGGACGGGGTGCCACATGCTCGTGGAGTTGGAGAACACGAGCCGCACCCGCTCCCCCGCCCGGACGGGATGCCGCTGATCCGCCCCGGCACGGTAGGGCTTCTTGTCGAAGGCCCAGTCGTACTTCTCCATCCCACCCGTGAGCTGCAGCTTCACCGTGCGGTCCGGCTCCTTCTCGGCCAGCGCCACCGACGCGTCGGCCCGCAGCTTGTCCGCGGTCAGCAGCCGCCCGTCGAGCTCCTTCGGCCGTACGGAGGCGTCGGGCGCCGTCCCTCCGCCCGTCCGCAGCAGCGCGTGCGCCGACGCCTTCTTGCCCTCGGCCAGCGCGGTCAGCGGGAAGACGCCGTCCTTGACGGTGACGAGGACGTCGTACCGCTCGCCCATGCCGAGCAGCAGCGCGTCCGTCTTCGCGTGCCGCACCGGAAAGCCGTCCGTGTGCGTCACCGTCATCTCGTGCCCGCCGAGGGCCACGCGGAAGGCGGTGTCGCCGCCCGCGTTGATGATCCGGATCCGGACGCGGTCCCCGGGGCGTGCCCGGAAGACCGAAGGCGCCGTCGCCGTACGCCCATTGACCAGGTAGTACGGATACGCGACATCACCGGCGTCGCCGCCCAGCAGTTCGCTCTCGGAGCCCATCAGCATCCGGGAGGGACCGGCCGAGGGCGACTCCTGAACCCGCATGGACATGTTGGACATGTCATGCCCGGAGTGATCCATGCCCCCGTCGTCACCCATGTCCATGCCCATGCCGCCGCTCAGCTGCTTGAGCACGGCGTCAGGGGTGGACCCGTCCACCCCGTCGACCCAGTCGTCGAGGACGACCACCCACTCCTTGTCGTACGACAGGGGCTCCTTGGGGTCCTCCACGATCAGCGGGGCGTACAGACCGCGGTCCTGCTGAGTGCCCGCGTGCGGGTGGAACCAGTACGTCCCCGCGTGCGGCACGGCGAAGCGGTAGGTGAAGTCCGCTCCCGGCTTGATGGCCCGCTGGGTGAGGTCGGGTACACCGTCCATGTCGTTGCGCAGGGCGATCCCGTGCCAGTGCAGGGACGTGGCCTCCGGGAGATGGTTGGCGAGCGTGAGGGCGAGGGTGTCCCCCGCGGTGACGCGGACCGCCTCGCCGGGCAGGTCGCCGCCGTACGCCCAGGACTTGACCGTACGACCGCCGAGGTCGAGGGCGGTCTCGGCGGCGGTGAGCCGCACCTTCCGGACGGGGCCGCCAGAGCCCCGCTGCTCCTCGGCGGCGGCGACTTCGCGACCCGCTGGGTCGACGTAACCCTTCGGGCCGCCGGTGGACCCGCTTCCCCCGTGGCCCGTGTGACCGGCCCCCGAGCAGGCGGACAGAATGCCCGTCCCGGCGACGGCGACCGCCGCGCCGAGGACGGTGCGGCGAGTGGGAGTGCGCGGCTCTGTGGTGCGCATGGCTGTGGTGCGCATGGCTGAGTAACACCTCGTCGTGGTGATGGTGCGTGCGGATGGGCGCGTCCGCTGCTTCTGGTACACCGCTCGACGCCCGGAGGTTCCCACCTCCGAACGGGCAGCCCGAAGCAGCCGGTGCGCCGGCCTAAATGCGCAGCACCGACAGACGAGAGAGAAGGGTTATTTGCGGGGGCGGGTTGGGCCACAGGGCCTGCAGCAGCCGTGCGCGCGTGGGCGGCGTGGCGCCGCTCGCGCACGGGGTGCCCAGCGCCGCCGCGAGCAGCAGGACGAGGGTGGCGCCGCCGAGTACGGCGAGGCAGACGGACAGTGGGTCCATGCCGTTCATGGGTGGCATGTCGGCGTTCATCGACGCGCCCGTCGTGTGCTCCTGCGCGTGGCCCGGCGTGGAGGACATGGCCTGCGCCATGGCGTACGAGGAGTGCCCGGAGCCCTCGTGGGAGGAGTACCCGGAGCTCCGGTCCGAGCCGTGCCCGGACGGATGCCCCAGCGTGTGCATCGTCACGATCCCGAGGAGCAGCGCGGCAAACAGCAACACCTCACGCGCCCGGCTCCTCGTCACCATGCCCTGCACCCTACCCCTACCGGGTATCGGGGGTGCGGGTGGGGAGTTTTTCGCCCCCTCCGCCCCTGCCCGTCCCGACCAGCCTTTCGGCTGCGGGTGCGTGGGGGCTGGTCGCGCAGTTCCCCGCGCCCCTTACGGGGCGCTCCTGGGCCCCCAGGGACGGGAATGGGCAGGGGCGGAGGGGGCGAAAACAACCCCACCCGCACCCCAAACCCGTCAGTGATCCACCCGCTCCGCATGCGGCGGAACGTGCGCGGCAACAAGCCGCCCCGAGCCGCCCGCAACGCCACCGGCCCGACGCCGGTCGACGCTGTACGCGGCACCGGCCACCGCAAGGCCGAGCACCGCAAGCCCCGCCCCCGCGACCGCCGGAGACGTCGCCCCGAAGCCCGCGGCCAGAGCGAGCCCCCCGATCCACGCACCACCGGCGTTCGCGAGGTTGAACGCCGCCTGGTTGGCGGAGGACGCGAGGGACGGCGCGGCGGAGGCCTTCTCCATGACCATCAGCTGGAGCGGCGAGCCGGTGATGAAGGCGGCCATGCCGAGAAGGGTGACCGCGACGGCCGCGCTCCACTGGGCGGCCATGAGGACGGGGAAGAGCGCGAGGACCGCCACAAGGGACACCAGGCCACCGAAGAGGGTGCCGCGCAGGGAGTGGTCCGCGAGGCGCCCGCCCACCAGGTTGCCCGCGGTCGCACCGACGCCGAAGAGGGCCAGCAGCAACGTCACGCTGCCGTCGGCGTACCCGGCCGACTCCGTGAGCATCGGCGTGATGTAGCTGTACGCGGAGAAGAGCGCGCCGAAGCCCGCCACGGTCGTACCCAGGGCCAGCCAGACCGGGAGGGAGCGCAGGGCGGCGAGTTCGCCGCGCAGGCCCCCGGCGGGGGCATGTGTGTGATCACGCGGGATCAGGAGCGCGAGCGAGGCGATGGCGGCCACGCCGATCGCGCTCACACCCAGGAACGTGGCACGCCAGCCCAGGTGCTGGCCCATGAGCGTCGCGACCGGCACACCGGCGATGTTCGCGACCGTCAGGCCGAGGAACATCAGCGAGACGGAGCGCGCCTTGCGCTCGGGGGCGACGAGGTTCGTGGCGACGACGGCGCCGACGCCGAAGAACGCGCCGTGCGGCAGCCCGCTGAGGAACCGGGCGGCCAGCAGCCAGTGGTAGTCGGGGGCGAAGGCGGAGAGCGCGTTGCCCGCCACGAAGAGGCCCATCAGGGCGATCAGGACCTTGCGGCGCGACATGCGGGCGGTGGCGGCGGCGAGCAGCGGGGCGCCGATCACGACGCCCAGGGCGTAGGCCGAGACCAGGTGGCCCGCGGCGGGGATGGATATGCGCAGGTCGTTCGCGACGTCGGGCAGCAGGCCCATCATCACGAACTCGGTGGTGCCGATGCCGAAGGCGCCCACGGCGAGGGCGAGCAGGGCCAGGGGCATGAGGGGCCTTTCAGAGGAGCGGAGAGCGTGCGGCGGGGCGGGGACGAGCGGTTCCATGGGCGTACGGACGCGTCGGGAGGGCGTACACACGCGCATGGACGCGCCCGTGCACACCGATGTGCACGGGACGCGTGGGTCGAGCTGTGGGTTCAGCCGTAAGTTTAGCTGGGGAACAAACTCTCTCAGGCCCAGTATTCCAGGAGGTTAAGACGCGGTTGCGTCCACCTTGACGCGGGCCGCAATCGGAAGGTGATCGCTGCCGGTCTCGGGCAGGGTCCACGAGGTCTCCGGCTCGATGCCCTTGACCATGATCTGGTCGATCCGGGCCATCGGGAACGACGCCGGCCAGCTGAACCCGAAGCCGCTGCCCGCCGCGCCCTGGGTGGAGCGCATCTGGGCGGTGACGGCGTTCAGCGCGCGGTCGTTCATCGTGCCGTTGAGGTCGCCGAGCAGGACGACCTTCTTCAGCGACTCACCGGCGATCGCCTCGCCCAGCGCGTCGGCGCTCTTGTCGCGCTGGCGGGCGGTGAACCCGGCCTCCAGCTTCACCCGCACCGAGGGCAGGTGGGCGACGTAGAAGGCGACCTGCCCGGCCGGCGTCGTCACCGTCGCCCGCATCGCGCGCGTCCAGCCCAGCTTGATGTCCACGGGCTGGGCGCCGGTCAGCGGGTACTTGCTCCACAGTCCGACGGTGCCCTGCACCGAGTGGTACTTGTACGTCGACGCGAGCGCCTTCTCGTACACCGGAACCGCCGAGGCCGTCAGCTCCTCCAGGGCCAGCACGTCGGCGCCGGACGCGGCCACGTCGCGGGCGGTGCCCGACGGGTCCGGGTTCTCGGCGTTGACGTTGTGCGTGGCGACGGTGAGGTCGCCGCCGCTGCCGGTCTTGTCGGTGAGCAGCCCGCCGAAGAGGTTCAGCCAGACGATCGCGGGCAGCAGCACCGCGATCAGGGCGCTCACAGACTTCCGTACGAAGGCGAGGATCACCAGGATCGGGACGAACAGGCCCAGCCAGGGCAGGAACGTCTCGGTGAGGCTGCCGAGGTTGCCGATGGTGTTCGGGATCTGCGCGTGCAGCAGCATCACCAGGGCGAGGATCACCGCGAGCGCGGCGAGGATCAGGCCGCGGCGCCAGATGCCGCGGTCACCGCGCCAGCCGTCGAGCAGGCGCCGAAGCCGGGACCCTCTGCGGTCCGGCTCCTGGCCGCCGCTGCCCGTCTCCGTCATATACGCCTGCGCCATACCGTCGCCTCACAACCTGCCGTGCGCACCGTCTGCCCCTCGGCTACGACCCTAGGGGATGATCGGTGTCGTTCTCGCCGTCCCGTGACGGCCGTACGGGCAAGGGGACGTACAACTTCGTGTTCGGAGTTCCGAATACGGGCATGGAGCGCGCCCTCTGTGACGAAACGCGCACATTCGCCCCGTCAGAAACAAGCGAAACGGCCCGTCAGGAACACACAGGACCAAGGGAACTACGGCTCGACCGGCCGCAGCCCCTCCAGCAGCGTGTCGACTATCCGCTCCGCGAGGTCTTCGGGAAGTTCGCTCTCCGGGCGCATGACGGCGCGGACGAGCATGGGGCCGACGAAGATGTCGTTGACCAGTTCGACGTCGACGTCCTCGCGGAGTTCGCCGTTCTCCTGTCCGCGGCGCAGGACTTCGTAGCCCAGTCGGCGCCGCGGGTCGACGACGGTCGCGTGGTACGCGTTCCAGAGTTTGGGGCTGCTCTTCATCTGGGCGTACACGTTGTGCATCATCGCCGACGAGCGGTTGATGAGGCCGCGTTGGCGCAGTGACTCCAGGAGGACGATGAGGTCGTCGCGCATCGAGGTGCCGGGGAGTTCGGGGTCTTCGGGCTCGGCGGCGCGCAGTACGTCGACGAAGAGCTCCTCCTTGCCGCTCCAGCGACGGTAGATGGTCGCCTTGCCGACACCCGCCGTGCGGGCGATGCGCTCGATGGACAGGTCCCCGAGCGGTACGCCGTCCTCCATGAGCTTCATCACGCCCTCGATGATCGAGCGCTCCACGGCCTCGCTGCGGGGGCGCCCCCTGGCGGGCCCCTCATGCCCGGCTCGGCTGTGCGCGAGGCTCACATCGAACTCCGTTTCCTTCGTCGACCTGCGTTCATTCTCCCCGGGTACGGCGTACGCGGGCACCCGGTGCCAGGTGCCCGCAGTCCCGTACGCCCTGTCAGTGCTCCCCGGCCGGCACCAACTCGGTTTCCTCCTTGCCCTGCTGCGCCTGCGGCGTCCGGCCCGGCAGGAACAGGGCCACGATGACCGCGCCGACCACAGCGACTCCCGCGCCGCACAGGGCGGTGACGTGCATGGCGTGCAGGAAGGCGTCGTTGGCGGGGGCGACGAGGGTCTTGCCCTGGGGGCCGAGCTTGGCGGCGACGCCGAGGGTGGCTTCGATGGACTCGCCCGCGGTGTGGCGCAGGCCGGCCGGGACGGCACCGAGCTTGTCCTCGATGCCGCTGCGGTAGGCCGTGGACAGGACGGAGCCGAGGACGGCGATGCCGAGGGCGCCGCCGACCTGGCGGAAGGTGTTGCTGAGCGCGGACGCGGAACCCGCCTTCTCGCGCGGCAGGGCCTGCATTATCACGACACTGGTCGGGGTCATGATGTGCGCCATGCCGGTGCCCATGAGGAAGAAGATGACCTCGAGGAGCCAGATCGGGGTGTCCGCATCGAGGATGGCGAACGCGGCCAGCATCGCGGCGATGATCAGCAGCCCCGCCGTGCACGTGGCCCTGTTGCCGAAGCGGTCGACGACGAGACGGGCGCGCGGCGCGAAGATGATCTGGGCCGCGGCGAGCGGCAGCATCAACAGGCCGGTCTGCAGCGGCGAGTAGCCCCGCACGCTCTGCGTGTAGAAGACGGAGAAGAAGGTCACACCCATCAGCGCGAAGAAGACGAGCGCGATGGCCGCGATCGCGGCCGAGAAGACCTTGTTCTTGAAGTACGCGACGTCGATGGACGGGTGGTCGCTGCGCTTCTCGTACACGACGAAGCCGGCGAGGACGACGAGTCCGGCCGCGATGGTCGCGAGGACCGTCGCATCGGTGAAGTCGGCCAGCTGGCCGCCCTTGATGATGCCGTAGACGAGCAGGACGAGCCCGATGACCGACAGGACGACGCCGATCGCGTCGACACGGCCGGGATTCGGGTCCCGGGAGTCCGGAACCAGCCAGAACATCAGAACAAGCGCGAGCAGCACGATCGGCACGTTGATGAGGAAGACGGAGCCCCACCAGAAGTGGTCGAGCAGGATGCCGCCGGTGATCGGGCCGATCGCGATGGCGAGGCCGACGCCGCCGGCCCAGATGCCGATGGCCTTGGGCTGCTCTTCGCGCTCGAAGACGTTCATCAGGACGGCGAGAGTCGCGGGCATCACGAAGGCGGCGCCGAGGCCCATCAGCGCGCGGAACACGATGAGCTGGACCGGCGAGCCCGACTCCGCGGCCAGCGCCGACCCGATGCCGAAGACGGCGAGACCGGCGAGCAGTACCTTCTTGCGGCCGAGCCGGTCACCGAGCAGGCCCGCGGTGAAGAGGAGTCCGGCGAAGACGAGCGTGTAGGCGTTGATGGCCCACTCCAGCTCGCTCTGGGTGGCGCCGAGGCCGGTGGGCGCCGGGGTCGAGATGGTCTTGATCGCAACGTTCAGGATGGAGTTGTCGAGCACCACGATCAGCAGGCTGAGCATCAGCACGCCGAGGATCGCCCAGCGGCGCCGGTGCACCGCCTCGGGCACACGTCGATCGGCAGGAGGAGCGGAAGTCGTCATGCGGCCCAGCCTATGTGGAATTCAATACGGAACCGTCTCGTATCGAAAACGCTTTACGGAGAACTTACCAAGAGATCCGGGACCCCGCGCACCGAGACGTGGATCGCCCGCCCCGCCCTAGCCGATGGTGGCACGAGGTGCCACCATGGACGTGGTCCGGGGACGCCGTAAGGGCGCCTCGAGATGACAGAAGGAGCCGTTGCAATGACGCAGCTTTCGGCTGCCCAGAAGCAGCCCGCGGAGGGTGTGCGCCCGTCCACCGACAGCAGCAAGGCGCTGTACGGGGGCAAGAGCACCCGCCGTATCACGGTGCGCGACATCACCGCCGCCAAGGAGCGCGGCGAGAAGTGGCCCATGCTCACCGCGTACGACGCGATGACCGCGTCCGTCTTCGACGAGGCCGGCATCCCGGTCATGCTCGTCGGCGACTCGGCGGGCAACTGCCACCTGGGGTACGAGACGACCGTGCCCGTCACCATGGACGAGATGACCATGCTGTCCGCCGCGGTCGTACGGGGCACCAGTCGCGCCCTGATCGTGGGCGACCTGCCCTTCGGGTCGTACCAGGAGGGCCCGGTCCAGGCGCTGCGCTCGGCCACCCGCCTCGTCAAGGAGGCCGGGGTCGGCGCGGTGAAGCTGGAGGGCGGCGAGCGCTCGCACCGCCAGATCGAACTGCTCGTCGAGTCCGGCATCCCGGTCATGGCGCACATCGGCCTGACCCCGCAGTCCGTGAACTCCATGGGCTACCGCGTGCAGGGCCGCGGCGAGGAGGCCGCGCACCGGCTGCTGCGGGACGCCAAGGCGGTGCAGGACGCGGGCGCCTTCGCCGTCGTCCTGGAGCTTGTCCCGGCGGAGCTGGCCGCGGAGGTCACGCGCACGCTGCAGATCCCGACGGTCGGGATCGGCGCGGGTCCCGAGACCGACGCGCAGGTCCTCGTCTGGACCGACATGCTCGGTCTCACCGGTGGCAAGGTGCCGAAGTTCGTGAAGAAGTACGCCGATCTGCGTGAGGTCATGGGCAACGCGGCGAAGGCCTTCGCCGAGGACGTCGTCGGCGGAACGTTCCCCCTCGAGGAGCACTCCGTCCACTGAGCCACTGCGGCACCAAGTGCAGCCCGCCGATTTCCCCCGTCGGCGGGCTGCGCCTTTCCCTCACGGGCGCCACAAGACGTTTTTTCGCCCCCTCCGCCCCTACCCGTCCCGTACCTGGGGGCTGCCGCCCCCAGACCCCCGCATCGGCCTGAACGGCCTCGTCCTCAAACGCCGGACGGGCTAAAAACTTGCCGGCCGGGGTGCAGGGGGCAGGCGGGGTGGGTGGGATATACCCGCAGTCGCAGACGCGCGCCACCACGGAGCCAGAGTCGCGGACACACGCCCCCACTCACCCGCACCCGCCGACGCACGGAAGGGGCCGTGCCGGTACATCACATGCCCCGTCGCTTACGTGGTTGCCAACAGGCAGAGCCACGTAAGCCAAGCGATCTGCCACCGGCGACGGGGCGGATGTACCGGCACGGCCCCGACCCACCCACCGACGGAACGCGATACGCCCACCGGCGGAAAGGCGGACCCACCCACCGACGGAAAGGCGAAAAGGCGCACCCCGCCACCACCTGTCGGCGATATATCGGCGGCTGTCGGTCGGCTGTAGGCGGTTTGTCGGTGGCACCTGGCACCTTGTTGCCCATGACGCGAATCGACAAGAACCCCAGCGGCGGTGCCAAGAGCGCCGTCACCGTACGGGGGCTGGTCAAGCACTACGGCGAGACCAAGGCGCTGGACGGCGTCGACCTGGACGTGCACGAGGGCACCGTCCTCGGAGTGCTGGGTCCCAACGGCGCCGGCAAGACCACCCTCGTCCGCTGCCTGTCCACCCTCATCACCCCCGACGCCGGTCACGCCACGGTCGCCGGCTACGACGTACTGAAGCAGCCCCGCCAGCTGCGCCGGGTCATAGGCCTCACCGGCCAGTACGCCTCGGTCGACGAGAAGCTCCCGGGCTGGGAGAACCTGTACATGATCGGGCGGCTGCTCGACCTGCCCCGCAAGGACGCCCGCCGCCGCGCCGACGAACTCCTGGAGCGCTTCTCGCTCACCGACGCGGCCAAGCGCCCGGCGTCCACGTACTCAGGCGGTATGCGCCGCCGCCTCGACCTCGCCGCCTCCATGATCGGCCAGCCGGCCGTCCTGTATCTGGACGAGCCGACGACCGGCCTCGACCCGCGCACCCGCAACGAGGTGTGGCTCGAGGTCAAGCGCATGGTCGCCGACGGCGCCACCGTGCTGCTCACCACCCAGTACATGGAGGAGGCCGAGCAACTGGCCTCCGAGCTGACGGTCATCGACCGGGGCAAGGTCATCGCGAGCGGCCGGATCGACGAGCTGAAGGCGCGGGTCGGCGGCCGTACGCTGCGGATCCGCCCGGTGGACCCGCTGGAGCTGCGCCCGCTCGCGGGCATGCTCGACGAGCTGGGCCTCACAGGTCTCGCCACCTCGACCGTGGACACCGAGTCCGGCACCGTCCTGGTCCCGATCCTCAGCGACGAACAGCTCACCGCAGTGGTCGGCGCGGTCACCGCGCGCGGCATCACGATCAACTCCATCAGCACCGAACTGCCCAGCCTCGACGAGGTGTTCCTGTCCCTCACCGGCCACAAGGCCAGTGCCCCGCAGGACGCCGCCCCCGCCCGCGCCTACGAGGAGGTCTCCGCATGAGTACCGCCGTTGTCGAAGCCCCCCTCGCCGCCCAGGGCGACTCCCACATCTCGCCCCGCGCGCACGCGCGCCACATCGGCGCCCTCGTCCGCCGCAATCTGCTGTGGATCCGCCAGGACCCGGAGTCGATGTTCGACGCCGTCCTGATGCCGGTCGTCTTCACCCTGCTGTTCGTGTACGTCTTCGGCGGCTCGATCGGGCAGTCACTGGGTGGCGGTCAGCACGAGTACGTGCAGTACGTGGTGCCGGGTCTGATGGCGATGATGGGCATGAACATCGCCACGGCGGTCGGCACCGGCTTCAACCAGGACTTCCAGACCGGCGTGATGGACCGCTTCCGCACCCTCCCGATCGGCCAGGGCTCCGTGCTCTTCGCCAAGATCGTGGTGGAGCTGATGCGGATGCTCGTCGCGACGACGATCCTCATGATCGTCGGCGTGCTGGTCGGCTTCGACATCACGAACTGGCCGGGCCTGTTCGCCGCCGTGGGACTCGCCACCCTTTTCGGCTCGGCCCTGATGTGGATCTTCCTGGTCCTCGGTGTGACGATGAAGAACGCCCAGTCCGTGCAGGCGATGGGCTTCCTGGTCCTGATGCCCCTGCAGTTCGGTTCGTCGATCTTCTCGCCGCCCCGGACCATGCCCGGCTGGCTGCAGAACTTCACCGACTACAACCCGCTGTCCTCGCTCGCGGACACCGCGCGCGGCCTGATGGTGGGCGGCCCGGTCGCGCACGACCTGTGGGTGACCCTCGGGTGGACGGCACTGCTCACGGTGGTGATGGCGCCGATCGCGATCCACAAGTTCCGTACCAAGAACTGACGTTCGCCCACCTGCGACGGCCATGACCATGGCCCCCGGTCCGCGTCAGATGAGGGCGGCGGCCTCCTCCGCGGAGAGCCCGCCGCCCTCGGCGTACGCGGCCTCGTAGGCCGCGTCGTCGAGTACGGCCCGCACGCCCGTCTCGGCCCGAGTGCGCACCTCGTCCTCCATCGGGCCCGCGAAGTGGCCCGGCGGCAGCAAGTGGTCGGCGGCGCCGAGGAGCCGGGCCGCCTCTCGGGCGCGGCTGCCGCCGTCCAGGCCGGTGAGGGCGATGGCGGCGGTGGTCAGATGCGCGGAGGTCATGTGCGGCGCGATCATCTGCGCCAGCGGATCCATGGAGCGCGCCATGGCCTTGCGGGCCTTGTCCAGGGCGCTCGCGTGCTGCCCCTCCACCGCGTCCAGCCAGGCTTCCACGCCGAGCACGAACCCGTCGAAGACGACGAAGGTGCTGGCCGCGAAGTCCTCGCGCAGCAACCGCATCTGCTCGCGCGCCTCGGGGACCCGATCGGTGCGGCCGAGCCACATCGCGAGGAAGAGCCGGGCCGCGGGCATGGCCTCGTTGTGGGCGCCATGGCCCTCCGCCAGCACATCCCGCAACATCCGCTCGCCCCGCTCGGGCTCCCCCAACTCGATGTACATGCTGCCGAGCCGGACGCTGAGTACGGCGGTCTGGGCGCGGGCACCCAGCCGCTCGGCGTACGTGCTCGCCTCCGCGTAGTCCGCGGCGGCGGCCCGGTACTCGCCCTTGCGCTCATGGGCCTCGCCGCGCGCGGAGAGCGCCTCGGCGGCACCCCAGGCGTCGCCGATCCGGGAGAACATCTCCAGCGCCTCGTCGGCGTCACGGGTCGCGTCGCCGACCATGTCGGCGCGGTTGGCGAGGATGTTGGCGCGCATCTGGAGGGCGACGGCCAGTTCCCACTCGAGGCCGAGGTCGCGGCAGGCGTCGACCGATACGTCGATGACGTCGCGCACCCGCTCCATGTCGCCGGTGAGCAGGACGGCGTAGAACCAGAGGTTGCCGGGGCTGCGACAGGTCTGCGGGAGGCCCGGCCGGTAGGTCTCGCTGATGACGCGCAGCTTCTCCTTGGCCTCCGGCGTCTGCCAGGCGTCCAAGTCCATGTCCATGCAGGCGAGATGGACGAGGTGCACACCGCGCCGGCCCTCTTCGAGGACGTCCGGGCGCATCGGCGGCGGGGCGGCCGTGCAGCTCTCGTGCAGCGGGACGGCCGGGCGCAGGGGCGGTGCGAAGGGGTCGGGGCCGAGGGCCATGACCTCGCGGGACCAGGTGCGGGCGTCGATGCGCTGGTCGCGTATCTGCCAGTACCAGGACAGCGAGAGGACGAGGCAGATCGCCTCCTGCTCGTCGCGCTCGGCGACGGCGTGCCGCAGGGCGGTGCGCAGATTCTCGTACTCGCGTTCGAGGAGCGCGATCGCGGCGCCCTGCCCGGGGCCGCGCAGGGCGGGGTCGGTGGTGCGGGCGAGTTCCCGGTAGTACGTGAGGTGGGCGCGCTCGGCGGCGGGGCGGTCGCCGGACTCGTCGAGGCGTTCACCGGCGTACTCGGCGACGGTCTCCAGGAGCCGGTAGCGCATCCCTCCTTCTCCCGAAGGGGCCGCGACGACCAGGGACTTGTCGACCAGCGAGCCGAGCGCTTCCAGCGCGGCGGGCCCGCAGACCGCTTCGGCGGCGGCGAGGTCGCAGCCGCCCGCGAAGACGGACAGCCGCCGCAGCACGTCCCGTTCGCCTTCATCGAGCAGGTCCCAGGACCAGTCGACGACGGCGCGCAGGGTCTGCTGCCGCGGCAGGACGGTGCGGCTGCCGGAGGTCAGCAGGCGGAACCGGTCGTCGAGCCGGTCGGCGATCTGGCGCGGGGTGAGCATCCGCAGCCGGGCGGCCGCGAGTTCGATGGCGAGCGGCAGTCCGTCGAGGCGCCGGCAGATCTCGGCCGCCGCCGCGGCAGTCTCGCCGTCGGCGTCGATCCGGAAGCCGGCCCGGGCCGCGGCCCCGCGGTCGGCGAGCAGCCGCAGCGCCACAGGCTCCGGCAACGGCTCCACGGGACGCAGCAACTCTCCCGGTACGCCGAGGGGTTCACGGCTGGTGGCGAGTACGGTCAGCTCCGGGCACCGCTCCAGCAACTCCTCGACGAGATGGGCTGCGGCGTCCACGACATGCTCGCAGTTGTCGAGAATGATCAGCATGCGCCGCTTGGCGCAGTGCTCGGCGAGCCGGGTGAGGGGATCGTCGTGCCGGTCGGCCACGGCCCGCATCTCCTCGGCGCCGGCGCCGCGCAGCACGGTCTCCCGCGCGCCGACCGCCGTGAGCACGGCCTCGGGCACCGCCTTCGGATCGTCCACCGGCGCGAGCTCGGCCAGCCACACCCCGTCCCGCGCCGCATCCGCCACGGTCTCCGCCGCCTCCTGCGACAACCGCGTCTTCCCGGCCCCACCGGGCCCGAGCAGCGTCACGAGCCGGGCCGCCGCGAGATCACCCCGAATGGCATCGATGTCGGCCTCCCGGCCGACGAAGGAGGTGAGGCGGGCGCGGAGGTTGCCGGGGGGCGCAGGCGTGGGGCGCCTACGGGAAAGGGCGGCGGAGCCGAGGGCCGAGGCAGGGGCGCCTACGGCCGGGGCGGGGGCGCCGTGCTGTGCGGCGACCTGCTCATCGGCTGCGTCCCGGCCGACGGCTCGGGCCACGTCTCCTCCGCCGGGGGCCGGGTCGCCGGGTCCGCCGATGCGGGGGCCTGACCCGTCCAGGCCTCGGCCATGCCCCGCGTACCCCACGGCGCGGGCCGCGTCGCCGGACTCTGCGGTCCCGGCGCCGGAAGCGTCCGTACCGGCGCGACGCACGGCCGTGTTCCCCGCGCCCGCACCGTACGACCCACGGCCGAAGCCACGACCACGGCCCGCAGCGGCGGGACCATCGGCCGGTGTCAGCAACTCCTTGTGCAGGGCGCGGAGTTCGGGCCCGGGGTCCGAGCCCAGTCGGTCGGACAGGAGTGCGCGTACGGACTCGTAGGCGGCGAGGGCCTCGGCGGGGCGGCCCGCGTCGCGCAGGGCTCGCAGACGCAGGACGTGAAGGGGCTCGTCCAAGGGGTGGAGATCGCACAGGGCGGTGAGCTCGGGCAAGGACTCTTCGGCGTGCCCCAGGGCGAGCGCCGCGGCGAGGCGGGTGCGGCGGACGTCGAGGCGGCGGGTCTCCCAGCGGGCCGTCTCGGCGGTGCGGTCCGGGAGATCGGCGAGGGCCGGGCCGTGCCACAGGGCGAGGGCGTCGTCGAGGACCGCGGCCGCCTTCGCCGGGTCGCCGTCCGCGAGGGCACGCGTGCCCTCGCCCGCAAGCCGCTCGAAACGGTGCAGGTCGACGTCGTCGGCCACCGCGGCGAGCCGGTAGCCGCCGTCCACCGAGTGCACCGCGTCCGGCCCGAGCGCCCTGCGCAGCCGCCCGACCAGCGCCTGCAGCGCGCCGGGCGCGTCCGCGGGCGGGTCGCCGTCCCACACCTCGTCGACCAGGACGGCCGCGGGCACGGTCCGTCCGGGCCGCAGCGCGAGCACGGTCAGCAGGGCACGCAGCCGCGCCCCGCCGACCGGGACGGGCGTGCCGTCGGGACGAAGTGCCTGGGTGGTGCCGAGGATGCGATAGCGCACGGGGTCCATTGTCTCTGGTGTCGGCCCGGCCCCGCCCCCGGGTTTCAGACCCGCATGAATTGGGAGGAGTCCAGGACGAGAGCCTGGTCGGCGAGGGGGATCTCCATCCGGTCGCCGAACGTTCCGGACGCCGTTCGCCGGTTCTCGTCGCCGACAGGCTCCGACAGCGGCGTCCGGCGTGCCGCGAGGACGTCAAGAAATGAGGTGGACCGGGATGCCGCGCACCGCGTAGTGCCCCGGCTTCGTGCAGTGGTGCCACCGCTCGCTCTCCGGCGAGACGGCCTCCACGAAGGGCAGCAGCTTCTCGTCGATCTCGCCGACCGCGGGGTCCACCTGCTCCAAGGGGAGCGCTGCCGCATCCGGCTCCGGCTTGCAGACCTGACGACTACCCGGAACCTGCGGCCGCCCGCACGACGTTCTTCCCAGACCACCGGTACGGTCGACCCGCACACCGCAGCCCACCCCAGGGAGCCCGCCCATGACCACCGCCGCGTCGTCCCGCCGCAGTGACCGGAGGATCAGTCCCGTCTTCGTCGGGATCGTGGCCGTCATGGCGGTGACCGGCTGGGCGGCCTGGACCGGGTTCGCCGAGCAGCCCGGCGTGGCCGTGTTCCTCTTCGTGACGGCCGCGTGGATCGTCTCGCTCTGTCTGCACGAGTACGCGCACGCCCGCACCGCCCTGCACAGCGGCGACATCTCGATCGGCGCGAAGGGCTATCTGACGCTCAACCCGCTGAAGTACACGCACGCGCTGCTGAGCATCGTGCTGCCGGTGATCTTCGTGATCATGGGCGGGATCGGTCTGCCGGGCGGCGCGGTCTTCATCGAGCGGAACCGGATCCAGGGCCGGTGGAAGCACAGCCTGATCTCGGCGGCCGGCCCGCTGACCAACGTCCTCTTCGCCGTTGTCTGCACCGCCCCGTTCTGGCTGCACGCCCTGGAGGGCGTCCCGGACACCTTCACCTACGCGCTGGCGTTCCTCGCGCTGCTCCAGGTCACGGCCGCGATCCTGAACTTCCTGCCGGTACCGGGCCTGGACGGCTACGGAGTGATCGAGCCCTGGCTGTCGTACAACATCCGCCGCCAGGTGGAGCCGTTCGCGCCGTTCGGGCTGCTGGCCGTGTTCGGGATCCTGTGGATTCCGTCGGTGAACATCGCGTTCTTCGACGCGATCGACACGATTCTGAGCGCCTTGGGCATCCGCCCGGAAGACACCAACTGCGGCCAGTGGCTGTACCGCTTCTGGCAGGAGAACAACGACGTCTGCCTCAGGTCGTGACGGACTTGCCCTTGTCCTGGACCCGGCCGCGGCGCACGTAGTACCACGTCATGTTGGACGACAGGCCCGCCAACAGCACCCACACGATCCCCAGCCAGCTGCCCTGGACGAAGGAGACCACGGCCGCGGCGACGGAGAGAACACAGACGGCGAGGGCGTAGAGGGCGAGGCGGGGCATGGGGGCTGGCTCCTGACGGACAACGCGGACGAGTGACGAGTGCTGCGCGTCCAGTGTCCCCCATGCCCGTGCGCCGCTATACGTCCGTCACCCGCAGCCCCGCGTGGGCCTTGTAGCGCCGGTTCACCGAGATCAGGTTCGCGACCAGGGACTCGACCTGGTGGGC
The DNA here is from genome assembly GCF_041053055.1 of Streptomyces sp. R41. Taxonomy (NCBI): domain Bacteria; kingdom Bacillati; phylum Actinomycetota; class Actinomycetes; order Kitasatosporales; family Streptomycetaceae; genus Streptomyces; species Streptomyces sp. R41. Next base: position 3,231,568 of record NZ_CP163443.1, read on the forward strand.
ATTGCGCAGCCGTCCCGAGAAGACCCCGCGCATGCCGGGGATGCGCCCGGCCAGCGCCTGCACGATCTCCACGTCGGCGCGCTCCTCACCGAGGACCATCACGTCGGTGTCGATCTCCTCGATCTCCGGGTCTTGAAGGAGGACCGCCGACAAATGATGAAACGCGGCGGTGACGCGCGAGTCGGGCAGCAGGGCGGCGGCCTGTTCGGCGGCGCTGCCCTCCTCCGGCTTCAGCGCGTACGCGCCCTTCTTGTCGAAGCCGAGCGGGTTGACGCAGTCGACGACGAGCTTGCCCGCCAGCTCCTCGCGCAGGGATTCGAGGGTCTTGCCGTGGCCCTCCCACGGCACGGCGACGATCACGATGTCGCTGCGCCGCGCGCACTCGGCGTTGTCGGCGCCCTCGACGCCGTGCCCGAGCTCCTCGGCCGCGCCCTGCGCGCGCTCCGCGACACGCGAACCGATGATCACCTTCTGGCCGGCCCTGGCGAGCCGGTAGGCGAGTCCCTTGCCCTGGGGCCCGGTGCCGCCGAGCACGCCGACGACGAGCCCGGACACGTCGGGAAGGTCCCAGGGGTCCTTGGCGGGGGCCTTCTGTGCACTGTCAGTAGAGGTCATGGGCCGACTTTACGTGCGCGGATCGCGGCCGTGGGCGTCAGGTGAGGGCGGTCACCGGGATGCGGCGGAAGGTGATCGTCTCGTACGCGCCGAAGTCGCCCGTCTCGTAGAGGAGGCCGACGGTCGTCGCGTCGACGCGTACGAGATCGGAGTACGCGGCGGGCAGTCCGTCCAGTGTGACGGCGGGGCGCCAGGTGGTTCCGCCGTCCGTGGTGGCGCGCACGGTCATCAGGGCGCGGAAGGTGGGGTCGGCGGGGCCCGAGTAGAGGAGCAGGTCGGGGTCGTGGAGCTGGAGGAGGCTGCCCTGGACGATGGGGGTGACGAGGCCGGCCTGCGGGCGGAAGGGCTTCTCCAGGCTCTTGCCGCCGTCGCGGGAGTGGGCGTCGGCGCGGTTGCCGGGGGACGGGGAGTCGTTGCGGGTGTTGAAGTAGACGCGCCCGTCCGGGAGTTCGGCCGCCGTCGTCTCGTTCGCATTGATGTAGCCGTTGGTGTTCTCGTCGATGTAGCCGAGGTACCAGGTCTCGCCGCGGTCGTCGCTGAGCAGGCAGTGGCCGCTGTTGTACTTCGCCTCGGTGCCGTTGTCCGTGCCGGTGGGCGGGAGCGTGTGGTTGCCGGGGACGACGACGCGGCCGGTGGTGAGCTGGATCGCGTGCCCGGGTGTGGTGGCGTACCAGCGCCAACTCGCCTTCTTCACCTGCGCGGTGATCTCCTTCGGGCCCGACCAGGTGAGCCCGTCGTCGTCACTGTGCTGCACCCAGACGCGCCGCCCGTCGGCCGCCTTCACCTTGCCGCGCAGGAGGGCGTCCTCGCTCGCGGTGGCCGCGCTGCGGACGTGTACGAGGAGGACACGGCCGGTGTCGAGGACGACGGGCGCCGGGTTGCCCGCGAGGTTGTCGCCGTTCTTGGCGACGGCCTGGAGCGGGCCCCAGGTGCGGCCGCCGTCCGACGACCGCTTCAGCACGATGTCGATGTTGCCGTGGTCGTGCGCGGAGTCGACCCTGCCCTCGCAGAAGGCGAGGAGCGTGCCCGCGGCCGTGGCGACGACCGCGGGGATCCGGAAGCTGGCGTAGCCTTCGCGGCCGGCGCGGAAGGGGGTGCTCGTCGCCGTGCTCGTCGCGGCACTCGGCTCTGTACTCGGCTCTGTCATGGGCAGGCTCCTTGTGTGACCGGTGGTGCGGGCCTTTGCCCAGCTTGGGCGAATTCGTGGTGAACTCCCGGTCACGAGTGGCCGGTTGCGGCAGGATGCGTGCGCATGGATGCCGTACGGGTCGCGTTGCTGCGCGAAGTGCTCGCCGGGACCGAGTGGTTGGGGGCCACGCGGCGGTTCGCGGGGGCGCTGCGGGGGTCCGTGGTGTCGTACGGGGGCGGGTTGCTGCTGGTCGGTACGGAGGAGTACGAGCCGTGGCATCTCGCCGCGCATCTCGTGGACGAGGCGGCGTGGTCGGGGACGCCGGAGCTGTCGCCGACGCTGGTGCGGCACGGGGCGCGGGAGTCCGATCCGGCCCACCTGGCGGTGGGGCTGGGGCGTATCGAGGCGGCTCGGCGGGGGGAGACGCTGCTGGTGGTGTCGCCGGGCGCGCCCGGGGCGCCGTTGCTGGAGCGGGTGCATGACGCGCGGCGGGCCGGGGCGACGGTGCTGGCGCTGTCCGCGGGGGACTCCGCGGGGGATCGTGAGCTGCCGGCTCTGGCTCACGAGTCACTTGCCGTGCCGGCCGAGCCCGAGCTCGATCTCGATACCGTGCAGCACCTTGTCAGTGCGGCGGCCGGCGAGAACGCGTTGCCTTCGCCGCGGGGGCGGCGGCGGTTCCGTGACCGGTTGTCCCGGCTCGCGGATCAGTTGACGGCTCCGCCGTCTGCGCGGTGGTAGCTGGGGGCTGCCTTTGTCCGGCGGTCGTGTGGCGCCGCTTCGCGGTCTTTGCCCGCCCGCCCACCCGACTCGGTCTCGCTCGCCGCCTTCGGCGGACGCCGTCGCCGCTTCGCGGCGGTTTCCCGCCCACCCACTCGGCCGGTTCACCGCCTTCGGCGGACAGAGCGAAGGCGCCGTCGGCGGACCGGCCCTGGACGCCCTCGGCGGGCAGGTCGTCGGCCCTCTCGGCGTACAGGCAATCGACCGCCGACCCCTTGGCGTACAGGCCGCCGACCGTCGCCCCCCTGCGCGTGCAAGCCGTCGACCCCCTCGGTCTACAGGCCGTCGACCGCCGACCCCTCGGCGTGCAGGCCGTCGACGCCCTCGGCCCACAGGCCGTAGGCCCTCTCGAAAGCACTCCCAGCCACCCCCGTCGCCCTCCACGCCGAAAAGCAGTTGCCCTCGCCCATGCCTCCCCCGAGCATGGCCCGTCGTGACCGACGACGCCCTCGCATCCGCGCCCGTCCCCTCCTCGCGGCTCCGTGCGCTGCTCCCCGATCTCGCCCCCTGGCGAGCCTCCGCCGACTTTCGGCGGCTTTGGGCGGCCGGGCTGATCACGAACTTCGGGAGTTTTCTGACGTTCGTCGCGCTGCCGGTGCAGATGAAGGTGCTGACGGGGTCGGCGGTGGCGGTGGGGGCGATCGGGGCGGTGGAGTTGGTGCCGCTGGTGGTGTTCGGGTTGTACGGCGGGGCGCTCGCCGACGCTCTGGACAAGCGGAAGTTGATCGTTTACACGGAGGCGGGGCAGGGCGTGCTGTGCGCCGGGCTGCTCGTCAACGCGCTGGTGCCGCGGCCGGCGGTGTGGCCGTTGTACGCGGTCGCGGGGCTCTCCTCCGCGCTCGGCGCGATCCAGCGTCCCGCGCTGGACTCACTCACACCACGGATCGTCGCGCACGAGGACCTGCCGGCCGCCGGCTCGCTCAACTCGCTGCGCTGGACGGTGGGCGGCGTCGCCGGGCCGGCTCTCGCGGGTGTCGTCGTGGCGTACGCCGGGCTCGGCTGGGCGTACGCCGTGGACCTGGTGACCTTCGTCGTGTCGGTGGTGATGGTCCTGGGGATCGCCGCGTCGCCCGCCGCGCACGAGGCCGCGAAGCCGTCGCTGCGGTCCATAGCGGAGGGCGCGCGGTACGCGTGGAGCCGTAAGGAGCTGCTCGGGACGTACGCCATCGATCTCGGGGCGATGTTCTTCGCGATGCCGCTCGCGCTGCTGCCGTTCCTCGCGGACGAGCTCGGCGCGGAGTGGTCGCTCGGCCTGATGTACGCGTCCGTGCCGGCCGGGTCGATGCTCGTGAGCCTCACCAGCGGGTGGACCTCGCGCATCCACCGGCACGGGCGGATGGTCGCGCTGGCCGCGGCGTGCTGGGGGCTCGCCATGGCGGCCGCGGGCGTCGCGGGCAACGTCTGGCTGGTGCTGCTCTTCCTCACGATCGGCGGCTGCTGCGACATGGTCAGCGGGATCTTCCGCGCCGCCATCTGGAACCAGACGATCCCGGACGAGCTGCGGGGGCGACTCGCCGGGATCGAGCTGTTGTCCTACTCCGTCGGGCCCACGCTCGGCCAGGTCCGCTCCGGCGGCATGGCCGCGTGGACGAGCGTCCGGACGTCGATCTGGGCGGGAGGTGTCATCTGCGTCGGAGCGGTGGGGCTCCTCGCCCTGTTCCTGCCGAAGCTGATGACGTACGACGTGCGGACGAATGAGCATGCGGTGCGGTTGCGCGCCGCCCGGGAGGCGGTGGCTTGACGGCCGGCCGTTGTCTTTTCCGCCCGTACCGCCCGTGACAGTCGGCTACCCGGCACAGGTTTCCCGTGGGGACCGGCCGCCGTCGGCGATTGCGACTCGCCTCCGGCCTCCCCCAAGCCCCCCGGCGGCGCAAGCAAGGCCCCCCGCGCCGCTCCGGCCGGCCCGCCCACACCGTCCTCAGTCGTCGTCCGAGCCCGGCGCCGCCCCCGTCGCGTCATGCCACTTGGGGTCGTTCTCCCACTGAAGGTTCCGCTCCCGGGCGGTCTCCATCGCGTGCTCCGCCTCCTGGCGGGAGGCGTACGGGCCGAAGCGGTCCTTCCCCGGGCAGTCGGGGCCCTCCTCGACCTTCTGGTGCTCCAGGCAGTAGTACCACTCGCCGGGCTTGCCGACGGTGCGCTTCTTGAAGAGGGCCATGACCGGCTCCTTTCGCCACGGACATGGTCCCCCATGCCCGCTGGTTAGACTCGCTGGCATGTCTGGCCAGTCGCTGCTCGTACCAGGGGAGCTCTCTCCCACCCGTCCCGTCCCGGGAAACATCCGGCGTCCCGAGTACGTGGGCAAGCCCGCCCCGACGCCGTACACCGGACCGGAGGTGCAGACGCCCGAGACGATCGAGGCGATGCGGATCGCCGGGCGGATCGCCGCGCAGGCGATGGCCGAGGCCGCCAAGCTCATCGCGCCGGGTGTGACGACGGACGAGCTGGACCGGGTGGCGCACGAGTACATGTGCGACCACGGCGCCTACCCCTCCACCCTCGGTTACCGCGGTTTCCCCAAGTCGCTGTGCACCTCCGTCAACGAGGTCATCTGCCACGGCATCCCCGACTCCACGGTCCTGCGGGACGGAGACATCATCAACCTCGACGTGACCGCCTACATCGGCGGGGTGCACGGCGACAACAACGCGACGTACCTGGTCGGCGACGTCGACGAGGAGAGCAGGCTGCTCGTCGAGCGGACCCGCGAGTCCCTCGACCGCGCCATCAAGGCGGTCAAGCCGGGCCGCCAGATCAACATCATCGGGCGCGTCATCGAGTCGTACGCGAAGCGGTTCGGGTACGGGGTGGTGCGGGACTTCACGGGGCACGGGATCAACTCGTCCTTCCACTCCGGGCTGATCATTCCGCACTACGACAGCCCGCACGCGACGACCGTCATCCAGCCCGGGATGACCTTCACCATCGAGCCCATGCTCACGCTCGGTACGCACGAGTACGACATGTGGGACGACGGCTGGACCGTCGTGACGAAGGACCGGAAGCGTACGGCCCAGTTCGAGCACACCCTGGTGGTGACGGACAGCGGGGCGGAGATCCTGACCTTGCCGTAGTCCCTCGCAGAACCCTCGTACATGCGAAAGCCCGCCCTGTCCACAGGGCGGGCTTTCGCATGTGGGCCTGATCGGGAATCGGGGTACGGTTTTACCGACAGGATGTCGGGAACCTATTGACTTAGGTAAGCCTAGCCATAGAAGGTTGGGCCGGGTCTCGCCCCTCCCTCTTCGGCTCCGGAGGCCTCATGAACGCGACGGACACGTCGAGCACCTCCTTCTCGACACTCATCCGCACCGCCTCGCACGAGCAGCACACGGAGGCGGAGACCTCGACGTTCATGAGCGACCTGCTCGGCGGCCGGCTGGGCGTCGAGGCGTACGCGCGCTACACGGAGCAACTGTGGATCGTGTACGAGGCGTTGGAGGCGGACGCCGAGCGCCTGGCGGCCGATCCGGTGGCCGGGCCCTTCATCCGGCCCGAGCTGCTGCGCCGCGCCGCCCTGGAGCGCGACCTGGCCCATCTCCGGGGCCCCGACTGGCGCGCGACGCTCACCACCCTGCCCGCGACCCGGGCCTACGCCGCCCGCGTCACCGAGTGCGCCCGGAAGTGGCCCGGCGGCTATGTCGCCCACCACTACACCCGCTACCTCGGTGACCTCTCCGGCGGCCAGATCATCCGCGGCAAGGCCGAGCGGACCTGGGGCTTCGCCCGCAAGGGCGACGGCGTCCGCTTCTACGTCTTCGAGGACATCACCAACCCGGCCGCGTTCAAGCGCGGTTACCGCGAACTGCTGGACGGGGTCCGGGCCGACGATCTGGAGAAGCAGCGCATCGTCGCCGAGTGCAAGCGGGCGTTCGCCTTGAACACCGGGGTCTTCCGTGCGCTGGGGGAAGAGTTCCCGCTCAGCGCGTGAGCGGGAAGGGCTCCGCCCTGGGCCCGCGGGTTGCATTCCGGCCGCGGGTGGGTGGGGGCTGGTCGCGCGGTCCCCCGCGCCCCTGAAAGCGGGGCTGCGCCCCGCATCCCCGGCGGGGGCGAGAAACCCTCACCGCTCCAGTCGCACTCGGCCCCCGACCTCGACCCAACCCCCGGGCTGCGGCGCCGTAAGGATCTGGGAGCCGACTCCCTGCACGATGTTGAGCGCTCGCCCCAGTTGCTGGGTCAGCAGCAGCGCCGCCGCCCCCGTCGCCTCGTCCTCCTCGATCCCGTCGCCCCGCCCGGGAAACGCACGGGCCCGCACCCGCCCCGCGGCCTCGTCCTCCCAGGCCCAGGCATAAATCCTCCCCCAGACTCCGTCCGGGGGGACCCCCATCTCGCTGCGCTCGCCGGGCGCCGGGACGGCCAGCGCGTCGACCTCGGCGGCGGACCCGTACCGTCGCAACGTACGCGCCGGCGCCCACTCCGCCCGCGCCTCGATCCAGCTGAACTCCCCGTCGAGCCGCACCCCCACCACCCCGGCGGGGGTGACCAGTTCAGGCACGTCGAGCAGCCACCCCACCCCGACGCAGGGATGCCCGGCGAACGGCAACCGCAGCGTCGGCGTGTAGATGTCGACGACCCCACGCTCGGGGTCGTCCACGAACACGGTCTCGCTGAACCCGAGCTTCGCGGCGAACGCCTGCCGTTCCTCGCGATCCGGCATCACCGAACCCTCGCGCACGACACCGAGCTCATTGCCGTACCCGCCGCCAGGTCCACAGAAGACCCGCAGCACGTCGTAGTCAGTCACTCCGGCATTCAAACATCACGCCGCGAGCGCGTCCCAGGCGGCGGTACCGCCGGGAAGGGCAAGGAGCGGGTGCGGCCGTGCTCGTACGGCAGCGAGGACATGAACATCGCCGTACGCCCGTTCCAGAACCGCCCGTTGCCGCGCCACACCGCTCCCCGAGCGGGCTCGCAGCCGTTCCCATCCACTTGCTCGTGCCCGGCCGTCACCTCGTCCGGCGTCCGCCGCCGGACGTCCTCGTGCCGGGACAGGGCGCACGCAGGGGACGCCGTGGTCGTGGTGCTGCACGATCCGGGGCTCGCGGCGGCGTACGCGCACCGGGCGGCGATTCTGTGCGCCGGTCGTGTCGCGGCCGACGGTCCGCCAGGCGGCGGTCCTCACCGAAGACTTGCCGAGCGAGGTCCACCACCGGCCGGTGGAGGTGTTCCCGCATCTCAGGACCGGTGCCGCTCTGATCATCCCGAAACAGAGCTCTTGACCTTTCCTTGGCCATCTCATGGGGTCTGTTTTGAGCCGCCGTGATCAAGCCGTGCCTGCACACCGCCTGTGAGAGCTGAATCACCGGACGCAGGGGTATGAGTGAGGTAAGCCTCAGGTAAGTTAGGCCAGCCTCACCATGCCGGCGCGGGCCCCACCGTGCGGTTTGTCCGAACTTCTCTTGGAGCCTGAATGCGAGCCGTCCGACTCTCAGTTGTCACCGCTGCCGCCACCGCGGCGGCTCTGACCGCCGTCACGGGCTGCACCGAGAAGAGCGACGCCAAGGGCGGTGACGCGATCCAGGTGACCGCCGCCGACTCCAAGTGCGACACCTCCGCCAAGTCGGTCCCGGCCGGCCAGGTCACCCTGAAGATCGAGAACAAGGGCTCGAAGGCCACCGAGGTCGAGATCGTCTTCCCGGACGACCGGATCGTCTCCGAGAAGGAGAACATCGGCCCGGGCACCAAGTACACGCTGACCGCCGAGGTCAAGGCAGGCTCGTACGAGATCGCCTGCCGACCGGGCATGAAGGGCCATGGCGTCCGCCAGAAGCTCACGGTCACCGGCGGCAAGGTCGCCAAGCGCGACCCGCGCCTCGACAAGGCCGTCGCCGCCTACCGCGAGTACGCGCAGGAGCAGGCCGACGCGACGCTGCCCAAGGCCGAGGCCTTCGCCAAGGCCGTCAAGGCCGGTGACATCGAGGCCGCCAAGAAGGAGTTCGCCACTTCGCGGCTGGGCTGGGAGCGCACCGAGCCCGTCGCGGAGTCCTTCGGTGACATCGACCCGAAGGTCGACGTGCGCGAGGACGGTCTGGAGGACGGCCAGGATCCGGCAACGGACTGGACCGGCTGGCACCGTCTGGAGAAGTCCCTCTGGCAGGACAAGAAGATCGGCGACCGTGAGAAGGAGCTCGCCGACCAGCTCGTGACGGACCTCACCGACTGGCAGAAGCGGGTCGGCAAGGCCGAGATCACCCCGACCTCCATGGCCAACGGCGCCAAGGAGCTGCTCGACGAGGTCGCCACCGGCAAGGTCACCGGCGAGGAGGACCGCTACTCGCACACCGACCTGAGCGACTTCAAGGGCAACGTCGAGGGCGCGCAGAAGGCGTACGAGCTGCTGAAGCCGGTCGCCAAGGAGAACGACGCGGCGCTGACGACGGAGCTCGACAAGCAGTTCACGGCGCTCAACACGCTGCTCGACAAGTACCGCACGGACAAGAACTCCTACGAGTTCACCTCGTACGACAAGGTCGGCGACGCCGACCGCAAGGAGCTCTCGGACGCGGTCAACGCGCTCGCCGAGCCCCTGTCCAAGCTCGCCGCCGCCGTCGTGAAGTAGGAGCCGCACCCATGACGGACACCACGCAAGCCACGGAAGACACCTCTGAGGTCGCGGGCGGCCCCGCCCCCTCCCGGCGTTCGCTGATCGGCTGGGGCGGCGCGGGTCTCGCGCTCGGCGCCGCCGCGGCCGGCGGCGCGGTGGCGATGACCCGCACCGGCAACGACGTCGACCCGACCGCCGCCGAGACGGGCGCCGCGGTCGCCTTCCACGGCACGCACCAGGCGGGCATCGCGACGGCGGTCCAGGACCGGCTGCACTTCGCCGCGTTCGACGTGAAGACGGACGACCGCGCCGAGTTCGTGCAGATGCTGAAGGACTGGACCGCGGCGGCACGGCGGATGACCGCGGGGCACGCGGTCGGCGAGGGCGCCTACGGCGGTCTGGCCGAGGCGCCGCCGGACGACACCGGTGAGGCGCTGGGCCTCAAGCCGTCGCGGCTGACGCTGACGATCGGCTTCGGCCCCTCGCTGTTCGAGAAGTTCGGGCTGGCGGACGAGCGCCCGGAGGCCCTGGTCGACCTGCCGAAGTTCCCGGGCGACGCCCTGGAGAAGGCCCGCAGCAACGGGGACCTGTGCATCCAGGCGTGCGCGGACGACCCGCAGGTCGCGGTGCACGCGATCCGCAACCTCGCCCGGATCGGCTTCGGCAAGGTCGTCATCCGCTGGTCCCAGCTGGGCTTCGGCAAGACGTCGTCCACGACTCCGGACGCGCAGACTCCGCGCAACCTGATGGGGTTCAAGGACGGCACCCGCAACATCGCGGGCACGGAGACGGACCGGCTGAAGAAGTTCGTGTGGGTGGGCGAGAAGGACGGTCCCGACTGGATGACCGGCGGCTCGTACCTCGTCGCCCGCCGCATCCGCATGCACATCGAGACCTGGGACCGGACCTCCCTGCAGGAGCAGGAGGACATCTTCGGCCGTGACAAGGGCGAGGGCGCTCCGGTCGGCAAGGCCAAGGAGCGCGACAAGCCGTTCCTGAAGGCGATGAAGCCCGACGCGCACGTCCGGCTCGCGCACCCCGACTCCAACGACGGGGCGACGATCCTGCGCCGCGGCTACTCCTTCACCGACGGCACGGACGGCCTCGGCCGGCTGGAAGCGGGCCTGTTCTTCCTCGCGTACCAGCGTGACGTACGCAAGGGGTTCATCCCGGTGCAGCGCAACCTCTCGCGCCTCGACGCCCTCAACGAGTACATCCAGCACGTGAGTTCGGCGGTCTTCGCCGTCCCGCCCGGCGTCCGCGACAAGGACGACTGGTGGGGCCGCGCGCTGTTCTCCAAGGAGGCGTAGCCCGTGTTCGGCAACTATCTGATCGGCCTGCGCGAGGGCCTGGAAGCCAGCCTCGTCGTCTGCATCCTGATCGCCTACCTGGTGAAGACGGAACGCAGGGACGCCCTGAAGCCCATCTGGATGGGCATCGGCGTCGCGATCGCGCTGGCGCTGGGCTTCGGCTGCGCGCTCGAATTCGGCTCCCAGGAGCTGACGTTCCAGGCACAGGAGGCGCTCGGCGGTTCGCTGTCGATCGTCGCGGTGGGCCTGGTGACGTGGATGGTCTTCTGGATGCGGCGGACGGCCCGGCACCTCAAGTCCGAGCTGCACGGCAAGCTGGACGCGGCGCTGGCGATGGGCACGGGCGCGCTGGTGGCGACCGCGTTCCTGGCGGTCGGCCGGGAGGGCCTGGAGACGGCGCTGTTCGTGTGGGCGTCGGTGCACGCGGCCAGCGACGGCACGCCGCGCCCGCTGATCGGCGTCGCCCTGGGCCTCGCCACCGCGGTCCTCCTCGGCTGGCTCTTCTACCGGGGAGCGCTGAAGATCAACCTCGCCAAGTTCTTCACCTGGACCGGCGGCATGCTGGTCGTCGTCGCGGCGGGTGTGCTCGCGTACGGCGTCCACGACCTCCAGGAGGCCGACTGGATCCCCGGCCTGACGAACCTGGCCTTCGACATCAGCAGCACGATCCCGCCGGACAGTTGGTACGGCACCCTCCTCAAGGGCGTCTTCAACTTCCAGCCGGACCCGACCGTCCTCCAGGTCACGGTGTGGGCGCTGTACCTGGTCCCGACGCTCGCGATCTTCCTCGCCCCGGTAGGGTTCGCCTCCGGGAAGGGGAAGGTGAAGGTACCTGATGAGCAGGGATCGCGCGGGTCGCAGCCCTCGAAGGCTTCGTAGCCCGAACCGTCTGAACCAATTCGCCCTGGCAACAGGGACGGTGACCGTTCTGTCCTTGACGGCGAGCGGCTGCGTGGTGGTGCACGGCGAGCGGGAGGTCGTACCGGCGGCGACCCGGGCCGAGGCCGCCCGCGCGCTCAAGGACTTCACCACCGCGTACAACAAGGCGGACAAGGAGTACGACAGTTCGCAGGACGCGGACCGGGTCGCCGGGCCGCTCGCCGACATCGACGGCGCCAAGCTCAAGGCCGGGCACAAGAACAACCCGGGCGGCAATCCGGCGCCTTCGCCGCTGAAGTTCAGCGACGCCAAGTTCGTGATACCCGAGAAGGCGGGCTGGCCACGCTGGTTCGTGGCCGACACCGCGGCCAACAAGGGCCTGCCGACCAGCCGTTGGCTGCTCGTCTTCACCCGGGGCAGCGCGGACGACGTGTGGCAGGTCTCGTATCTGACCGTCCTCGCCGCCGACGACGTACCGACGTTCAAGAAGGACGACGCCGGCTGGGCCGAGCCGGTCACGGCGGACGACGCGGCCCTGGCGATCCAGCCGGAGAAGCTGAGCCGGTCGTACGCGACGTATCTGAAGGCCGGCGGCGACACCTTCGCCGCGGGCACCCACACCTCGCAGTGGCGGGCCCAGCGCAAGAAGTTCGCCATCAAGCCCGGCCTCGCCCGGCAGTACATCGACGAGCCCTTGACCTCGGGCGACTACGCCCCCGTGGGCCTGCGCACCACGGACGGCGGGGCCCTGGTCTTCTTCACCACCCACCGCTACGAGAAGCAGACCGCCGCGACAGGCACCGAGATCCCCACCCCCAGCGCCGACGTCCAGGCCCTGACAACCGGCGAGATCAAGCAGTCCCTCACCCTGGAGTTCATCTCCAACCAGGCGGCCCTGGACCCACCGAAGAACGCGGCCGGCAAGGGCGTGGCGATCCTGGGGCGGATCGAGGGGTTGACGGGGGCGAAGGGCGAATAACGACTGCTCTTGCTACTGCTGTGGGCAATCGTTCCGCAGGGCGGAACGGGTGGGCACAGCCACCAGCACCGGGTGCCTTGTAAGCAGGGTTCAGCCCCGGTTGGGCCAGGCCGCCAACTGGTCCGACTCGTTCTCGCCCGCGTAACGGGCACACTCGTCGGTCAGGATCTCCAGGAGGGTGAGCGGATCCGGCAGAGGATGCTCGAGCCCCCGTACCCACTCGACCGTCAGGTCGCCCGGCAGCCGCGCCGGCGGAACAAGGACGTACGACCCACGGCAGTGCCACCGCAGCCCCGGATGCTCATCCATCGTCTCGGGATGGCAGTCCAGCTCGCAGGGCCACCACTCGTCCTCGTCCTCGGGCGTACCCCGCGTGGCCGTGAAGAAGAGCATCCTGTCGCCGCCCGACTCCGCGACGGGCCCGACCTCGATGCCGGAGGCCAGCAGCCGCTCCAGCGCCTCGCGCCCCGCGTCCAGCGGCACGTCGAGAACGTCGTGCACCATGCCGGTCGCGGTGATGAAGTTGGCCTTCGGCTGGTGCCGGGCCCACCGCTCGATCTGCGCACGGTCGGTCGTGGACTGTGTCTGCCAGGCGAAGGAGACGGGGTGGCGCGCGGGAGTGGGACAGCCGACGCGGTCACAGGAACACCGGTAGCCGGAGGGGTACGCGGCCTGCGCGAGCGGCAGCCCCGCGGCGGCAGCGGCGAGCAGCAAGGCCTCACGCCCGCCGTCCGCGGTCTCCACAGGATCCTTCGGCCGGCGTCCGCGGAGCCACTGGGAGATCCTGCCCTGCGCGCCGGAGCGGCGGCCGAACTCTGCGCTCATCGATCCCCTCGCCTAGCCGTTCGTGCCGACAACAGGCCTTCAAAAGGCCATCTGCAAGCCATCAACAAGCCCTATGGTCCCACCATCCTGCGCTCCGGGTGGCCAGAGCCCACATCCGGGGTAGGTGGGGCGAGGCGTCTCCCCCACCCCGATCGGGTGTCATTACCCACTTCGGCAGCATTTGTCCCCCTAGCGTGGTCGCCATGGTCACACGGACTGCGCTTCTTGGTCTTGCCGGTCTCACCTCGCTCGCCCTCACCGGACACGGCGGCGCGCTGTCCCCACTGGAGTGGGGCCCGGGGCCACTGACGGTGGACTCCCTCCCCCGCGTCACCTACGTCGCCCACCGCGGCGGTGCCCGGGAAGTCCCGGAGAACAGCATGTCGGGCCTGATGGCCGCGTACGAGCGCGGTACGGCGCAGGTGCTCGACGTCGACACCCGCATGCTGCGCGACGGGACCGTGGTGGTCATGCACGACGCGACCCTGAACCGCACGACCTACACGCGCGGAGCGGTGCGGGACCTGAGCCCGCGGGACTGGCGGGGCGTGCGGTTGCGCCCCAGCGACGCGCTCCCCGGCAACTGGCGCCCGGAGCGGCCGCCGACCGCCGCCGAGGTACTGGACCGCTTCGGCGGGCGGATCGTGCTGACGCTGGAGGCGAAGGACCCGGAGAGTCTGGGCGGACTCGCCGCGATGATCCGCGCCCGCGGTCTGACCCGCTCGGCGTTCGTGAACTCCAACGACCCGGAGGTGGCCCGGCGGGTCCACCGCCTGGGCCTGCTCAGCCAGCTGTGGCGCTCTGCGGCCCAGATGCGCACCGACCGGCCCGAGCACTGGGCGTCGTTCGTCGACCTCCTCGACGTCGACCACAAGGCGCGTGACGTCGATCTCGTACGGGCCGTGAAATCCGGCGTCCCGCGCGTGTGGGCGCACACGGTGATCACTCCGGCCCAGCGCGACCGGGCGCTCGCGCTGGGCTGCGACGGCATCATCACGGACGCACCGGGCCGGTTGTCGGCACGGGCGACGGCTCAGCGCGGGGCGAGGCCGTAGAGCGCGTAGTCGACGAGCGTGTCGGTGTACTCGTGCGAGATCGGGCCGGTGCGCTGGAGCCAGCGCTGGGCCAGCGGGGAGACGAACAGTTCCAGGGCGATACGAGGGTCGACGTCCCGGCGTACGTCCCCCTTCCCCTGCGCCGAGCGCAACCGCTTCACGTACAGCTGGAGCTGGGGTTCGAGGAGCTTGGCGACGAACTCGACGCCGAGCCGTTCGTTGACCAGACCCTCGGCGGCCAGAGCGCGCGACGGGATCTCGAACCTGGGGTCCAGCAGTTCGTCCACGGTGGCGCGCAGGACCAGTTTGAGGTCGGCGGCCAGATCCCCCGTGTCCGGGATCTCGTACGGCTCCTGCCCCGCCGCCTGCGCGGCCTGCTCACCGAGGTCCATGAAGGCGTCGAGGAGCACGTCCGCCTTCGACGACCACCAGCGGTAGATCGTCTGCTTGCCGACTCCGGCGCGGGCCGCGATGCCCTCGATCGTGGTCTTGGGGTAGCCGGCCTCGCCGACGAGGGAGAGGGCCGCGTCGTAGATCGCGCGACGCGATTTCTCGCTGCGGCGGGTGGAGTCGGGGGTGGGCTTGGGCTTGGGCTTGGGCTTTTCGGCCATGGGGGGAACTTATCAGGGCGACGATACGGTACGTCTCGCCTCCGGCGGGGGGGCCGGTGTGGCGGGGCTGGGGTAGGGGTTTTTCGCCCCCTCCGCCCCTACCCGTCCCGTGCCAGCCTGTCGGCTGCGGGTACGTGGGGGTTGCTCGCGCAGTTCCCCGCGCCCCTTCAGGGGCGCAGCCCCCAGGTACGGGACGGGTAGGGGCGGAGGGGGGCGAAGACAATCGCTCTGGGCCCCGCCCGGCCGATCGTAGAATCGCCGGGTGAACGCCCCCCTGACCCCCGCCGACACCCTGCGCACCGCCCTCGCCGGGCTGCTCGACGGGCTGCCGCCGAAGGCCGCCGCGCAGGCGGTCGACCGGCTGATCGCCAACTATCGGGGGACCACCCCGACGCACGCCCCCATCCTCCGCGACCGCTCGGACGTGGTCGCGTACGCCGCCTACCGCATGCCGGCCACGTTCGAGGCGGTGCACGCGGCCCTGGACGCGTTCGCGGACGCGGTGCCCGGATGGACGCCGGGCAGCCACGTGGACGTAGGCGGCGGCACGGGCGCGGCGACGTGGGCGGTGAACGCGACCTGGGAGGGCACCCGCCCGGTGACGGTGCTGGACTGGGCGGAGCCCGCGCTCGCGCTGGGCCGGGAAATCGCCGCGGCGAACCCGGAGTTGAAGAGCGCCGAGTGGCACCGCTCTCGTATCGGATCAGCGCTCACCATCGAGAGCACTGATCTCGTCACCGTGTCCTACGTCCTGGGCGAGCTCACCGACGCCGACCGCGCCTGCGCCGTGGACGCCGCCGCGGCCGCCGCCCAGGCCGTCGTGATCATCGAGCCGGGCACGCCGGACGGCTACGCCCGCGTCATCGAGGCCCGCGACCGCCTGATCCGCGCCGGATTCCACGTCGCCGCCCCCTGCCCGCACAGCGCGACCTGCCCCATCGTGCCCGGCGAGGACTGGTGCCACTTCTCCGCCCGGGTCGCCCGTTCCTCCCTGCACCGCCGGGTCAAGGGCGGCTCCCTGCCGTACGAGGACGAGAAGTTCAGTTACGTCGCCGCCACCCGCTTCCCGCCGGCCCCGGCCTCCTCCCGCGTCGTACGCAAGCCACAGATCCGTAAGGGCCTGGTGCTCCTGGACCTCTGCGAGACCGAGCCGTCGCTGCGCCGGGAGACGGTCGCCAAGCGTCACGGACCGCTGTACCGGGCGGCCCGTGACGCGCAGTGGGGCGACGCCTGGCCGCCGGCCGCGCAGGACTAGTCCCGCAGCTCCTGCGTGCAGCACTTCACGCTGCCGCCGCCCTTGAGGAGTTCGCTCAGGTCGATGACGACGGGCTCGAAGCCGCGTTCCCGGAGGGGGTCGAAAAGGCCGGTCGCGGCCTGTGGAAGCAGCACGTGCAGGCCGTCCGAGACCGCGTTGAGGCCGAGCACGGCGGCGTCCTCGTCGGTGGCGATCAGGGCGTCGGGGAACAGGCGGCGCAGCACCTCGCGGCTGCCGGGGGAGAACGCGGGCGGGTAGTACATGACCTCGTCCGCCGTGTCGTCCAGGACGGCGAGGGCCGTGTCCAGGTGGTAGTAGCGGGGGTCGACGAGATCCAGCCCGATCACCGGGCGGCCGAAGAACTCCTGGGCCTCGCCGTGCGAGAGAGGGCTCGCGCGAAAGCCGCGGCCCGCGAGCACGTACGACGCGGTGACCGCGAAGTCGCCCTCTCCCTCGTTGATGTGGACCGGCTCCCGCACGTGCGCGAAACCGTTCGCGCGGAACCACTCCAGATGCGCCCCTGCTTCCGGTTCGCGCTCGCGGTACGCGAACCGGGCGCCGAGCACCCGGCCGTCCACGACGGTCGCGCCGTTCGCCGCGAAGACCATGTCCGGCAGGCCGGGGCGGGGGGTGAGCTCCTCGACCGTGTGGCCGAGCGAGCGGTAGCGGTCGCGGAGGCCTTCCCACTGGGCGACGGCAAGCGGTACGTCGACCGGCTTGGCGGGGTTCATCCAGGGGTTGATGGTGTAAGTGACCTCGAAGTGCGCGGGCCGGCACATGAGATAGCGCCGGGGCGTGGCGCGGCGGAGAGGGTGCAAGGAGGGCTCCTTACGCAACCGCAGGGGCAGTTGATGCAGCTGATGCCCATGGTGCGCCGCGGGGTGCCCTCCGGGCGGGAGGCGAATGGGTTGTGTTCGGGCGGCGGGTTTCTTCGCCCCCTCCGCCCCTGCCCCTCCCTGGGGGCTGCGCCCCAAAGGGGCGCGGGGAACTGCGCGACCAGCCCCCACGCACCCGCAGCCAAAAGACAAATACGGGTTGGGCAGGGGCGCAGGGGGCGAAAAACCCCTGCCTCAAGCCCCCCGTACCGCCCGCCGCAGCCGCGTCCCCGCCGCCGCCCGAGGCGCGTTGTCCGCCGGGCGGCGCCGCGGATGCACCGTGTTCGCCAGCAGCACCAGGAAGGTGTCCGTCGCCGGGTCGAGGACCAAGGACGTGCCCGTGAAGCCCGTATGCCCCGCGGCCCCGCGCCCCGCCAGTGCGCCCATGAACCAGGGCTGGTCGAGGGCGAAGCCCAGGCCGGGCGGGGTCAGTATCAGCTCGACGAGGTCGGGGCCGAGTATGCGGGCGGGGCCGTAGGAGCCGCCGGCCAGCAGGGTGCGGCAGAAGACCGCCAGGTCGTGCGCCGTGGAGAAGAGCCCCGCATGGCCCGCCACCCCACCGAGCGCCCACGCGTTCTCGTCGTGCACCACACCCCGCAGCATCCCCCGGTCCGCCTTGGCCCACGGCCGCCGCTGGTCCTCCGTGGCCGCCGCGCCCGGGCAGGGGCCGAAGCCGGTGGCGGTCATGCCGAGCGGCCGCGTGATGCCGTCCCGGACGAGGACGTCGAGCGCGCGCCCGGTGACGCGCTCCAGAACGTACTGGAGGAGGAGCAGATTCAAGTCCGAGTACAGGTACTCGCCCGGTTCGGACGAGGGTGCCTCCGCCCGGAGCATCGCCAGGCGCGCGGCGTCGTCCGGGCAGTCGTACAGCGGGAGTTCGGGGCGCAGCCCGGAGGTGTGGGTGAGCAGCTGCCGTACGGTGATGTCGTACGCGGCGGCCGCGCGGAACTCCGGGAGATAGGCGCCCACCCGCGCGTCGATGCCGAGCGTGCCACGCTCCAGCTGCTGCACCGCGGCGACCGCGGTGAACAGCTTGGTGAGGGAGGCCAGGTCGAAGGGTGTGCGGACGGTCATGGGCACCCGCGCCCCGGGCGGCAGTTCGACCCCCGTGTCCGTCTTCTCGTCGTACGCCGCGTAGCGCACCGACCACCCCGCCGCCTCCTCGACGGCGACGACCGGGCCGCGCCCCGCGATCACCACCACGCCCGCCGCCCAGGGGTCCGGCCCGCGCGTGAGGGCGCGGACGTCCCGTACGAGGTGACGCAGTTCTTCGGGGTCGAGCCCGGCCCGTTCCGGTGTGTCGGTGCGCAGTCTCGGTGCGCTCAGCTGCCCGCCGCCTTTCCATCCGAAGTGCGTCCCGTCTGCCAGGGGCGGCAGAGTCCCACGAAGCAGGCGATGGCCACCAGTACCGCGGCCAGTTGGACGACGGCCATCGGGACGGCGGTGTGCTCCCCGGCGATGCCGACGAGGGGCGAGGCGATCGCGCCGATGAGGAAGGCGGAGGTGCCGAGGAGGGCGGACGCGGAGCCGGCGGCGTGCCGCACCCGCATCAGGGCGAGCGCCTGGGTGTTGGGCAGAGCCAGGCCCATCGCGGACATCAGCACGAACAGGGCGGCGGCCACCGGGGCCAGCCCCACCTCACCGAAGGCGCCCGTGGACATCAGCAGCAGCGCGGTCGCCGCGAGCGTGATCAGCGCGAGGCCGACGGCGAGCACCTTGTCGAGGCTGACCCGGCCGACCAGGACCTTGCCGTTGATCTGACCGGCGATCACCAGGCCGACGGAGTTGACGCCGAAGAGCAGGCTGAACGTCTGCGGGGAGGCGCCGTAGATCTCCTGCACGACGAACGGCGACGCCGAGATGTACGCGAACAGCGCGGCGAAGGCGAAGCCGCCTGCGAGCATGTATCCGGCGAAGGCCCGGTCCGCCAGCAGTCCGCGCATGGCGCGCAGCGCCTCGCCGACGCCACCGCTGTGCCGTTCGGCGGGTGTGAGGGTCTCGGGGAGCCGGAACCAGACGACCACCGTCAGCGCGATGCCGACCGCCGTGAGGACCACGAACACGCCCCGCCAGTCGGTGAAGCGCAGGATCTGCCCGCCGATGAGCGGCGCGACGATCGGGGCGACGCCGGAGATCAGCATGAGGGTGGAGAAGAAGCGGGCCATCGCCACACCGTCGTACAGGTCGCGTACGACGGCCCGGGCGATCACGATCCCGGCCGCGCCCGCGAGGCCCTGCGCGAGCCGGAAGGCGACGAGGAGTTCGACGTTCGGTGCGAGGGCGCACAGCACGGTGGCCACGATGTAGACGACGAGGCCGGTGAGCAGGGGGCGCTTGCGGCCCCACCTGTCGCTCATCGGGCCGACGACGAGCTGTCCGAACGCCATTCCCGCGAGGCACGCGGTGAGCGTGAGCTGCACGGTCGCGGCCGGGGCGTGCAGCGATTCGGTGACCTCCGGCAGCGACGGGAGGTACATGTCCATCGCCAGCGGGGGCGTGGCGGTGAGGCCGCCGAGGATCAGGGTGACGAGGAGTCCGGTGCGGCGGAGGGCGCCGGTGTCCGGCGCCTTTGGTGCCGCTTCCGAGACGTCGGCGAGCGCGGTGTTCGCTATGCGCCCCTCCGGGCCGGCTTCCTCCCGCTCGAACCGCTCTCCCCGCGTGGTGCGGCCACGCTCGGGCATGTACCCCTCCCTCTCCGAGTAATCCGCCACCTATGCTCTCAGTTCGAACGGGGTGTTCGGGGTCACAAAACTTCGGGGTCACAGGGCAAGGGGCGGGGATGACGGGCGAACGCGAGCGCGTGCGGTGGGGAATTCTGGCGACCGGAGGGATCGCCGCGGCGTTCACGGCGGATCTGGTGGACATGCCGGACGCCGAGGTCGTGGCGGTGGCCTCACGGACGGACGCCTCGGCCAAGGCGTTCGCGGAGCGGTTCGGGATACCGAAGGCGTACGGGGACTGGGCGTCGCTCGCCGAGGACCCGGACGTCGACATCGTGTATGTGGCCACTCCGCACTCGGCGCACCGGGCCGCTGCCGGGATGTGTCTGGAGGCCGGGCGTCATGTGCTGTGCGAGAAGGCGTTCACGCTGAACACGCGTGAGGCGGAGGAACTGGTCGCCCTCGCCCGCAGCCACGACCGCTTTCTGATGGAGGCCATGTGGATGTACTGCAATCCGCTGGTCCGGCGGCTCAAGGCGCTCGTCGACGACGGTGTGATCGGCGAAGTCCGCACCGTGCAGGCCGACTTCGGGCTGGCCGGCCCCTTCCCGCCCTCGCACCGGCTGCGCGACCCCGCGCAGGGCGGCGGCGCGCTCCTCGATCTGGGCGTCTACCCGGTGTCGTTCGCGCAGCTGCTGCTCGGGGAGCCCGCGGACATCACCGCGAGAGCAGTGCTCTCCGACGAGGGCGTTGATCTCCAGACGGGAGCACTGCTCTCTTGGGAGAGCGGCGCTCTCGCTTCGGTGCACTGCTCCATCAACGGCGGCACCCCCGTCTCCGCCTCCATCACCGGCTCCGAGGGCCGCATCGACATCCCGGACGGCTTCTTCTTCCCGGACCGCCTCGTGCTGCACCGCGACGGCCACGACCCCAAGGAGTTCAAGGCCGACCCGGCGGACGGCCCGCGCACCAGCCTCAGGCACGAGGCCGCCGAGGTGATGCGCGCCCTGCGGGCCGGCGAGACCGAGTCCCCGCTCGTCCCCCTCGACGGCAGCCTCGCCGTGATGCGGACGCTGGACGCGGTGCGGAAGCAGATCGGCGTCCGCTACTCCGGCGAAGAGGGCTGAGCGCAACTCCGCTCAGCGACACCCGCACGGTCACCGACACCCTGCGTGAGTTCCGTACGGCGGACAATGAGTTCCACAAGGCGGAGCCTCCCCGTACGCTGCGGCCCCATGAATGCCATGCAGACGAAGATCGCGGTGGTGACCGGAGCGGGCTCCGGCATCGGCCGTGCGGTAGCCGTGGAACTGCTGCGCGCCGGTTGGTCGGTGGCGCTGGCCGGACGCCGGACCGAGACCCTGGAGGAGACGGCGGCCCTGGTCCCCGAGGGGCCCTCGGTCGCCGTACGCACCGATGTCTCGCGACCCGACGACGTGACCGCCCTCTTCACCGCCGTGCGCGACCGCTTCGGGCGGCTCGACCTGCTCTTCAACAACGCCGGCACGTTCGGCCCGGGCGGTGTCCCGCTCGAAGAGCTGCCGTACGACGCCTGGCGGCACGTCGTGGACACCAACCTCAACGGCGCGTTCCTGTGCGCGCAGGCGGCGTACCGGCAGATGAAGGAGCAGGACCCGCAGGGCGGCCGGATCATCAACAACGGCTCCATCTCGGCGCACACACCCCGCCCGCAGTCGATCGCGTACACGGCGACCAAGCACGCGCTGACGGGCCTGACCAAGTCGCTGTCCCTGGACGGGCGCCCGTACCGGATCGCCTGCGGTCAGATCGACATCGGCAACGCGGCCACCGACATGACCGAGCGGATGCGGACCGGAACGCTCCAGGCGAACGGCGAACTGGCGGTCGAGCCTGTGATGGACGTGGCCGATGTGGCGCGCACGGTCCGGCACATGGCGGAGCTGCCCCTGTAGGCGAATGTGCAGTTCGCGACGGTGCTGGCGACGACGATGCCGTACGTGGGACGCGGCTGAGGCGACCGCGCCGCATCGTCAACGGCCGATCAACCACTCATCAACGACTCGTCAACGGCTCAACTTGCACAAACGGAAGCTGAACCTCCGGCTCATATAAGCCGGTAGTGGGCTTATGCTCAACATCTCCTCCACCAGAGCTTCACACTTGGAGCACGAGACTTCGGTACGGCCGGTACGGCCACGGTCCACACCGAGGGGGGAGGTGGCAGCCGTTCCGCGGACCGGGTGGGGGCGGACTTCGCGTGGGACCGCGAGGCATGCACCGGCCCGCGGAACGGCTGCCCCAGCATGTGTGCGGCGCCCGCGAGGTTCAGCGCCGGTGGCGGCCGTCCGTGGCGTCGTCGGCCGCCTTGCGCCGGCGGTTGCGCAGCGCGAGCGCCCCGCCCGCGAGCAGCGCGAAGGCTCCCCCGGCCTCGCCGACCAGTCCCCACGAGGAACCGTCCCCCGACGCGTCGGCCCGAGCGCCCGCGGCCGCCTTCGCCGCCTTCCGGTCGGGCGTGGCGCTCGCACCGCCCTCGCTGAGCGGATCGACCAGCGCGCCGACCGGCTCGGCGTTCGCCGCGTTCTTGAAGCCCCAGTCGAGCAGCTGTGCCGTCTCCTCATAGACGCCGCTGCCGCCGCTCTTCGGGTGCATCACGGTGACGAGGAGAGTCCGCCCGTCGCGCGTCGCCGCTCCGGTGAAGGTGTTGCCGGCGTTGCTGGTGTAGCCGTTCTTCACACCGATCAGGCCGTCGTACGTCTCCACGCCCCACGCGCCCGTGAGCAGACGGTCGGTGTTCTGGATCTGGAAAGTCTTCTTGCCGCCGGCCGGGAAGTCAGCGGTCTTCGTCGCACAGTAGGCACGGAAGTCGGCGTCGGCGAGACCGTGCCGGGCGAAGAGCGTCAGGTCGTACGCGGACGACAGCTGCCCCTTGTGGTCGAAGCCGTCGGGGCTGACCACGTGCGTGTCAAGGGCCTGCAGGTCCGCGGCCTTGGCCTGCATCTCGGCGACGGTCGCGGCGACGCCGCCGTTCATGTGGCTGAGCACATGCACCGCGTCGTTGCCGGAGCGCAGGAAGACGCCCTGCCACAACTGCTCGACGGTGTACGTGATGCCGGGCTTGACGCCGACGAGACTGGAGCCCGCCGGTATCCCGGCGAGGTCGGCGTCGGTCACCGTGTGCTTCTCGGTCCGCTCGAACTTCTTCAGCACGGTGTCCGCGAACAGCATCTTCAGGGTGGACGCGGGCGGGAGTCGCCGGTGCGCGTTGTACGCGGCGAGCACCTTGCCGCTGTCGTGGTCCGCGACGACCCAGGCGCGGGCGGTGAGGCGCTTGGGCAGCCCCGGGACGCCCCCGACCTGAACGCCGGTGCGGCCGAGCCGTTCACCGCCGATCACGGTCGCGGCGTACGCGGGGGAAGCGACGGCCAACGGGGCGGCCGCGGCGAAGCCGAGAACGGCACGACGGGACAGCCGAGAAGAATCACGCATCCCGGGACCGTACAAAGCCTGCCGATGACGCCGCACAGCGGGGTGACAAAGGAGAGGAAAGCCGCGTCCAAAGACGCGGTAAAGCGGCGCGGGCCCGCCCCGCACGACCGTCCACCGTCCCACCGGGAGATGCGTACCGGGCGAGCCCGCTGTCTTCACCAAGGGGCCACTCAACAGGCGTTTCCTGGCAGTACGCCCTAGAGAGCCTAGGAATCGGCTGTCTTACGGAATATTGATTTCGGGCGCCACTTTCTCAGCCCTCACACATCCCTTACTCAGCCCCGCTCAAAGGTTCCTCCATAGCTTGTGGCCGCGCCCACAGCGGGCGCCAAGAACCTTTGAGGAACGGGATGTTTGGCATCTATCTCAAGCGTGAGCTGAGCCGGCGCAAGAAGGCGGCGCTGGTGATCGCCATGGGTCTGGCGCTCGGTATCGCGCTGGTCATCACCGTCAACTCGGTGTCGGCCGGCATGCAGCAGGCACAGGACAAGGTCCTGAAGTCGCTGTACGGGCTCGGCACCGACATGACGGTCACGAAGGCCCAGACGGCGCCTTCCAGCAACTCCTCCGGCAGACCGAAGTTCAACTTCGACGCCAAGTCCAACGACAGCAGTGACACGCAGAGCTCCGACCGCGTGATGACGCAGGGCGGTCAGTCCCTGAAGTCCTCACTCGTCACCGAGGTCGCCGCGCAGAAGGGCGTGGCGAGCGCCGTGGGCGCGCTGACCCTGAACGTCACCAAGGTCGACGGCTCCTTCACGCAGGGCAAGGCGAAGTCGTCCACCTCGTCCGACGCGCAGCAGGGCGGCCCCGGCGGCGGCCAGGGCGGCGGGACCAGCACGGGTGCGCCGCAGGTGCAGGGCGGTGGCGCCTCCTTCGACGTGAACTCGTACTCCGTCGCGGGCATCGACGTCACCAACCAGGACCTCGGCCCGCTGGCCACCTCGAAGATCACCTCGGGCAAGACCTTCACGGCCTCGCAGACCAACGCGAAGGTCGCGGTGCTCAGCAAGTCGTACGCCAAGGAGAACAAGTACACGGTCGGCAAGACCTTCAAGATCTCCGGCACCAAGTACACGATCATCGGTATCGCGACGCCGGACAGCAGCGAGTCGACCACCGACGTCTACCTGCCGCTGAAGCAGGCGCAGACGCTGGGCGACTCGAAGAACAAGGTCACCACGATCTACGTCAAGGCGACCGACTCCCAGCAGATCGACACCGTCAAGACGACGATCCAGAAGAACATCTCGGGTACGACGGTCACCACCTCCGCCGACCTCGCGGACACCGTCTCCGGCTCCCTGTCGACCGCCTCCAACCTGGCGACCAGCGTCGGCAAGTGGCTGTCCATCGCGGTCCTCGTCGCCGCGTTCCTGGTGGCGGCCCTCCTCACCTCGTCCGCCGTCTCCCGTCGCGTCCGTGAGTTCGGCACCCTGAAGGCGCTCGGCTGGCCGTCCCGCAAGGTCACCCGCCAGGTCGTCGGCGAGTCCATCGTGAACGGTCTGCTCGGCGGCGTGCTCGGTATCGCCCTCGGCCTCGGCGCGGCGTACACGGTCACCGCGATCAGCCCGAAGCTGACGGCGGAGCTCGGCAACACCACCGGCGGCGGTGGCGGCATGGGCGGCGGCCCCGGTGGCGGCGGCCCCGGCCAGCAGGCGGCCTCGGCGGCCAAGAACACCATCGACATCGCGCTCTCCGCGCCGGTCTCGCTGACCACCATCGCGCTCGCCGCGAGCCTGGCCATCGCGGGCGGTCTGATCGCCGGCGCGATGGGCGGCTGGCGCGCCTCCCGGATGCGCCCGGCTGACGCGCTGCGCAGCGTCTCGTAACTGCCCTCGGGCCACATCCCCCTGAGCTGGGGCGCCGCGTCCACTCCCCCCGGGCCGCGGCGCCCCACCCCCTTCATCTTCGGAGACCTTCATGTACAAACTCACCGGCGTCACCAAGCGCTACACACGGGGCAAGGAGACGGTGGACGCGCTGCGCGGCGTCGACCTCGCCATCGAGGACGGCGACCAGCTCGTCATCCAGGGCCCCACGGGCGGCGGCAAGTCGACGCTGCTGCAGATGATCGGCGGTCTCGACCGCCCGACCTCCGGCAGCGTCGAACTGGACGGCGTGGACCTCGCCTCCATCAGCGAGGCCAAGCTGACCCGGCTGCGCGCCGAGAAGATCGGCATCATCTTCCAGGCCTTCAACCTCATCCCGACACTGACCGCGCAGGAGAACGTCGAGACCGCCCTCGTACCGCTCGGTGTGAAGCCCAAGGAGCGGCGCGAGCGGGCCGCCGAGGCGCTGAGCTCGGTCGGTCTCGGCGACCGCCTGGGCCATGCGCCGAGCGAGCTGTCCGGCGGTCAGCAGCAGCGCGTCGCCATCGCCCGCGCACTGGTCAAGAAGCCGAAGGTGCTGCTCGCCGACGAGCCGACCGGCAACCTCGACGAGGGCACCCGCGACGACATCATGGGCCTGCTCGAAGGGCTGTGGCACGAGTACGGGCTGACCTTCATCATGGTCACCCACGACTCGTCCATCGCCCGCCGCGCGCCGCGCCTCGCGACCATCAAGGCGGGGCAGATCACGCTGACCGAGCAGGGCGGCGGGCGCCGCGCCGCCGCGGCCCAGCCGTTCGCCCAGCAGGCCGACGGGCAGCAGTACGCCCAGCAGACATACGCCCAGCAGCAGACGTACGGCGATCAGGGCTACTGACCCCTCGGCGGCCTTACGGCT
Source organism: Streptomyces sp. R41 (assembly GCF_041053055.1). NCBI lineage: Bacteria > Bacillati > Actinomycetota > Actinomycetes > Kitasatosporales > Streptomycetaceae > Streptomyces > Streptomyces sp. R41. The sequence continues at coordinate 3,257,277 of NZ_CP163443.1, forward strand.
GCCCGTGCGCGGTCCTGGGCCGCTCACCGTCCGAGTACGCGGTCGACCTCGGCCAACTGCCCGGCGGTGAGCGGCCCTTCGGCGATCGCGCCCGCGTTCTCCTCGGCCTGGGCGACCGATCGGAACCCCGGGATGGGGACGGTGCGCGGGCTGCGCGCCCACAGCCAGGCGAGGGCGCCCTGCGCGAGCGTACGGCCGCCGCTGGTGAGGATCTCCCTGAGGGCGTCGACCCTGGCGAGCCAGTCCGGGTCGGCGCCGCCCTGGCCGGTGAAGCCCGGCAGCCAGGCGGGCGGCGCGCTCCGGATGTCCCCCGCTTCGAGGGCGCGCGCCGTCGAGTGCTTACCACTCAGCAACCCCATCGCCAGCGGGCTGCGGTTGACGCTCGCGAGGTTCGACTCCTCGCAGAGGACGAGGAGTTCGGGCGCGTCCTGCAGCACATTCAGCCGATGCTGTACGGCCGCACAGTGCTCGCCCTGCGCGAAGACGGCCGCACGCTCGGGGTCGTCGGTGCTCCACGCGTACGCGCGGATCAGACCCTCTCGTACGAACTCTTCGCAGGCTTCCCGGAGTTCGGCGGCGCGCTCCGGGTCCGCGTCGGAGAGGTGCAGCTGGTAGAGGTCCACGTAGTCGGTGTCGAGGCGCCGCAGTGAGGCGGTCAGCGTGCGGCGGGCGTACGCCGGGGAGTCGTCGCTGCCGGTGAGCAGCCGACGCTCCTCGTCGATCACGTTGCCCCACTTGGTGGCCACGACCACGTCGGACCGCCGCTTGCCCAGCGCCCGTGCGAGAACGCGCTCGCTGTGCCCGGCGCCGTACGCGTCCGCCGTGTCGAAGAACGTCACGCCCAGGTCGAGGGCGCGCCGGATCGCCCGTACGGACTCCTCGTCGTCGACCTTGCCCCAGCCGAGCGGCTGCCCGTCTGGGGTCGACCACTCACCGCCGATGGCCCAGCAGCCGAAGCCGAGGGCGCTGACCTCGATACCGCTGCGTCCCAATGTCCTGCGTTCAGTGGTCTCCATACCGCTGGACGCTAGGAGTTGGAGTGCACACGAGGGCAAGCCCCTTGCGGCAGCGCGTTTTTCAGGCCTGGCCGGTCTCGAAGCGGGTGATCTTGCCGCCGTCGTCGACGGTGAAGCTCCACTTCGTCTTCATCTCGCCCCAGGTGTCGTTGCTGTAGCGGGCGATGAGGGAGCGGCCGCCGTTGGACTCGTTGTCGACGTCCATGTGGCCGTGGGAGGAGAAGATCTCGCGCTCGGTCCAGTCGGCGAGGTCGCGGTCGGAGCCGTCGTCGGACATGGTCGCGCCCGGGGCGAGGAGGGCCTGGAAGGCGTCCCGGTCGTGGGCGTTGACCGCGGTGACGAAGGCCCGGACGGCCGGATCGCTGAGTTTCGCTACCTGAATCGTCATGTCAGCCAGACTCACACCGGTCCCCGGCGCCCGCCACCCGAACGGCTGCCCGGGAGCGTCGGGCCCGTCCGATCGGTGCGACGGTGGAGACCCGGGAGGGAACCGTTGCCGTTGTCTGCTCTGGGAGTCACCGTGACCTGTTTCGACCGAACCGATCTGGGACTGCTGCTGCTCCGTCTGGGCACGGGAGGGGTGCTGGCCGCGCACGGGTCGCAGAAGCTGCTCGGCTGGTTCGGCGGGGGCGGCCTCGAAGGGACCGGGGCGGCGATGGAGGCCATGGGCTACCTGCCCGGGAAGGCGAGCGCGACCGCGGCGGGGCTCGCGGAGGCGGGCGGCGGCACGCTGCTGGCGCTGGGCCTCGCGACACCCGCGGCCGGTGCGGCGGCGGCCGGCGCGATGGCGGGCGCGGCGGCGGTGCACGCACCGAGCGGGTTCTTCGCGCAGGAGGGCGGCTACGAGTACGCGGCGTCGCTCGGTCTGACGGCGGCGGGCCTCGCGGTGGCGGGACCCGGCCGGCTGTCCCTCGACCATCTGCTGGGCCACACGGTGAACCGCGGCTGGATGGTGCCGATGGCGCTGGGCGTGACGGCGGCGGTCACGGCGGTGGTCGTGGGAGCGCGGAACAAGAGGGTGCGGAAGGCGGCAGAGGGGGAACAGGAGGCGCTGTTCGACGAGCAGGCGTTCGTCGACGAGTAGACATCGGGTTCACGGGGAGGCCTCGGTTCTACGAGGAGGCGTCGGGCAAGCCGCCTCTGGGGAGGCTGGCCCCATGGCTGACTCCGGGGACGCGCACCCCATGGCTGACTCCGAGCACGCAGGTCCCACTGTCGGCTCCGGGGACGCTCGCCCCATGGCCGACACTGGCCCCATGGCTGATGAAGACGTCTGGGACTCGATCGACCGCCTGCACGCCTGGCTGGATGCCAACCGGGCGCACGGCGGCCGGGAGGGCCTGCTGCTGCGCATGCTGAAGCTGTCGGAGGAGGTCGGCGAGGTCGCCCAGGCTGTGATTGGCGCGACGGGCCAGAACCCGCGCAAGGGCACGAGTCACAGGTGTTATCTGGGGTCGTCTGCATATACGTGCAGGTCAGAGCTCGTTATGGCTGTCAGTCACGTACGGCACGTCTGCTCCTGGCGGCCGGAGGCCATCACTGCGCGCTCCTGTCTAGGGCCAGCAGGCTCATCAACTTGCGAGTGAATCGGTGCATGTGGGGGGGTCCAGGGTGTCCTCTGGCGTGGCGAGGACCTGGTCCAAGGAGAGCCACTTGATCGCGTCGAACTCGGCTTCGTCGAAGGAAGTGACCTGGCCTGCCTCTGCCCGCAGGACGTACCACAAGGAAACGTCAGTGTGCTGCCCCTGGCCGCGAGTCCGTGTGACGGTGAGGAAGATCGGGCGGTCCCCGGTGATCGTGGCGGGTACGGCTTCGATGCGCAGCTCTTCGCGGCATTCACGCCGGACCGTGTCCCACGGATCCTCCGTCGGCTCGACGTGGCCGCCGCTGGGAAGCCACAAGCCAGCCTTGCGGTGGGCAACGAGTAGGAGCTCCTCGCGGGTCTCATCGAGCACGACGAAGTAGCTGACCAGGTGCTTCGCTGGGGTGGCGGGCTTCAGCGTCCTGTGGAGCGGTGATCCGCTGGTGATCCATTCTGCAGTTGCGGCGAGGTGTGTCTGCTCCTGATCGTCCCAGGGCTCGATGCCGCTGAGCACCTGCATCAGCTGGGCGCGGAGTAGTTGGTCGGGGGCGTTTGAGGAATCCATGGTGACCACGGGCACATGATGGCAGGGGAGCCACAACCTCTCGCGTCAAGTCAGCCAGCGCTAGCGGACGGGGCCCTGCTCGTCGATGAAGAAGTCAGGCGTTCCACAGAACAGGTCAGTGGTCACCGGTCCGTAGGCGATATTGAAGGTGTCCAGCCAGTAGGACCAGTCCCGGATCCCCAGTGCGCTGCTGAAGCGGTAGTTCAGCTGCCAACGGACCCACTGCCCGGGAACAAGTCGCACCGCCGGCCGGCGTCGTCGCCGCGGCGGCAGGGCAAACAAAGGCTGCACTCGCGGGAAGACCCGCAGGCGTCCTTCGGCTTCACGGAGTTGGACGTCGACCTTGCCCAGGTCCTCAAGAGTGTCATGAGGCTGAAAGCCGTCCTCCTCACGCATGCGCACCACGTGCGCCAGCGACCTCGATGCATGTGTAAGAGGGAACCCGATCGGGGCGGCATTCCTGCGCGCGGCACTCTCACCTCCCCGAGACTCCTTGGTCCACGATGTCCGTACCCACTGCACGGTGATCTCCACGCCGTCTCACTCCCCGCTCAGCTCGTCGAGGATCTCGCCGTAGTAGCGGCGCCGCTGGCTCAGTGTCTGGGCGACCTCCTCGTCTGTGACTTGTGAGATCTTCCCGAGGTGCTCCAAGAGGTTGTCCCGCTGGGGATGGTCAGAGCCTTTGACGTACTCCGTGGTGATGGACACTCCGGCGGCGAGCAGCAGGTGGTGAGGAAGGCCGCACCAGGTGTCGAAGCTCCGGCAGACGGCTTCCCACAGGAGCCAGACGTCCTCGACGTGGCGTTCTTCGGCGACCCGCAGGGCGGCGAGTTCGATGCTGTGGCTGAATCCCCAGGAGTGCCCATGCCACCGTGTCTCCTGAAGCAACAGGAACCGGGCGAAGTTCCCGTCGTCCTGACAAGGATCCCGGACCAGGGCTTCGAGGGCCTGCTGCCTGTCCTCCCAGCGGGCGTCCATGGGCAGCCCATCCTCAGTGTGCTGCCCGTCGAACTCCAGAAGTTCCCATCGCTCGGGGTCCCCGCGCCACCAGGCCAGGTCGGGTATCGCGGGACGGCTCATTGGCGTGTCTTCCGTGCGGGGGGAGCGGGGCGTCGTTGCATGTGCGCGATCAGCGTCGGCAGGGGCGACCCCAGCTTCGCACGTCTGCTGCTGGTCTTGGGCCGCCTGCGAGCCACCTGAGGGGCGATCACGTTGAGTCGCGGTTCTGGTCGCGCATCATGTTCCGCAGGGCCGTCCGGGCGGCAGCCAGGTCGTCCTGTGCCTCGGCCACATCATCCTGCAGGCTGTCGCGGTCTGCTTCGGCTCGGGCCAACTCCGCGGCGAGCCGTTGGTTGGCGATGGTCAGCTCCTGAATACGGGCGAGCAAGTCCTTGGCCGGGACGGCGTCGACCCGCTCGCCGAGGCTGCGCTGCACCGCGGCCCTGAGCCGGTCACGTTCCTCGGTGAGCGCCCGGACCTGGGCACGCGCAAACTCAAGGTCGGTTGCCAGGCTCGCGGCGCTGGCCGCCGCCCCTTCCTTGCGCTGTCGAGTTACGCCGACCGCCTGGCCAGCGCGAGCGGCTTCGATTTGCTCGCGAACCCCTTCGGCGTAGACAAGCCAGTTTGAGACGCCAGCCCGCTTGGCGACTGCGAGGAACGTGATCGGGTCGCCGTCGGCCTTCATCTCGTCCACTACAGCGAGCACCCTTGCGCGCTTCTCCCGGCTGGCCTTCTGCCGGGACTCAAGCAGCACCTGAGCTGGCGTACGCGGCTCCGTCGTCATACGACTACCTCCGGAGGACCGAATGCGGGCATGCCCAGGCTCACAGCCCGCGTCGAGGCCCCAGCACGGAGCTTTCGCAGAACCTTGCTGGCCTCCTCGACCTCGTGTCGCATCTCATCGGGCATCGAAGCCAGTTTCTCCTTCTGGTTTTCACGGACGGCCTGGAACGCGGCGATCTGGTCGTCCAGGTTCCGGATGACGAACTCGGCTGTGCCTGCTGCGGCAGCGACCTCACGGTCCGCCTTCAATGCACGGATGTGCTCCTCAACAGCGGGCAGGTAGGAGGGATCGGGTCGATACGAGCCGCAACCAGCGCATTGGAAACGGATGGGGCACGCTTTCCCGCCAGCCTTCACGTTGGTGGGTTCGATGCAGTTTCCGAACGCCACCGCTACCGACCGCATCTCGTACGCCGTGCTCGATCTCATCGGGGCAGGATTGCCGAAGCGGTCGGTGGTCAGGCCCTTGATGGTGTTGATGGCCTCCCGCTTCATCTTGATGCTCACCTTGTAATAAGCCGCGGTGGTGTCGGCCGACTTGTGATCCATCAGATCCTGGAGTACGTGCTGCGGCATACCGGCGTCGGCGTACCGCTGGCAGAAGGTGTGGCGGAAGGCGTAGGGGTAGATCAGCGACCGTTCGAAAGGCAATGGTGTGCCGTCCGGGCCGAGTTCTTCGGAGTAGATCTCCGGAATTGAATCGGTCCACGATCGGATGGCAGCGCCAATGTTCCCGGTGGTCAGGTGGCCAGTGGCGGCGTTATCGGTGATCGCCGGGAAGAGGAAGGGGAGGGCCCGAGAAGGCAGGTTGACTCGCTCTCGGACCGATGTCCACTCTTTGACCGCCCTGACCGTGTCGCTGTCCAAGGGAAGGCGTCGCCGGAGCCGACCTGCCTTGGTGTTGTCCCAGATCAGCTGGTATTCGCCGCCGTCGTACTCCAGGCAGCTCAGGCCGAGAGCTCCGATTTCGTTGGGGCGGCGTCCGGTGTCTCTCAGCAGTACATAGACCGTGCGGAACATGGCCCGGATGCAGTCGGTCGGCATGCTGCCATAGGTCACCCCTACGCCGATGAAGTCGAGGTGCTTGTCGAGCTGGGCGACCACCGACTCCGGGAGGGCCTTGCCGATGTTGTCCTCATCGACTTTGTCCCGCTTGATGCGGTGCTCGTTCGTATGGAGGACGAACCGAGGAGAGAGGGCATCAAGGACTCCTTCGGTGCGGCCGAATTCCAAGAGCTCCGTGAAGAGCTTCAGCAGCCGGGCCCGTGAGTCGTTGCTGCGGGGCTTCCCGTCTCTGCGAACGGCCGCCCTGAACTCGTTGACGACCGCCGTCATGTCCGCGAAGCCCAGTGCGGCCGGGGCATCGCCTGCGCTTCGCGTAGCGAGGGCCTGAGAGGCGATCGTGCAGGCCAGGAGCCGGTCGCGAAGAGCCGAGGAACCTGGACTCGTCGTGCGAGCCCAGTGCATGGCTACTTCACGAAGCCATGGCTGGAGGATGGGAGTGAAGTCGATCTCGCCCTCACGCACGCGATACCCGGTCCGCGTGCGTGCCGGTAGGGGAGTATCGAGCGCTCGCAGGTCCCATACAGGTTTGGCGGTCTCGTCGATGCCGCGGTACGCGTCGAGTGCCCTGCTGATGTCCCGCTTGACCTCCTTGATCAGGGACCGAGTTCCGGTGCATGTGATGTCGGAGGGGCCCGGTGTGGTGCCTACCGCGAGAGCCACAGAGGGGATCCCGGCGAACAGCCTGACGATCTTTCTGACCAGAGTCGGGCGGAGAACCTGGCCACGCGCGTCTCTGCGCTGAAGGGCGTAAAGCAGCTCAAGACACGTCGTCTTTTCAAGGGGAACGAGGCTGAACTCGTTCTGGAGGAGGAACGGCACCCGCGCTTTGGTCCACTCGGCCAGGTCCCTGTCACTGTCTCGCCCGCTCTCGCGGGCGTAAGCCGCCCACAAGTTACGGTGCGGGTAGCACAGGTGGGTCGGCAGGCTCTCCTCGCTTCGGCATCCGCGAACCGCGCACATCGGAAGCCCCGGGAATGGTTCTTGGGCGGCTGCCCATGCTTCGCGCTCGCTTGCGTAGCGGCCGATCCGGGCATGGTGGCCGTACGTCCTGCGCACGTGATCGCGCCAGAGCGAGTAGTGGCTGTGGCAAAGTCGCCCTTTGATGCCGTCGCGTCCGCAAGCTGGTACAACGCATCGCTCAGGCGTGGCGTGGAACCTGCGGTTGCGTCGTGGGACGAAGGTCTGCTCGAACTCGGATTCCGTTAGCTTCGACTTGCGGTGATCGATGCCGCAGCTTCCGCAGTACATCGGACCCTCGGTCGGGGAGTCACAGAGAGGATGACGACAGCGTCGAGATCCAGTGAGCGGGTGGTCCGGGTCGCCGACGAACAGCAGATCATGAGGACGCCATTCACCGGGCCTCCAGCTCATGTCGACGGTGTCCTGAAGCCAGGTGTTCCAGGACCGGAGCAGGCGATCATCAGTCGGCAGAGTCGTGACGCCCGCGTACTCCGCCAGGTCGGCCCTGACGTTCACCGCTGCGCGGCCCTTCGCATCTCCGAGACCGCCGTCACAGCGTCACGCTTTTCCTGGTCACTGGCGTGCAGGTAGATCGCCATCGACTGCTCGCTGACATGACCGAGCAAGTTCTGCACCACGTGGCGCTGCTTGCCCTGGCGAATCCACCGGGTCGCAGCCGAGTGCCGGAACATGTGCGGCCGGGTGACGAAGCCCGCCCGTTTGGCAAGGCGCGCGAACAGGTCGTACGTGGCTTGGTACTTCATCGGCGAGCCCAGAGGCGCGCGGAACAAGTTGACGAACGTCATGTCGCAGGACGCGGCCTCGGGTACGGCTTCCCGTTCCCACTGGTAGTCGGCGTAGAGACCGACGAGGTCGTCGCTGACGGGGATCGATCGAGGCTGCCGTGACTTGGCCAGGGCTCCGTTGGAGTTCTGGCGACGGCGCACATGGATGTGGGGACCGACCGTGGGGCACCCAAGCGTCATCGAGTTCGACAGCAGATGCATGTCCTCCCGCCGCAGGCCCAGGGCTTCCCCGATGCGCACACCCGTTTCGGCCAGGAGCGTCACCAGGAAACGGTCGCGAGCATGGGCCGTGAGGTCGATGATGCGGAGGATCTGCTCGTCGGCCAGGTGCTCGTATCCCGAGACCGCGACTTTGAACTTCAGCTTTCGTGCGTTGACAGTGCGGTACTGATCGTCCTCACCGGTGTTGTAACCGGCCGGCATGTGGTGGAGAAGCCTCGGCTCGGTCAGCAGGGCGATCAGGTCTGCGGCGACCCACCCGTGAAGAGAGCAGTGCCTCAGGAACTGGCAAGAGGTGGTCATGATCGCGTTCGCGGTCTTCTTGCTGCGATGCCGGGGCTCGGCGAGCATCCTCTGACTCCTGGCCGGCAGGGGTTCGTCAACCAGCCAGTGCAGGAACTGAGCAAGCTGCACGACGGTGGGTGCCGACCAACAGATGCCGAACTCCGCACAGTAGGACAGGTACAGCGCCACCCGGCCCGCGTAGCTGCGCAAGGTGTTGACGGATGCGTCCTCCTGGGAGGCCAGCGCGGTCAGGTACGAAGTCGCCTCAGGGTGGATCTCGTAGTCCCTGCTGATGACGATCCACATCGTTGCCCCGTCGGCGGGCCTGATGGCCTTCTCGGCTCGGTAGGCGCGGAGCTCGGAAGAGAGTCCGGCTAACGTCACTGAAGTCCCCCAAGATAGTTGTCTGTCACGTAGAGAACGCGCAAACGTCACTTAGGTAACTGAACTTCAGGACTCACTAGAGATAACACCTGGGACGACGTCCAGTCGGAGCTCTGCGACGTCGTCATCACGGCTCTGGTGGCCCTGCGCACCCTGGCGCCGGATGCCCGCGAGGTGTTCACGGCCCACTTGGCGGGCGTCACGGAGCGGTCGCTCGGGCCACTCGAGGAGGGCCCAACTCCCTGAACGCAGGAAGCACTTGCGACCTGGCGGTGACCGAAGGTATTCACCCCGCGGACGTACGCGCGCCGCATGGAGTTACCGGGCGCGGCTGAACCTTCTCGTCGGCATCACGTCGACGAAAGGGTCCCAGTGCAGGACTACGTTTTTCCCTCAGGCCGCAGGGCGGTTGCCGTGGTGAGCGGGGTGCTTACGCTCGCCGTCATGGGGATGGGAAGCCAGGCGCAGGCGGCGAGTTACGGCACGCCGAGCCTTTCGTTGTCGGCGGCGTACCTGTCCGGCGCGGTGGGTGCGACCGGTGATCCGGTCGTACGGGTGACGGTCGCCCAGAGCGGTGCCGACGCCGGTGCGCTCGCCGTGTCGGTGACCCAGAGCAGCAAGACCTCGGTGGCGACCACGGGAGACGTCACCGTCACGGGAACCGGCGCCACGCGTCAGGTCGCCGTCGCCGCGCGCGGCCGGGGCTACACCGACCTCACCGTGAAGGTGACGGGGGTCGACGGCCAGACGGCCACGAAGACGCTGCACTACGCCGCGTCGGCCGCCGTCCAACAGAGCGCGGACAGCAGGTACTTCACCGGTTCCAGCGACGCCTCCGCCGCCGTCGACGTGGGCGGCGGGTACGCGGTCGTCGCGGACGACGAGTCCAACACGCTGCGCCTGTACGACCGTTCGACGTCGGGCGCGCCCGTCAGGACCTGGGACTTCAGCTCCAGGATCGGGGTCTCGAAGGAGATCGACATCGAGGGCGCCGCCCGCGTCGGCGACACCATCTACTGGACGGGCTCGCTGGGCAACAACAAGGACGGCGAGTACAAGTCGGCCCGCAACACGGTCTTCACGACCAAGGTCACCGGCTCGGGCGCGGCCACGACCCTCTCGTACGGCGGCTCGTACGCGAAGCTCCGCGACGACCTCGTCGCCTGGGACGAGGCGAACGGCGACCGCTACGGCTTCGCGGCGGGCACCGCCGGCGGCCAGGTCCCCAAGCAGATCGACGGCTTCAACGTGGAGGGCCTGGAGTTCGCCCCGGGCTCCACGACCACGGCGTACATCGGCTTCCGCGCGCCCCTCGCCCCGGCGGTGGCGGGCGGCAAGGCGCTCCTCGTCCCCGTCACGAACATCGACAAGATGGTCGGCAGCGGCGCGTCGGCCACCTTCGGCGCCCCGATCGAGCTCGACCTCGGGGGCCTGTCGATCCGCGACATCCGCAAGAACGTCTCGAACCAGTACCTGATCGTCGCCGGGTCCTGGGCCGCCGACGACAACACCGACCCGTACGCCCTCTATTCCTGGGACGGCAACCCGGCCCACGCCCCGGTCAAGCGCCTCGACCTGCCCACCTCGGACCCCGGCGGCTGGGAGTCCGTCGTCGACGTCCCCGACCTGACGGTCTCGGGCGCCCGCGCCCAGCTGATCACCGACGACGGCTCCGCCGACCTGTACGGCGACGGCACGGAGGCCAAGGACCTCACCCACCCGGAGTGGAAGAAGTCCCGGGCCACGTGGTTCACGGTCACCGGCTGAGGCAGCGGTAGCGGTAGCGGCGGTGCTACTCGACGCCCGCGGCGTCCAGCAGCACCGTCGCGGTCGTCATGGTCAGCCCGTCGAGCGTCTCGACCCGGGCGCCCGCGCGGGCGCTCGCACCGTCGAAGACCAGCATCAGCTGCCGGGCGAGGAGATCGGGGTCGCGCGCGCCACCGCGCTCGGCCTCGACCCGGAACACCTCTTTGAGGCGCTGCTTGGCGCCGCCTGCGACCGCACTCGCCGGGTGCTCGGGGTCCTTCAGTTCGACCAGCACGGCGAGGAAGGGGCAGCCGCGGTACTCGGGCAGCGCCGATGCCTTCTCCAGCTGCTCGAAGACGCCCAAGATCCGCTCGCGCGGCGTGAGGGCCTCCGTCGAATCGGGCGCGAGCTGCTCCTCGACCTGCGGAATCCGCCGCTCCAGGCTCGCCGCGAGGAGGTCGTCCTTGCCGGCGAAGAGCTGGTACATCGACCTCTTCGAGACTCCGGCCGAGCGGCACAGCGCCTCGATGCCGATGGAGACGCCGTCGCGGTAGGACAACTCGGCCGCGGCGTCCAGCAGCCGGTCCCTCGGGGACGCCTTGTCTGTAGTGGCCATACGGCGAGGTTACCTCGCAAGAGGCCGCGAGGAAACCGATCGGTATACCGAGGTGTGCGAGCCCCCTCACACAGGACGCCGTGCGACCACCCTCACACGTGACAGGGGGGTGAACAAGCGCTTAGATAGTGAGCCGAACTCGCCCGTGCCGAGCTGGAGGCCCCGTTGCTCTTCACATCCGTCGACGATGTCTCCGCGCGCCTCGCCGAGACCGGCTATCTGGCGTCGCCCGCGGTCGCCACCACGGTCTTCCTGGCCGACCGCCTCGGCAAGCCGCTCCTGGTGGAGGGCCCCGCCGGGGTCGGCAAGACGGAGCTCGCCAAGGCCGTCGCGCAGGTCGCCGGAGCCCGGCTGGTCCGGCTGCAGTGCTACGAAGGCGTCGACGAGTCCCGGGCGCTGTACGAGTGGAACCACGCCAAGCAGCTGCTGCGCATCAGCGCGGGCCGCGACGAGACGTGGGACGAGGCGCGCACCGACATCTTCAGCGAGGAATTCCTGCTGGCGCGGCCGCTGTTGACCGCGATCCGCGGCGACGACCCGAAGGTGCTGCTGATCGACGAGACCGACAAGGCCGACGTCGAGGTGGAGGGCCTGCTGCTCGAAGTGCTCAGCGACTTCCAGGTCACCGTCCCCGAGCTGGGCACGATCAGCGCAACCAGCCGCCCCTTCGTGGTGCTCACCTCGAACGCGAGCCGCGAGCTGTCCGAGGCTCTGCGCCGCCGCTGTCTCTTCCTCCACATCGACTTCCCGGACGAGGAGTTGGAGCGTCGCATCGTACGGCTGAAGGTGCCGGGCCTCGACGAGGCGTTGGCGGAGTCCGTGGTGCGGGTGGTGGGCGCGCTGCGCGAGATGGACCTGCGGAAGGTCCCGTCGGTCGCCGAGACCATCGACTGGGCGCGCACGCTGCTCGCGCTCGGAGCGGACACCCTCGACGAGACCGTCGTGCACGACAGCCTCGGCGTGCTCCTCAAGCACCAGGACGACGTCCTCAAGGCGACCGCCAAGCTCGACCTGGACGCCGTGTGACCGCGCCGTCGGCCGGTGCGGCGGAGCGGTTGACGGGTCTGGTCGGAGCGCTGCGCTCGCACGGGGTGCGGATCGGCACCGGGGAGACCCTGGACGCCGCACAGGCGTTGGAGGCGCTCGGCCTCGCCGACCGGGAACGGCTGCGCGAAGGGCTCGCCGCCACGCTGCTCCACAGCACGGGGCAGCGGCGGGTGTTCGATCCGGTCTTCGACGTGTACTTTCCGCGTCGCGTCGGGGCGTCGCCGGACAGCGAAGCGCCCGCCGACCGGGAGGACCTGCGCAGCCGGCTCGCGGCGGCGCTCGCGGCCGACGACCAGGCGGCGATCGCCCGGCTGGCGGTCGAGGCGGTGGACGGCTTCGGCGGCTACGGTTCCTCGCCGGGGTCGGACGGCTGGTCGTCGTACCAGACGCTCGACCGGCTGCGGCCGCAGACGCTGATGGCGCGGGTTCGCGACAGCGTCCGGTCGCGGCGCGGCGGGACGGGGTTCACCGACCGGCTGCTGGAGGACGAGATCCGGCGGCGCATCGAGGCCTTCCGCGCGCAGGTCGCCACGGAGGCGCGGCGCCGGGTCGCCGAGCGGCGCGGCCGGGACGAGATCGCGCGGCGGGCGGTGGCCCCGACCGCCGACCGGGTCGACTTCCTGTTCGCGGGGCGGACCCAGCTCGCCGAGCTGCGCAGGGTGGTGCAGCCGCTCGCGCGCAAGCTGGCCACCCGGCTCGCCGCACGCCGCCGCCGGGCCGCCCGCGGCACCATCGACCTGCGGCGGACCCTGCGCGGGTCGCTGTCGACGGGCGGGGTACCGATGCGCCCGGTGCTGCGCAGGCGCCGCCCCGTCCGGCCCGAACTCGTGCTGCTGTGCGACGTGTCGGGCTCGGTGTCGGGATTCTCCGACTTCACGATGCTGCTGGTGCAGGCCCTGCACGACCAGTTCAGCAAGGTGCGGGTGTTCGCCTTCGTCAACCGGATCGACGAGGTGACCGGGCTGCTGGTGCACGGCACGGCCGACCCGGAGGGGCTGGGCGCCCGTATCCGGGCGGAGGCCACGCTGACGGGCTGGCACGGCAGCAGCGACTACGGCGTCGCGTTCGGCGAGTTCGACGAGCGGTACGCCGACGCGGTCGGGCCGCGCACGACCGCGTTCGTCCTCGGCGACGCCCGTACGAACATGAGCGACCCGAATCTCCCGGCCGTGCGGCACCTCTCCCAGCGGGCCCGCCGCGTCTACTGGCTGAACCCCGAGCAGCGGTCCCAGTGGGGCACGGGCGACTCCGCCGCGCCCGCCTACGCCGAACTCGTCGAGATGCACGAGTGCCGCAACGCCCGGCAGCTCAGCGAGCTGATCGCCCGCTTGCTGCCGGTCTGAGATCATCCGCCCACTGCCGGTCCGACCACGGTCCGACTACGCCGACAGCTGCGGATACATCGCGCCGATGTCCTGCGACAGCTGGGCCTTGACGTGCCGGGAGACGTCGTCGGCCAGCACCTCGAAGGCACCGGACTCGATGCCGTCGAGCGCCTGGGCCGCGACGCTCTCAGGGGTGGACTTCGGTGCGTCGACATGCGCGGCCAAGTCCGTGTCGACGTAACCGACATGGAGTCCGGTGACCTCGATGCCGCGCGGCTTCAGATCGAGGCGCAGGGAGTTGGTCTGCGACCAGAGGGCGGCCTTGGACGCACTGTAGGAGTTCAGGAGGCCGATCCACGACAGCACCGAGTGGACGTTGAGGATGTGGCCGCCGCCGTTGCGCTCGATGATCGGGACGAAGGCGCGCGTGACGAGGAGCGGGCCGTAGAAGTTCGTCTCGAACTCGCGGCGGACGTCCTCGACGGGCGAGTCCAGGAAGTTCGCGTTCACGGACGCGCCGGCGTTGTTGATCAGGACGGTGACGTCCTGCGCCTGCTTGGCGGCCGCGGCGACGGACGCGGGGTCGCTCACTTCCAGCGCCAGCGGCACGGCGTCGGGGTGCGTGACCGTCCGGGGGTCGCGCGCGGTGGCGTACACCTTCTGCGCGCCGCGCTCGTACAGGGACTGCACCAGCGCCCGGCCGATACCGCGGCTGCCGCCGGTGACGAGGGCGACCGAACCTTCGATGGATGTCATGGGTACTCCCAGGAACGAATAACGAGAAACCGATCGGTTTACCTACTTCCGCGAGAGTAAACCGATCGGTTTCCCACCGCAAGGCGGGACCCGGGCGACGGCCGTTCCGCGTGGCTCACCCGCGCGCCGGCCGTTCCGCGTGACTCACCCGCGCGCCGGGCGTTCCGCGTGACTCACCCGCGCGCCGGCCGTTCCGCGTGACTCACCCGCGCGCCGGGCGTTCCGCGTGACTCACCCGCACGCCGGCCGTTCCGCGTGACTCAAAGGACGCGCGTGCCGACCACGTTTCCGAAATCGCCCCGCTCCGCGCGACGGAACCGCCGCCCCGCCCCGTAGAGCAGACGACATCGGCCCACAGGGAGGGGAGCTCAACGTGGCAGGGCACAGAGTCAAAGGCGTCAGGGGTGCGGCGATCGCGGCGGCGGCGATGGCCGCGCTGACCGCGTCACAGGCGCCGGGTGCGGTCCCGGCAGGGACCTCCGCCCCCCAGCGGGAGGCGCCCACCGAGCACGGGCAGAGCGTGTCGGGAGACACCCCGTACCGCACCGACCTCCCGCCGCTGCGGACCCGGGCACGCGAGCGCGGGGCATCGGAGGCGGGCGCCGCCCTGCCGGCAAGCGTGTTCGCCGCCTACCGGCACGCCGAGGCGGAGCTCGCGCGCACCGCGCCCGGCTGCCGGCTGCGGTGGCAGTTGCTGGCCGCGATCGGCCAGGTGGAGTCCGGGCAGGCGCGGGGCGGCCGGGTGACGGCGGACGGTACGACCGTGGCGCCGATCCTCGGGCCGCGGCTGGACGGCGGCGCCTTCGCCGTCGTGCGGGACACCGACGGCGGCGCGTACGACGGGGACGCGGCCTACGACCGGGCGGTCGGACCGATGCAGTTCATCCCGTCGACCTGGGCCCGCTGGGGCACGGACGGCAACGGCGACGGGCGGGCCGACCCGGGCAACGTCTTCGACGCGGCGCTCGCCGCCGGGCGCTACCTGTGCGCGGGCGGGCGGGACCTCTCCGACCCGGCCGAGCTGGACCGGGCGGTCCTCGGCTACAACCACTCGGAGGCCTATCTGCGCACGGTCAGGGCCTGGTACGCGTACTTCCTGGAAGGGCACCGGGTGGTGCCGGACAGCCCCGCGAAGCCCTCGGCGCACCGGGAGCCGTCGCGGCCCCCGTCCACGCCGAAGCCCTCCCGCCGTCCGAGCGCCGCCCCCTCCCCGGCACCGTCCGCACCTGCCTCGCCGACCCCCGGCACGTCCCGTCCGGCGGGCGGGCCCAAGGAGACGGAGGAGCCCCAACTCCCCACGCCCGGCCCGGACATCGAGCTGCCCGGCGCCGACCTGCTGCCCAGCGACGGTCCGCTGACCAGCAACGGTGTGGACTCGATGGCCTCCGCCCCCTCCACAACCGCGGATACTGGGCGGTAATGTCGCCACCCGCCGGACGGCACGAGACCGGCGGATGAGCGCGAAGGGGCCCTCATGGCGACGGACATGCCTGCGGAGATGCAAGCGGCCGACGACCGTTGGCAGCGCATGTGGAGCCACCGCGAGCAACTGCTCAAGGTGGCCCGGCGCAGGTCGATGAGCTCGGAGGACGCCGAGGACGCGGTGCACGAGGCGATGCTGCGCGCCGCGGAACGCCCCGACCTGGACGACGAGCGCCTCGGCGCCTGGCTGACGACCGTGACCATGCGGCTGTGCGTCGATCGGTACCGCCAGGTCAACCGTGAGGCCGAGGTGCACCGCAGCCCCACGCTCACCGCACCGGGTCCGGTGCCCGTCGAGGAGGCGGTGTGCGACCGGGCCGAGGCGAAGTGGCTGGCCGTGCGCAGCGGGGAGCTGCCCGCGCGCCAGGCCGAGGCGCTCCGGCTGAAGTCCGAGGACCTCGACGTCGGCCAGGTCGCCGTGCGCATGGGGCTGAGCTACCGGACCGTCGAGTCGCTGCTCGCCCGGGCCCGGCGCACGCTGCGCAATTCGCTGGCCGGAACGCTGGGCCTCGCCCTGTTCCTGTGGGGGCGCGGCAAGCTGCGCGCGAGCGGACACGCGCAGGCCGTGGCGGTGACCTCGACGGCCGCGACTCTGGTGGTGGCGGGGTTCGTGCTGCCGTACGTCCACGACGCGGACGGGAAGGGCACGACTCCGGGTCCGTCCGTGTCCCGTATGGCCCAGAAGACCACGGAGACCGTACGGCCCGACGGCGCGGGCCGGGCAGCCACCCCGAACGCCCGTGAGCTGTCGGCCGCCCCGACGGCTCCCGGCGCGACGCCGTCGACCGGCGGCCACGACCGGTCGCTGCTGCCGCTGTCGGTGCCGCCCCTGCCGGAGGCCTCGCTGTCACCGGTGCCGGCCGTCCCCGAGGTCCCGGCGGTGTCCGACCTGCCGAGCGTGCCCGCTCTCCCTGATGTGCCGGCCGCGTCCGCGGTCCCGACGACGCTTCCGGCCGTACCGAAGGCTCCCGTCGAGGTACCGACCCCGACCGCACTGCCGTAGAACCCTCGGAACCCTCGGAGCCCTCGAAAAAAATCCGCCTCCGTCGCGACGGACGCCCCGCCCCTCCCCGTAGAGCAGATGTCGGAGCTGCTGCACGGCCGAAGGGTGGACCGGATGGGTGTCGAGATCTGTGTGGAAGGGCTGACCAAGTCCTTCGGTCACCAGGTCATCTGGCAGGACGTCTCGCTGACGCTGCCCGCCGGGGAGGTATCGGTCATGCTCGGCCCCTCGGGCACGGGCAAGTCGGTGTTCCTCAAGACGCTCGTCGGACTGCTGAAGCCGGACCGGGGCTGCGTGAAGATCGCGGGCCGGGACATCACCAAGCTGCGCGAGCACGAGCTCTACGAGGTACGGAAACTCTTCGGCGTGCTGTTCCAGGACGGCGCGCTGTTCGGCTCGATGAGCCTGTACGACAACATCGCGTTCCCGCTGCGTGAGCACACCCGCAAGTCCGAGAGCCAGATCCGGCGCATCGTGCTGGAGAAGATGGACATGGTCGGGCTGATCGGTTCCGAGGGAAAGCTGCCCGGTGAGATCTCCGGCGGGATGCGCAAACGGGCCGGGCTGGCGCGGGCGCTGGTGCTCGATCCGGAGATCATCCTCTTCGACGAGCCGGACTCGGGCCTCGACCCGGTGCGCGTCGCGTACCTCAACCAGCTCATCGTCGACCTCAACGCACAGATCAACGCGACCTTCCTGATCGTCACCCACGACATCGCCTCGGCCCGCCAAGTGCCGGACAACATCGGCCTGTTGTTCCGCCGTGAGCTGGTCATGTTCGGGCCGCGCGAGGAGCTGTTGACCAGTGACGAGCCGGTGGTACGGCAGTTCCTGAACGGCCGGATGCAGGGCCCGATCGGCATGGCGGAGGAGAAGGACGCCGCACAGGTCGAGCAGGAGCTGGCGCGGCTCGGCGAAGCGGACCGGAAAGCCCGCCACGTCGGCAACGACATGACGCCGCGCCTGCTGCCGGGCCCCGGCATCACCCGCCCGCCCCGCTGGGAGGCGATCGCGAGACGCGAGGCCGAGCTGCACCGCAAGGAGGTGGCGGACGCATGAGCCTGTCGCCGACCGGAGCGCTCAGGCACTCGGGGAACCTCTTCGCGATGGCGCTGGACGTCGTCCGGACCATACCCCGACGGCCGTTCCAGGCACGGGAGTTCATCCAGCAGGCCTGGTTCATCGCGAGCGTGACCATCCTGCCGACGGCCCTCGTGTCCATCCCCTTCGGCGCGGTCATCGCGCTGCAGATCGGCAGCCTGACCCGGCAGCTCGGCGCCCAGTCCTTCTCCGGCGCCGCCTCGGTCCTCGCGGTGCTGCGGGAGGCCTCACCGATCGTCACCGCGCTGCTGATCGCGGGCGCCGGCGGCACGGCGATCTGCGCGGACCTCGGGGCGCGGAAGATCCGCGAGGAGATCGACGCGATGCAGGTGCTGGGCATCGACCCCATCCACCGGCTGGTCGTCCCGCGGGTACTGGCGTCGATGGTGGTGGCGGTGCTGCTCAACGGCCTGGTGTCGGTGGTCGGCGTCGCGGGCGGCTACTTCTTCAACGTCGTCCTGCAGAACGGCACACCAGGCGCCTATCTCGCCTCCTTCACCACGCTCGCGCAGCTCTCCGACCTGTGGGCGGCGGAGATCAAGGCGCTGGTGTTCGGCGCGATCGCCGCGATCGTCGCCTCCTACAAGGGACTCACCGCGAAGGGCGGCCCGAAGGGTGTGGGCGACGCGGTGAACCAGTCGGTGGTGATCACCTTCATGTTGCTGTTCGTGACGAACTTCGTGATGACCGCCGTGTACTTCCAAGTCGTTCCGCAGAGGGGCTGAGTCATGGCGCTGCTGAATCGCCTGGAGGAACTGGGCAGCCAACTGTCCTTCTACGGCCGCTCGTTGGCGTGGGCGGGCCGCACCGTACGCCGCTACAAGAAGGAGATCCTCCGGCTGCTCGCCGAGGTGAGCTTCGGGCGCGGCGCCCTCGCCGTCGTGGGCGGCACGGTCGGTGTCATCGCCTTCCTGTCGTTCTTCACGGGCACGGAGGTGGGCCTGCAGGGGTACGCCGCGCTCAACCAGCTCGGCACCTCCAACTTCGTGGCGTTCCTCTCGGCGTACTTCAACACCCGGGAGATCGCCCCGCTGGTGGCCGGGCTCGCGCTGTCCGCGACGGTCGGCGCGGGGTTCACCGCCCAGCTCGGCGCGATGCGGATCAGCGAGGAGACGGACGCCCTCGAAGTCATGGGCGTCCCCTCGCTGCCGTTCCTGGTGACCACCCGGATGATCGCCGGTTTCGTCGCGGTGATCCCGCTGTACGTGGTCGGGCTGCTGTCCTCGTACTTCGCCGCCCGCACCATCACCACCGGCTACTACGGGCAGTCGGCGGGCACCTACGACCACTACTTCCAGCAGTACCTGCCGCCGGTCGACGTGCTGTGGTCCTTCGGGAAAGTGCTCGTCTTCGCTGTCCTGATCATCCTCGTGCACTGCTTCTACGGCTACTACGCGAGCGGCGGCCCGGCGGGCGTCGGCGTCGCCGTGGGCCGCGCCGTGCGCACCTCGATCGTCGCGATCAACGTCCTGGACTTCTTCCTGTCGCTCGCGATCTGGGGCGCCAACACGACCGTACGGATTGCGGGGTGAGCCGTATGAGGGCGCTGAGACTGCGGTTGTACGGCGTCGTGTTCCTCGCCGTACTCGCGCTGCTGCTGTCCCTGTCCGTCGCCGTGTACCGGCAGGTGTTCACCTCGGCCGTACGGATCGAGCTGGAGGCCGACAGCCTCGGCAACCAGCTCGATCCTCGTGCCGACGTCAAGCTGCGCGGGCTGTTGGTCGGCGAGGTGCGCGCGGTGCACGCCGACGGGTCGAAGGCGACGCTCGACATCGCGCTGAAGCCGGAGTACGTCGCGGACATCCCCTCCGACGTGCACGCGCGCCTGCTGCCCAAGACGCTGTTCGGCGAGAAGTACGTCGACCTGGTCGCGCCCGCGCGCTCCTCGGCCCGGCCCATCCGCGCCGGGGATGTCATCACCCAGGACCGCACCCGGGTCGGCATCGAGCTCCAGCAGCTGATGAACGACCTGCTGCCGCTGCTGCGGACCGTGCAGCCCGGCAAGCTCAACGCCACGCTCTCCGCGTTCGCCACCGCCCTCGAAGGGCGCGGCGACCGGATCGGCGACAACCTCACGCGCGTGGAGGACTATCTGCACCGCCTCAATCCTCATCTGCCGTCCCTCACCGAGGACTTCGCGCGGCTGGCCGACGTCGCCGAGGTGTACGGCGACGCGGCGCCCGACCTGATGGCGATCCTGCGCAACACCGTCACCACCAGCCGCACCCTGGTCGAGCAGCGGGACCGGCTCGCGTCCGCGCTCACCACGACGGCCACCGCCGCGCGCACCGCGGACGACTTCCTCGACGCGAACGGCGACCGGCTGATCACCCTCGGCCGAGTCTCCCGCCCCACACTCGACCTCTTCGCCCGCTACTCGCCCGAGTACCCCTGCCTCCTCGCCGGCCTGGTGCGCGAGGAGCAGGCATCCGAGCAGGCCTTCCAGGGCGGCAAGATGCACATCACGCTCGAGGTCGTGCGCCAGCAGGGCGCGTACGAACCGGGTGAGTACCCCCGCTACGGCGATCGGTCGGGGCCCAACTGCCGCGACCTGCCCCATCCGCAGGTGCCCGCGCCCGGGGTCCACCTCAACGACGGTTCGGCGAAGGGGAGTTCGTCCGGTCCGGTCGGCGTTTCCTCCACCAGGACCGAGCAGCGCGCCGTCGGCTCGCTCGTCGCGCCCGTCATGGGTGTGCCCGCCGACGAGGTGCCGCCGGTCGCGACCCTGCTGTTCGGACCGATGGCGCGCGGGACGGCGGTGAGCGTCGCATGAGGACCAAGAAGAACACGAAGATCACGAAGACCTCGCGGACGTCAGGAGCCCGGCAGGCCGCTGCCCCGCTGATCAAGTTCAGCCTCTTCGCCCTGGTGACGATCCTGGCGACGGCGCTGCTCGCCGCCACCATCGTGAACATCTCCTTCACTCCCGAGCACACGTATCGCGCGGTGTTCAGCGACGTGACGGGCCTGGAGAAGGGCGACGACATCCGGGTGGCCGGGGTACGGGTCGGCGAGGTCCAGGGCATCCGGATCAAGGACCGGACGCTGGCGGAGGTCACCTTCAGCGTCAGCGCGGATCGTCCGCTGCTGAACAGCACCGGCGCGGTCATCCGCTACCGGAACCTGGTCGGACAGCGTTACCTCGCCCTGACCGAGGGCGCGGGAGACGGCACCCGGCTGAAGCCCGGCGCCACGATCCCGTTGTCGCGCACCCAGCCCGCGCTGGACCTCAACGCGCTGCTGAACGGCTTCAAGCCACTGTTCGCCGCGCTCAGCCCGCAGGACGTCAACCAGCTCGCGACCGAGATCATCCGGACACTCCAGGGCGAGGGCGGCACCGTCAACAGCCTGCTCGCACACACGGCTTCGCTCACCACGACGCTGGCCGGCCGCGACAAGCTGATCGGTTCGGTGATCGACAACCTCAACACCGTGCTGGAGACGCTGGACAAGCGCGGCGCCCGCTTCTCCGGGCTCCTCAAGCAGCTGCGGCGAGTGATTTCGGGGCTGTCCGCCGACCGCAAGCCCATCGGGCAGTCGCTGGTGGGCATCGGCGACCTGACCGATGCCACCTCGGGGCTGCTCAAGGACGCGCGTCCGCCCCTGAAGGACGACATCGCCGAGCTGACCGATCTCACCGGAACGCTGAACAAGAACGAGAACACCGTGGAGGGCGTCCTGAAGCGGCTGCCGAACAAGCTCAACGCACTGACGGGGACGGCGTCCTACGGCTCGTGGTTCAACTTCTACCTCTGCGACTTCGACGGCCGGATCGTGCTGCCGAAGACGAAGCAGGTGCTCACCCCCGAGCTGCATGTGGCGAGGGCGAGGTGCGGCGCATGACGCAGCACTTCCTTTCGCGCCGGACTCGTAAGCGCCGCCCGGAGCCGCTGGTCAAGGTCCGCATCGACCCGCCCAAGCTCCCGAAAATACGGCTCCTGCCGCGCCGGGCACCGCGCCCGCGCCGCCCGGAACCCCTGGTGAAAGTCCGCATCGACCCGCCGAAGCTCCCGAAAATACGGCTGCTCCCGCGCCGGGCGCCCCGTCCCCGCCGTCCGGAACCGCTGATGAAGGTTCGCATCGACCCGCCTCGGATACGGCTTCCACGGATCCGCCGTCCGCGCCTGATCCCGTTCCGCGAGCGCAACCCCGTGGTGATCGGAGCTGTCGGTCTCACCACCCTCGGGCTGCTGGCCGTGGCCGCGTTCAACGCGGACAGCCTGCCGCTGATCGGCGGCGGCGACACGTACAGCGCGGCCTTCTCGGAGGCGGGCGGTCTCAAGCCCGGCGACGAGGTGCGGATCGCCGGCGTCAAGGTCGGCAAGGTCGAGGACGTCGATCTGGACGGCGACCACGTCAAGGTCACCTTCAAGATCAAGGGCGATCCGGCGTTCGGCACCGGGACCGGCGCCTCGATCCGGGTCAAGACGATCCTCGGCGCCAAGTACCTCGCGCTGCATCCCGAGGGGCCGGGGCAGTTGAAGCCAGGCAGCGAGATACCGCTGAAGAGGACGGTTCCGGCGTACGACGTCGTACAGGCGTTCAGCGATCTCACCACCACGACGGAGAAGGTCGACACCGACCAGTTGGCGAAGGCCCTGGACACCATCTCCACCACCTTCCAGGACTCGCCCGCCGAGGTACGGGCGTCCATCAAGGGCCTGTCGAAGATCTCCCGGACGGTCGCCTCGCGCGACAAGGCGCTGGGCGAACTCCTCGACCACGCGAACGGTGTCACGGGCGTGCTGGCCGACCACTCCGAGGACTTCTCCGGGCTGGTCAAGGACGGCGACAAGCTGTTCAAGGAGATCAGCAAGCGGCGCAAGGCGATCCACAAGCTGCTGAAGAGCTCCGCCGCGCTGGGCATCGAGCTCTCCGGCCTGGTCGAGGACAACGACAAGGAGATCGGGCCCGCGCTCAAGGGCCTGAACCGTGTGGTGCAGATGCTCGAACGGAATCAGTCGAGCCTCGACCGGAGCGTCAAGCTGCTCGCGCCGTACGTCCGGGTCTTCAGCAACACCCTCGGCAACGGCCGCTGGTTCGACAGCTACGTCCAGAACCTGGTCGCCGCTCCGGTGGTGCCGCGCACGGGAGGCACGCAGTGAAGAAACTGAAGAGGCGCGTGGCCGTGAAGACCCTGAAGAGGCGCGTGGCCGTGGTCACCGCACTCGCCCTCGTCGCCGCGCTGACCTACATGCTGTGGCCGCGCTCCGAGCCCGTGCACGTCACCGCGTACTTCCCGCGCACCGTCGGCATCTACCCCGGCTCGGACGTCCGCGTCCTCGGCGTCCGGATCGGCGAGGTCGAGAAGATCACGCCGGAGGGCGACCGGGTGCGGGTGGAGCTGACGTACGACGAAGGCCGCAAGGTCCCGGCGGACGCCAAGGCCGCGATCATCAACTCCTCGGTGGTCAGCGACCGTTACGTGCAGCTGCTGCCGGTGTACCGGAAGGGCCCGGTACTACGGAACGGCGCCGTCATCCCCGAGACGCGGACGGCCGTGCCGGTCGAACTGGACCGCATCTTCGACAGTCTGCACACGACGGCCGACGCGCTCGGCCCCCAGGGCGCCAACAAGGACGGCTCGCTGTCGCGGCTGCTCGGGGTGAGCGCGGACAACCTCGAGGGCCAGGGCGAGAACCTCAACCAGACGGTCGAGGACCTCTCGCAGGCCGTCACCACGCTGTCGGACGGCCGCACGGACCTCTTCGGCACGGTGCGGAACCTGCAGGTGTTCACGGCGGCACTGGCCGCGGACGACAAGAGCGTGCGGTCGTTCAACACCAGCCTGGCCGAGGTCGCCGGACAGCTCGCGGGCGAGCGCAAGGACCTCGCGGACGCGCTCAAGAACCTGGGGACGGCGCTCGGCGACGTGTCCGCCTTCGTGAAGAACAACAAGAAGTCGCTGACCTCGAACGTGAAGGGCCTCAGCAAGGTGACCAAGGTGCTCGTCACCCAACGGGCCGCGCTGGCCGAGCTGTTGGAGGTCGCTCCCACGGGTCTGTCGAACCTGAACAACGCCTACAACCCGTCCTCGGGCACCCTCGACACCCGCAACAACGCCCAACAGGCACAGGATCCGGCCTCACTGCTGTGCTCCGTACTGAGGACGACCGGCGACGAAGGCGGCAAGAACCCCGACTGCAAGGAGCTGAAGGACCTCTTCGACTCCCTGCCCAAGGTGCCTCAGGGCTCCGCGGTGACGGGAACCGTCGACCGGACGCTCGGCGGAATTCTGGGGGCGAGCGCATGAGCGCGCGGCGCAAGGTCGGGGCGGTGGCGATGGCCGCGGTCGGATCGCTGCTGCTGTCCGGCTGCGAGTTCAACGGCTGGTACGACGTCCAGCTGCCCGGCGGAGCCGCCGCCGACGGCCACGCGTACCACGTCACCGTCGAGTTCCGCGACGTCCTCGACCTGGTGCCGCAGTCGGCGGTGAAGGTCAACAACGTCACTGTGGGCGCGGTCGAGAAGGTGGAACTCGACGGCTGGCACGCGCGCGTACGGCTGCGGGTCGCCGACTCGGTGAAGCTGCCCGCCAACGCGATCGCAGAGCTGCGGCAGACCAGCATGCTCGGCGAGAAGTACGTCGCGCTCTCCGCCCCTTCCGGCACCGCCCCGGTGGGTCGGCTCGGCGACGGCGACCGCATCCCGCTGTCCCGCAGCGGCCGCAACCCGGAGATCGAGGAGGTGCTCTCCGCGCTGTCCGCGCTGCTCAACGGCGGCGGAGTGGCCCAGCTCAAGACGATCACCGTGGAGCTGAACAAGGCCCTGCACGGCCGGGAGAACCGGGTCAGGTCGCTGCTCAAGGAGCTGAACACGTTCATCGGCGGTCTGGACGACCAGCGCAAG
Organism: Streptomyces sp. R41; assembly: GCF_041053055.1. Taxonomy (NCBI): domain Bacteria; kingdom Bacillati; phylum Actinomycetota; class Actinomycetes; order Kitasatosporales; family Streptomycetaceae; genus Streptomyces; species Streptomyces sp. R41. The sequence goes on from NZ_CP163443.1 coordinate 3,281,866, forward strand.
GACATCGTCCACGCCCTCAAAGCCGTCGACCGGCTCGCGGGACGGCTCGGCAAGGAGAAGAAGACGATCGCCCAGGCCGTCGACACGATGCCGCCCGCCCTGAAAGTCCTCGCCGACCAGCGCCGCGATCTGACGAGGATGCTCACCGCCCTGTCGAAGCTCGGCAAGACGGGCACCAAGGTGGTCAACGCCTCGCACGACGACACGGTCGCGAACCTCAAACAACTGCGGCCGATCCTTCAGCAGCTGAACAAGGCGGGCGACGATCTGCCCAACTCCCTTGAGCTGCTGACCACTTACCCGTTCCCGCGCAACGTCACGGGCGCCATCAAGGGGGACTACGTCAATCTCGACATCACCGCGGATCTGGACCTGGCCGGCATCTACGGGAACGTGACGGACGGCAACTCCGGCCGGGGCGACGGCGATTCCCAGAAGCCCGACACTCCCGACGTACCCGATCTCCCCGATCTTCCCGATCTGCCGAGCGTGCCGACACCCACCGCGTTGCCGAGCACACCGAGCCTGCCGTCGTCCCCCTCGGTGCCGTCGGCCCCGTCGGCGTCGTCGGGCGGCGGCGGTCCGCTGTGCCCGCCGGTGTGCACCAGCAGCTACACCACCCAAGGCGGGCTGCCCGAGGGGATCAACCTCGCGCTCGCGGAGCTGATGCTGAAGGGGGTTCAGCCGTGATCACCCGTACGGTCAAGGCCCAACTGCTCGCCTTCGCCACCGTCACCGCCGTCGGGGTGTCGTACGTCGGCGCCGAGTACACCGGCCTGGTGGACGACGTCCTGGGTCGCGGCTACACCGTGCAGGCGGACTTCACCGAATCCGGGGGCATCTTCCCCGGCGCCGAGGTCACCTACCGCGGGGTGCCGGTGGGCCGCGTCGGCGCGCTGGGGCTGACCGGCGCCGACGGCGTCTCGGTCTCCCTCGACATCAAGGACGGCGCTCCGCGCATCCCGGCGGACACGCTCGCCGTGGTGGCGAACCGTTCGGCGGTGGGCGAGCAATACGTAGATCTGCAGCCGCGTAGTTCGCATGGCCCATATCTCCTCGACGGCAGCGCCATCCCGCGCGGCAGCACCCGCGTGCCGCTGCCCACGACGGACCTGGTCCTCAGCCTGGACCGGCTTGTGAACTCGGTCGGCAAGGACGATCTGCGGATCACCGTCGACGAGCTGGGCAAGGCCTTCTCCGGCACCGGCCCGAACCTGAGCCGGCTGGTGGACTCGGGCAACGCGCTCGTCGAGTCGGCCTCCGAGTCACTCCCCCAGACGATCTCGCTGATCGAGGACTCGCGAAAGGTCCTCAAGACGCAGGCCGACCAGGGTTCGTCCATCAAGTCGTTCGCGCACGATCTGGCGGCCCTCAGCGCGCAGTTGAAGTCGAGCGACGGGGACCTGCGCAAGCTGATCGGCAACGCGACGCCGGCCGCGCAGCAGGTGAACTCGCTACTGAAGAACATCTCACCGCGGCTGTCGGTCCTGTTGGCGAATCTGATCAGCGGCGGCCAGGTCACGCTGGCCCGCCTGCCCGGCGTGGAGCAGTCCCTGGTCACCTTCCCGGCACTGGTCGCGGGCAGCTACACGGTCGTCCCGGGCGACGGCACCACCCACTTCGGCCTGGTGGTGAACGCCGACGACCCGCCGCCGTGCACCCAGGGGTACGGGACAACACGGCGCGACCCCTCGGACACCAGCACGCGCGAGGCGAACACCGACGCGCGCTGCACGGCCCCTCGCGGGAGCAAGACGTCGGTGCGGGGCGCGCAGAACGCCCCCGGCGCGTCGGCCGCTTCCGGCGGCGCGAACCAGACGGCGTACGGGACGCCGTACATCACGCCTTACGACCCGGAGACCGGCACCGCGACCGGCCCGGACGGAAGGCCTGTCGAGATCGGCTCGACGGGCGGCCAACAGGCTTTGTTCGGAAAGGAGTCGTGGCAATGGCTGCTAGTCGGACCGATGGCATGAGCGGGGCCATGAGCAGAGCGGTGAGCGGGGCCCTGTCGGGCAGGGCGTGGTCGGTGGGACTGGTGGTGGCGACCGTCCTCACCACCGCGCTGACGATCTGGCTGAGCCTCCGGGTCTACGACCAGCACGAGGCCGAGCAGCGCCGCCAGGACATCCTGTCCACGGCACGCCAGTCGGCGCTGAACTTCACGTCGCTCGACTACCGGCACTACGACCGGGACAGCGCGAACGTCCTCGAGGGCGCCACCGGCGACTTCAAGAAGCAGTTCGCCGCGCAGACCGAGCAGTTGACCAAGCTCGTCGCCGCGAACGAGTCCGTGTCCGAGGGCCAGGTCCTCGACGCGGGCATCGTCCGCTCCGACGAGCACTCGGCCCGCGTCCTGGTGGTCGCCGACAGCAAGGTCACCAACACCGCCGCGCCCAAGGGCGAGGCGCGCACCTACCGGCTCCAGCTCGACCTGGTGCACCGGGACGGCCGCTGGCTGACCTCGGACGTCGAGTTCGTCGGCTGACCGCGCCCTGACCGCCGTACGCCCATGAGGACTTGAGGAGCAAAACCGTGACGAAGACGACCACCCGGGGCCGCGGCTCCGGTTCCGGATCCGGCACCCGGCGCACCATCACCGCGGCCGCCCGCGCGGCGGCCAAGCGCGCGGAGCGCGGCCACCACGAACTGGACCCGGCGGCCGCCGACGAGGAAGCCCCGCAGCGCCCCGAGGCACCGACCGCCGGCCGCACCGTGCTCATCGAGGCCCCGGCGGAGGACGGCTGGGACGACCCGCCGGAGCCGTCGCCGGAGTCCTTCGAGGAGGACGAGCCGCAGGAGAAGGGCGAGTCCGGGTCCGGTACGACGACGCGGCGCGGTAGGGGCGAGCCGGACGCCAGTACCGCGGCGCGGCGCGGCCGACGGCGGCTGCTCACCGCGGCCCTGTGCGTCCTGCTCGTGGCGGGCCTGGTCGCGGCCGCCGTGCTCGGGTGGCGCTACCGGGAGGGCGTGCGGGCCGAACAGGCTCGGGCACAGGCGCTCGCGGCCGCGCGCCAGGCGGCGCCCGTCGTGCTGTCGTACGACTACCGGCACCTGGACCGCGACTTCGCCGCGGCGCGCACCCGACTCACCGGCCACTTCCGCGACGAGTACCGAAAGACCACCACGACGGTGGTCGGTCCCACGGCCAGGAAGTACCACGGTGTGGTGAAGGCGACGGTCGCACAGCCCACCGGCGGCTCCCCGGCAGCCTCCGTGATCTCGACGTCGCCGGACCGGGCCGTGGTCCTCCTCTTCGTCAACCAGGTGACCACAAGCACCCAGGTCTCGGGCTCCCGCGTCGACCTGAACCGGGTACGGATGACACTGACCCGCACGTCCGACGGCTGGAAGGTGAGCGGGGTCGACGCGCTCTGACATCCGCTTCTGCCGGAACCCGAAGGGGTGGGTCTCTGGCAGAGCACGCGGTGACTTGGTCGCCGTCCGCGCCGGGGATCGGGGAGTGACCCCGAGGAAGTTGAATACTGTGCCGTCATCCTGACGGTTGCGCGCCGGGCCGTCGCCTGACGCTCCGTTCCATCAAACCTCGGATCCCCTCGTTCCGCATGTCCACATCCAGGGCGCTGCCGGACGCCGAAATGACGGTTCTTGCATGACAGTTCGTATGCGGGCCGACGCGGTCCGCCGCTGCGGTTGCGGGTGCCGCAGCGGCGTGTGTGACTGGGAGAAACCCCACTTTCTCGTTTCAAGGGGGATCGTCATGTCCGATTGCATTCCGCCCCGCGCCGGCGCTGTCGCCATCTGGTCCGACTTCTGCGCCGTGTGCCCCAGTCCGGAACTGCGTGAGCGGCTCCAGGAAGAGCAGCAGCGCATCCGCAGCGCCTCACCGCTCGGCCGCCAGTTCGTCGTGAGCGGCGCTCCGCGCCCCCTCGGGTTCGATGACGGCACGATCATCCCGCCCAGCGAGTTCCCTGTCGGCACGCCGCGTGCCACCATCGCCGCCGCGGCCGCCGAGCGCAGGCCGCTCACCGGCGCCGTACGCGTCGTCGTCGTCCTCGCCGACTTCGGCGACAAGCAGATGTCGCGCGACAAGCAGCACTTCGAGGAGCTGTTCTTCTCGCTCGGCGCGCTTGCGAACGGCAGCGTCCGCGAGTACTACCGCGAGGTGACCCATGGTCTGGTCGACATCGTCGGCGAGGTCGTGGGCCCCGTCCAGCTGCCGAAGGACCTCTCCTGGTACGCGAACGGCAACTTCGGCATCGGCAAGCCGACCGGACAGCCCCGGGCACATCTCATGGCCAGAGACACCGCCATCGCCGCGGATCCGCAGATCAACTACGCCCCGTACGACAACGACGGCAACGGGTTCGTCGACGCCTTCATCGTGCTGCACCCGGGACCGGGCGGCGAGGTCACCGGTGACCCCGGCGACATCTGGTCGCACAAGTGGACCCTGCCGGACGCCTACAACGCGGACGGCGCGCGCATCTTCGCGTACCTCACCATCCCCGAGGACGCCAAAATCGGCGTCTGCGCACACGAGTTGGGGCACCTGCTGTTCGGCTTCCCCGACCTGTACGACATCGACGGCACGTCGGAAGGAGTCGGCAACTGGTGCCTGATGGGCGGTGGTTCGTGGGGAGGCGGCGGTGACGTGCCGACGCACCCGTCGGCCTGGTGCAAGGTCGACCAGGGCTGGGCGACGGTGTCCAACGTCAACGGCCCGACGACCCTGTCGATCCCTGACGTGAAGAACAGCCACCAGGTGCACCGGCTGTGGACCGGCGGGCTGCCCGGCAGTGAGTACTTCCTGGTCGAGAACCGCCAGCGCACCGGCTATGACGCCTCGCTGCCCGGCGACGGGCTGTTGATCTGGCACGTCGACGAGCACCAGCCCGACAACTCCGACGAGACCCACTACATGGTGGGACTGGTACAGGGCGACAACCAGCAGGACCTCGAGTGGTCGGCGAATCGCGGCGACACCGGCGACCCCTACCCCGGAAGCACCGGGAACACCGCGTTCGGTCCTACGAGCGCCCCCAGTTCCCACTCCCACTCGGGCGCCCCGACCGGTGTGTCCGTCACCGGCATCTCGGCGTCCGGGCCCACGATGACGGCCACGGTCGCGGTCACCGTGCCGGGACCGGTCCATCTGCCGGTCGGCGTCACCGCGGCGCGGACCGAGGCGGACGGCGAGCTCGGGCTGACCGAGATGATCCACGCCTTCCAGGCGCGGCTGGAGGCTCTGGAACAGGCCGTGGCAGGGGACGCGCGGAGGTCTGCCGAGCCGGTCCTCGAAGGCGGCCAGCGACAGGAGTACGACGGCACGCCGGGAGCCGCGGAGTCCGCCACGGGCGTCGGCCACGGCTACCGTCGGCCCTAGGACGCCCCACCACGCCGGCGGGTACGGCTACGGCAGGACGACCGAAGACGGGCGGAGGGCGTGAGCCATGGTGCAGGCGACCGAGAATCTCACCGCGCTGACCGTCCGCCTGGTCACGACGGGGCCGCATCCACGGCTGAAGGACTGGTACCGGCTGGTCGTCGACGTCCTCGACGCCCAGCCGGTCGCCGGCTACGCCGATCTTCTGTCCCGGCACGTCGGGCACCGTCTCGACCTCGCCGTGCCGAGCGACCTCGTAGCGGGTCCGGCTCCGGGCACCGTCATCCACCTGCGGGCCAGACTCGCCGGAGGCGAGGCGCTGGCCGAGAAGCGTCCGCCGCCGGGCACCTTCGTGGTGGAGCCTCCACCCTGACGTCCGGCGGCCCGCCCGCAGTGCGTCCAAGGGCAGCGTGAGCGGGCACGACCACCCAGCGTTCGACCAGCGCAGCCAGGAAGGAAGCGGCGGTGGCGCTACGTCTGTCTCGGCACCGGTGGGTCTACCCAGCCGTGTCGGACGGCGTGGCCGCCGAGCTGCATCCGGGTCCGAACTCCGGCTATGTCCATGAGGTGGCGCAGGCGTCGGTGCAGCGTGCGCGGTGACAGACCGAGCTGTGTCGCGGCCGTCGGGTCGGTCACGCCGGCCAGCAGGAGCGCGAGGATCCTTCGGTCGAGGTCGGTCGGGCCCTCCGCCCCGAGTTCGACAGGGGGTTCGGCTTCTCCGCCGGTGCCCGACAGCTCCAGCGGGTGGGCGGTGCGCCATACCGTCTCGAACAGCGCGTCCATCGCGTCCAGCAGACCGCTGCGGTGCAGCAGCACCGCGCCGGGCTCTCCGGTCGGCGTGGTCGCGAGCGGGACGAGGCCGAGTTCGGCGTCGGCCAGCATGAGTTTCATGGGCAACTGGTCGGCGACACGCAGCTGCACGCCGTTGCGCAGGGAATCGATCGCGTCGTGGACGATGCCCGGCTCCGCCAGCACGGCCCGGTCCAGTACCGCCCGGAAGTGCACGCCGCGGCCGATGGCCATGGGTTCGGCCGTGTTCTCGTCGGGAGGCAGGGCGACGAACGGTGCGGTGATGAAGGCGCGGACCTGCATGCGGGCCGCCTGCTGCACCTGGAGGTAGCGATGGCGGATGGCGTCGACGCCCGTGACGACCTCGATCAGATCGACGATGCTGCTTCCGGTCATCGCCGCCCGGTGTTCCTCGGCGAAGGTCACCAGGGCATGCTCGGCCGCGCGCAGCCCGTCCCGGCGATGGCTGATGAGAGCGCCGAGCGCCATGGCCGGCGGCGCGGCGGTGAACTGCTCGTCCGCCGACCTGATCACCAGCCCCCACCCGACCAGGCGGGACAAGGCCTTGTCTACCTGGGCCTGCGGCATGACGAGCAAATCCGACAGCAGCGTCGCGGTGGAGTCCGGCCGTCCGATCAGCGCCCGGTAGACGCGCTCGTCATCGGGTTCGAGGCCCAGAACATCCAGCATCGGCGACCGACTCTCTTCCGCTTGCCGCAGCGGGGAGAGTATGCGCCATGGCGGCAGACTCTGAATAGTCCCTGGTGGGAGTGGGTGCGACGGGAAGGGCCCCGGGGAGTCGCCTCCCCGGGGCCCGACAGTGCGGTTCATCGCAGGCCGTACGCCCGGATGATGTCGTTCTTGACGCCGAAGCCGCTGTTCGTCTCGGCGCTCGCGCGGACCGAGAGGAAGCCGCCGGGCTTCTTCGCCGTCCTGAACGAACCCGTCCAATAGCCGTCGGCGCCCTTGGTCAGGGTCACCTTCTGCCAGGTGGCACCGTCGTCGTAGGAGACATCCAGCTTCACCGTGGTGACTTTGCCCGGCACGGTGCCGCCGTCCATCGACACCGGCTTGAGCGCGATCTTCTGGGTCGCGTTGGCCTTGACGTCGCCGTGCAGGTCCGACTCCAGCTTGTAGTTCAGGTTCAGCACCGAGAACGGCTCGAAGAAGTCCGAGTCGACGGTGTCGGACATGAACGTCCACTCGGTGTGGGTGCGCGTCGACAGCCGGAAGACGTCGGCGGGCCGCTCCGCGTCGAGGACGGCGCGGTAGGGCAGGTTGCCCGCCGGCACCTCCACCCACTGCATGTCCGTGCTGTGCGGGTTGTCGTGGATCAGCGTGTCGCCCTGGAAGACCTGCAGGTGGGTCGGCGTCTCACCCCACTGCAGGAAGCCGCCCAGCCGCATGTTGTCGCTGGCGGAGGCCCATGCCTGCACGTTCCAGGTCATGTAGTTCTGCCAACGGGAGTTGTACACGCCGAAGGCCTCGCCCTGGCCGGGCCGGGTCGCCGGAGCGAACCAGTCCAGACGGGTCGTGCTGCCCTTGGCATACGTGTTGTCGCCCGACACCATCACCCACGGCAGGTCTCCGTCGACGCCCTGCGCGTGGAACTCCCTCCAGACCTGACCCGGGGTCACCCATTCGGTGCGGGTGCCCGGGTGCCACTCGGCCTCGGGGAAGTTGAACGACGGGCTGAGCGTGAAGTCGGACCGGTAGCCCTCCGCCAACTTGCCGTCCGTGGCCGAGTAGTAGCGGGCATCGATCCGGGCGAGGTCACCCTTGGTCGGCTTGTAGACCAGGGCCCGGTCCGGCACCTGGCCGGGGTACTCCCGGGTCAGGTCGTAGACGAACGGCGTGTACTCGGTCTGCTTCGCGGTCAGCTTCAAGCTGCCGGCCTTGGCCATCGCGATAAGGGACTTGCCCGCGTCGCGGTGCACGGTGGCGACCGGGATGGTCGACTCACCGACGTACTCCATCAGGGCACCGACACCGTCGTTGACCACGATCAGCGCCTTCGCACCGGCCGCGACCGCGGCCTCGGCGCGTTCCTGCGGCGAGACCTCGTCGCTGCGCTCGATGACGACGACCTTGCCCTTGGCCCTGACCTTCTTGTATTCGGCCGCCGCGCCGTTGCCCGCGTAGACGGCGTCCAGCCTGTCCGTGGCGGTGCCCAGGGCGCTGCCCGCCTGCACCAGTGCCTCGAAGCGGCGGCGACCGCCCGGCGTGCTCAGGCTGAGCTGCGGCTCGCCCTTGCGCCAGCGGGTGGTCAGCAGGAACTCGCCCTGCTTCATCGGCTTCGTGGGCGCGACGTAGACGTCGTCGTATGTCGGCGGCAGCACGTACGCGCTGCGGTAGTCCGTGTACGGGTCGAGGCCCTTGTAGTGGACGTTGAAGTCGACCTTGCGCTGGCGGTCCTCGGTGCGCTGCGGCGCCTCGGTCTGCAGCAGGCGTGCCTTGCGCGCGTCCAGCACCACGTCCGCGGAGCCGTCCTTGAGTACGGTCTCGGGGTCGACCAGCACGGCCAGACCCGAGCGGTCCGCCTTCTCGCCGGCCACGTCGAGGTACCCCGCGACGGTGTAGAGGCCGGGTGCCATGCGCATGGTGGTCGAGCCGTCGACGTACACCTGCCACGGCCAGAAGTCGCCGGCCAGGTTGATCGTGACCCAGCCGGCGGCGGGCTTGCCGTCCCGGTCGACCAGCTTGATGTTCAGGTCGTAGCGCTCCTCCTCCTTGAGCAGCGCCACGGACGTGCGGGTCACCGGCTTCCCGGTGGCCGCGTCGGTGGCTATCACGTAGCCGACGTGCCGGCCCGGCGAGGCGGCTTGCGGGTCACCGGTCACCGGGACGGCCGCGGTGCCGCCCGCCGGGACGGTCACCTTGGTGGCTCCCAGCGTGAACGGGCCGGCGTCGTCGGTCAGCGCCAGGTTCAGCGTGACGTCGGCGGAACCGGTGTTGGTGAAGGTCAGGTCCTTCGTGACGGCGACGTCGCTCGGCTCGTGCGGCCATGTGTAGTTGCCGAAGAAGAGCGATCCGGTACCGCGGACCGTGGTGCGCACGGCGGCGGCCACGTCGACACGGCCGGTGCCGACCTCGTACGGCGAGTACTCGTCGGCCAGACCCTTCGCGGTGCTCATCAGGTGTTCCTTGAGCTGCGCGCCGGTCCAGTCGGGGTGTCGCTGGGCCAGGATCGCCGCCGCGCCGACCACGTGCGGGGTGGCCATCGAGGTGCCGCTGAGGGTGCGGTAAAGGCCCTCACCACCGTCGGTCATCTCCTGCGAGCGGGCCGCGGTGATGTCCACGCCGGGCGCCGAGATGTCCGGCTTCATGCCGCCGGAGGAGGCCAGCGGGCCGGTGCTGGAGAAGGACGCGAGCCGGTCCTGCTTGTCCGTGGCGGCCACGGTCAGCGCCGAGGCGGCCGCACCCGGGGAGGAGATGCTCTCCGGGCCCGCGTTGCCGGCGGCGATGACGAACAGCGTGCCGTACTGCGCGGACAGCGCGTCGACCATCTGCGACATCGGGTCGCTGCCGTCCGTCGGGTAGGTGTCGCCGAGGCTCATGTTGACGACGTCCGCACCGGACTCGGCGGCCCACTGCATGCCGGCCATGACCCAGGAGTCCTGGCCGTAGCCCTCCGCGCCACCGAGCACCTTGCCGACGATCAGATCGGCGCCGGGGGCGACGCCCTTGTAGTCACCGCCGGAGGCGGCGCCCGAACCGACGATCGTGCTGGCCACGTGCGTACCGTGCCCGTTGAGGTCGGAGAAGGCCTCACCCGGCACGAAGCTGACCGTGTCGTCGATCCGGCCGGCGAAGTCGGGGTGGTTGACGTCGACGCCGGTGTCGAGCAGCGCCACCTTGACACCCTTGCCGGTGTAGCCGGCCGCCCAGGCCTCGGGCGCACCGATCAGCGGCACGCTCTCCTTCAGGTTGGCCTTCACGCGACCGTCGAGCCACAGCTTGGCCACACCCGCGCCCAACGTCTTGCTGTCCTGCGGCGCGACGGCCTTCCAGAAGGTGCGGGCCTGCCGCTTCTCGGCCTTGAGCACGGCACCGCGGATGCCCTTGAGCTTGCGCGTCAGCTTGCTGCCCCGGGGGGCCGTCGGCTCGACGGCCGCGCGAGACTTCGGCTTGGCATACGTCGCGATCAGCGGCACCGCGGCCGACTTCGCGTCGTCGTAGCCCATCTCGATCAGATCGGTGACGTTGAACAGCCGCCGGTCCAGCTTGTCCGTGCCCAGCAGCGGCGCCGCCTCGTCCGGGACGACGAACAGGTCACCCTTGATCTCCTGGATCTTTACGCCGCCGACGGCGCTGTCCGGCCGGTCGACCTCGGCGGTCTGCTTGCCGTCGGCCATCGTGGTGACCGTGACGACGTCGCCGGTGACCAGGGTGACCTTGTGGGTCGCCGAGGGCTTGGCGGGAACGGTGGGCTTGCTCGGAGCGGCTTGTGCGGGCGCTTGCAGAACTGCGAGCCCCGACGCCAGCAGCGGCACCGCGGTGGCGGCCGATATCAGCTGCCAGCGTCTGCGCCGGAAGGCGGAAGCCTGAAAGGGGGAGGACATGCCCTGGGTCTATCGGCCAGTTCACGCCGACGTGAAGACCAGACGACGGCAAGTCTTCGCCATGGCAAGGACTTGCCAGCCGCAAATCGCGTACAGCCGGGCAGGGTTGCACTTTTCGGACCAGCGCCGGCTTGAAGTCGGACCAGCACCCCTTTGAAGTGGGTACGGTCCGCCCGCTGCCCCGGCGTGCCAACGAGGGGCATCATGGCCGGCGTTGAGACGAGGCGCGGTGGCGCCAGTGGCGCGAGGCGCCGAGGCGGTGCCGTGCGCAGGAACTCCCAAGCCGTGGCGGGAAATACGCCCGCATGACAAGAGGGCCCCGCCCAGGCCATACGCCCGGGTCGGAGCCCGGATAGCAGACGAGTTGGGCTATACGTCGGTGATAGTTGCGGGATCGGCGGCGGGGCCTTTTGACACCCTCTTAGAGATGCCTCCGGCAGGATTCGAGCCTACGCATACGGCTCCGGAGGGGGCTTCCTTCTGCACAGAACATGCTGGTGAGAGGCTTTGTTACGTCGAATCGACCGGGCCTTGTCCACGTATCGTCCACGGGCTAAGGCGCGTCCCTTAGCTGATTTGGCCATGGACGAGATGGTCTGGTCTGGGCTGGTGTGACCACAGCGTCCGAGCTGCCCTGGATGCCGGTTCACTAGGATGAGCCCGCGTCAGTTCAGCAAGCCGATCAATGCAGGAAGGCGCCGACCCAGTGAGCAAGGGCCGGTCGTGGAGCCCGCCGCTTGAGGACCGGATCCTGCTGGTTGCCGCGTACTGGCGGACGAACCTGACGCAGCGGCGGCTCGCACTGCCCTTCAGCAACTCAAAGTCCGCGGCCGACAGCATCATCAACCATTTTGGGCCTTCACTGGCGCTGCAGCCGCGCAAGTGGTTCCTAAGGACGCCGTGCTAAGCGTGATCACTTCCGACGCCCGCAGATCATTTAGGGGACAGCATTTGGCGAGCTTGTCGTCCGAATCGTCGAGGCTGATCAACTTGCCCTTGGGGCACGGGATTTGACCGATGCGCATCTCGTCGGACCGCTATAGTTGCGCTGAGCGTGGTGCAAGGCAGCATCGTGACGTATGGGACCAGGAACAGTCCTGGAGGCCCTTGATTCCTCGTGGTTGATGGATCGGGGCTGTCGCTGGCGCGGATGGTACCTCCCCATGAGGGTTTGATTCCGGGTCGACGCGGCAACCGCTTCCGGAGCCGTTGATGTATGACGTGGCGCGTGGCAATGGAGCACCCCGCGCCCGCTTCTCCTAAAAGCGAACTTCGCGAGGAGTGCGGAAGGGCCCCCAGCAACGGTGCTGGGGAAAGCCTGTGTGTGCTCGCGGAGTTGATAGCGCATGGCCACCGAGTCCAGTGCTGCCCCCCTGCGCCTCTATTTCGTCGACGATGGAGGCAACGCCCGCACGACAGCCTGCTTCGCATCCTTAGGGATTGATCTCGCGCACGTGGACGTCGCGAACCAAAGATGGCGGGCCTTTCGCGCCGAGCTGGATGCTGACGCACGATTGGAGATTCCGGTCGACTCCTCTCTGCACTCGGTGAAGCTCGTGGGCGCTCGCGGCCGACATGTCCACCGCTCGCGCAGCACCGACCGCGTTACGCACCGACAGCACTGCCAGGAAGTCGTCTTGCGCGGGCTGCGGACGATCGCCGCGATACCCGGCGCGCGGGTGCGCGCTGTCTACCGAGAGACCGATGACTACGGGCGCGACCGGCCTGCCCTCTACGCTGCCCTGCTGCGCCAACTCAATGCCGAGCTCGCCAAATCTGGAATCCACGGGGTGGTCATCGTCGACGGCGATGGCACTGAAGGCGCCCTGCGACGGGCCCATCGGGCCCTCCCGGACGAGGGGCGCCACATCGTCGGCGACCCGGTGTTCCGGCCTGCCCGCGCCCTGGACCTGCTCCAGGGAGCAGACATGTTGGCGTACTCGGCCTACCAGGCGATCGCCAAGCACCCGTCTCGCGCGTTCATGTGGCACTGGTTTGGTTCCACGTTCCCAGGTGCCCACGGGCCCAGTTCCCTGTGAGTTGAGTGGCGCAGAGGCGGGGGACTGGGCCCCGAACGAAGCCGGGGCCCAGCCGGGCCGGACCTGGAACCCCGAGCGAAGCGGGCCAGGACCGCTAATCCAGTCTTCCACACCAACCACCTATGAGGAGGGGTTCAATGCCTGCACACGAGACCGGCGCTCCCATCACTGTCGAATGGGGCAACCAGCAGGTCGAGGTGTCCACCGTCGACCGTGAACTGCCTGACGCGTCCGTTGTGGACGACCGTAATAAGCTGGTCAAAGCGGGCATGAATGCCCCATTGGCGTCGCTCCCGGAGGACGCTTGGCATGCGGTGGCCCGGGCCGCCGTGACGCCTGAGACCGTCGCCCTCCAACTGCGCGAGGCACAGGATGCCCACGCGAGCCTGCTCCTGGAGGAGCACGTGGATGGCGCAACCCTGCGGTCGGTTCACACCAGGGTGTGGCTGTCCGAACTGTTCCCAGCCATTCAGCCGCGCACGGGACAGGAACTTCTGGCTGTCGATGACCCGCAGGTACAGGGCATGGCTGACAACGGAATTCCGCAGGCGATCCTCCGCTACCGCTACGAGAGCTTTAACCATCTGAAGCGCCACGTTCGGCAGACCCTGTCTGCCACGCTGTACCGGAACTCCTACGCGGAATCGATCCTCTCCAGGCGGGTAACACGCGCTCTGATCGTGCATCCGATCATCTATGACTTCGATGACGGTACGGAGTCAGTCTGCGGGCTCGTCGCACGCGATGGCATTACTCGCCTGGCCAGCGCGTGGAAGGTCTTGGCCGGGCCTGATAGCGGTCCGGAGGAGGCCGCCGACCTGGCCGTGGACACCCTCTTCGCTCAGTATCAGATTTCCGCTAGCGAGCCGGCCAAGCCGCTCACGCAGCGGATGGCACTGGGCCGGCAGAATAGGCGCAAGCAGCTTCGTGAAGAGTTCACCAAGGAGATTGCCAAGGCAGGGGCGGACAAGCCACCGGCCCTGCGGGCCATCCAAATTGCCCAGTCTTACCTGGTGCCGACGCACGTCACGGTCGGCGCCAAGGCGCACGATCGCGCCTCCCTGGCCGCGGAGGATGTGTTCGACGACGCGCTGCGGTCGATCCTCGCGTCCGTTCATGTCGAGTTCAAGCCGTGGGACACTGCCGCCCAGAACGTCGAGATTGCTGGCCGCGCACTCAAGCGCGTTCTCCACGGTAGTTCGGGAAACACCACGGTCGAGGATGGGCTGCATGCGGTGTACGAGCTGGCCATCGGCCTCCGACGAGCGTCGGATACCCCCGACGTATATGGGAACCAGAGTATCCCCGGTAACGGATTGTGGCGTGCTGTCCAGTTGCTGCACACTCTGACCCGGCCAGCCATCTTCGAGGAGTTGAGGAGCAGGGCCAAGGAGATCAAGGGCGACCGGCGGATGACTGACAAGGGCTACGCCGGATTGCTCGGCCCTATCGTTGATTACCCCTGGCGATCCAGCAAAAAGTCGGCCGCCCAGCAGGCGCGCAACGCCTGGAGCAATGGAGGTGTCCTCTTCAAGGAAGTGCTGGAGGACGGTTGGGCTCCGATGGTGACTAACGACTTCACTACTCTGATCAAGCCGGCGCTCGAGGGTAGTCGCGAGGCCCGTCTGACACTTGCGTTGGCGGGCGGTACGGCATTGATTGCGGACAAGCTGCTGACCAGGAATGTGGGTTCGTCCGTCAGTCGGACCCGGGCACCCGGCAAAGTCCCGTTCCGTGGAGATGTGCACAAGATCATCGAAGGGTTGGCCCGGAAGGGCAATGAGCTCGGTTTCTGGACGCTGGCTCTGGCAGCGCAGCGCTTTGAGGACGGCAGACTCCCCCGAAACTCGGGTACCAGACAGCAGCTTGGCTTGCCCAACGATCAGGACATCGAAGGGGACGACGAGTACCAGCACCTCGTGGTTGGCCTAGAGGCACCCGACCACATCCTTCGGGAGGATGGCGAGCCGGTCCTGTTGCTGGAGTGGGACGTCGTCGTCGCTTCGGACCCGCAGCGCGCTCGCCAGATGCTCGGATCGTCAGATGCTGACGGTGAGGACGGAGGGGGTGAAGAGGACACGAACGTCAACGACGGGACTGGCGCCTCCATGCCATCGACGACCGGGAACGAGGCGGGGGAGACCGATGACCTGTCGGACGCAGCTGCGGACTCGGAAATGCCAGTCGAGCAGCGGATCCAGGAGGGCCGCAGGGTGCTAACCAACTGTCTGACAGACGCCAAGACGTGCGTCGACGAGCTGGAGAAGCTCGGTCAAGCCGTGACTTATCCTCCTCTGCTTGGCCCGGCCGAAGACTGGAATGGTCTCCGGGACACCGCCCTCCATGTCCTCAACACAATTCAGAATCATGAAGGCGACTACGCCGGCGAACGGGCCGAGGACGACTGAAGGGCGCGTCTTGGCCGTCGAGGGCTTTGCTGCGACCCGGGACATACCCGGGTCGCTTGACGCCCATGGGGCGACCTTCCGGGCCAGTGCCGAACAGCTCATCCGTGCTCGGCATAGCCAACTCGGATCCCCTCCGGAGGCCGCTTGGGCTCCAATCAACAGTGCTAGCCAAGGCAGTGCGAGGCAGTACCGGCTGTCACCTCGTCCACGGATAGTCCACTGGCTCAGACCTAAATCTGGGGAGCGACCTTGGCCTCCCGGCGCCAGCTCTCATCAGAACGGAAGGTCCGGTCGGCCATATCCCCAGTCCTCCTCCAACTCCATGTCAAGGGCCCCCAGACGCATGGGAAAGTGCGTCTGGGCTGCTCTGACCAGCCAGTCGTAGGTGCGGATCTGAATGTCCTCCGTCTCCGCGTACTGGCTGCGCATGACACCGGTTCCCCCTGCCGTGGCTTCCCGTCCGATAATGATCAATCCCGGAGGCCGGGTGCGGATGCCGGGCAACCCGAGTCCCCCCTGGCCGACGCTCTTCTGCGCGTTATCGAGGTTGTTGGCAAGCCACTCGCGCCAATCCCTGATCTGCTGGACGGCCTTGCGTAGGGTCTCCGATGCCTGGCGACCATCCTTGAGGGTCAACTCTGCAGTAGGGCGCTCAAGCTCTACCAACAACCAGCGCATGCCCAAAGAAGTCTGACTGCCGATAAAGAAGTCGGCTACGTACGGCGTGCCGACCTGAGTCTGAGGCCGCACATACGTGCCGTGATTTCCTCGAAACAAGTGTCCGAGGATTTCCGGGTGCTGCTCCAGCACGATCTGCATGGGGCGTTCGTGCCGCTGACGGTCACCACCATCTGCCTTTTCCAAAGCGGCGACTAGCGCCACCTGGGCCGCCAGCGAGGGCTCGCCTTGGACCTTCCATTTTTCCAATGCAGCCAACTGTGCGTCACCGAGGAATTCTGGAGCAGAACGCCGGGCTGCCGCCTCCTGCTGGGCCCGGTAGACCGCCGTCCCGTGATCGGTATCAGAGATCCGGATGATCCGGAGAATCTCGTGTGGCCAGGCTCGCTGGCCGGGACCGCCGCGGAAATTTAGCCGCCCGGAGATGCCGATGGACGAGATGATGTAAGAGAGAGTCTTTCCCGACTTCCCGATGATGACGACGTCACCACGCGCCGGGGTCCACTTTTC
Source organism: Streptomyces sp. R41 (assembly GCF_041053055.1). Classification (NCBI taxonomy): domain Bacteria; kingdom Bacillati; phylum Actinomycetota; class Actinomycetes; order Kitasatosporales; family Streptomycetaceae; genus Streptomyces; species Streptomyces sp. R41. Next base: position 3,298,199 of record NZ_CP163443.1, read on the forward strand.
TAGGTATTCAGTGGCCCGTTTGGCGTGCATCGCCTCGAGCCACCCGTCGAGAATATCGCGATCACGAACGCCGACGGGGAAGGCGACACCAGTTTCCGCCGCGACTATACGCAGTAGCTCGATCTCGCTGTCGGTAGCCTCCTGAGCTCGAGGCAGGTTCAGCGGCTTGCGCAACCAGGCTCGGAGCAGAGCCGCAGCTACCGGCGCTGGGACATCTTCACCAAGACCTGAGGCGATCAGCCCAGCTAGCCGGCTCTGTTCGTCGCTAGGACCAAGCCACTTCTTACGAAGGCGGGTCGCTACCGTTTCCCACTCTGCTGTAGCCATGACGGGTCCTCGTACGAATCCGGGTGGTGCAGCGCGTTACTTCGGACCCCTGTGAGCTTGCTGCGCCGGTCTCCTGGCTCGGTCAGCAGAAGGTTCTCATGTGTGGGCCCACTCCTGGGCCCGATCGGACCATGCTGAGTCTGGTGAAGGCCCACCCCACGGGGCCGGCCTGGCCACCCTGCAACGTGGGAGAACGTTCTTCGCACAGAGGACGTGCTGATCAGAGCCTTGCGGGGCACAGTTGACGGGATGAGGGGGCAGGAGGTGCGGACGGGTTGATCGCCCAGATGCCGTGCATGCTGCAGCGGAATATTCAGGTCAAGAGCCGTTTACGCGTCAAGTGACGAGCATCTGTCCACCCATGGTCCACGCAGTAGCGCGCGGCCCTTCGCTGGAATCTCGGGATCGGCAGTGGCTCATGCCCCATGCAGAACACTAGGTTTCTCGGTCACCGTGAGGACGTGGTGCAGGAACCGGAATGACATCAGCACGGCAGAGAGGGCGGTCTAGTAGTTGTATGAACTCTTCATGTTGCGCCGGTGAGGGGGTGATATGAAGGCCATCACTGTTTAGGCCTATAGTTACCGTGCCAGCGCAACACGACCCTGCCGAGCTACCTGCCGCCGCATGAAGGTTGAGGTGTGATTTCTGGGCTAGCGGGCGCGCCTCGCGGTGGCAATGTGTTGAAAGTTGCGTACAGGCGATGTGAGCCTGAGGTCGCGCTGCGCGCACTCCCGCAACCATTTCAGGATCCGGGTTCGAAAAGCGGCCACCGCGAGCCATCGAAAAAAGAACGAACTCTGGCTGTACAGCTTGACATATCGTGGTAGCGAACTGTCGGGAATCAGACGTCTTCGCCTTTCCCCCGTGATGAGGAAAAACCAGAACATGAGCTTTCAGGTCAGCGTTGAGAGAAATCATGCGCTGGAGGGCCAGGGCGTCAATGTCAGCCGGCAAGAGTACTGCGGGGCTATCTTGCAAGGTAATCCGAAGAACGGCTGACAGTGTGTTCGCGGTAAGTCGCCCGAGTGGGGTTGCGGCGTCAGAGGGGCCGAGTGTTGCCATTTCTAGGTCTGGATGTAAAACTTCGATCTTCACTCGATTACTGAACGATAAGTCTGAAGTCGAAGCAGTGTTAAGGTTGCGCTGCCCATTAAGCAACCGCCCTTCCCGGTGGCGCAAGTAAGCTTGCCTAGCCAGGTTCTGCCAGGCTTTGCTCTGCTTAGTGCCATCCGGGTTGTACCAGATCATACCGATGATGAAACGGGTGTCCCAGAGAAGCTTGACGGCACTGCCCATGTGGTCCAGGTCGCTGTGAGAAAGCACCAGGTGATCAATGTGGGTAATCCCGCAGCGTTCCAACTCGTCGAATAAAGTCGGACCGGGAGGGGCGTCAACAACCACGCATCGATCGCTATCTCGCACCACGGCGCAATTCCCATGGCCAACATCGAGGACGATCACTTCCAGCGTATCCGTGATTTGCTCAGTAGATGTGCTGGTCACGGGCGCATCCAATCCTCTGGAAGCTCGGGACTAAGTGAAAAGTTTCTGAAAAACAGGTCTCGCTCCCTCTCGGCGTGACAGTTCACCTCGGCTTCGACCCAGCGGTTCCGTAATTCGTGAAGCGCTAGGCCGGTACCTTCTGTAATCAGGCCGGCGGGCAGCTGAATGGCCACCGAAGGTCGCCAGGCAGGGACGAGCACCTCTGCAGTCGGCATTTCCTCGTTGGCATGTACTCCGAGAACCTCGATGACTGTGGGAAGGGCCAGCCTTGTCCGCGGCACGTCACCATGAAACTCTGCGACAATCGCCTCGAACGCTGATTGAATCGCTTCAGCACTCTGCTCGTCCTTGTCGAGGAGGCATGGAATCTCTGCCCTTCGCAACCGTATAGTGGTTGCCTGGTCCCGGGAGATGTACGTACTACTCAGGACGGCGGGGAACCCTCTCTGGGACGCAAGACTCGCGAGTTCGGCGCCATCGAACGGGACATTGATCCTGCCGTTAAGCCTGTGATCGAAGACAGCTGCAACGCAGTTGTCAGTCACGCGCTGCAGCATACGCTCAGCCGCTTCCCTTTGCGGCGAGATCTCAACGGGCTCGTATCCCGCGAGACGCAGTACCATTCCAGTCGCGTAAGCTTCCTCGGGGTCGTCATCGACTACCGCTACACGTGACCCCGCTTCAGGCACCTGAGCGCGCGGAAAGAGCTTGTCTAGAGGGCGCCTGGTGTCCTGCTCCACGTTCACGACGGTGCTCCAGGGGGTTTGCTAGCGGCGGGAGCTGGTTGAGCGGGTAGGCGGACCATAATTCGAGCACCGCCCAGCTCACCCTTCTCGAAGGCGAGATTCTTACCCTTTAGCTCTTCCACTACGTCTCGCACGATGGTTAGGCCCAGCCCGGTGCCGTCGATGCGTGATGTCCTACCAGGTGACCAGATCTCGTCAATAGGCATGTCTCGAATTCCGGGTCCTGAGTCATCGACAGTGAGCACGACGCTTTCTTCACCGCTCTGGGTCCGGATGAGGATTTCACGGTCGCGATCCGGCATGTCTTGACGCAATAGAGCATGCGCAGAGTTAGTCAGTAGATTCGCCCAGATCGCCTCAATTTCGGCGACTGTGCTACGGACCCTCATCGTCCGTGTGTCGAACTCGGTCTTCACCGAAATGTTGCGGTCATTGAAATATGGTGAGAAGAGTTTCACCACCTCCCTGCATACTTCGTCAACATCGACATGAGCGGCATCTCGCTTGCGCTTCTTCACCATCTCCAGCGAGAGATTGGCGAATGCTTGCACGGTGTCGAGCGATCGCCCGATGCGGGACATGGGCTCATCGAAGACGGCGTCATATGTTTCCTGGCCAACTTTGTTTCCTATTAGTTGGCCCAGCACCCTGACCATCCGGGTGAGCCGACTGGCTGGTCCCAGTACTTCGTGCGCGAATACCGCGGTGCTTGTGCCGAGAGTGCTTAGTGTTCGGTATAGCCTCAGATCTCGCTCCACAGCTCTAACGTGCTGCTGTGTTTCGCCGTGATATGTATTTACTTGGCGCTCTACTATTTCCCTGTACCTCGGCGGGAGACTGCGCACAGTCTTGCGGAGCTCGTCCTCGGCAGTCTTCATTCGGGTGCGCGTCTTGGGCACTTGCTCCCGACGCCTGACTTCGGCATCTTTCAATCGGACCGCAGCTGCCCAGTCGGTTGCCCTGATGGCGAATTCCCTGAGGTCAACGAAGGCTGGTGTTTCAACGAAGCCCGTTCGGTCGGTTTTGGGCTGCAGAATCTGAGCATCGTCGTCGACGACAACGCGTCCAACGGCCGTTCGAGTCGAAGGGCGCTCCTCTGGGCTACCAGTGCGGCGAGCATTAAGCTCTAGCCAGTCGTTTCCTGCATCGCCGTACGGTGTGACCCTGAGCCCTCGGTGAATTAGGTGCACGCCTCCCACAACGTCAAGCCAAGGCCATACGCGGTCTCTGTCAGGAGAGTTTTTCAAAGGTGAAAGCGACTTTCCGCCTTTGAGGAACATCCAGAGTTCAAGGCTAGCTCGTGGGGCGAGCTCGAAAGGTAAGTGCACATCGCGCCCGCCTCGCTTTCGATTCAGGGCTACCAGGTCATGGCCCGCTTCGTGAATTACTTCACTACGCCAGTCGTACAGCGTCGCTTTGGCGTACCCTTCTGCGTCGATTTCCGCGAACAGCCGAAAATCCGCTTGGTCCAAGTAAGCGCGAGATGTGTCAGCTAGTAGCTTGTCGAACTCCTCCGAAACGAAAATAGCTCGAAAGGGCGAATTCTCGGGAAAGGGTCCAGTGAGAAGCAGGACCGAGCGAGCCATCCGCTTTATATCCGCTTCAGCGAATGGCTCGCGGAGCCTACTAATCGTGACGCGAGTCCCCGGAGGTTCCGAAGTCGGTTTGTTGATGACTGTAAGTGGCACGTCTTCTACAGCGTGCACGGAGTCGTACTTCGTCCAGTCGATTACGAGTACGTGCGCGCGTCCGGGGGTGTTGGCTGGTCGTGTCTCTAATTCAACGTGCGCTCCGAGTCGCAGCGCCGCCAGCCGGCCAAGGCCCTTCTCGCCCACCTTTTGTCGTCCGACCGGCGTGATTGGAGACGAGGTCTTAGCAGAGCGGCCTAGGAGGAGGAAGCTGTCATAGATACTGTCCTCGTCCATGCCTGTGCCGTCATCATCAACGATGAGGGTGCCACCAGTGCGATCAGCCTCAAGTAGGCGGATGGTGCAAGTGGTTGCGTCGGCGTCGTAGGCGTTGCGGACCAACTCCATGACACCGAGGTCTGGATGCGGGACCAGCTCTTCACCCAAGCGCGCAAGGATCTCCGGCGCGAATCGCAGATGTCGACTCATCCTTGCCTCCCCGTAGTGGCCGTGGAACGGCCACAGTCCCAGTCGCCTGGCCAGCTGATCGCATGTTATCTATCGTGCCCAGTTAGCAACAGAGGGTCATGTGCCAACAGACTAAGCCTCGTTCCAGGGGATCTCGCGCACGGCCCGCACAGTGAGGTGCCTACACCTGATGCGCTCGTCCAGCCATGCCGTCACGGGTGGAGAGGCCAACACCTTCAGGAGGTTCCGGCATGTTTCCTCGCGTCCGTCCAACGGTCGCGCTGTGATGATGTGGTTGTCGACAGCAACGGGAGCATGCCCTGTTAGCAGCACTCCGACGCCGCGACTGTGTCCCCCCGCGCCCTGGCCCGGCCGCGACGTGCGCCGTATGGCCACAAAAGGCGGTTCTATCAGGCGCCCCGAGAAGCGACGCAGTTGCTTGGGCACGCCAACATCCCCGGCGGGAGGTAGGGCTCGGGCCTTGAGGAACGGCACCTCAGGACCTTCGTGTGGATCACGGTTGTCCACCACGGGCCCGACTCGCACCTCAAACAGATCTTCCAGGCTCTGCGTACTCCGCTCGGCTGTCCACCAGGCTGTATCCGCGCCAGTTCGTCCCTTCGAACGGCGGTGACGCGTTCCCGACATCAGAAACACATGGATATCTGTGTGCGGGTCGAACTGCCCCTGTGTCTGGACAGCTTGCAAGCTGAGGTGCTCGGCAACTTGCTGTCGCCATCGCTCGTAGCGACTGCCGCTGCGCAGCACGTCTGGGAGCACGGCAGTCAGTTGACCACCCACGGCGAGCGCCTTGGAAGCCCCAAGGGTGAACACGGCGGCTTGAGACACTGCGCCAGAAGCCCAACTCCAGTGCTTGTCGGCCGGCATGGCGCCGAAAGGCGGGTTGAGGAGCACGTTGCCGGTGAAGCTGCGAGCTGAACGCAGTGCAGCCAAGCCGTCCTCGACTCTGAGTGAGCGCAGCACGTTCGAGCGAAGGTGGCCATCGCTCGGTCCGGGTTCGGCTCCTGCTGCGCGTGTCCTGTGAGCCGCAGCGAGGAACAGGCGTAGTCGTGCGGCAGCTACAAACTCGGGCTGCAGATCGCTGCCCCGTAGGCTCCGCGACCAGATGGCTACCGTCTCGTCGGTACTCTTTCCCAAAGGGAGAAGGTCGGATGCGGCAAGCAACAGATCCCCTGCACCGCAGGATGGGTCCCAGAACCTGCAGGTAGATGAGGGCGAATTTTGCAGCACCTTGCTGAACGACGTGCGTACTGCGCCCGTGGTGAAGAAGGCGCCGTGCGTACGTCTCGTCGTCAAAGGGACGAGCTGGCGTAGCCGTTCGGAAGCCTGACCGTTCAACGCCAGGCTCACATCCTCTTCGATCCGACGCCATGAGCCACTTGCTACATCCTGCGCAAGGAGAGCTAGCTCATCGACGTAGGCGGAGTAGGGGCTGGTAGTGCCTCGCATGTGGGCGATGCGCCTTTCTGAGTCGCCAACACTGTAGGCACTTCAGGGTGTGCCCGGTTGTCAGATTCTGCAGCAGGGAACTTGGCGCGTCTATGTGGTGGCGCACGCTGGGGATTTGAGGACGGCTCATGCAACACGAGGTCGGCGTAGCCGGCCGCTCCGGGCGGCATCTGGCTGCACATACGCGAAGACCCCGGCCTCAGCGTTTCCGCTGGTGACGGGGTCTTTGGGCACCTCATAAGGGGTGCCCCCGGCAGGATTCGAACCTGCGCACACGGCTTCGGAGGCCGTGACCGCGTCGCCTGCCGCGCGACGGACAGTCAAGGCTGTGCGGAAACTGTTGGTACTCGGCTGATCTGCCGACATGCAGAGGGGCTATGAACTGCTCGTTCGTAGCCCCGCGTTATGTGTCAGAGCCCTGCCACAAAGTCCACGAACGCAGCCCACTCCGAGCTCCGGAAGGCGAGGGGGTCGCGGGCGGGATCCTTGGAGTCGCGGACGTGGATGGTGCCGGGCGTTGCAGCGACCTCGAGGCATTCGCCGCCCTCGTTACCGCTGTAGGTGCTCTTGAACCAGGCGAGGCGCGCGCATTCCGCGGTGTTCATCGTTCCCCCAGCAAATCCTCCATCAGGTCCAAGGACTCCCTTGGCGTGAGCGCCTGGGCCCTGATGCTGCCGTAACGTGCGGCCAGGATACGTACTTCCTCGGTGTCCGTGATCAGTCGGCTGCTGTTCTGCGCCTCCGTGTATCCCACCTGCGCCTTCCCCTTCGGGGTGAGGAGGACGAACGCGCCACCCATTCCAGCATGCTCCACCCGGTCCGTCGGCATCACCTGAAGCTCCACGTTGCGCAGTCGTCCGAGCTTGATCAGCTGCTCCAACTGCCCCTTGTGGACATCCAGACCACCGATTGGTCGTCGCAGTACCACTTCCTCGATGACTGCCGTCACCATGGGAAGAGGCCAGCGCGTCAGAATCTCTTGCCGGTCCATCCGGGAGGCCACCCGCTGCTCGATGATGTCCTCGCTCAGAAGCGGCTTGCGCATCTCATAGAGGGCACGGGTCCGCCGCTGGGTCTGCAACAGGCCGGGAACGTCATGATTGTTGTAGAAGTTGATCTCAACCGTGTCCCGCTCCAACCGCGCGTAATCTCTGAACCAAGCCGGATGCCGAACCCTCGCCTTCGCCTTGGCCTTCTCAACATCCTCAATCGTGGCCTTCAACAGCCCACCAGCATCCAGCAGTTCATCGGCCGCCTCCAGGAACTCCCTCTGCGGCGTCCGTCTCCCCCGCTCCAGCGACGAGACCAGGTCCTCGCTGTATCCGAGCCGGTCCCCCAGCTCCTTCTGCGTGAGCCCGGCCCGCTCCCGAAGTACCTTGACCTGCTTGCCGATCGCACGGTTCAGGTCGCTGGACTGCTCACCCTCGTCGTACGTCTCCTGCGACTCCGTCACCGTCATCACAACACCCGCCCTGCCGTCCCACACCCCACCAGGTCACGGCCGACACCCCGTACAGGACACCGTCCGTACCGGTACACACACCCTGCGTACCGAAGGATTCCCTGGTCAGGGTAGAGCGAGGCGGCCACGCTCAGTGACATGAAGTCAGAAATCTCCACCCGGCACTTCACCCAACTCCTCAGCGCCACGCCTCGCGGCGCCCGCCTGGCGCGGCTGCTGGCTGTGCAGCAACTCGACGAGTGGGGCTGGCCGCCCAGCTGCGAGGTGAGCGAGTCCGCGGCGCTGGTCGTCGCCGAGTTGGCGGCGAACGCGGTTGCGCACGGGCGCGTGAAGGGGCGTGGGTTCCGGCTCACGCTGACTGTCGAGGCCTCGGACACGCTCCGTATCGAAGTGGCCGATTCGCGAGGCGACCGCCGGCCCCTGGCCCGTCGTACCGCGAGTCCCACCGACGAGACGGGGCGCGGGCTGCTCCTCGTCGACGCCCTGACTGCGCGGTGGGGCACTGAGCCATGGCCGCCGTCCGGCAAGGTCGTGTGGGCGGAGATCGGTCTTCCCCGCCTTGTGCTCACTGCTTCCGCACGGGAAAAGGCCCCGACCGGGCCGTAAGGCCAGGCCAGAGCCCTGATGGCAGACGAGTCGGGCTATACGCCGGGTTCTGTCGCCCGGTCGCCTCGCGGCGGCCGGGGAGACGGCCATCCATCTAGGACCGACGTTGCCGTCGGCCTCGTGCGGTCTACCCGCGGACTCGGGCGGGCAGCCCTCGAACGTCCGCGCAGGAGCACCGGGGTGCTCCCTCTTGACCTTGCTCCGGGTGGGGTTTACCTAGCCGCCTGAGTCGCCTCAGGCGCTGGTGGTCTCTTACACCACCGTTTCACCCTTACCAGGGATCGAGATCCCTGGCGGTTTGCTTTCTGTGGCACTGTCCCGCGGGTTACCCCGGGTGGCCGTTAGCCACCACCCTGCCCTGTGGAGCCCGGACGTTCCTCGGGGAGGTCCACAAGAACCTCCACGCGGCCGTCCGCCCGGCTCGTCTGCCGTGTCGACCATGGTACCGGGCGTGGAGCGCGCCTCGGTCCGGCCGTCGCGAGGACCGAGCCCGCCAGGATCAGGGCGAAGGCCACGGCGATCCCCGCCGTCAGGCTTTCGTCCAGGAAGAGGGCTCCCGCCGCCACCGCGACGGCCGGGTTGACGTACGTGATCACCGTCGCCCTCGTGGGGCCCGCCTCCTTGATCAGTTCCAGGAAGGCGACGAAGGCGACCGCCGTGCAGATGACGCCCAGGCCGGCGAGGGCCGACAGGACCTCCGGGGATGGGGGTGCGGAAGGCCAGGTCGCGGCCGCCGCGGGGGCGTACACCAGCGCCGCCAGGGCCAGGCAGGGGGCCGTGAGCTGGAGCGTCGGTACGTCCTTCAGGTGGCGCGCCGCGATCACCGGCGCGGTCGCGTAGCCGATGACCGTCAGCAGTACCTCGACCAGCGAGCGGGCGTCGCCGCCCGTCAGGTGCGGGACGGTGAGGACCGCGACGCCGGACAGGCCCAGGGCCAGGCCCGTCATCCGGCGGGCGCCGAGCCGTTCCGTGTCGCCGAAGAGGCGGGCCGCGGCGACTCCGACGATCGGTACGCCCGCGATCAGCAGGCCCGCGGTGGAGCTGGACAGATGGCGCTCGGCGTCCGTGAGGGTCCACCAGGGGACCATGATCTCGATGCAGGCGAAGGCCAGCATGGGGCGCCAGTGGGTTCGTACGGTCCGGGTCAGGCCGCCTTGGCGTATCGCGAAGGGGAGCAGCAGCGCGGCGCCCACCGTGCAGCGCGTGAACACCACCATGGACGGGGACACGCCATCCACCGCCACCTTGATCATCAGGTAGGGAATGCCCCAGACCACTCCCATCAGGGAGAACAAGAACCAGCCACGTGCAGTCATAGGGACAGTTTCGGCCGCGTCGGCGGCCGGGGTCTTGAACGCTGTTGCACTACGGCGACGGGGACACGCTGGCGCGGTACGCGGCCGGAGTCACTCCCAGCACCCGCCGGAACCAGCGCGTCAGGTGTGCCTGGTCCGCGAAGCCCACGAGCGAGGCCACCTCCGCCGGTCGCAGCCCGGATTCCAGCAGCCCACGGGCCCGGTTCACCCGGTGCTGGGCCAGCCAGGCGTACGGCGGTATCCCCATCGTCGTACGGAAGGCGCGCAGGAGTTGGTAGCGGGACAGGCCCAGGTCGCTGGCGAGGGAGGCGAGGGAGGGGGGCGCCTGGAGTTCGTCGGCCAGGCGGTCGCGTACGGCGTGGGCTATGTGGGCCGCTCCCGGGACCGTGTCGCAGGCCGGGCGAGCCGTGGAGTGGCGCCGGGCCAGGGCCGTGAACAGCCACGGGAGGCGGGACTCGGCCTCCAACGGGTCGGGGCAGACGCTCAGTTCGGTGTGCGCGGTGCGCAGGGCGGCGGCCAGCTCGGGGTCGTCGAGGACGGGTTCGCGGAAGTGCGGGAGGCCGCCCAGGGTGCCCTCGGCGAGCAGGGAGGGCTCGGCGTACAGGGCCCGGTAGGCGTAGCCGTCGGAGGCGGCCGGGCCGCCGGTGTGCATCTCGCCGGGGGCCAGGACGGCGATCGAGCCGGGGCCGGTGTGGATGCGGCCGCCTCGGTAGTCGATGATCTCCGAGCCGCCGACGCAGACGCCGATGGTGAACTCGTCGTGGGCGTGCGGCGCGTAGCGGAACGTGTCGAAGCGGGCGGTCAGCAGGTCGAGGGGCCGGCCGTCACGGCCGAGCGTGGCCCGGGTCCAGTGGGCCTCTTCGCGTACGGTCACGGTCGCCTCCCCCGGCTCCTGCGGTCTTCTCAGGGGTGCAACGCCCGCGTCCCCCGTTTCCATGCCGCGTCCAGATCCGCATCGTCCGGAAACCGCCCGTGGATCTCCAGGATCACCATCCCGTGGGGGAACGCCCAGGTCGCGCGGGCGAGGTCCAGATCGCCTCCGCACACCCGCATCAGCGGTGCGGCGGCCCGGTCCTCCAGGCCCGCCGGGAGGGACGCGCGCGGCCGCGGCCGGGGTTCGGCACCGGTCGAGTAGGGTTCCCTCGATCGTGGCACACGATCAAGGGCGCCGTCAGGGTTGGCCCGCAGGCCCTCACGCGGGCGCGAACTGCACCTTCGCCGTTCCCGGGTCCGCTTGGGTGAGCCGTACCCGCAACCGCTCCCCCAGCGGCAGCGCGGCCGTGCCGCCCGCGATGCGGGCGAAGACCGCCGGGGACTCCAGTTGCACGGTTCCGACGGTGGGTTCGTGTTCCTGTACGTCGACCACGCAGCCCTCGAAGATGTCGCCGACGCGGTCCTTGAGCAGCGCGGCCTCCACGATGTCGACGCACTCGCGTTCGACGGTGCCCGCGCGCCGGGCGCCGTCGGCCATCTGCCCGGGGAGGTCGTCGAGGGCCGCGAGGACCCACTCGGGGGGCGGCTGATCCGCGGCGGCCGCGAGGCAGATCTCCGAGGCGTAGCGGTCGGCGAGGCGGCGCAGGGGGGCCGTGCAGTGGGCGTAGGGCGCGGCCACAGCGGCGTGGGAGGTGAGCTCCGGGCGGACGCCGTCCCGGAACACCGTGTAGCCGGCGCCGCGCAACAGCGTCGTGCACTCCAGGAGGAAGGCCGCGTGGTGCGGCCAGTGCGGGTCGAGGGAGCGGATGAGCTCCGCGTACGAGACATGGTGCGGCCAGTCGATGCGGAGGGCCTTGGCCGTACGGCGGAGGCGGCCGACCGCGCCGTCGGGGGCGGCGGGCAGCGTGCGCAGCACCCCCGTGCCGTGCGCGAGCATCAGCTCGGCCGCCGTCATCCCGGTGAGCAGAGAGAGTTGCGCGTTCCAGCCCTCGACGGGGAGCGGGGCGCGGTAGACGAGTTCGTACATCCCGTCCTCGTCGACGATCTCCTGCTCGGGGACGTTCAACGAGATGCCGCCGCGCTCGACCTCCAGTCGTTCACGGGCCTCCCCGATCTCCTTGAGGAGGGCCAGCGGCTCCTCCGCCGTCCCCGCCCCGATCCGCTTCTGCGCATGCGTGTAGTCGAGCTTGGCGCGGCTGCGTACGAGGGCACGGCGTACGTCGGTCGCCTCCGTACGGCCGTCCGTGTCGAGGTCGATCGTCCACAGCACGGCCGGGCAGGTCTGGTCCGGGAGCAGACTGGCGGTGCCTTCGGAGAGCTGGGCCGGGTGCAGGGGGACCTTCTCGTCCGGGAAGTAGAGGGTCTGGACGCGGCGGTGGGCCTCGGCGTCCAAGGCGCCGCCGGGTGCGACGAAGGCGGCGACGTCGGCGATGGCGTACCGGACGCGGTAGCCGCGCTTCTCGCGGCGCTCGAGGTGCATCGCCTGGTCGAGGTCGGTGGAGGTCGGGGGGTCGATGGTGAAGAGGGGGATGTCCGTCGCGTCGTAGGAAGGCAGGCGGGGTGGCCGCGCGGCCTCGGTCAGGACATCGGGCGGGAAGTTCTCGGACACCCCCAGCTCGGTCCGCAGCGCGCGGAGGGCGGCTCGCAGGGGAGCCTCCGGTGCACCGGTGACGCGTATGTGGCGGCGAGGCATACGGCGAGCGTAGGACGCGCTCCTTCACCCGGCACCCCGAGTTCGCCCGGCATCTTGAGTTCGGCCGGCACCCGGAGTACGCCTTGCTCCGGGAGCTCGCCCCGCACTCCGAATTCACCCGGTACCCCGACCGCTTAGGCTGGCGCGGGCCACACCACCGTTAGGAGAACCACACCGTGCTCGTGCTGCTGCCGCCCTCCGAAGGCAAGGCGCCCTCCGGCCGGGGAACCGCGCTGAAGCTGGAGTCGCTGTCCCTGCCGGGCCTCACCGAGGCGCGCCAGGCGGTCCTCGACGAGCTGGTCGAGCTGTGCGCGGCCGACGAGGAGAAGGCCCGTGAGGTGCTCGGACTGAGCGAGGGCCTGCGCGGCGAGGTCGCCAAGAACGTGGACCTGCGGACCGCGGGCGCCCGCCCGGCCGGGGAGATCTACACGGGAGTCCTGTACGACTCCCTGGACCTGGCCTCCCTGGACACGACGGCGAAGAGGCGGGCGGCACGCTCGCTGCTCGTGTTCTCGGGGCTGTGGGGCGCGGTCCGGGTGACCGACCGGATCCCCTCGTACCGCTGCTCGATGGGTGTGAAGCTGCCCGGGCTCGGGGCTCTGGGCGCGCACTGGCGTACCCCGATGGTCACCGCGCTGCCAGAGGCGGCCGGCGACGGACTCGTGCTGGACCTGCGGTCCTCGGCGTACGCGTCGGCATGGAAGCCGAAGGGCGAGGTCGCCGGGCGGACGGCGACCGTGCGGGTGCTGCACTCCCAGATGGTGAACGGGGTCGAGAAGCGTTCCGTCGTCAGCCACTTCAACAAGGCGACCAAGGGCAAGATCGTACGCAGCCTGCTCACCGCGGGCGCGGCGCCGAAGGGCCCGGCGGAGCTGGTGGAGGCGCTGCGGGACCTCGGGTACGTGGTGGAGGCGGAGGCTCCGGGCAGGGCGGGCAGGGCGTGGGCGCTGGACGTGGTGGTGACGGAGATCCACTGAGCCCTTCCCTTCGGCGGCCGCGCGAGCGCCGCTCGGATGGGGTTGCGGCCTGTGCCACGAGCGCGGCTTGGCCGAGGTTGTGGCCCGCACCGCGAGCGCGGCTCGACAAAAGGCTGTGGCCCGTCCCGCGAGCCCGGCTTTCGCCCGCACCGCCGACGTGGCTCCCTTGGACCTCGTTGCAGCATATGCAATGACCTTTGCGCATACTGCACACCCCGGGCAGGATGAGGCGTATGACTTCGCCGCTGCCCTCATCCCCGCCTGCCTCCGTACTGGATCTCGCCCCCGTGGTCCCCGTCGTCGTGGTCACGGACGCCGCCGACGCCGTACCCCTGGCGCGGGCGCTCGTCGCGGGCGGGCTGCCCGCGATCGAGGTGACGCTGCGGACGCCGGTCGCGCTCGACGCGATCCGGGCGATCGCGGCCCAGGTGCCGGACGCGGTGGTCGGCGCGGGCACGGTCCTGTCACCGGAGCAGGTGGCCGACTCGGTGGCGGCGGGCGCACGCTTCCTGGTCAGCCCGGGCTGGACGGACGTACTGCTCGATGCCATGAAGGCGTCCGGGGTGTCGTTCCTGCCGGGGGTCTCCACCACGACGGAGGTCGTGGCGCTCCTGGAGCGGGGCGTGCGCGAGATGAAGTTCTTCCCGGCGCAGGCGGCGGGCGGCACTGCGTACCTCAAGTCACTGGCGGGCCCGCTGCCGCAGGCGCGGTTCTGCCCGACGGGCGGCATCGGTCCGGCCTCCGCGCCGGAGTACCTCGCGCTTCCCAACGTCGGCTGCGTGGGCGGGAGCTGGATGCTCCCGCAGGATGCGGTCGCGGGGCGGGACTGGGGGTGGATCGAGGCCTTGGCGCGGGAGGCCGCGGCGCTCAGGCCGCCCCTCGGATAACGACCGCCCACGCCGCCACCCGAATGACGACCGCCCAGGCCGCCACCCGAATGACGACGGCTCAGGCCGCCACCCGAATGACGACCTTGCCGAAGGCCACCCCGCTCTCGTAGTGGCGGAAGGCCTCGTGGACCTCGTCGAAGCCGAAGACACGGTCGATGACCGGGCGCGTCCCGTGCAGCGTCAGCGCCCGGTTCATGGACTCGAAGTGCGCCCGGCTGCCGACGAACACCCGGCGGATCGTCGCCAGACTCGCCGCGTACGCCGCGTTGGAGATCTCGATGCCCGGCCTGCGCGGGTTGCCGGTGATCAGGAGCACGATCTGGCCGTAGAGCGCTGCGGCGCGCATGGACTGCTCGATCGTGTCGGGGCCGTTGGTCTCGACGACGAGGTCGGCACCCCGACCGCCGGTCAACTCCCTTACCACCGACCCCCATTCCGGGTTCTCGGCGTAGTTGACGACGTGGTCCGCGCCGAGCGCCTTGAGGCGGTCGGCCTTCGCGGCGCTCGACGTCGTCGCGATGACCTCGGCGCCCAGCATCTTGGCGAACTGCACCACGAAGAGGGACAGCGCGCCGGTGCCCAGGGTGAGCACGGTCTGGCCGGGGGCCAGGGGCTCGCCGCCCGTCAGGGAGTGCCAGGCGGTGACTCCGGCACAGGGCAGGCAGGCCGCTTCCTCCCAGGTCAGGTGGTCCGGGACGAGTACGGCGGCCTCTTGGTCCAGGACGGCGTACTCGGTGAGCATGCCGTTCAGGGTGGCGCCCGGCTGGTCGAACAGGGCCGGCGTGATCCGTCCGTCGAGCCAGTTGGGGAAGTACGTGCCCGCCACCCGGTCGCCGACCGCGAACCGGGTCACCTCCCCTCCCACCGCGACGACTTCACCCGCTCCGTCGCTCACCGGGATCACATCCGGCACGGCCTTCAGCGGGTAGGTCCCCTTCATGAGCAGGAGATCGCGCTTGTTGAGGGAGACGGCCCGGACGCGGACGAGGATCTCGCGGGGGCCGGGCTCCGGGCGGTCGGTCTCGCGCGGGACGATGCCGTCGACGGTGCCGAGCGTTTCGAGGTGGTAGGCGCGCATGTCCGCTCCCTGAGGTCTGCTCTGTGAGGTCTGCTCTGTGGATGCGTCCATGCTGCTCGGACGGGGTACGTCGCTCAATTCCCGGCAAGGTATGACGGCTCACCGGGACGGCCACGTCGTAGAGACGGTTGTCGTCGCGGAGAGGGCCACGTCGCAGAGACAGCCGTCGTCGTAGAGAGGGCCATGTCATACAGACGGCGCTGTCGTACCCATGACGTACAACTGAGCCATGACCACCAGCACCTCCATCGAGCCCCCTCCCTTCGCCCGGGAGCTGTTGCGCTGGCGCACCGCGCGGCGGGTCAGTCAGCTGGAGCTCGCCTCGCGGGCGGGGACGACTCAGCGGTACGTCAGCTTCATCGAGCGCGGGCGTTCGGTACCCGGCAGAGAGATCGTGATCAGGCTCGCCGAGTCGCTGGAGCTGACGCTGCGGGAGCGCAACTCACTTCTGCTGGCGGCCGGTTACGCGCCCGCGTTCGCCGAGTCACCGCTCGACGCCGTCGCGCTGAAGCCCGTACGGGAGGCGCTGGACAGCATTCTCGAAGGGCATCTGCCCTATCCGGCCGTGGTGGCGGGGCCACGGGGTGAACTCGTCGCGGCCAACGAGGCGTTCGACGTGCTCACGGAGGGGGCGGACGCGTCGCTGCTCGAACCGCCCGTCAACGTGCTGCGGCTCGCGCTGCATCCGCGCGGGATGGCGTCACGGGTGGTGAACCTGGACGCGTGGGGGCAGCACATCGTGGAGAACCTGCGGGCCCGAGCCGTACGCAGCCCGGATCCCCACCTCGACGCGCTCGCCGAGGAGTTGGCGGACTACGTGCCCGCGAGCGAGCCCGGCGCGGACTACCTGGGCTTCGCCGTACCGCTGCGACTGCGGCGCCCGGAGGGCGAGTTGAGACTGCTCACCACGCTGACGTCGTTCGCGACGGCGGTGGACGTCACGCTCGCCGAGCTCCACCTGGAGGCATTTCTCCCGGCGGACCGGGAGACGGCGGAGATCCTGCGGGCCCGCGCCGCTCGGCGCACGTGATCAGCGCAGGTGAGAGGTGTCGTTGAACAGGCGGACGCTCGCGTTGCCGTCCGCGTAGTACGCCACCGCCGAGAGGGAGGCCGCGGACAGTTCCATACGGAACAGGGACTCCGGAGGGGCGCCGAGGGCGAGGCGTACGAGGGTCTTGATCGGGGTGACGTGCGTGACGAGCAGGACGGTGCGGCCCGCGTACGAGGCGATCAGCTTGTCGCGGGTGGTGGCCATACGGCGGGCGGTCGCCGCGAAGCTCTCGCCGCCGCCGGACGGTTCGGCCTTCGGCGAGGCGAGCCAGGCGTTCAGGTCGTCGGGGTAGCGCTCCCGCACCTCGCCGAACGTCAGCCCCTCCCAGGCGCCGAAGTCCGTCTCGCGCAGCCCGTCCTCGATGACCACGTCGAGCCCGAGGCGGGCGGCGACGGCCCCCGCGGTCTCCCGGGTCCGGGTCAGCGGCGACGCCACGATCGCCTGGATGGTGCCGCGCGCGGCCAGCGCCGCGGCGACCCGCTCGGCCTGTTCCCGGCCCACGTCCGACAGTGACGGGTCGCTGCCGCCGCTGCCCGAGAATCGCTTCTGGGGGGTCAGGGGGGTCTCGCCGTGGCGGAGGAGGACGAAGGTGGCCGGGGCGCCCAGGTCGGGGGCTGCGCCCCAACCGACCGTCGGTGCGGTGGCGGCCACGTTCTGCGCGGCCCTCACATCGCTTTCGGACTGTGCGGCTCCGCCGCCGGGTGACGGGGTGGAGCCGGGAGTCGTCAAACCGCGGGCCGGTGCGGGCTGGTCGCGCAGTTCGCCGCGCCCCTCGCGGGGCGCTCCCGAGCCCGGCGCCTCAGCGGGCGCCACGCCACCGCGAATCCCCGCCAGCGCCGCCCGTGCCTTCGCCGCGCCCGCCACCGCGTCCCCGGGCGGGCCGGACGGCTCAGGAGCCGCGGCACGCGCCGCACGCGCGTCCAGTTCCGCCGTCGATGCCGACGCCGACCACTGCTCGCCCCGCCTTCCCGCGTCCATCGCCTCGTTGGCGAGCCGGTCCGCGTGCTTGTTCTGCTCGCGCGGGATCCACTCGTACGTGACCTGCTCGGACGGGAGGATCCGCGCGGCCTCGGCGGCCAGCGGCTTCATGTCCGGGTGCTTGATCTTCCAGCGGCCGGACATCTGCTCGACGACGAGCTTGGAGTCCATGCGGACCCGGATCGAGGCGGTCGGGTCCAGTTCGTGGGCAGCGCGCAGGCCGGCCACCAGCCCCCGGTACTCCGCGACGTTGTTGGTGGCGATGCCGATGTACTCGGCGCGCTCCACCAGCGTCTCCCCGGTGGCCGCGTCGATGACCACGGAGCCGTAGCCCGCGGGCCCCGGGTTGCCCCGGGAACCGCCGTCGGCCTCGACGATGAACTCCCGCACGCGTCAAGCCCCTTACAGACTTCTTGCAGACCTACAGGCCTACGGACTTGCAGACCCGGAGGCCTACGGACTTACAGACCGGACTCGGACGTGCGCACCAGAATGCGACGGCAGTTCTCGCAGCGCAGCACGGTGTCCGGGGAGGCCGCCTTCACCTCGTTGACCTCCGTGATGTTGAGCTCCAGGCGGCAGCCCTCGCAGCGGCGCTGGTAGAGCCGGGCCGCGCCGACGCCGCCCTGCTGGTCGCGCAGCTTGTCGTAGAGCTTGAGGAGGTCGGGGGGGATCGTGGCGGCGATGACCTCGCGCTCCTTCCTCGCCGTCGCGGTGTCGCCGTCGAGGGACTCGAAGGCGGCGTCCCGGCGCGAGGTCGCGTCGTCGATCTTCGACTGGACGGAGGAGACGCGCTCGGTCAGCTCGGCGACGCGCTCCTGGGCGGACTCGCGGCGCTCCATGACCTCCAGGACGACGTCCTCGAGGTCACCCTGGCGCTTGGCGAGGGAGGTGATCTCGCGCTGGAGGTTCTCCAGGTCCTTGGGGGACGACACGGCACCGGAGTCGAGGCGCTTCTGGTCGCGGGCGGCGCGCTGGCGCACCTGGTCGACGTCCTGCTCGGCCTTGGTCTGCTCGCGGGCGCAGTCGCTCTCCTCGGTCTGTGAGGCGACGAGCAGGTCGCGCAGCTGCGTGAGGTCCTTGTTCAGCGACTCGATCTCGGCGTGCTCGGGCAGCGACCTCCGCTTGTGCGCCAGCTGCTGAAGGCGTACGTCGAGGGCCTGGACGTCGAGGAGTCGGATCTGGTCGGCGGGCGCGGCGTTCAGTTGGGGGCTCCTGATGTGTCGGTGATAGAGGCCGCGTGGGCGGTCCAGGGGTCGGTGACCGTCTTCGAGACGTGGACCCTCAGGTCCCATCCATGACGGTCGGAGATCTCGTCGAGCTGGGCGGCGGCCAGCTCGCACCAGGGCCACTCGGTGGCCCAGTGCGCCGCGTCGAGCAGCGCGAGAGGACTGTGGGCGCGGGCTTCGGACGCCGGGTGGTGGCGCAGGTCCGCGGTGAGGAAGGCGTCCACGCCGGCGGCGCGCACGTCGTCGAAGAGGCTGTCGCCGGAGCCGCCGCTGACCGCGACGGTCCGTACCAGCGCGTCGGGGTCGCCCGCGACGCGGATGCCCTGTGCGGTGGCGGGCAGCCGCTCGGCGGCGCGCGCGGCGAGGTCGCGGACGGTCAGCGGGTGGTCCAGCTCACAGACTCGGCCGAGGCCCCGGCGGCCGTCCGGGTCGGTCGGGTCCGGCACGAGGGGCCGTACGACACGAAGGTCCAGCGCGCCCGCGAGGGCGTCGGAGACTCCCGGATCGGCGCGGTCGGCGTTCGTGTGGGCGACGTGCAGCGCGATGTCGTTCTTGATCAGGGTGTGCACGACGCGGCCCTTGAAGGTGGTGGCCGCCACCGTCGTCGTACCGCGCAGATAGAGCGGATGGTGGGTGACCAGCAGATCCGCACCCAGCTTCACCGCCTCGTCGACGATGTCCTGGACCGGGTCGACGGCGAACAGTACGCGCGTGACCTCCTGGTCGGGGTCGCCGCAGACGGTGCCGACCGCGTCCCAGTCCTCGGCCCTCTCGGGGGGCCAGAGAGCGTCGAGCGCGGCGATGACTTCAGACAGACGGGGCACGGGGAAAGGCTACCTGTCTTACGTCCCGGCCCGACCGGTCGCGAGCCACTCGACCAGCGCCCCGGCGATGGGCGGGCCCCGGTCGCCCAGGCCCACCCCCGCCTCCCCACCACCGTTCAGCACATCCGCCCCCGTTTCCTCAGGCGAATCCCGACATGGCCACCCTTATGTGTGAAGCGGCCGCCCGTCGGTCCCACGTCTGTGCGTGCGAAAACTAGCTTCGTCGCCGGAGGTGACCGAACGATGACGGCCTGTGCGACGGAGCCTGGGGCGGAGAACGAGGACGAGAGCCAGGACGCGAACCACGGCGTGAACGACTGGACCGCCCGTCCCGCCTGTGTGATCACCACTGACGGCACGTACGCGGCGCGCCTCACCCGGGCCGGCGAGTCCTGGTACCCGGAGCGCTGGACGCTGGACGGCCCCGAGCCGTACGCCGTACCGCTGCCCGGCCACCAGCCGGAGGAGCCCGGCACCGAGGTGCTGCCGCTGACCGACGGAAGGGTGCTGATCCACCGCGTCACGGAGGGACGGCACGTCTTCTCCCTCCTGTACCCGACCGGGCCCGGCACCGGCGAGCTGCCGCTCGGCGCGGTGGAGTGCCCCGACGAGGGCACCCGGCTGCGGCTGCTGCCGCCCGCGCCCGGCGGGCAGCGGGCGTACGCCCTCGCCGTGGGCCGGGGCTCCACCGCGGTGTGGCTGGTGGCGGGCGGCGCGTTCGGACCCGAGCACCTGGCAGAGGTGCCGGGCCACTGCTCGGGCGGGGTGTGGCTGGACGGCACCGGCCGCCTGCTCGCGCTGGACCGCTGCCGGGACGGCCGCACCAAGACGGTGGTCGTCGACCTGGAGCGCGGCGGCGAGATGTTCCCGTTCCTCCAGATCGCGGAGCACAGCAACGACCGACTGCTCCTCGCGGACGCCGACAGCGGCCTCCTCCTCATCCGCTCCGACGCCCCGTCCCCGGGCCACGACCGCCTCGGCTGGGGCGTCGTCGGCAGCACCCTGCCCGTCCGCTTCCCGGAGTGCCTGCGCCTGACCGACTGCGCGGTGACACCCTTCGCGATCCAGCCCGGCCAGATGCTCACCCCCGAGACCTGCGCGGTCGCCCTGCGCATCGACGGCCCGGCGGGTACCTGGCTCGGCATCTGGCGCCCCGCCGAACGCCAGGTCCACCATCTCCCGGCCCCCGAGGGCTGGTTGGCGGGCACCGGCCTGTGGACCAGAGAGGGGGTGCTCCAACTGCCGTACGCGACGGGGGCGGTGCCGTGCGGGGTGGCCCGGGTGGGAGCGCCCATGGGGGCAGGGGCGGGGGAAGGGGGCCCTGACCGGGACGCCGGCCAGGGCCCCGAACTACGACCACCAGCCCGCCCGGTCCCTCTCCAACAGGCACCTCTGGAGGGACGGGTGGTGCGGTTGAACGGCCGGGGCTTGCAACTGCGCGGTCGGGGGGTGCAGTTGAACAACCAGGGGCCGCAACTGAACCAGCCCGCCCAGGCACCCTCGGCCCGCCCGGCATTCGAGGACGAGGCCGCGAGCCGCACCACACCCACCCCGGGCCACATCGCGCCCGCCCCAGGCCACACCACTCCCACCCCAGGCCACACCACTCCCACCCCGGGCCACATCACGCCCACCCCGGGCGCCACTCTCCACCCCGGCCGGCATTTCTCAGCCCGTCCGGCGTTCGAGGACGAGGCCGTCAAGGCCGAAGGGGGGTCTGGGGGCGCAGCCCCCAGGTACGGGACGGGCAGGGGCGGAGGGGGCGAAGAAAGCTCACCCACCGACACCCCCGCCATGACCGCCAGTTAGAATCCCCCGGCTGTAAAAGTAGGATCTTGCATACGGGGTGAACACTTAAATGAGCGACACCAGCACGATGGAAGCACGGGGCACCGACTCCCACGAGGCCACGGCCCAGGCCGAAGGCCACGGAAGGCACCGCGGCCCGATCTCCGGCCACGACGACGCGGCGACCCCGCAGGGCCGCCACCGCAAGCCGTCCGACCAGGACAACGCCGCCTGACGGCACGCCGAACCCGGCACACGGCCCCGCTCGCGCCATGGCGAGCGGGGCCGCTGCATGCGGGGCTCCCCCGGGCCCCACGCGTGGGCGACGTCCAAGTCCCCCGTTGTCGGGGTGAGTCCCCCTTGTCCGGGCGGGAACCGACCCCCACAATCGAGACCCACGGTACGGAGCTGACATCCGCGGGGGTATCCCAGATTCCTGGGATATGACGGGCCGATATTCCGGGGACGCGCCGATGATCCTGTCCGAGACCACCGCCCGCCTCGAACGCGGCCTGCGCGGCGAGCTCAGCGCCCTCGCCGTACTCGACCACACCACCCGCGTCCTGCTGGACGCCGTACCGGCGGACATCTGGTGCGGAGTGGTCCTGGACCCCTCGACACTGCTGGACACCGGCGGCCAGCACGAGTCCGGTTTCCCGGAGTCGAGCATGCGCCGCCTCTTCGAGATCGAGCACGTGGAACAGGACGACGTCGACAACCTGCGGGCGCTGGCCCGGCGTCCGGGCAAGGTGAGCCTGCTCAGCCGGTCGACACACGGTCGGCTCGACGACAGCAAGTACTACCGGGAGATCCTCCGACCTCTCGACCTCACCGACGAGTTACGGGTCCTGCTCCGGGACGGCCGGCGCACCTGGGGCCTGCTCGTGCTGTGCCGGGACGCGCACACGCGCCCCTTCTCCTCCGCCGACCTGGCCGTCGCCGAGGCCCTGAGCGTGCCCGCCTGTGCCGCGCTGCGCCGCTCGCTGTTGCTGTCCGGCGTGGACTGCGGGCCGCTGCCGGACGCGCCGGGCTGGGTGGTGCTCGACGGCGACCTCGGAGTGCGGTCGATGTCGCCGACGGCACACCACTGGATCGACCAGCTGCAGGAGCAGCACGCGCCCGGCCGCGGCGGGACAGCCCCGTATCTGCTGCGCGCGCTGGCCGTGCAGGCCCGCGGCGAAGCGGCCGGCGCCGGGGCACACGTACGGGCGCCCACGAGCGCGGGCCGCTGGATCTCGCTGCGGGCCTGGCCCGTCGACCAGAGCGGCGAGACCACCACCGTGATCTCCGTCGGCCCCACCGACCCCGCCGAACTGACCGCGCTGGTCCTCGACGTGTACGGGCTGTCGCCGCGCGCCCGGCAGATCGCCCAGCACCTGCTGCTCGGCCGCTCGACCAGCGAGATCGCCCAGCATCTCGGTGTGTCCGCGTACACGGTGCAGGACCATCTCAAGCAGATCTTCGACAAGGTGGGGGTGCGCAGCCGCCGCGAGCTGGTCGCCGAGTTGTTCTTCCGGCACTATCTGCCGCAGCTGGCGCACCCGTCCCTGTCGACGGACGGGCGGCTGCTGAGCCCGGAGGAGCAGTAGCCGTCCGTCCGAAAGCTTCCGTGAGCTGTTCGAGAGAGCTATTCGTGAGAGCTGTGCGAGAGTGCTGTTCGTGTGAGCTATTCGTGCTTGAGCCCCAGCACCTCCACCGCCGCGAACGTCTCGCCCTTCGGGCGGTCCGCGTAGTGCGCAGTGAGCAGCGCGTCCAGCTCGTCGTACGTGAAGACGTCCTGCTTGGTGTCGAACTTGGCGGCCACCCGCGGGCGTTCGACGATCGCGACCATGCCGCCGTGCACGACGAGCAGCTGGCCGTTGATGTGGGCGGCGGCGGGTGAGGCCAAGTAGCCGACGAGCGGGGCGACATGCTCGGGCGCGAGCGGATCCAGTCCTTCGTCGGGCTCGGCGAAGCCCGCGAACACGTCCTCGGTCATACGAGTCCGGGCGCGCGGGCAGATGACGTTCGCCGTCACGCCGTACTTCGCGAGCGCCAGCGCGGTCGAGGTGGTCAACCCGACGATTCCGCCTTTCGCGGCGGCATAGTTGGGCTGTCCCGCCGAACCGGCGAGGAACGCCTCCGACGAGGTGTTCACGATCCGCCCGTACACGGGCCCGTCGACCGCCTTGGAGCGTGCCCGCCAGTGCACGGACGCGAAGTGGGTCGTGTTGAAGTGGCCTTTGAGGTGCACCCTGATGACCGAGTCCCACTCGTCCTCGGTCATCGAGAAGACCATCCGGTCGCGCAGGATGCCCGCGTTGTTGACCAGGATGTCGAGCTTCCCGAATTCGGTGACCGCCAACTCGACCAGTGCGCGGGCGTGTTCGTGGTCGGCGACGTCGCCGGTGTGGGCGGCGGCTCGGCCGCCCGCCGCGCGGATCTCGGCGGCGACCTCCTCGGCCGGCGTGGCCGAGGCCTCCCCGGAGCCGTCCCGCCCGGGCTGCCCGTAGTCGTTGACGACGACGGCCGCGCCCAGACGGCCGAGTTCCAGCGCCTCGGCCCGTCCGAGCCCGCGCCCCGCGCCGGTGACGATCGCGGTCAGCCCTTCAAGTGGCTGTGACATCAAGGTCCTTAGGTCCTGAGGATGTGTGGGGATCAGATCTCGATGCACGTACGCAGGGCGGTGCCCGTACGCATCTGGTCGAGGGCCTCGTTGATCTCGGCGAGCGGCACCCGGTGGGTGATCAGGCCCTCCAGGTCGATACGGCCCGCGCGCCACAGGGCGACGGTCCGCTCGTAGGACCGCAGGACGTCCCCTCCGCCGTACATCGAGGGCAGGATCCGCTTCTCGTCGAAGAACAGCTCGAACATGTTGAGCTGGAGGAAGTCGTCCATGGCGCCCGCGCCGACGACGACGAGCGTGCCGCCGCGGCGGGTGTGGTCGTAGGCGGTGCGGGCGGTGGCGGACTTGCCGACGACCTCGAAGACGTAGTCGAAGCCCTCGCCGCCGGTCACCGACTGCTTGGCGTCGGCGAGTTCGTCCGGTGAGATCGCCTTCGTCGCACCGAACCTGAGCGCGGCCTCGCGGCGCGAGGCGACCGGGTCGACGGCGACGATCTCGGCGGCGCCCTTGAGCCGGGCGCCCTGGATCGCGGAGATGCCGACGCCGCCGCAGCCGATGACGGCGACCGACGAACCGGCCTCCACGTCAGCGGTGTTGAGGGCGGCGCCGAGTCCGGTGGTGACGCCGCAGCCGATGAGGGCCGCGATGTCGAAGGGCACGTCGTCGGGGATAGGGACCGCGCAGCCCGCGTCGACGACGACCTCCTCGGTGAAGGTGCCGGTGCCCGCGAAGCCGAATACATCGCCGCCGGGGCGCTTGAAGTTGGGCGTGCCCGCGTTCATGAACCCGGCCAGGCACAGTTCGGTCTGGCCGCGCTTGCAGGCGGGACAGACGCCGCAGGCCGGAAGCCAGCAGACGACGACCCGGTCGCCGGACTTCAAGTGGCTCACTCCGTCACCGACTTCGGTGATCTCGCCGGCACCCTCGTGCCCGGGCACGAACGGCGCGGGCTGCGGCAGTACGCCGTTCATCGCGGACAGGTCCGAGTGGCACAGCCCGGTGGCCCGTACCCGGATCCTCACCTTGCCGGGCCCGAAGCCCACCGCCTCGACGTCGTCGAGTACTTCGAGTTTGTCCTGGCCTATCTCGTGCTGTACGGCTGCGCGCATGGTGCGGCTCCCCTCAGAAATGGGCTGGGCTCACGAGTGTTCGACGATGGTGTCGGCCAGCACCGGCGCGTCGTCCCGCTCCACCGCGCTCACCGCCACCTGGACCCCGCCCTCCCGCCGCCACATCCGGATGCGCAGGGTCTCGCCGGGGAAGACGACACCGGCGAAGCGTGTGGTGTACGAGCGGACGCGGGTCACGTCGCCGCCGAGCAGTGTGTCGACGACCGCCTTGAGCGTCATGCCGTACGTGCACAGCCCGTGCAGGATCGGCCGGTCGAATCCGGCGAGCTTGGCGAACTCGGGGTCGGCGTGCAGCGGGTTCCAGTCGCCGGAGAGCCGGTAGAGCAGGGCCTGGTCCTCGCGGATCGGGCGCTCGACGGTCCTGTCGGGCTCGCCCGTCGGTGGTTCGAGGCGCGTGGACGGTCCCCTGTCTCCTCCCCACCCGCCTTCTCCTCGTACGAAGATCTGGGCGTCGTTGGTCCAGAGCGGGCCGTCGGCGTCGGCGACTTCGGTGCGCATGACGAGGATCGCGGCCTTGCCCTTGTCGTAGACGGCCGCGATGCGCCCGGTGGCGAGCGCCGTGCCCCCGACCGGGATGGGGCGGTGCAGCCGGATGGTCTGGCCGCCGTGCAGCACGCGAGCCAGGTCGACCTCGACGCCGGGCATGGACAGGCCGCTGATCACGCCGGGTGAGCCGGAGCCCGCGACGGTGGCGAAGCTGGGCAGGACGTGCAGCCGGGATTCGAGGGTGTAGCGCAGCTCGTCGGGGTCGGTCGCGGGGACGCCCGCGCCCAGGCCCAGGTGGTAGAGCTGGACGTCCTTGGAGTTCCAGGAGATCTCCGCGGTCCGGGGCTCGGCGGCGACGGCCTTGGCGGCGTCAATGGGCATGGGGCTCCTGATCACTAGGGCCTGAGACCTCGGTGCGGCCGTCCGCACCGTCGGCCGCACCGAGGTCGACACTGGGCCGCGGAACCCGCCCGTTCTAGAACGCGTTCCAGTCCGGCGCCCCCCTGTATAGCCCAGCGTCCGGGACTTGTGAAGACTACTGACACCATGTCAGATCCGTCGGCCGTGACATTTGTCCCGGTCGATTGCTGACATGTGCATCTGCCGGGCGCGGCGCCCGGCTCATAGCGTCGTACCCATGACACAGACGACTGGGACACCGTCCGCCGTGTCCTTCACGGGGGCGGTCAAGAGCTTCGGGGACGTACGCGCCGTGGCCGGGGTGGACCTGGAGATAGCGCGCGGCGAGACGGTCGCGCTGCTGGGGCGCAACGGGGCCGGGAAGTCGACGACGATCTCGCTGCTGCTCGGTCTGAACGAGCCGGACGAGGGCTCGGTCACGCTCTTCGGCGGCCGCCCGGAGGAGGCGGTGCGCGCCGGCCAAGTCGGCGCGATGCTGCAGGAGACGCGACCGGTGCCGCGCGTCACCGTCCAGGAGCTGGTCTCCTTCGTCGCCGGGCGCTACCCGGCGCCGCTTCCCGTGGCCGACGCGCTGGAGCTCGCGGGCATCGCGGAGCTGGCCGGGCGGCGCGTCGACCGGCTCTCCGGCGGGCAGGCGCAGCGGGTGCGGTTCGCGGTGGCGCTGGCCGGGAACCCCGCGCTGATCGTGCTCGACGAGCCGACGGCCGCGCTGGACGTGGAGGCGCGGCACGCCTTCTGGGAGTCGATGCGGGCGTATGCCAGACGCGGCCACACGGTCCTGTTCTCCACGCACTATCTGGAGGAGGCCGACGCGCACGCCGACCGGATCGTCGTCATCGACCACGGCCGGATCGTCGCCGACGGCACCGGGGAGCAGCTGAAGCGGTCGGTGGGCGGCAATCTGGTCTCCTTCGACCTGGCGGGGCGTGACACCCAGGGGCTGGCCCTGCTGCCCGGCGTGGTCTCCGTGGAGGTGCGCGGGGAGCGGGCCCGGCTGCGGACGGACGACTCGGACGCGACGGTGATCGCGCTGGCCGAACGGGGGGCGATACGCGGCCTGGAGGTCGTCCCCGCATCACTGGACGAGGCGTTCATGGCGCTCACTTCGGGTGTTGTCCCGGGTGTTCCTTCACGTGTTGTTCCGGGCGCTCTTCCTGGTGCCCGCTCGGGTATTTCGGAGACGGTGTGATGCTGGACTATCTGCGGCTCGAAGTGCGCCGGACGCTGCGCGACACCGGCTTCGTGATCGGCGGCATCGCGATGCCGGTGATGATGTACCTCCTCTTCACCAACCTCGGTGGCGGCGACGACGGCAGCTGGAAGACCGCCTCGATGGTCGGCATGGCCGCGTACGGAGCGGTGGGCTCGGCGCTGAACACCGGCGGCGGGGTCGCCGAGGACAAGGTGATCGGCTGGCTGAGGCAGCTGCGGGTGACCCCGATGACGCCGCGCGAAGTGGTGCTGGGACGGGCGCTGACCGGCTCGGTGACCGTGCTGCCCGCGATCGCCGCGGTGCTGGCGGCGGGTGGTCTGGTCAACGGCGTTCGGCTGGACGTCTGGCAGTGGGCGGCGATCGCGGTGCTGCTGTGGCTCGGCTCGATACCCTTCACGCTGCTCGGCCTCGGCAACGGCTATCGGCTGACCGCGCAGACGACGGGTGTCGCCAACATGGTGTGCAACCTGGGGCTCTCGGTGATCGGCGGGCTGTGGTTCCCGCTCGCCCTGTTCCCCGGCTGGCTGCGCTCCCTGTCGGAGTACACCCCCACGAACCGCTTCGCACAGCTCGGCGTGGCGGTCGCGGACGGCCACGCTCCGGGCCTCGGTGCGGTGGGGGTGCTGACGGCCTGGCTGCTGGCCTTCGGTTCGTACGCTGTGTTCTCGTACCGTCGGTCCGCGCGGACCGTCTGAGCCCGGGGGGAGCGGGACATGTCCTGGATGCGAGGGGTGACCTGCCAGGTGCGGGAGTGGCGGGCGGAGCGTGCGCGCTGGAGGGCCGACATGGAGCGCTTCAAGGCCGAGCAGCGGGCCGCCCGCAAGAGCGGCGGGAAGATGCCCGACACTCCGGGTCCGCCGCCCACCGGCTTCGCCCTGCTGCCCTGGCTGCTCATGGGCATGGGCGCCTTCTCCAACCTCTTCCAGGGCAAGACCCCACAGCCCTGGATCGGCGGCATCGGCCTGCTCGCCTTCAACTCCCTCTACATCTACGTGACCTTCCGGGCCTTCGTGAAGGAGACGCGCGAGTCCCGCTCCACGCGGGCGGCGCTCGTCCTGATGGGCCTGCTCACCTGCGGGCTGGCCATCGGGTACGGCGGCAGCTGGCTGTACTTCTTCCCGCTGCTGGGACTCGCCACCGGGGCCGTCCTTCGGGGCCCGTGGCTCGGTCAGATCGGCCTCGGCCTGACCGCGCTCGCGGCGGTGGTCTCCTACTTCCGGGCGGGCTGGGACGCGGTGAACGTCGCGTACGGCACGTTCCTGTCCACGATGGTGACGGCCGCGATCCTCTCCCTTGCCGAGGCCGTCCGCGAACTGCGCGCCGCCCGCGAGGAGTTGGCCCGTCGCGCCGTCGAGAAGGAACGCATGCGATTCTCCCGGGACCTGCACGACCTGCTGGGCCACACGCTCTCCGTGATCGTGGTGAAGTCGGAGGCGGCCCGCAGGCTGGCCCACCGCGACCTGGACGCGGCCCTCGTCCAGGTCACGGACATCGAGTCGGTCGGCCGCCAGGCCCTCACGGAGATCCGCGAGGCGGTCACCGGCTACCGCGAGGGCAGCCTCGCCACGGAACTGGACCGCGCCCGTTCGGCACTGTCCGCGACCGGCGTCGAGCCCGTCGTAAAGCAGTCCGGCCCGCCCCTCGTCCCCCAGACCGAGGCCCTGCTGGGCTGGGTGCTCCGCGAGGCCGTCACCAACGTCCTACGCCACAGCGCCGCGACCCGCTGCGACATCACCCTCGACGGCACCCCCGACCGCGTCCGCCTGACCATCACCGACAACGGCGCCGGCACCTCCACCGCCGAACCCGTGGAGGGCATCGGCGGCACCGGCCTCAAGGGCCTCACCGAACGCCTGGCCACGGCAGGCGGCTCACTGGAGGCGGGGCCGGCTTCACGCGGGGGGTTCCGGGTGAGGGCCGAACTTCCGGTGGATGCGGTTGATGCGGCCGACTTGGCGGAGGCGCCGGCCTAGGACCACCGCCGAGGCGGGCCGGGCGGTCCCTGGTCGCGGCGGTGGATTCGGCCGACTTGGCCGGGGCGCCGGCCTAGGACCACCGCGGAGGCGGGCCGGGCGGTCCCTCATCGCCGAACGTCACCTTGGCGCCGGGATCTCGTCGAGGAGGCGGCCCCACTGCGGGTACACCTCGGCCTTCCGCGCGTGCAGC
Organism: Streptomyces sp. R41; assembly: GCF_041053055.1. Lineage (NCBI taxonomy): Bacteria > Bacillati > Actinomycetota > Actinomycetes > Kitasatosporales > Streptomycetaceae > Streptomyces > Streptomyces sp. R41. Next base: position 3,327,189 of record NZ_CP163443.1, read on the forward strand.
GCCAGGACCTTGCCGCCCAGTTCGGAGTCCGGGTCGTCGGAGATGCGGAACGCGGAGAGCTTCCGCAGGCACCGGCCCGGTCCGCAGGTGGGCGGGACTCGGCTCCCGCCGACGCACCGCACCCGCATTGGCCCCCGCGCCCTACCCTTGCCCCGTGAACGAGATGCCCCAGGACCACCGGCCCGCCAAGTCCATTCGTGTCCTGCTTGCCGAGGATCAGGGAATGATGCGGGGCGCGCTCGCTCTGCTGCTCGGCCTGGAGGCGGACATCGAGGTGGTCGCGCAGGTGGCCGCGGGGGACGCGATCGTGGACGCGGCGTTGACGCATCGGCCGGATGTGGCGCTGCTGGACATCGAGCTGCCCGGGATGAGCGGGCTGGACGCCGCCGCCGAACTGCGCGAACAGGCGCCCGACTGCCGGGTGCTGATCCTCACCACCTTCGGGCGGCCCGGGTATCTGCGGCGGGCCATGGAGGCGGGCGCCGCGGGGTTCCTCGTCAAGGACGGGCCCGTGGAGGATCTGGCCGAGGCGATCCGGCGGGTGCTGACCGGGGAGACGGTCATCGACCCGGCGCTCGCCGCGGCGGCGCTGAGCGCCGGGCCCAATCCGCTCACCGCCCGCGAGTGCGACGTACTGAAGGCCTCCGTGGACGGCGCCACCGTCGCCGACATCGCCGACAAGCTCCACCTCTCCGAGTCGACCGTCCGCAACTACCTCTCCTCCGCCATCGGCAAGACGGGCACCCGCAACCGCATGGAGGCGATGCGGGAGGCCCGCCAGCAGGGGTGGCTGTAACCGGCACCCGTCGGACACCCGGCAGACGCCTAGGCCACCCCGCCGGACTCCTACTTCGGCTGCTTCGGCATCGTCACCGTCGCCGACTTGTAGCTCTTGCCGTCCGCTCCCAGGCAGACGAACCAGTCGGGCTGGGAGCCGTCCACCGGGCGGATCAGGTCCTCGACGTCCGAGGTGAGGCCGGTGCCCGGAGCTGCCCTGAACACCTTGGTCGTGGTGCCGTCGTCCCAGGTGCAGGTGACGCGCTGAGCCGTCGGGGCGACCTTGCCGATCACCAGGCGGTCCCACACCCCCGCCTTGCCGGAGTCGTCCAAGGGCATCGAGTAGGCCAGGATGTCCGTGCCCGAGAGGTCGTCGCCCTTCTCGACCGGTCCCTGCACCACCGTCGTCGCCGGGCCGTCTCCCACGAGCAGGTGCACGAAGACCCAGCCCTTGCCGATGAGGTCCGAGGCGACGCGCGTACCCGCCGGCGAGACCCCGTACTCGCTCATCCTGCTCCGTTGGTACTGGGCCTCCGCCTCGTTCTTCGGCGCTCCCCAGACGTCGATGGTGACCTGCCACTTCTTGCCGTGGTCGGTGCCGCGGCCCACGTTGCTCCGCTGCGGCTCGTACACATGCCGTTGCTCCGGCGTCGGCGGCTGTGTCGCCACCGGCGCGACCTTGTGGCCGTCACCTCCCGTCACCCCGGCCAGCGCAAGCGTCCCCGTCGAGCCGGCGATCACCAGTGCCGCGGCGGCCGCGATCGTCCAGCGGCGGGCCTTGCGGCGCCGGCCGCCGCGGACCACCGCCTGGTAGGGGGCTATACCGATCTCGACCTCGTCCGCGGCCTCGGCCAGCAGGAGGGCGATGTCCCTGTGTGTCGCCATGTCGTAGTTCGTCTCCCGGTCCGCGCTCATCACTTCCGCCCTCCGTGCGTCACCATGTCGGCCAGCCCCGGTATGGCGCGCAGCTTCGCGATCCCCTTGGCCGCGTTGCTCTTCACCGCGCCCACCGAGCAGCCCATCGCCTCCGCCGCCTGGCTTTCGCTCAGGTCCTCCCAGTAGCGAAGGACCACCGCTTCGCGCTGTCGCGCGGGCAGTTGGGAGAGCGCCTTCAGCAGCGCGCTGCGGTCGTCGGCCTGGGCGATCCGGTCACCGCTGTCGGGCAGCTCGTGCGTGAGGCCCGAGTCGTCCTTCGGAGCGAGGAACTCCTTGAGTTTTCTGCGGTGTTTGCGGGCATGCGCGTTGATCATCACGCGCCGTACATACGCCTCCGGGTCGTCGGCCGCGCCCACCCTGCGCCAGGCCACGTACACCTGCTCCAGCGTCGACTGGACCAGGTCCTCCGCCGCGTGCTGCTCCCCCGTAAGGAGAAATGCCGTACGCATCAACCGCGGCCAGCGGCCGATGACAAAGCTCTGGAACTCCTCATCCCGAGCCTGCTTCCGATCCCCCATGGGCACCTCCTAGATGTCTAAAGGAGTCCACGAGGATCGGATTTCGTTGCCTCGCTCCCGAAATCTTTCGTTGCCTCGGCCCAGGAATCTCTTCGTTGCCTCGGCCCAGGAATCCTTCGTTGCCTCAGCCCCGGGAAATCCCGGAAGTCGTTCTCGGCAGCCACGCCAGCATCAGCACCGTCCCGCCCAGCAGCAGGATCCCGCTCGTCCGGAACGCCAGCGCGTACCCGGCCGTCAGGGCCTCCCCCGACACGCTGTCTCCCGTACGGGCCGCGGCGATCGTGGACATGATCGCCAGCCCCAGCGAACCGCCCATCGTGCGCGAGGTGTTGACCAGCCCGGACACCAGCCCGGCGTCCCTTGGTGCCGCGCCCGAGGTCGCGAGCGCGGCGAGCGGTGTCGCGGCCAGGCCCGCGCCCGCCATCATCAGGATCCCCGGGAACATGATCGCCGTCAGGTACGAGCCGTCCGCCGTCATCGTCGACTGCCAGCCGAAGCCCGCCGCGGCCACCAGTGTGCCCAGGGCCGCCACATTGCGCGCCCCGACCACCGGCATGAAGCGCGGCGCCAGCTTCGAGCCGAGGACCACCGCGAGCGAACTCGGCACCAGGGCGAGCCCTGCGCCCAACGGCGAGTAGCCGAGCACGTTCTGCGCGTACAGCGTCATGAAGAACCACATGCAGAACATCGCGGAGCCGCAGATGAACATGGCCGCGTTCGCCGACGACACCGCCCGCAGGCGCAGCAGTTTCAACGGCATCAGAGGGGTTTGCGTCCGTGCTTCGACGAGGAGGAACAGGACGATGAGCGCGAGCCCGGCGCACAGCGGCACCAATGTCGTCGCCGCCGTCCACCCCTCCACCTCCGTCTGCACGATCCCGTACGCCAGTGTCGCGAGCCCCGCCGTCACCAGCAGCGCGCCCGGCAGGTCGAGGCGGCGGCCGTCTCCGGCGCGGCTCTCCACCAGCCGGCGGGCGGACCCGGCCAGCACCACCGCGCCGATGGGCACGTTGATGAGCAGCACCCACCGCCACGACAGGCCGTCGACCAGCAGCCCGCCGACCAGGCCGCCGGCCGCGCCGCCCCCGGCGCCGACAGCGGTCCATGTCGCGATGGCCCGCGCGCGTGCGGCGCCCTCCGGGACGGCCGAGGTGAGGATCGTCAGCGTCGAGGGGGCGAGTACGGCGGCCCCCAGTCCCTGGACGGCACGCGCGACCAGGAGCTCCCAGCCCTCCTGCGCGAGACCACCCCCCAGCGAGGCCAGCGTGAACAGGGCGAGCCCCACCAGGAACATCCGCTTGCGGCCGTACAGATCGCCGGCTCGGCCGCCGAGCAGCATGAATCCGGCGAAGGCGATCGAGTACGCGTTCACCACCCACTGGAGTCCCGGTGCGCTCAGTGCGAGGTCGGTGCGCATGGACGGCAGCGCGACGTTGACCACGGACACGTCCAGTACGACGAGGAACTGGCCTGCGCAGGCGAGTGCGACCACCACCCACGTAGGTGGTGCGGTGCGTCCGGGTATGCGGGTGTCGTCTTCGGCGGCTCGGAGCATGGGTGTCATGCTCTCAACCGGGTTACGGTCCTTGCATCGGGATTTCGGCCTAGGTCCGGGGGCGGTGCCGGACAGAAGCGGTTTTCGCCCCCTCCGCCCCTGCCCGTCCCGTACCTGGGGGCTGCGCCCCCAGACCCCCCTTCGGCCTCAACGGCCTCGTCCTCAAACGCCGGACGGGCTGGATCAGCTGAAGATCACCGCGCGACTAAAGGCCACCCGCCCTCAGCAGCGTCACCACCGCCGCCCCGCCCAGCCCGATGTTGTGGGCGAGCCCGACGCGCGCGCCGGGGACCTGTCGGGCCCCCGCCTCGCCCCGGAGCTGCCAGGTCAGCTCCGCCACCTGCGCGATACCCGTCGCCCCCAGGGGATGTCCCTTGGAGATCAGGCCGCCCGACGGGTTCACGACCCAGCGTCCGCCGTACGTGGTGGCGCCGGACTCGACGAGCTTGCCGGACTCGCCTTCCGCGCACATGCCGAGCGCCTCGTAGGTCAGCAGTTCGTTGATCGAGAAGCAGTCGTGGAGTTCTACGACGTGCACGTCCTCGATGCCGAGTCCGGACCGCTCGTAGACCTGGCGGGCGGCCTCCCGCGACATCGGCCGGCCGACGACGTCGATGCACGAGCCGGAGGCGAAGGACTCCTCGGTGTCGGTGGTCATCGCCTGGGCGACGATCTCGACGGCCTTGTCCGCCAACTCGTGCCGCTCGACGAACCGTTCGGAGACGACGACGGCCGCCGCCGCTCCGTCCGAGGTCGGCGAGCACTGGAGCTTGGTGAGCGGGCGGTGCACGGTCCGGGCGGCGAGGATCTCGTCGACGGAGTAGACGTCCTGGAACTGGGCGTACGGGTTGTGCGCCGAGTGCCGGTGGTTCTTGGCGCCGACGGCGGCCAACTGCGCCTCCGTCGTCCCGTACTTCTCCATGTGCTCTCGCGCCGCGTCGCCGAAGATCTGCGCGGTGGGCGGGGACATCTCGAAGCCGTGCCGGGCCGCCATGATCCCGTAGTGCCTGGCCACGGGGGACGTCTTGAAGTCCCCGCCGTCCGCCCCGCCCCCGAGCGCTCCCCGCTTCATCTTCTCGAACCCCAGCGCCAGTACGCAGTCGGCGGCGCCACCCTCGACGAACTGCCGCGCCAGCATCAACGCACTCGATCCGGTCGCGCAGTTGTTGTTGACGTTGTAGACGGGCACGCCGGTCAGGCCCAGTTCGTAGGCGGCGCGCTGCCCGGCGGTCGAGGCCTGGAAGCAGTAGCCGACGGGCACCTGCTCCACATCGGCGTACGAAATCCCGGCGTCGGCAAGGGCGTTGGTGCCTGCCTCCTTGGCCATGTCCCAGTACTGCCACTCCCGGGTCTCGGGCTTCTCGAACTTCGTCATACCGACCCCGACGACGTACGTCTTCATGACTTCCCTTCAGTCCCTGGGCAGGCCGAGGATGCGCTCGGCGACGACATTGAGCTGGACCTGGGTGGTGCCGCCCGCGATGGTCAGGCAGCGGGAGAGCAGGAAGCCGTGCAGCGCACGCTCGCCGACGCCCTCGCGCAACGCGCCTGCGGGGCCGAGGAGTTCGAGCCCCAGCTCGGCGACCTTCTGCTGGTGCGCGGTCTGCACCAGCTTCCGTACGGAGGCGCCCGCGCCCGGATCCACTCCGGACACCTGCCGCAGGGTCGTCCGCAGCCCGATGCAGGCCAGCGCGTGCGCCTCGGCGAGCAGGGCGCCCAACCGCGTCTCGTCCGCAGGAGCCGCCTGCGCGATCAGGGCCTCGAGGCCCGTGTCGAACGTCAACTGGTCTGCCATGTGGACGCGTTCGTTGCCGAGCGTGTTGCGGGCGACGCGCCAGCCGTCGTCGACCTCGCCGACGACCGCGTCCGCCGGCAGCAGCACGTCGTCGAAGTAGACCTCGTTGAAGAGGGAGTCCCCGGTGATCTCCTTCAGAGGGCGGATGTCGACGCCGTCCGTGTTCTTCATGTCGACGACGAAGTAGGTGAGCCCCTTGTGCTTGGGCGCCGCCGGATCCGTCCGCGCCAGGAGGATGCCGTAGTCGGCCCACTGTGCCGCGCTCGTCCACACCTTCTGCCCGTTGACCCGCCACCGCCCGTCGGCGGTCCGCTCGGCCCGGGTGCGCAGCGAGGCGAGGTCGGACCCGGCGCCCGGCTCCGAGAAGAGCTGGCACCAGAGCAAGTCACCGCGCAGGGTGGGCAGCAGGTAGCGCTCCTGCTGCCGGTCGGTGCCGTACGCGATGAGGGACGGTACGACCCAGGTGGCGATCCCCAGATCACTGATCCGTACGTCCGCCGCCGCCAACTCCTGCTGTATGGCGAGCTGTTGGACGGGCCCGGCGCCGAGTCCGTACGGCGGGGGCAGATGCGGGGCGGCGTACCCGGTGGGTGCCAGCAGCCGGCGTACGACCGCGGGATCGAGCCCGCGTGCGCCGCCGATCACCTCGCGGGCCTTCACCCGGTAGGCGGACGCCTCCTCCGGCAGCTCCAGACGCAGTTCCCGCCGTACGCCGTCCCGTGCGAGCCGGGCGGCCCGCCGCAGGTGTACGTCTCCGGCCCCGAACAACTGCCGTGCCATCAGCGCCCGGCGCAGATACAGATGGGCGTCGTGCTCCCAGGTGAAACCGATCCCGCCGAGGATCTGGATGCAGTCCTTGGCGCAGGAGTACGCGGCGTCGAGCGCGGCACCGGCCGCGAGCGCGGACACCAACCCACGTACATCATCCGGCGCTTGGGCGGCCCGCTCCCGCACCTCATCCGGCCCTTGAGCCGCCCGCTCCCGCACCTCATCCCGCTCTTGAGCCGCCCCCTCCCGCACCTCATCCGGCTCTTGAGCCGCCCGCGCCGCGTCCCATGTGAGCGCCCGCGCCTGTTCGAGCCGTACGAGCATGTCGGCGCACAGGTGTTTCACGCCCTGGAAGCGGCCGATGGGGCGGCCGAACTGTTCGCGGACCTTGGCGTACTCGGCGGCGGTCTCCACTGCCCACGCGGCGGTGCCGCAGGCGTCCGCGGCGAGGAGGACGGCGGCGAGGTCGCGGACCAGGTCCGAGTCGATGGCGAGGACGCGGTCTGCGGGGACCCGCACCCCCTGCGCCCGGATCTCGGCGGTCGCCCGGGTCGGATCGGCGCTCTCGTGGGGCCGTACGAAGAGTTCGGCGGCGTCCACGGCCAGCCACATGGTGCCTCCGGCCGAGCCCGCGGCCAGGATCAGCAGGTCCGCGTCGGCGCCCGACAGTACGGGCGGCGCGATCCCGTCGAGCACGTATTCACCGCCCGCCTCGACAGCGGTCAGGGTCCCCGCGTCGAACGCCACGGCCCCGACGCGCTCCCCGCACTCCAGCGCCCGTACGAGATCGTCCGACTCCGCCGACCCCGGAGCTCCCTCCAGGACCATCGATGCCAGCGCGCTCGCGAGGTACGGCCCCGGTAACGCGGCCCGCGCGGCCTCCTCCACGACGACGGCGAGGTCGACGAGGTCGCCGCCGCCACCGCCGTGCGCCTCCGGAAGGTGAACGGCGAGCAGTCCCTGTGCGGCGAGTCCGTCCCAGTACGACGGTCTGCCGCCGCCCGGCGCGTCGAGCAGTTTGCGGACCTCCTCGGGTGGCATGGCGCGCGCGATCCAGCCGCGTACAGCCTCGGCCAGTTCCCGCTGTTCCGGTGTGGTCCCGATGCCCATGCGCGCCTCCCCAAGGCCCAAGGTGCGCGCCAGACTAGAACACGTTTCATTCTGACGGTAGGTCAGATCCCCATGGAAGGGTCAAGAATTCGTTAGTACGCCGAAGCATCGGAATAGTTGCCCGGGCACACCGGGTTCAAGTTGCACGTATCCCGCACGGATCACCGACTTCCTCTCCGCGCAGCCACGCGGACGACCCCTCTTTCTTTCGGCCTGGAGGCCCCACCCCATGACGCACACGACGACCGACCAGCCCACGCGGAGGCCGAGCGGCGCGACCGTGCCGGTGCTCGCCTTCGCGGGCATCGTTGTCGCGGTGATGCAGACCCTGCTCGTCCCGGTCATCAAGGACCTGCCGACGCTGCTGAGCACCGAGCCCAGCAACGCCACCTGGGTCCTGACCTCGACTCTGCTCTCGGGCGCCGTGGCCACGCCGATCATGGGGCGCCTCGGCGACCTCTTCGGCAAGCGGCGCATGCTGATCCTCAGTCTCGCCGTGATGGTGGTCGGCGCGCTGATCAGCGCGTTCACCAGCACCCTGATGCCGATGATCGCGGGCCGTACGCTCCAGGGCTTCGCGATGGGCGCGATCCCGCTCGGCATCGGCCTGATGCGCGACATGCTGCCCCGCGAGAAGCTCGGCTCGGCGATGGCCCTGATGAGCTCCTCGATCGGCGTCGGCGGCGGACTCGCGCTGCCCGCCGCGGCCCTGGTCGCGCAGCACGCGAACTGGCACGCCCTCTTCTACGGCGCCGCCGGCCTCGGCGTCCTCTCGATCATCCTCACCCTCCTCGTCGTGCCGGAGTCCCCGATGCGCGCCGAGGGCACCTTCGACGTGCTGGGCGCGATAGGCCTCTCCGTGGGCCTCGTCCTCTTCCTGCTGCCGATCACCAAGGGCAGCGACTGGGGCTGGACCTCGGCCACCACGCTTGGCCTGTTCGCCGCGTCGGCCGTCGTGCTCCTCCTGTGGGGCGTGATGGAGCTGCGCCTGAAGGCTCCGCTGGTCGACCTGCGCACCACGGCCCGCCCCGCGGTGCTCTTCACCAACCTCGCCTCGATCATGGTCGGCGTCTCCTTCTACGTGGTCTCGCTGGTCCTGCCGCAGCTGCTCCAGCTGCCCAAGGCCACCGGCTACGGCCTCGGCCAGCCGATGGTCACCGCGGGTCTGCTCGTGGCGCCGCTCGGCCTGACGATGATGGTCACCGCGCCGGTCTACGCCCGGCTGTCGGCCAAGTACGGCCCCAAGGTCACGCTGATCCTCGGCATGCTGATCATCGCCATCGGCTACGGCGCGGGCCTCGGCCTGATGAGCGCCGCCTGGCAGAGCCTCGTCATCGCGGTGGTCCTGGGCGCGGGCATCGGCCTCGCGTACTCCTCGCTGCCCGCGCTGATCGTCGGCGCGGTCCCGGCCTCGGAGACGGGCGCGGCCAACGGCCTGAACACCCTGATGCGCTCCATCGGTACGTCGGTGTCGAGCGCCGTCATCGGCATGGTGCTCGCCAACACGGCGAACCACGTGGGCGGCGTCGCGATCCCCACCATGCACGGCTTCCGCGTCTCCTTCCTGATCGCGACGGGCGCGGTGGCGGTCGGCCTGCTGATGGCCCTCTTCCTGCCCGGCCGGCGCCAGGCGACCAAGCCCCAGCTGCGCGCCAGCAGCGAGGAGGACGCCGCCCTGGAGCGGGCGAACGAGGTGCTCCGCGGTTTCCGCGGCCGCGTCCTGAACGCCGACGGCGACCCGGTCGCCCGCGCCAAGGTCACCCTCATCGACCGGCGCGGCCGCCAGGCGGGCGCGACGCTCTCCGGCGAGGACGGCAGCTATGCGCTGGCCGTGCCCGCCGAGGGCGCGTACGTCCTGGCCGCCAAGGCCACGGGCCACGGCCCGCTCGCCTCCTCGGCGACGCACGCGGGCGACGAGCGTCCGGTCGAGGTGGACCTGGCGCTGCCCGGCGAGAGCGTTCCGGCGTAGCGGACGCCCCTGCTGTCACACCCCCGTCGCGTACGCGGCGGGGGTGTGGTGCACGATGGGGCGCCCCGGGACCCGCACAACCAGGAGGACCCCCATGCCCGCGGCACCCAAGCCGGAGATCCTCGCCGCCTTCGAGGCCGCGAAGGGGTTCATGCCGCTCGGCGAGGGGCTCGCGCTGTACGAGGCCGCCGTCGAGGCCGGGCGGCTCGGGCTGCCGCTCCTCGAGGTCGGCACGTACTGCGGGCGCTCCACGATCCTGCTCGCCGACGCCGCGCGCGAGGCCGGGGTGACGGCGATCACGGTCGACCACCACCGGGGCAGCGAGGAGCAGCAGCCGGGGTGGGAGTACCACGACCCGTCCACGGTCGACCCCGAGGTCGGCCGGATGGACACGCTCCCCACCTTCCGCCGCACCCTGCACAAGGCGGGCCTCGAGGACCAGGTGGTCGCGATCGTCGGCCGCTCGCCGCAGATCGCCGCCTTCTGGCAGACGCCGCTCGGTCTCGTCTTCATCGACGGCGGCCACACCGACGAGCACGCGGGCGGCGACTACGAGGGCTGGGCACCGCACGTCGCCGAAGGCGGCCTCCTCGTGATCCACGACGTGTTCCCCGACCCGGCCGACGAGTTCACCGGCCAGGCCCCGTACCGCGTCTACCTCAGGGCCCTGGAGTCCGGCGCGTTCACCGAGGTCTCGGTGACCGACTCGCTGCGCGTCCTGCGGCGAACGGGAGCGGGGATCTGAGGGCGCGGTTAGAGTCGCTGACGTGTCGTACGTAGGCCCTGACTTCGATCCGCCCCAGCCGCGCCGCTCCCGGCGCGGTCCGCTCACCGTCGCCGTCGCCGCGCTCGTGCCGGGCGCACTGGCCGGGTGGCTGGTGTGGCAGGCGGTGGGCGACGACTCCGGTGACGGGGGTGGGTCCGACAAGGCGGCGCCCCAGTCGTCGTCCTCGGCGCCCGCCTCCCCCACGGACGACAGCAAGCCGAGTACGTCACCGTCGGCGCCCTCGCCCTCGCCCTCGACGCCCACCGCGTCCCAACCCGCCGGCTCCGGCCCCCTCAAGGGCAAGGTCGTCGTCATCGACCCGGGGCACAACCCGGGCAACTTCCAGCACGCCGCCGAGATCAACCGCAAGGTGAACATCGGCACGAACTGGAAGGAGTGCGACACCACGGGCACGTCGACCAACGCGGGTTACACGGAAGCCCAGTTCACGCTCGACGTCGCGCGCCGGATGCGGGCGATCCTGCAACAGCAGGGCGCCACGGTGAAGTTCACGCAGGACGGTGACCGCTCGTGGGGTCCGTGCGTGGACGAGCGGGCCGAGATCGGTGACAAGGCTCACGCCGACGCGGTCGTCTCGATCCACGCGGACGGCTCGGCGGCCGGCAACCGCGGCTTCCATGTGATCCTGCCCGCGTCCGTGCACGCGGGCGCCGCCGACACCCGCCCGATCGTCGCCCCGTCCCGCGATCTGGGCGAGCGCATCGCGGGCCTGTTCGTCCGCGAGACGGGCAGCGCACCCTCCAACTACGTAGGTGACGGCACCGGTCTCGTGGTCCGAAAGGATCTCGGCGGTCTCAATCTGTCAACGGTTCCGAAGGTGTTCATCGAGTGCGGCAACATGCGCGATAGCAAGGACGCGGCGTTGCTCACCAGCGGCGCGTGGCGGCAGAAGGCGGCGCGTGGGATCTCTGAGGGAATCGTGAGTTTCCTGCGCGGGTAGCGATCAGGGGGTTGCACCCGGCGTACACCCTGGTCGGACGGGCGATAGTGTCGTCCGTACGATGAGGGGCCACCCCCGCGCTTCACACCAGGGCCTGATGGCGACATGGTGACAGCGATGCCTCCACCGATGACGAGACGACTGACGAAGGACCTGAAGTGAATATCCGCTCCCTCACTCGAGGCGACGGCGTGGTGATCGGAGCAGCGGTATTGCTGTTCATCGCGTCGTTCCTCAACACGTACGACCCGTCCGGCAGCAACTCTCTCAATGCCTGGGACAACCTGGGCCTTGTGATGAGCATGTACATCGGTGGCATCGCCGGTGCGGCCCTGATCGTCGTCGCCCGCGCGCTCCCGCAGCCGCGGAAGGTCATAGGGCTCGACCTCGGCCAGCTCGGGGTGGCCCTGACGCTCTTCGCCCTGTGGACCTCGTTCTGGTCCATCATCGACCCGCTGGGCGCGTTCAGCGACACCTTCGGCACCTCGGACGTCGGCGCGGGCTCGGGTCTGATCCTCGGTCTGATCGCCGCCCTGGTCCTGGCGGCCGCCGCGATCGCCACCCCGCTGGTCCCGGCGCTGAACGCCGCCCTGGTCGGCGCCCCCAAGCCCATCGCCCCGCAGCCCTACGGCGCCCAGCCGCAGGGCGGTTACGGCTACCCCGGCGCCCAGCAGCCGGGCCAGCCCTACGGCGCCCAGCCGCAGCAGGGGCAGCCGTTCGGCGGTCCCTCGCAGCCCCAGCCGCAGCAGCCGGCCCCGCAGGCGCAGCAGCCCGCCGCCGCGCAGGACTTCTCGCCGTTCTGGTTCGCCGTGCCGGTGCCGCGGCCGCTGTTCGCGGAGGACGGTTCGCAGGCGCCGATCGCCGAGCTGGCGCCGGGCACTTGGTACCTGGCCGTCGAGCAGCGCGGTGCCACCCTGGTCGCGCAGACCCAGGACGGCCGTCGTGGCGTCCTGCAGGACACCTCGGGGATCCAGCGCGGCTGACGCCCGCTGCCCGTGCGTACGGCCCCTCACCCTTCCGGGTGGGGGGCCGTTGTCGTACAGTCGCCAGCCAGCGTACAGCTGACAGCCCGTCAGACATCGACGCCTGGAGGGGACATGCGGCTCGGTCTCGCACTCGGCTACTGGGGTCGCGGACCCTCGGCGGACCATGTGCCGCTCGCCCAGGAGGCGGAACGGCTCGGATACCACTCCGTGTGGACCGCCGAATCCTGGGGCTCGGACGCCTTCACCCCGCTCACCTGGATCGCCGCGCGGACGTCCCGGATCCAACTCGGCACGGCCGTCGCGCAGATGGCCGCTCGCTCCCCCACCACCACCGCGATGCACGCGCTCACCCTCGACCACCTCTCGGGCGGGCGCATGATGCTCGGCCTCGGCCTTTCGGGTCCTCAGGTCGTCGAGGGCTGGTACGGGCGGCCGTTCCCGAAGTCGCCCCTGACGGCGACCAGGGAGTACGTGGATGTCGTACGCCAAGTCCTCAGGCGCGAGGCCCCCGTCGAGCTGGACGGGCGCTTCCACTCACACCCGTACCGGGGCGCCGACGGCACCGGCCTCGGCAAGGCGCTGAAGCCGATCACTCACCCCCTGCGCGCCGAACTGCCCGTCCTGCTGGGCGCCGAGGGCCCGAAGAACATCGCGCAGACGACCAGGATCGCGGACGGCTGGCTGCCGTTGTACTGGTCGCCGACGCGTCCCCAGGCGTACGAGGCGTCGCTCACCGACCTGCCCGAAGGCTTCCTCGTCGCGCCCATGGCCCGTGCCCACGTCTGCGACGACCTCGCCGAAGGGCTGCTGCCCGTGAAGGCGATGCTCGGCTTCTACATCGGCGGGATGGGGCACGCGGCGCGGAACTTCCACGCCGATCTGATGGCGCGCATGGGCTACGAGGAGGAGGCACGCACGATCCAGCGGCTGTTCCTGGAGGGGCGTCGCGAGGAAGCCGTCCTCGCCGTCCCGGACTCCTTCGCCGACGAGATCTCGCTCGTCGGACCGCGCGAACGCATCGCCGAGCGGCTGGAGTTGTGGCGCAAGGGCCCGGTGACCGATCTGCTGGTCCTGTCCCCGGACCCGCACACGCTACGGGTGCTCGCCGAGCTCAACGCCTAGCCGATCAACCACCGGTGAGCTGCGACGCCGACGGCACCTGATCCTTGACCTCGGCGCCCGCGCTCTTGCCGGCGTCCTTCACCTTGTTGATGACGTCGTCGAAGGCGCTCGCGGCGGCGTCGGTCCCGTCGCCCTTGCGCAGCTTGGAGGGCAGGCCCTTGAGCGCTTCGATGCCCGCGGTGAGCGGGGCGATGGCCTTGGAGAGCGTCGGGTCGCCCTCGGCGTTCTTCGCGGCCGCCTTGAGGCGGTTGTACGCGAACGTGCCCGCGAGTCCCGCCTTGACCAGGGCGAGCGTGCGCCCCTTCGCGCCCTTCTTGAACTTGCCGGCCTTCCACGGTTTGACGATCCACTGGTAGGTGGCTCCGGCCGCGAGCCCCGCGTTCGCCACGAAGCGGGTCTTGGCGAACTTCTGCTTCTCCGCGGAGGTCGTGGGACTGGGAGTGGCTGCCACGGCCACGGCGGCGGTGTCCTTCGAGGCGCTGTCACTGCCACAGGCGGTGGCGCCGGCGAGCAGGGCGCAGGACAGGGTGAGCGCCACGATCAGGCGCCGTATGGGTACGGGCACGGGGACCTCCGGGAAGGGAACGGTTCCCCCTGATCAGGGACAGAGTTCTCCCTGCACAGGGACATGGTTCTCCCTGGACACGGGAGAACACGGCTCTCCCGGCAGCCTCACCCCGTCCCGGCGACTGCGCCACTTGAGCGAACCCGTTCGGGTTTCACCCACGCTTCGCTGGCTACCCGCCGGGTATGTCCCCTCGATATCGCAACGGCTCGAATCAGGCGGGGACGGTCATCGCGATCGTCGCGGACGTGATGGCCGTCATCCTCGGTCTGTGGATCCTGATGTATCTGCTGGACGCCAACCGCGCCAACGACCTGGTGCAGTTCGTCCATGACGCGGCCGCCTGGCTCGCCGGCTGGTCGCGTGACCTGTTCACCTTCGACGATGCCTGGGCGCGGGTCGTCGCGGGCTACGGCCTGGCGGCCGTCGTGTACCTCTTCGTGGGCCACGCGATCGCCAACCGTATGCACCGCCACTGAGCCTCCGGGAAAGTCCGGAACGTCACTACGCGCAGCAGTCGGGGTCCAGGCCCCACGGGAGGCGTTCGCCGCCGAAGACCGCGCAGGTGGGCTCGTCGCCGCCCAGCGCGGCGACGGCCAGCAGGAGTGAACCCGCGGTCCAGGCGGTGAGTTCCTCGGGCCAGATGGCCTGGTCCTCGAAGACGTAGCCCGTCCAGTACAGACCGGTCTTCGGGTCGCGCAGGTGCTGGATGGACTGGAGGATCTCCAGGGCGCGGTCGGACTCGCCCACCGCCCACAGGGCGAGGGCGAGTTCGGCCGATTCGCCGCCGGTCACCCACGGATTGGGGACCACACAGCGGACGCCGAACCGGGGGACCACGAAGCGGTCCCAGCCCTCCTCGATACGGGACTTGGCCTCGGCGCCCGTCAACGCGCCGCCGAGCACCGGGTAGTACCAGTCCATCGAGTAGCGGTCCTTGTCGAGGAACCGCTCGGGGTGGAGCCGGATCGCGTGCCGCAGCGCGCCGACCGCCAACTCCCAGTCGGGCTGCGGCTCTTCCCGCTGTTCGGCGATGGCGAGCGCACAGCGCAGCGCGTGGTGGATCGACGAACTCCCGGTCAGCAGCGCGTCGTTCACCGCCGTACCGTCGTCCTCACGCTTCCAGCCGATCTGCCCGCCGGGCTGCTGGAGCCCGAGCACGAACTCCACGGCCGCGTAGACGGCCGGCCACATACGGTCCAGGAACGTGTCGTCACCGGTCGCCAGGTAGTGGTGCCAGGCGCCGACGGCGATGTACGCGCAGAAGTTCGTCTCGCGGCCGCGGTCGGTGACCTCCTCGAAGTCCCCGTCGGCGTACGCCGCGTACCAGGAACCGTCCGTGTTCTGGTGCCTGACCAGCCACTCGTACGCACGCTCCGCCGCCTCGTGCTCCCCCGCCGCGTCGAGCGCCATGGCCGCCTCGGTGTGGTCCCACGGGTCGAGGTGGTGCCCACGGAACCACGGTATGGCGCCGTCCGGGCGCTGCACCCCGAGGAGCCCGCGCACCGTGGCGGCAGCCTGCTCGGCGGTGAGGACCCCGGGCAGGACGAGGTGTTCTGTCCGGGGGGTGGTCACTTGGCTTCCACCAGGGGGAGGTGGGGCTTGGTCGCGTACGCCACGAAGCTCTTGCCGATCAGCGGGTTCAGCGCCTGCTCGGCGACCCGCGTGGCCAGGGGTTTCTTCATGATGTCCCAGACCAGAAGCTTGTGGTACGCCCGCACGGGCAGCGCCTTGTCGTTGTCGACGCCGAACGCGCACTTCAGCCACCAGTACGGGGAATGGAGGGCGTGCGCGTGGTGGGTGCCGTAGGGCTTGAGGCCGGCCTCGCGGATCTTCGCCAGCAGTTCGTCCGCCTTGTAGATGCGGATGTGGCCGCCCTCGACCTCGTGGTACGCGTCGGACAGCGTCCAGCAGACCTTCTCGGGGCCATAGCGCGGAACGGTGATCGCGATGCGGCCGCCCGGCTTCAGCACGCGGACCATCTCCGCGAGGACGCCCTTGTCGTCCGGGATGTGCTCCATGACCTCGGAGATGATCACGACGTCGAAGGACTCGTCGGGGAAGGGCAGCGCCAGGGCATCGCCCTCCATCGCCGTCGCGGTGGCCCCGGCGGGCGCCTCGCCCGCCTCCTTCATCGCCGCGAACCACTTGGCGACCTCGCGGATCTCCTCGCCGTTCTGGTCAAGGGCGACGACCTGCGCTCCCCGCCGATAGCACTCGAACGCGTGCCGGCCGGCACCACAGCCGAGGTCCAGGACGCGGTCCCCCGGGGCGAGCGGGAACCGGGAGAAGTCGACGGTCAGCACGTGGCCCTGCTTTCGCGGTTGGCTACAACTAGTTCTTCGGGGGCGTCCGGGGCGGGGGCTTCGGCCCCCTTGATGGCCGCGGAGCGGTCGGGAGGCGTGGGTGCGGAGCGGTTACCTGCCGTGGAGCGGCGGAAGTCGTCGCCCGCGGAGCGGCGGGCAGCCGCGCCGGCGGAGCCGGCCATTGCCTCGCGGTACTGGGCCACCGTGCCCTCGGCGGCTCGGGCCCAGGTGAAGCGCTCCAGTACCCGCTCACGGCCGGCGACGCCGAGACGTACCCGCAGCTCCGGGTCGCCGAGCAGCCGGCTCAGACCCGCGGCCAGTGCGCCCGAGTCGCCGGGCGGCACCGCGAGGCAGGTCTCGCCGTCGGGCCCCGCGACCTCCGGGATCGCCCCGCCGGTCGTGGCCACCAGCGGTGTGCCGGTCGCCATGGCCTCCGCCGCCGGGAGGGAGAAGCCCTCGTACAGCGACGGCACGCAGGCGACCTCCGCCGAGCGCACCAGGTCGACCAGTTCCGCGTCGGAGATCCCCTTGACGAACTCGACGGCGCCTTCGAGTCCGTACCGCTCGATGGCCTGGGCGACGGGTCCGTCCTCGGCGCGCTTGCCGACGACGACGAGGTGGGCGCCGGGGTGCTCGGTGCGCACCTTCGCGAGCGCCTCGACGAGGAAGACCAGGCCCTTGAGCGGCACGTCCGCGCTGGACGTCGTCACGATGCGGCCCGGCACCTGCCGTACCGCCGGATCCGGCGAGAAAAGGTCGGTGTCCGCACCGATGTGCACGACGTGGATACGGTCCTGAGCCACACCCAGGTGATCGACGATCTCCTGGCGTGACGTACCGGAGACGGTGAGCACGGACGGCAGGCGGCGCGCGACGCGCTTCTGCATGCGCGTGAAGGAGTACCAGCGGCGTACGGACGCGCGGCGCTGCCAGCCCTCGGCGGCGTCCAGCTCCAGCTGCCGGTCGACGGTGATGGGGTGGTGGATGGTGGTCACCAGCGGCGCGCCCACGTCACCCAACAGGCCGTACCCGAGGGTCTGGTTGTCGTGCACGACGTCGAACTCGCCGCGGCGGGCACGCAGATGGCGCCGGGCGCGCAGCGAGAAGGTCAGCGGCTCGGGAAAGCCCCCGGTCCACATCGTGCCCACCTCGAGCGCGTCCACCCAGTCCCGGAACTCCTGGCGCTTCGGGGTGCGAAAGGGGTCGGGCTGGCGGTACAGGTCGAGGCTGGGCAGCTCGGTGAGGCTCAGCTCGGGGAGGCCTTCGTCCAGCACGGGATAGGGCTGGGAGCCGATGACCTCGACCCGGTGGCCGAGGCGGGCGAGCTCGCGCGAGAGGTGCCGTACGTAGACGCCCTGGCCGCCGCAGAACGGGTTTCCCTTGTACGTGAGGAGCGCGATGCGCAGAGGTCGGTCCCCGTCGGCAGCCGCGCCCTCCCCGGGGCCCGCCTCCATGGCCTCAGCGGTCACTTACGGCCCCCTTCTCCCTGCACTTTCCCGCGAGATTACGCCGGGACGCTAATCTAGAACAAGTTTCAGACTTGATCGTTCAAGGAGCACTGAATCTACCGGCAGGTAGCGCCGCTGTGAGCGGTGGATCAGGTGATTCACGCCACGACGGAATGGCGGGGTCCGATGATTCGCGATAGGGGTCTTCCCTGCTCGAGCGAGGCCGAGAGCTTGGGGAAAGCCGGAAGCCCTGCCATGCTGACTCGTCGCTCCCTCTGATGTCACGGAACGGACCCATGCCTGCGGAAGCCAAGGCGGACTCGAAGAACGCGCGGTCGGCGTCGCAGCCGTCCACGCCCCTCTCCACGCACTCCTCCACCCCGCACCCCGCCACTCCCCCGCTCACCGAGCGGCAGGAGGCACGCCGCCGCCGGATCCTGCGCGCGAGCGCGCAGTTGGCCAGCCGGGGCGGCTTCGACGCCGTGCAGATGCGCGAGGTCGCGGAGTCGTCGCAGGTCGCCCTGGGCACGCTGTACCGCTACTTCCCTTCGAAGGTCCATCTGCTGGTCGCCACGATGCAGGACCAGCTGGAGCACATGCACGGCACTCTGCGTAAGAAGCCGCCGGCCGGGGACACGGCGGCGGAGCGGGTGGCGGAGACCCTGATGCGGGCGTTCCGCGCCCTGCAGCGGGAGCCGCATCTCGCCGACGCCATGGTCCGCGCGCTCACCTTCGCGGACCGCAGCGTCAGCCCCGAGGTCGACCAGGTCTCCCGGCAGACCACGGTGATCATCCTCGACGCCATGGGCCTCGACGATCCCACCCCCGCCCAGCTCTCCGCCGTCCGCGTCATCGAGCACACCTGGCACTCGGCCCTGATCACCTGGCTCTCCGGCCGGGCCTCGATCGCTCAGGTCAAGATCGACATCGAGACGGTGTGCCGCCTGATCGACCTGACGGACCCGGGCGCACAGGACTAGGGCTGCTGTGAAGGCCGGGCTTGGTTGCAGGTGATCACGCGCTGAAGGACGCGGTGACAACGAACAACCAGTGGTCCGGGCTTGAGCCGGATGTCCCCTAGCGGGGGACGAAGCGGTCGACCAGAAGCGTGAGGCGGTCGGCGACCCGGTCGGCGGGCAGGCGTCGGGCACGGGTGAGGGTGACCAGTCCGTGCAGTGCGGCCCAGAACGTCTCGACGAACAACCCCGGGTCGTCCGGGTGCGCGTGGTCGACAAGTGGGTCAAGGAGGGCCTGGAACGCCGCGCGGAGCGGGGCGGGCGTGGTCTCCTCGGCGAAGGGGAGGCCGTTGTCGAGGCTGAACATCGCGTCATACAGGGCTGGATTGCGCGCGGCGAAGTCGGTGTAGGCCCGGGCCAGTGCCGCCACCGCCTCCCGGCCGGCGGTCCCTTCGGGCACCGCGGCGCGCAGCGCGGTCGTCAGCTCGGCGAACCCCTCCAGCGCGACCGCTCCCACGATCTCGCTCTTGCCCCGGAAGTGGCTGTAGAGCACGGGCTGGCTGTACTCGATCTGCTCGGCGAGGCGGCGCGTGGTGAGGGCCTCCCATCCGTGGGTCTCGGCGATTTCGCGGGCTGTGGCGACGATCAGCCTGTGGCGGTTGGCCCGCTCGCGTTCTTTGCGTTCACGTACCGACATGCCTGAATTCTAGCATCGCTAGACAATCAAGCAATGACATGTCTAGCATCGAATCGGAATCTAGCGTCGCTAGGACAGCATTCAGGAGGAGACATGCAGGACACACTGGCCGTGCTCACGGTCGTCGTGGTCGGGATGATGGTGGGCGTGGAGTTCGCGGTGGCGGTGTTCGTCAACCCGATCCTCGACCGGCTCCCGAACGATGGTGGACTTGACGCCCGCAGTGACGGGGCACGCGTCCTCGGCCGGGTCATGCCGTTCTGGTACATCGGCTCGGTCGTCCTCGGCGCGATCTGGGCCGCACTGGCGTGGGGCGGCGACGGCGCGTCGCTCGTCACCGCGGGCACAGTGCTGCTCGTGCTGAGCGTGGTGATGTCGATTCTGTTGCTCGTGCCGATCAACTCGCGTGTCGCGACCTGGTCGCACGAGGGCGTGCCCGCGGACTGGAAGCAGCAGATGGGGCGGTGGGACCGGTTCCACTATGTCCGCGTGGGCGTCATCGTGCTCGCCTTCGCGCTGTTCGCCGTCGCCCTGGCCTGAGTCTGTTGCGACAGCGGATCCTGATCATGAATGATCACGGCGGCCGACCGCCGCCCTGGGCGCCGACGGCGCGCAGGGCGGCAAAAACCTACGAGACGGGTTCCCTTCGCCGGTATTACCCGGATCAGGTAATGGGGGTCGCCTTCCGGTCTGACTGCTACCTTCCGGCCTCTCAGCCCGACCGTCGACGTCGGCCCCAGCGGATGCCTAAGCGTCTCGCCAAAGTCGGCTACTCCGGTTGGACTCCCTCACTCGCCCCGTAGGCAATAACAGGATATAACGTCCACGGCAAGACAGAACCCCCTAAAAGGGAGATTTTTTTCTTCAGTCCTCCGGAGGGAACACCGGCTCCCCGCTCCCCAGCAGCGTGATCATGATGGCCTCCACCGGGCAGCCCTCCGCCGCCTTGAGGATCTTCTCGTTGGCGTCGGTCTCCGGTTCGACCGGGTGGGACTGCATACCGGCATCGAGGCGGAAGGCGTCCGGGGCCTGGTGCACGCACTGGGCGGAGCCGATGCACACGGAGCGGTCGACCTCCACCTGCCAGCGGTCGCCCATGCTCACGCCTCCCAGCCGGCCGGCAGATGGATCATCTTGTGCTCCAGGAACTCGCCGTACCCCTCGGGGCCGAACTCCCGCCCCAGACCCGAGTTCTTGTAGCCGCCGAAGGGGCCGAGCATGTCGAGGCTGAAGGTGTTGACGGAGTAGGTGCCGGTACGGACCTGCCGGGCGACGTCGATGCCATGGGCGACATCGGCCGTCCAGACGCTGCCGCTCAGCCCGTAGTCCGAGTCGTTCGCGATCTTCACGGCCTCGGACTCGTCGCCGTACGGGAGCAGGCAGATCACCGGGCCGAAGATCTCCTCCCGCGCGATCCGCATGGAGTTGTCGACGTCGCCGAAAAGGGTCGGCTCGACGTACCAGCCGCGGTCGAGCCCGTGCGGACGGCCGCCGCCGGCGAGGATCTTGGCGCCTTCCTCCTGGCCGATGCGGATGTAGTCGAGGTTGCGCTGCTGCTGGCGCCTCGCGACCAGCGGGCCCACCTGGGTCGCGGGGTCCAGCGGGTCGCCGACCACCAGCGCGCTCGCCGCCGCCGCGAAGGCGTCCGCGAACTCGTCGTAGCGCGAGCGCGGCACAAGGATGCGGGTCTGGGCGACGCAGGCCTGGCCGTTGTTCATCCAGGCCGCCGAGACGATGCCGGGAACGGATGTCTCGATGTCGGCGTCCGGGAGCACCACGGCCGCCGACTTGCCGCCCAGCTCCAGGGTCACGCGGGTGAGATTGCGCGACGCGACCTCCATGACGCGCTTGCCGGCCGCGACCGAGCCCGTGAAGGAGACCTTGTCGATGCCCGGGTGTCCGACCAGGTGCTCGCTGACCTCGCGGTCCGCGGGGAGGATCGACAGCACGCCCTCGGGCAGCCCGGCCTCCTTCGCGATCTCGCCCAGCAGATAGGCGTCGAGCGGCGACTCGGGCGACGGCTTCAGTACGACGGTGCAGCCGGTCAGCAGCGCGGGCGCGAGCTTGGCCGCCGCCACGAACTGCGGGACGTTCCAGGGGACCACGGCCGCGACGACCCCCACCGGCTCGCGCCGGACGAGGATCTTCCCGAGGACTCCGTCGCGCGTCTCCTCGTACGTGTAGGTGCGCGCGACCGTGATCGCCGCGTCCCACACCATCATCGCGCCGAGGGCCTGCGCGAGGACGCTCCAGGAGTACGGGGAGCCGTTCTCGGAGGAGATGACGCGGGCGATCTCCTCATGTCGTACGGCGATCGCGTCCTTGATCCGGGTGACGACCTCGATCCGCTCGTCGAGGCTCATACGCGGCCAGGGGCCCTCGTCGAACGCCTTGCGCGCGGCGGCGACGGCCCGGTCGACGTCCGCCGTCGAAGCATGCGGCACGCGACCGATGACCTCTTCGGTGTGCGGCGAGATCACCTCGATGACGTCCTTGCCCAGGGGGTCCGTCAACTCCCCGCCTATGAACAGCTGTCCGTGTTCCACGAGCTCGGTCATGACCGACTGCCTCCCGGGGGGACCGTTCCCTGACGATTCTCTGACGCTTCATCAGATATGAGAACTGATACCAGTTCCAGTCAGCGGAGTCCACGGGCCGGACATCGGGCACGGAGAGAGAACGGTCGACTTGGGCACCCATTGGAATCTGTTCTAGTTATAGTGGCCGGGCAGACCGGACAGTGACCGGAACACGGCGATTGGTGGGAGCCCATGACGCAGGTGACCGATCACGGCGGGGGCGTACGCGATCACGGCGGGGGCGTACGGTCGATCAGTGTCCCCATCCCGGACAACCCCCTCGGCCACACCCTGGTGTACGTCGTGGACAGCGACCGCGGCCCCGTCCTGATCGACACGGGCTGGGACGACCCCACCTCGTGGGACACCCTCGCCGAGGGTCTCACCGCCTGCGGCACCTCCGTCGCCGAGATCCACGGCGTGGTCATCACCCACCACCACCCGGACCATCACGGTCTGTCGGGCAAGGTGCGCGAGGCGTCCGGGGCCTGGATCGCGATGCACGCGGCGGACGCCTCGATCGTCCGGCGGACGCGAGAGAACCGGCCCGAGCGCTGGTTCGCCTACATGGCGGCCAAGCTGGCGGCCTGCGGCGCGCCCGAGGAACACGTGGCGCCCCTGCGCGACGCCAGGACGTCGGCCCGCCCGAGCACCCTGCCCGGCTTCTCCCCCGCCCTCCCCGACCGCGAGATCGTCCCCGGCGAGCTCCTCGCCCTGCCGGGGCGCCGCCTGCGCGCGATCTGGACCCCCGGCCACACGCCCGGCCACGTCTGCCTCCATCTGGAGGAGGACCATCCCGCCCGCCTCCCGGGCCACGGCCGCCTGTTCTCCGGCGACCATCTCCTGCCGAGGATCACCCCGCACATCGGCCTGTACGAGGATCCGGACGACGTCACCGTCACCGATCCGCTCGGCGACTACCTCGACTCCCTGGAGCGCGTCGGCCGCCTGGACCCCGCCGAGGTGCTCCCGGCCCACCAGCACGCGTTCGCCGACGCCCCTTCCCGCGTACGGGAGTTGCTCACCCACCACGAGGAACGCCTCACCGGACTGCTGACCCTCCTCTCGACGCCACTCACTCCCTGGCAGCTCGCCGAACGCATGGAGTGGAACCGGCCCTGGGACCAAATCCCGTACGGATCACGCAACATCGCGGTCTCCGAGGCCGAGGCCCATGTGCGGCGGCTGGTGAAACTGGGGAGGGCGGAGGCGGTGACGGGGAGCGATCCGGTGACGTACGTGGCGGTGTAACGCGTTGGCCGCACCGGGCGCGCGGCTGCCGGCAACGGCGTCATGGATGGCCTCGAACAACTCCTCGCCGAGCGGGCCCCGAGCGGCTCGGCCTGGACTTCTTCCGCCGCCTCGACCTCGGTGAACCGGCCTCCGTGGCCGAGTTGTCCATCGACCGGATCGGGCACTACGAGGCACTACGAGGTCACCTTCCACCGGGTCGGCGACACCTGGCTGCTCGCCTCGCACACCCTGTTCCTGCCGTTCGACGGGCCGACACCCCCGTCAGTAACCCCGGACCTCGTCAGCAGCCGTGCGCCGCGTAGTCCAGCCCCTCCTCGTACGGCATGGCGAGGCCCTCCTCGTACGCCTTCTCGTACTCCGTGTCGCCGATCTCGTCGCGGACGCGGAGTTCGTGGCGGCGGCGGGTGGCGATGAGGTCGGGTGAGTCCATCTGGGCGCGGCCGGTGAGGTCCCAGACGCGCTCGCCGATGCCGAGGAGGCGGGCCGCGCGGTGGCCGTCGCCGGCCGCGACGACGCCGGCGGCGAGCACGTCGAGGGCCATGGCCGCGCCGACGGTGTTGTGCAGCAGCCCGTGCCCGGCCAGGGCGGTACGGGCGTTGCCGACCGCCGCGCGGACGTCGCCGCGGGCCAGGTCCGCCTGGGCCACGATCCCGTCGGCGAAGGCTCCCGCCCACGACTCGCCGCACGCCACGCTGGCCGAGCGCACCTCCTCGGCCACCGCACGCGCCCGCTCGTGGTCGCCCCGCAGCATGTGGGAGAAGGACAGCGCCACGCGGACCTGGAGCTGGGCGGCGCCGAACCCGTCCTGCCGGATGGGCAGTCGGGGCGTGCCGGACAGCACGTCGATCGCCTCGGACAGCTTGCCGCTCAGGGCCAGTTGACCGCCGATGAGGTACGCGGCGGCCACCACCGCCACCGGATCGCCCTGGTCCCGCGCCGCGTCGGCGCACCGCACCGCCCAGTCGGCGGCGACCTCCAGGTCGCCCTGGAGCAGTGCCACCGCGCCGCGCGCCCACAGGGCGCGGGTGCGGTCGGGGCCAGGCGCCGGATCGGTGGCGAGCGCCAGGTCGAGGCAGTGCTGGGCGTCGCGCAGATAGCCGCAGTGCCGCCAGAGGAAGCCGATGTCGGCCGCCATCTCTACGGCGACGCGTCCGTCGGGTTCGGTGAGTGCCCAGTCCATGGCGGCGCGGAGGTTGGCGTGTTCGGTGAGGGTGCGCTCGCACCACGCCACCTGCCGACCGGTGTTCCACTCGGCGCAGCCCTCACGGGCCAGGCGCCGGTAGTGGTCGCGGTGGCGCAGCCGTACGGCGCGTTCCTCGCCGAGCGCGCGCAGCCAGTCGGCACCGAACTCCCTCACGGTGTCGAGGAGTCGGAAGCGGTCCGGGTCGGCGCGGTGGCGGCGCACGATGGACTGCTCGACGAGCCGGGCGAGCAGATCGGCGATCCGCCCGGCGGGCAGCGGGCCGCCCGCGCAGACCTCCTCGGCGGCGCGCACGCAGAATCCGCCCGCGAACACCGAGAGACGGGCCCACAGCAGCCGTTCCAGCGGTGCGCACAGTTCGTGGCTCCAGCCGATGGCCGTACGCAGCGTCTGGTGGCGGGGCGGTCCCTCGCCGTCGCGTGCGGCGAGCAGATCGAGCCGGGACGGCAGGCGTTCGCCGAGGCGGTCGTGCAGCTGGTCCAGGGAGAGCTCGGAGAGCCGGACGGCGGCGAGTTCGATGGCGAGCGGGATGCCGTCGAGGCGACGGCAGACGGCTTCGACCGTGGCGCGGTCGGTGTCGTCGAGAGCGAAACCGGCGGCGGCCGCGCGTTCGGTGAACAGGGCCACCGCGTCGTCGGCCACCGGCAGCGGGTCCAGGTACAGCACGCGTTCGCCGGGCAGGCCGAGTTGCTCGCGGCTGGTGACGAGGATGCGCAGCCCCGGCAGGACCGGCAGCAGCGCCTCGGCGAACGCCACGCAGTCCGCGAGGACGTGCTCGCAGGAGTCGAGGACCAGCAACAGCCGCTTGCCCTCGGCCCATTCGGCGACCACCTCGGTGACCGGCCCCGTCGACTGGTCCGCCAGCCGCAGCGCCTCCACGACGGCCAGGCCCACCAGGCCCGCGGTGTGCAGCGGGGAGAGCTCCACCAGCCACACGCCATCGGGGTACGCGTCCCGGACCCGGCCCGCGGCCCGCAGCGCGAGCCGGGTCTTGCCGACGCCACCAACCCCGACAAGACTCACCAGCCGGTCGATCCCGACCCCGGGATCCAACTCCTCGTCCAGCCAGTCGAGTTCGTCCCGTCGCCCGACGAAGCTCCGCGTCTCCGGGGGCAGATTGCCGGACCGTCCACCGCTCGTCTTGTCAGACACGTGGACCAGTCTGACCGGGTCGCACCCCCGCGATGCCCGTCTCCGGCAACTCGGACAGAAAGGCCGCAACACCTCATCACTTCCGGGCACCTTCCGACGAGATGCGATCAACTCCCTGTTGACGAGGGTGCGGAGGGCGATATTCGGAGATTGTCGGGGGATGGGCGAGAGGGAGCAGGGGGACGGATGGCCGCCAGGGGCGGGGGCGGGCGTGGTGACGGCGACTTGGGCACGGGGGTCGGGAGCACGGGCGGTGACTCTGGTGCGGGCGTCGAGGACGGCGGTGACGACACGGGCGCGGGTGGCGAGGGCCGGGGTGACGACACGACCGCCGGTGCCGAGGGCCGGGGTGACGACACGACCGCCGGTGCCGAAAGCCGGGGTGACGACACAGCCGCCGGTGCCGAAAGCCGGGGTGACGACACGACCGCCGGTGCCGAAAGCCGGGGTGACGACACGGCCGCCGACGTCGGCGGCAGGAGCGGCGACCTGACCGCGGACGTCGATGCCAAGGACGGCGACTTGGGCGCGTGGGCCGGTGGCCGGGGTGACCACACGGGCGCGGACGTCGGCGCCAAGGGCGGCGGCATGGGAGCGGGGGGCGGTGGCCGGGGTGACAACACGGCCGCCGACGTCGGCGGCAAGGGCGCGGTGGTCGGTGGTCGTGGCAGTGACCTGATCGTGGGTTCCAGGGGGCGAGGTGACGAGCTGGCCGCGGAGGTCGATGGCACGGGTGGCGACTTGAGCGCGGGGGTCGGTCGTGGCAGCGACCTGGTCCCGGGCGTCGGCGTCAAGGACGGCGACACGGCCGCAGACGTCGGCGTCAACAGCGGCGGCAAGGGCGCGGTGGTCGGTGGTCGTGGCAGTGACCTGGTCGCGGGTTCCAAGGGGCGAGGTGACGAGCTGGCCGCGGAGGTCGATGGCACGGGTGGCGACTTGAGCGCGGGGGTCGGTCGTGGCAGCGACCTGGTCCCGGGCGTCGGCGTCAAGGGCGGCCACACGGCCGCAGACGTCGGCGTCAACAGCGGCGACACGGGCGCGGTGGCCGGTGGCCGTGGCAGCGACCTGGTCGTGGGCGTCGGCGCCAAGGACGGCGACACGGCCGCAGACGTCGGCGTCAACAGCGGCGGCAAGGGCGCGGTGGCCGGTGGTCGTGACAGTGACCCGGTCGCGGGTTCCAGGGGACGAGGTGACGAGCTGGCCGCGGAGGCCGATGGCAGGGGCGACGACCTGGCGGTGGGCGTCGGGAGGCGTGTGCGGTGGCTGGTGCTGGTGCCGTTGGTCGCCTGTCTGGCGATCGCCGTGCCGGATCTGCTCTTCGAGCGGGTACCGCCGCTCATCGTCCTGCTGCTCATCGGCCCGCTGCTGGCCTGTGTCCGGCTGGGCGTCCGGCACACCGTGCTGGCCTGCTGCTGGTCCGCGGTGCTGGGCCTCGCGATGGGGATCGGCGACCGCACCGTGCAGACCTTCGCGTTCGCCGTCCACTGGAGTGGACTGCTGCTCGGCTGCGCGCTCACCGTGTACGCGGCGCGGCAGCGCGAGCGGCTCGTCGCGACGCTCGCCCAGGCCCGCGAGGTCGCCCGGATCACCCAGGAGGCGATCCTGCGGCCCATCTCCCGCACCCTGGGCGGCACTCAGGTGTGCACCCGCTATCACAGCGCCGCCCGCGAATCGACCGTCGGCGGCGACCTGTACGACGTCGCGGTGACACCGTACGGACTGCGTGTCCTCGTCGGCGACGTCCGCGGTCACGGGCTCGACGCCCTCCGGCTGACCGCCGACACGATCACGGGCTTCCGTGAACTCGCCTACACCGCCCCCGACCTGACGACCCTCGCCGGCGGCCTCGACGCGCGGCTCGCTCCGGAGCTGGGCCCCGAGGACTTTGTCACCGCCGTGCTCGCCGAGTTCGCGCCCGGCGAGGTGCGGCTGGTCAACTGCGGTCACCCGGCGCCCCTGCGCGCCGGCCACCGCATCGAACTCCTCGAACCCCTCGTCCCCACCCCGCCGTTGGGACTGCGCCCCGACCCGCGCCAGTACCGCGTACGGCTCCAGCCCGGCGACCGGCTCCTCCTCTACACCGACGGTCTGACCGAGGCCCGCGACCCGGAGGGCGGCCCCTTCCCCCTCCTCGGCGAGGCCGCGCTCGCCCTGCGCGAACCGCTCCCCGACGAGGCCCTGCACGCCCTGTACGCCCGCCTGATCGCCCACACCGGCTCGGCCCTCGCCGACGACCTCGCCCTGGTCCTGTGCCAGCCCGTGGAGGCGACGGTCCCGGTACGCGTGCCGTGAAGTCATGCGCCCCGTGAAGTACGGTCGCCGGCGGCCCGCCCCGGGCCAGGTGACCGGAGCCCTTCCGCGCGAGCTCCGGGTGACGGACACGGGGACGGCGCCCAGGCTGGAGGGGGCGCCGCGCGAGCTCGCGGCGGATTCGTCGGCACACCCCTCGGCCCCGGCCGATGATTTCGCGGCGCCACAGGAGTCTCAGTTTCCGGACGGCCCCCCTCGGAAGGTGAACCGATGAGCACCCTGCACGACCTCCTCAAGGCGTACGTCGACGACGGCACCGTGCCGGGAGCGGTGGCCCTCGTGGCCCGCGGCGACCGCGTCGACGTACAGGCCGTCGGCTCCGTCGACGTCGAGGGCAGCGCCCCGATGGCCAGGGACTCGATCTTCCGGATCGCCTCGATCACCAAGCCGATCACCACCGCGGCGGTCATGACGCTGATCGAGGACGGCCTGATCGCGCCGGACGAACCGGTCGACGCGTGGCTGCCGGAGCTGGCCAAGCCGATGGTCGTGCGGACCCCGGCCAGTCCGGTCGACGACGTGGTCCCCGCCGCGCGGCCCGTCACCGTCGCCGATCTGCTCTCCTCCCGGGCGGGCTGGGGCTTCCCGTCCGACTTCACGCTGCCGCAGGTCCAGGCGCTGTTCGAAGTGCAGAAGGACGGCCGCAATCCGCAGGCGTACCCGGCGCCGGACGCGTGGGTGGCGGCCCTCGCCCGCATTCCGCTGCTGTACCAGCCGGGCGAAGCGTGGCTGTACGGCACCTGCTCCGACCTGCAGGGCGTGCTGATCTCCCGGGTCACGGGCCGCCCGCTGCCCGAGTTCCTGGCTGAGCGGGTCTTCGAGCCGCTGGGTATGACGGACACCGCCTTCGAGGTGCCGGCGGCCAAGCGCGACCGTTTCACCAGCTACTACCGGGCTGCTCAGACGTCCGCGTCAGGCGGTCTCGAACTGGCCGACGCCCCCGACGGGCAGTGGAGCAGCGTTCCGCCGTTCCCGTCCGGCGGCGGCGGGCTCGTCTCGACGGCCGACGACTGGCTGGCCTTCGCCCGCATGCTGCTCGCCGACGGCACGGCGGGCGACCGTCGCCTCCTCTCTCCCGCCTCGGTACGGCGGATGACCACCAACCACCTCACCGCCGCCCAGCGCGAGATCGGGGCGCTGTTCATGGAGGGCCAGGGCTGGGGCTACGGCGCCCAGGTCGACATCGAACCCACCGACCCCTGGAACGTCCCGGGCCGCTACGGCTGGACAGGCGGCACCGGCACGACGGCCCACATCGTCCCGTCGACCGGCACCGTCACCGTCCTGCTCACCCAGGTCGCCATGGAGAACCCGACGCCCACCCCGCTGATGCGGGACTTCTGGCGCCGCACCGCTCAGTGAAGCAGCGTCCGGATCAATACCTCGGCGTCGCCGAGGAGTTGGACCTCGCTCGTGCTCATCGTCGGATTGGCCGCCCGGCGTCGTCGCGCCTCGGCGAGACCGTCCTGCGTCACGCCGGGCGTGCCCTCGCCGAGCATCGCGGTCAGCGTGTCGCGCGCCACCTCCGCGTACGGCTCACCGCCGACGGCGACCTGGGCGAGGATCACGGCGGACATGCCCCAGTCCAGGCCGGGCGGGCCCTCTTCGGCGTTGGCCCAGTCGATGACCTTCGGACCGTCCGGGGTGAGCATCACGTTGTCGGGGTGCAGGTCCAGGTGCAGGACGCGGACGGCCGGGTCCGCCGAGACCCGGGCGGGCACCGCGTGCAGCCTGCGCAGCAGCCGGGCGAGGGTGACGCCCGCCTCCCGCGGGGAGAGCAGACCGGCGCCGAACGCCTCCAGCATGGTCGGCCCGGACAGCCGCTCCATCACGAGGTCACTGCGGGTCGCCACCCGCACGCCCGGCACCGGATAGCCGTGCCCGCGCACGTGCTCCATCACCGCGGCCTCGGCGGTGGCGTCGCCCCACCCCTCCCGGTCCCGCCGCAGCACCCACGCCTCGTCGATCTCGTAGACGTCCGCCGAACGCCCCGAGCCGAGCAGTCTCCCCGTTCGCATGGACCGAACACTAGGGCCTGTCTTACGGATTGGCCCGGCGTCCGCCCGGGCTCACAGGTGGCCCTCAGATGCTTTCCTACGGCCCGGTAGAGTGAGCGCGTCGTCATCACACCCGTACGGGGGGAAGCCGGTGCAATTCCGGCGCTGACCCGCAACCGTGAACCACCTGCCAGGTGGTGAGCCGGATCGCCTCGGACGGGACGTGACCGGCTCGTGCCACCGGCAGCCCGCCGCTGGCCGGCACCGTCGAGGGATACGGAGCCGGAGCCGCCCGGATACTTCACCGTGCGCGCTGCCCGGCTCCCCGCAGGGAGAGTCATGATTGTTCGCCGCAGCGCCGCGGTACTGGCCGCCACCGTCGTCATCGGTACGGCCGTCGCACCGGCGGCCTTCGCCGCCGACGCGTCCCCCTCTCCCTCCCAGGCGATCCCTTCCGGGCTGTACGGATCCACCGACCCCACGTACGACGGTGTCTGGCGGCAGTCGCTCGCGCTGCTCGCCCAGCACACCGTGGGCGTCAAGCCCGCTGCCAAGGCCGTCGACTGGCTGACCGGACAGCAGTGCGCGAACGGGGCGTTCGCTCCCTACCGCGCCGACGCCACCGCCAAGTGCGACGCCAAGACGATGGTCGACACGAACAGCACGGCCGCCGCCGTGCAGGCCCTCGCCGCGCTCGGCGGGCACGACGCCGGGACGGGCAAGGCCGTCGCCTGGCTGAAGTCCGTCCAGAACAAGGACGGCGGCTGGGGGTACACCGCGGGCGGGGCGAGCGACGCCAACTCGACGTCCGTGGTGATCGGGGCGCTGACGGCCGTGGGCGAGAAGCCCGCCGATGTCTCCAAGGGCGGCAAGTCGCCGTACGACGCCCTGCTGAAGCTGTCGATGCCGTGCGGCGGGGACGGCGAGGGCGCCTTCGCCTATCAGCCGGACAAGAAGGGCAAGCTCGCGGCGAACGCGGACGCGACGGCGGCGGGGGTGCTCGGCAGCCTGGGCAAGGGGTTCGTGGCGAAGGCCGGTGCGTCGTACGACCGCACGCAGTGCGCCACCACCGACTCCCCCGGACCGCAGGACGCGGCGCAGAACGGCGCCGACTATCTGGCCAAGTCGCTGGAGAAGACCCCCTACCTGAAGTCCGCTCTCGCCGGTGCCAAGGACCAGCCCGACTACGGCAACACGGCGGACGCGGTCGTGGCGCTGTCCGCCGCGGGAGCGACGTCGTCGGCGAAGGAGCCCCTCGGCTGGCTGGAGAAGAACTCCGGCGCCTGGGCGGCGAAGGCGGGACCGGCCGCGTACGCCCAGCTGATCTTCGCCGCCCACGCGACCGGCGCGGACCCTCGTCACTTCGGCGGCGCGGACCTCGTCAAGCAGCTCGGCGCGACCGGACCGGCGACGGACGCGTCCGACTACTCGGCCGCCCCGAGCGACGAGAAGAAGAAGGACGACGACAAGGGGCTCGGCGTCTGGTGGATCGTCGGCGTCGGCCTCGTCGCCGGTATCGGCATCGGCTTCCTGATCAGCGGCCGCAACAAGAAGCAGCAGCTGTGATACGCCGTCGGACGCCCGCGCCGGTCCTTGCCCTGACTCTGGCCCTGGCCCTGCTGCTCCTCGTCCTCGGCGGCGCGGGGCAGGCCCGGGCCGTCGGCTACCGCTACTGGTCCTTCTGGGATCTGACCGGCGGGAAGTGGACGTACGCGACGCAGGGCCCGTCGACCGCGCGGCCGTCCGACGGCGACGCCGAGGGGTTCCGCTTCGCGGTGAGCGAGGACTCGCAGGACGCCTCGAAACCGCGCGGGGCGGCGGACTTCGCGTCCATATGTGCGAAGACACCCGCCCAGCAGGGCAAGAAGCGGGTAGCCCTGGTCATCGACTTCGGCACGACGGCGGACGCCCCGTCCGGCGAGACGCCGCCGGCCCCGCGTACGGTGTGCGCCCGCGTCCCCTCCGACGCGACGACGGCCGATGCCCTCGCGTCGGTCGCGAAACCGCTCCGCTACGACACCAACGCCCTCCTGTGCGCCATCGCGGGCTACCCGCGCACCGGCTGCGGCGAACAGGTCTCCGCCCGGAAGCCGACGGCCTCCGCCCGCCCGCAGGCCAAGCCCGCCCACCACGGCCCATCCGTCGGCCTGCTCGCAGGTGTCGCCGCGGTGGCCCTGCTGGGCACGGCGGCCATCTGGCAGGCACGCCGCCGCCGGGGCTGAGGCGGGGGTGGGAACGATGACGACGGACGACGACGAACGGGCCGAGGCGGCCGCCACTGCCGAGGCCGCCGCTGCCGCTGGCGCTGCCGCTGCCGCTGCCGCTGCCGGCAAACGGCGCGCCCGGCCCGGGCGCGCTTCCACAGCTACTGCTGTGGGCAATCGTCCCGCAGGGCGATGGGGGTCCCCCCGCTCGAGCGAAGCCGAGCGTGGGGGAGGGTGGGCACAGCCTGCAGCGCCGGGTGCCGACCCAACCGGGCGCCCGCTGCACCTCCGTACCCGCACGCCGCAGGCGACCCGCAGCAACGCCCTCCACCCCGGCGCCTGGTGGATCTGGGCCCTGGGCCTGGGAACCGCCGCCTCCCGCACCACGAACCCCCTCCTCCTCGCCCTCCTCATCGGCGTAGCCGGATACGTCGTGGCGGCGCGCCGCACCGAGGCGCCCTGGGCCCGCTCCTACGGCGCCTTCGTCAAGCTGGCGGCAGCCGTCCTCGGCATCCGGCTCGGCTTCGCCGTGTTCCTGGGCTCCCCGATCCCGGGAACGCACCTCGTCGTCACGCTCCCCGAAGTCCCCCTCCCCCACTGGGCCCAAGGCATCCGCATAGGCGGCCGCATCACCGCCGAGGGCCTGGTATTCGCGCTGTACGACGGCCTGAAACTGGCCACGCTCCTCATCTGCGTAGGCGCGGCGAACGCCCTCGCCAACCCGGCGCGCCTGCTGAAGTCGCTGCCGGGAGCGCTGTACGAGGCGGGCGTGGCGGTCGTCGTCGCCCTGACCTTCGCCCCGAACCTGATCGCCGACGTGCAGAGACTGCGCGCCGCCCGCAGGCTGCGCGGCCGCCCCGACCGGGGTCTGCGCGGCCTGCTGCACGTAGGACTCCCGGTCCTGGAAGGCGCGTTGGAGCGTTCGGTCGCCCTCGCGGCGGCGATGGACGCGCGCGGCTACGGCCGCACCGCCCAAGTGCCGCCCGCCGTCCGCCGCACCACCGCCGTACTGACGCTGGGCGGTCTGCTCGGCGTCTGCGCGGGCACGTACGGACTGCTGACCGCCGAGGGCGGCAGTTACGGCCTGCCGGTGCTGCTGGCCGGGCTGGCCGCGGCGCTCGGCGGCCTGTGGCTGGGCGGCCGCCGCTCGCTGCGGACGCGGTACCGGCCGGACGTGTGGGGCGCACGGGCGTGGCTGGTCGCGGGCTCGGGCGTGGCCGTGGCGGCGCTGATGATCGTCGCCGCCTCGTACGATCCCGCGGCGCTGCGCCCCGGCGTCGTCCCCCTCGTGGCCCCCACCCTCCCGCTCTGGCCCGCGGCGGCGATCCTCCTCGGTCTCCTCCCGGCCTTCGTCGCCCCGATCCCGCTCACCAAGGAGCCGTCGTGATCCGCTTCGAGGATGTCTCCGTGACGTACGACGGTGCGGCCGAACCCACCGTCCGGGGCGTGGACTTCGAGGTGCCCGAGGGCGAACTGGTGCTGCTCGTCGGGCCCTCCGGGGTCGGCAAGTCGACGGTGCTGGGCGCGGTGAGCGGTCTCGTCCCGCACTTCACGGGCGGAACGCTGCGCGGCCGGGTCACGGTCGCCGGACGGGACACCCGCACCCACAAGCCACGCGAACTCGCGGACGTGGTGGGCACGGTGGGCCAGGACCCGCTGTCCCACTTCGTGACCGACACCGTGGAGGACGAACTCGCCTACGGCATGGAGTCGTTGGGCCTCGCGCCGGACGTGATGCGCCGCCGCGTGGAGGAAACCCTGGACCTGCTGGGCCTGGCGGCACTGCGCGACCGACCGATCGCCACGCTCTCCGGCGGCCAGCAGCAGCGGGTCGCCATCGGCTCGGTCCTCACCCCGCACCCGAAGGTCCTGGTCCTGGACGAGCCCACGTCCGCCCTGGACCCGGCCGCCGCCGAGGAGGTCCTCGCCGTCCTCCAACGCCTCGTCCACGACCTCGGCACCACCGTCCTCATGGCCGAACACCGCCTGGAACGCGTCATCCAGTACGCCGACCAGGTCGTCCTCCTCCCGTCCCCGGGCGCCGCACCGCTCCTCGGCACCCCCTCCGAGGTGATGGCCGTCTCCCCGGTGTACCCACCGGTGGTGGATCTGGGCCGCCTCGCCGGCTGGTCCCCCCTGCCCCTGACGGTGCGCGACGCACGACGGAGTGCGGGGGCGCTGCGGGAGCGTTTGGCTGAGATCGCGAGCAATACGGAAACGGCAGCCGGCGGCGCGGCCGACCGTGGCATGGGAGCGGCCGGTGCGACGGGCGACCGAGACACGGGTGCAGCCGGTGCGGCGCGCGACCGTGACGCAGACACGGCAGCGGCAGCGGGCGCAGCGGCCGGCGCGGTTCCCCGCGCCGCGGAGAGTGCGCGCGTCCATGCCACCGCCGCTCCCCCGTCCCCCTCGCGCCACGCCAGCCCTCGCTTGTCCCGGCTCCTCCGCAGGGCCACCCCGACCGCCCCCGCACCCGCACAAACAGCGGTGGTCGAATCCCTCGCCGTCCGCCGCGGTCGCGTCGAAGCACTCCGGCACGTCGACCTCACGGCCGCCCCCGGCGAGACCATCGCGCTGATGGGCCGCAACGGCGCCGGGAAATCCACCCTTCTCGGAGCGCTGGTCGGGCTGGTCGAACCCGCCGCCGGATCCGTCCGGGTAGGAGGGGCGGTACCGCACCGCACGGCGCCGCGCGAGCTCGTACGACGCGTGGGCCTCGTACCCCAGGAACCACGGGATCTGCTGTACGCGGACACGGTGGCCGCCGAGTGCGCGGCCGCCGACCATGACGCGGGCGCCGAGCCGGGCACCTGCCGGGCTCTGGTGTCGGAGTTGCTGCCGGGGATCGCGGACTACACCCACCCCCGGGATCTCTCGGAAGGCCAGCGGCTGGCGCTCGCGCTGGCCGTGGTGCTGACGGCCCGCCCCCCGCTGCTGCTCCTCGACGAGCCGACCCGCGGCCTCGACTACGCGGCGAAGGCCCGGCTGGTCACCGTGCTGCGCGGCCTGGCCGCCGAGGGCCACGCCATCGTCCTGGCCACGCACGACGTGGAGCTGGCCGCCGAACTGGCCCACCGCGTGGTGATCCTCGCGGACGGCGAGATCGTCGCCGACGGCCCGACCGCCGAGGTGGTCGTCGCGTCCCCCTCCTTCGCTCCCCAGGTCACGAAGGTGCTGGCCCCCCAGCCATGGCTGACCGTCCCCCAGGTCCGCGCCGCCCTGCGCGCAAGTGAACCGGAGCCCCGGACATGACCGAGCCGACGGAGAAGCCCGGCCCCCCGACCCCGGCAGACGGACCGGCGGACGACCCGGCATGCATCCCTCACCCCCGCGCTGCGCGGCCCCCATCGCAGCCCCAAGCCAGGGCCATCCGTCTCGGCCCCCGCTCCGTAGCCGCCCTCGTCCTGGTCAGTGCCACTGGTGTCGCCGGGTTCGTCTGGCCGCTCTTCGCGGGGCGGGGGTCGCAGGTCAGTGCGCATGCGCAGGATGCCCCGTGGCTGTTCGCGGGGCTGCTCGTGCTGCTCGTCGCTGTCGTGGCCGCGACGATCTCGGAGTCGGGGCTCGGGCCGAAGGCCGTTGCCATGCTCGGTGTGCTGGCGGCGACGGGAGCGGCGCTTCGGCCGATCGGGGCGGGGACCGCGGGGATCGAGCCGATGTTCTTTCTGATGGTGCTGAGCGGGCGGGTGCTCGGGCCGGGGTTCGGGTTCGTGCTGGGGTCGGTGACGATGTTCGCGTCGGCGCTGCTCACCGGCGGGGTCGGGCCGTGGATGCCGTTCCAGATGCTCGCCATGGGGTGGTTCACCATGGGCGCCGGGCTGCTGCCGGGCCCCGACCGGCTGCGCGGGCGGGCCGAGCTGGTGATGCTCGCCATGTACGGCTTCCTCGCCGCCTTCGCGTACGGCACCGTCATGAACCTGGCCGGCTGGCCCTTCATGGACGCGCTGGCCTCGAACGTCGCCTTCGACCCGCACGACACCGTCCCCGGAAACCTGACCCGTTTCCTCGCGTACTGCCTGGCCACCTCGCTCGGCTGGGACCTGGGCCGGGCGGTCGTCACCGTCGTCCTGACCCTCACCCTCGGCACGACCCTCCTCAAGGCGCTGCGCCGGGCCACCCGCAGGGCCGCTTTCGAGACCGCGGTCACATTCGACGCACCCGCTGCGTGATCCCGCGCGCACGGATCGTTGGGCGACCGGTGAAGCACCCCACATGACGCACGTCACCTACGAAGCGTGCTCGTAGACCAACTTGTCCGATATGTCCGTAGACATACATCCCCTGACCTGCACTTTGAGAGCCAGCTCACACGACGGACGTTCTCCTCGTATGCGGCCACCACTAGTAAAGGGGGTCATTGCGGACACGCTTCGAGCCTGTTTCTCTGGAGCAGTCGCCAGGCGCCGACGAGCCCACCCGGGCCGCGGCGCCCACGTATGCCAGAGCCACACACCACGTGGCCCCGACACACAGCGACACCCCTGTCCCCGAAGAAAAGGTGTTCCGTGACCGTCTCCGTCATCCGCCGCGTCATCGCCTCCCCGAAGAAGGTCCTCACCGGCGCCGCCCTGGCCGCCGCCACCACCGGCATGGTTCTGGCCGCGGCCCCCGCACAGGCCGCCCCCGCCACCACCACCTCGGCCTCCTCCGCCCAGGCGATCGCGCACAAGATGATCCCGGACGCCACGCAGTACAACGCCTTCAGCAAGATCGTCGAGCACGAGAGCGGCTGGAACCCCAGCGCCACCAACGCCTCCTCCGGCGCCTACGGCCTCGTCCAGGCCCTGCCCGCCTCCAAGATGGCCACCGCCGGCTCCGACTGGAAGACCAACCCCGCCACCCAGATCAAGTGGGGCCTGGACTACATGAACTCCCGCTACGGCAGCCCCGCCGCCGCCTGGAACTTCTGGCAGGCCAACGGCTGGTACTAAAAACAGCCACCCCCCCGGACTGCACCCACAGCAGCCCCCCTGAACGAAGGCGGCGGCCCCCGATCCCCCGGGCCGCCGCCTTCGCCATACCCACTATCGCTTCGGCCGAGCGATGCTCTCAGGCCGGAATGAACCCCGGCCACCACGGCGGGACACCTCCGGCACCGTCTCCACAACCAGACCTCCCTTTCCGCGACGCGGGTCAACCGTCACAGCTGCCCCGGCACTCGAACCACACCGTCTTCCCGTCCCCAGGTCCAGGGTCCACACCCCACTTGTCGACCACGGCGTCCAGCAGGACCAGTCCACGGCCGCCCTCCGCCTCCGCCTCCGCCTCCACAGACAACTGGGACGGGACGCATGGAAGCCGAGTGGAGCCGTCCGCAACCTCCACGCGGACTCCCACCGCCTGCCGCAGCATCAGCAGCGAGCAGCGCCGGTCCGGGACATGCCACACGACGTTGGCGACCAGCTCGGTCACTCCCAGTTCCACGGCGTCGGTCAGCTCCGTCAAGTCCCAATCGTCCAGCAGCGAGCGGACAATGTTCCTGATGTGCCGCGCCGAGTGCGCGCCGACCGTGAGTCGCATGCCGTACTGGGCAGGGCGGGGACCCAGCAGGGTGGGGGGAAAGTATTCGTTCACACTACGAGGCTGACCTCGCGCGACTACCCTCGGCTACGGAACGGATACAACTGGTCCCGCAGTGGGCCGAGTTGCGCGAGAGGGGCCTCTGCGTGACCCACATCAACGTCCTCGACCCGGGCGCTTCACCACTCGACTACTACGGTTTCGAGCTACGGCGCTACCGCGAAGGCGCGGGGCTGACACAGAAACAGCTCGGCGACATCGTCAACTACACCGGCTCCCTGGTCGGCCAGATCGAAACGGCCCGCAAGCTGCCGACACCGGAGTTCAGCGAACGGGCCGACGCGGCGCTGGGCACGGGCGGCTTGCTCTCCCGGCTCGTCGAGCTCGTGATGCGCAGTCAACTTCCGGCCTGGTTCCAACAGGTGGCGGAGTTGGAGGCGCGGGCCACCGAGATCTGCACCTTCCAGGCCCACATGGTGCACGGTCTCCTCCAGACCAGCACCTACGCGCGTGCCACGCTCGGCGCCCTGGACCGGACCGACCTCGACGACCGCACCGCCGTACGGCTGGCCCGTCAGCGCATCTTCGAGAAGAGCGAGCCGCCGGTCCTGTGGATGGTCCTCAGCGAGGCCGCGCTGTACCAGGAGATCGGCGGCCCGGACACCATGCGCGGCCAACTGGCCCACCTGTTGTCCTTCGACAACAACCCGCGGATCAACATCCAGGTCCTGCCGTTCTCCGCCGGGGCGCACGCGGGGCTCCAAGGCTCATTCACCCTCTTCCGCTTCGCGAGCGACCCGACCATCGTCTACACCGAGGGCTACGGCAGCGGGCATCCGACCGCCAACTCGGACACCGTCAAGGACTGTTCGCTCCGTTACGATCATCTCCAAGCCGCCGCACTCTCCCTCCGAGACTCGGCGGAGTTGATCCGGCACGCGATGGAGGAACGCTATGGGGAACACCGCGATTCCGACGGGGATCCAGTGGCGTAAGTCCAGCTACAGCGGCGATCAAGGCGGCGAGTGCGTCGAGTGCGCACCGCTCGGCCCCCTGGCCTGGCGCAAGTCCTCGTACAGCGGCGACCAGGGCGGCGACTGCGTAGAGATCGCAGAAACCCCCCACACCACCATCGCCATCCGCGACTCGAAGAACCCGGCCGGACCGATCCTCACCCTCGACCCCGCCGCGTTCATCACCTTCGTCGACTGGGCGAGTACAACCGCCGGCTGAGCGACCCCGGTCACATTCGGACCCCGGCGGTGTGCGGCCCCCGTCACACTCCGCGGCAGCGCTCCGTGGAGCGCTTCCACACCCTGCGCCACACGCGGGGTGAAGCGGCGCACAGGGCGTAGGTCACATACGAAGCTGGATCGTAGTTCGCGTTGTCCGATATGTCCGCAGGTATACCCCTTCCGACCTGCGGTTTGAGAGCCAGCTCACACAAGGGGCTTTCCTCACCAATGCGGCCACCACTAGTAAAGGGGGTCATTGCGGACACGCTTCGAGCCTGTTTCTCTGGAGCAGTCGCCAGGCGCCGACGAGCCCACCCGGGCCGCGGCGCCCACGTATGCCAGAGCCACACACCACGTGGCCCCGACACACAGCGACACCCCTGTCCCCGAAGAAAAGGTGTTCCGTGACCGTCTCCGTCATCCGCCGCGTCATCGCCTCCCCGAAGAAGGTCCTCACCGGCGCCGCCCTGGCCGCCGCCACCACCGGCATGGTTCTGGCCGCGGCCCCCGCACAGGCCGCCCCCGCCACCACCACCTCGGCCTCCTCCGCCCAGGCGATCGCGCACAAGATGATCCCGGACGCCACGCAGTACAACGCCTTCAGCAAGATCGTCGAGCACGAGAGCGGCTGGAACCCCAGCGCCACCAACGCCTCCTCCGGCGCCTACGGCCTCGTCCAGGCCCTGCCCGCCTCCAAGATGGCCACCGCCGGCTCCGACTGGAAGACCAACCCCGCCACCCAGATCAAGTGGGGCCTGGACTACATGAACTCCCGCTACGGCAGCCCCGCCGCCGCCTGGAACTTCTGGCAGGCCAACGGCTGGTACTAAAAAACAGCCACCCGGACTGCACCCACAGCAGCCCCCTCATACGAAGGCGGCGGCCCCCGATCCCCCGGGCCGCCGCCTTCGCCATTGCCGTATCTACCCGACGGTGTCGCTGAGGGCGTCGAACCACCGCACCACCTGCGGCGCCGACACCTTGAACGATCCGAAGTGGTCCACATCCCCCTGATCGACCACTGTCACCGCGCTCCCCCGCTCGGCCAGCTGCCGTGCACAACTACGAGCGTTCCCGATCGGTACGTCGGTGTCGGCCGCCCCCGCGTACAGCCGCACCGGCACGTCCGGCTTCCAGTCGCAGGTGTGATCGGCCGCGCGCATCGCGTCGAGCAGCCCTCCGCCGGGATGCCGCATCTTCTCGGCGAAGGCCGGCGTGAGCATCTCCTCCACCGTCGGCGGCAGCGCCTTCAGGATGTCCTCCTCCTCGTGCGTCCCGTCGTACAGCCCCTCGACGCGGCTCGCGTACGGGGCGCGGAAGGCCTCGGACGGGTCCTTGTAGATCGGATGCAGCCTGCTCTGCGCGACCAGCCAGTACGAGCTGTAGATGAGCCCGCTCGCGTCATTGACCCGCCCGTCGAACAGCGCCGGAATCTCCTCGCCCTCCAGGTCGTACGGCCCGCTGACCGGAGCCAGCGCCTTCAGCCGGAAGTGCCGGTCCGCACCGCCCTCCAGCGCCCGCCCGAGCGCCATGGCCACCTGCCCGCCCTGCGAGAAGCCCGTCGCGTACACGTCGCCACTCAGCGGCCTGCCGAGCCGATCCGCGGCCGTCCGGGCCGCCCGCAGCATGTCGACCGAGGCGGTCACGGAAGAGCGGGTGTCCATGTACGGATGGCGGCCGGGCCCCTTCCCGAGGCCCAGATAGTCGGGCGCGACGACGGCGCGTCCCGCCGTGGCGTTCAGATAGGAGGGGACCCGCCCGAAGTCCTCGCCGGCGGACGGTGCGTAGTCGCGGTTGACCATCGTGCCGTGCGTGTCCGAGACGATGTCGAGGCGATGCCTGCCGCCGACGGGGAGGGTGAGCAGCCCGGTGGCGGTGGCGGCTTTCCCGTACGGGTCGACGGTCCGGTAGGTCAGCCGGTACGCCCGTACGCCGTACCGCACGGAGTCCGTGGCCATGTCCCGTTCGGCGAGGAACCTCTTCACCCCGCCCGCGTCGTGCGAGGCGACCGGCGTGACGGAGACGAGGGTGCCGCGCGACACCGGCCGATGGGTTGGCGAGGATGCGGCCGCCGTCGCCTCCGGGGCTGCCGCGAGTCCCGCGAGGAGCGCCGCCGCGAGAAGAGCGCTCCCTCGCCGCGTACGCCAATTGCGGCGTGTTTCCATGGATTTGACGGTCTTATGTGTGTTATCGCTCATGTCCTCGACGCTACGGACGCGCGGTTCGCGTCGGCATCCGAGAGTCCCCCGCGTCCGTGGTGGACTTGAGTCCACCGCGCCCGTCCCGCTGACCGGAGGCCCCATGACCACGCCGACGGAGAAGACGCGCGACCCGGAGGCGCGCGGAGTGCGGCTGGTGGCGGTGCTGTTGGGGATGACCGTGGTCAGCGGGCTCATCGACGCGGTGAGTTATCTGGGCCTCGGGCATGTCTTCACGGCGAACATGACCGGCAACGTGGTGGTACTCGGCTTCGCCGCGGCGGGCGCGCCGGGCTTCTCGACCCGGCATGCACTGGTGTCGCTGGCGTCGTTCCTGCTGGGGGCGGTGGCGGGCGGACGCGTCGGAACGCGGCTGGGCGGGGGCTCGCGCCGCACCTGGGTACGCGCCACCCTCGGCGCGGAGGCGGTGATGGTCGGCGTGGCGTCGCTGGTCGCCTTCGCCGCTCCCGGCGCCACCGGCACCATCTACGCCCTGATCGCCCTCACCGCCTTCGCCATGGGTCTGCGCAACGCGACCGTCCGCAAACTGGGCATCCCCGACCTGACGACCACCGTCCTGACGATGACTCTGACCGGCCTGGCCGCCGACTCCCGCCTGGGCGGCGGCGCGGGCCGACACTCCCCACGCCGCACGGCCTCGGTGTTCGCCATGCTGGCGGGCGCGCTGCTCGGTGCGTGGCTGGTACTCCATCAGGGGCTGGACATCCCGCTGCTGATCGCGGCGGGGGCGGCGGGGGTGCTGGCGGTGACGGCGTCCGGGAAGGAGTAGCCCGACCGCTCCGGTCCGCCGATGAAGACCGCTGCGAGCACGTGCAAGTACGCGACGACCGCTGCGAGCACGTGCAAGTACGCGCCGCCGAACAGCTATTCCCATACCCGCTATACCGGGCACAGACGGCTCAGGCACACTTCACTCGTTGCTGTTCACCACGCTGTCCACCACCAAGAGGCTCACGCATGATCACGCTCACGAAGGAAGACGGTCCGGCAGATCTGGACGGGGTTACCCATCTGTCCATCGGAGCGTCCTGGGACCCCACCGCCGGGAGCAGTGGCGGGCTGATGGGGAAGATCCGCCGGAACGTCGGCACCGACCTCGACCTGATCGCCATCGCGATGCAGGGCTCGGATCCGGTACGGCTGGCGGGCCTCGACTCCCTGGACCCGATGGGCAATGGCTCACTGACGCACAGCGGCGACAACCAGACAGGACGCGGTGAGGGTGACGACGAGACGGTGACCGTCGAGTTCGCCCGGATACCGCCGAACATCACGTCGATCGTGTTCGTCGCCGCCGCGTACAAGAAGGGCAGCGCCTTCCAGAAGGCGCGCAACATCAGTTTCAAGGTCTACGACGCGACCGGGGGCAGCATCCAGCAGGTCGCCGACATCTGGCCGAGCCTGCTCACCAACGACAACGGCTGCGCCGTGGCCAAGGCGATCCGGGTCGGCGGGAGTTGGAAGCTCCAGGTCATCAACGAGACGGGGAAGATCAAGCAGGGGGACGAGCGGGACCTGATGCGCTTCGCGGTGCGCAAGTAGCCCACGCCGGGGCCGGGGCTGGGGCTGACGAGCACGCCGTCAGCCCCGCGTCCCTTCTGCTCCGCCGCGTTCTCCACCTTCGTCGACCGGACGACTACAACCGCTGAATGATCGTGCCGGTGGCCAACGCCCCACCCGCGCACATCGTGATCAGCGCGAACTCCTTGTCCTTGCGCTCCAGTTCGTGCAGCGCGGTCGTGATCAGCCGCGCTCCCGTCGCGCCCACCGGGTGCCCGAGCGCGATCGCACCGCCGTTGACGTTGACCTTCTCCAGGTCCTGCTCGAAGACCTGCGCCCAGCTCAACACCACGGAAGCGAACGCCTCGTTGATCTCGACGATGTCGATGTCCTTCAGTGACATCCCGGCCTTGCCGAGCACGGCCCGGGTCGCGTCGATCGGCCCGTCGAGGTGGAAGTGCGGGTCGGCGCCGACCAGCGCCTGCGCGACGATCCGCGCGCGGGGCCGCAGCTTCAGCGCCCGCGCCATGCGCTTCGACGCCCACATGATCGCGGACGCGCCGTCCGAGATCTGCGACGAGTTGCCCGCCGTATGCACCGCCGTCGGCATCACGGGCTTCAGCTTCGCCAGCGCCTCCATGGACGTGTCGCGCAGCCCCTCGTCCCGGTCGACGAGCCGCCACATGCCCTGTCCGGCCCGCTGTTCGTCCTCCGTCGTGGGCACCTGTACGGCGAAGGTCTCGCGCTTGAAGCGTTCCTCGGACCAGGCGATGGCCGCCCGCTCCTGGGAGATGAGCCCGAGGGAGTCCACGTTCTCGCGGGTCAGCCCGCGGTGGCGCGCGATCCGTTCCGCCGCCTCGAACTGGTTGGGCAGATCCACGTTCCACTCGTCGGGGAACGGCTTGCCCGGCCCGTGCTTGGACCCGGAGCCCAGCGGCACCCGGGACATCGCCTCGACGCCGCAGGAGATGCCCACGTCGATGACCCCCGCCGCGACCATGTTGGCCACCATGTGCGAGGCCTGCTGCGACGACCCGCACTGGCAGTCCACGGTCGTGGCCGCCGTCTCGTACGGCAGGCCCATGGTGAGCCAGGCGGTGCGCGCGGGGTTCATGGACTGTTCGCCGGCGTGCGTCACCGTGCCGCCGACGATCTGCTCGACGCAGTCGGCGTGGATGCCGGTGCGGCCGAGGAGTTCACGGTAGGTCTCGCCCAGGAGATAGGCGGGGTGGAGGTTGGCGAGCGCGCCGCCGCGCTTGCCGATGGGGGTGCGTACGGCTTCGACGATCACGGGTTCCGCGGCCATGGGGGCTCGTCCTCTCCTCGCTGACCCGCGCAGCGCGGGGCGTCCCGGCCCACCCACCACGCAGAACTAGTACGCGTTCTAGTTCTGAGTGCAGTCTGCTGACAGCGTGTCCACAACCGCAAGGGTCTTGCAGGCTCCGAAGTTGCGATCTGCACGAATCCCGCACGCAATTCGAGGCGCCGTGCCCCTTGCCACTTGTAGAACCCGTTACTACCTTCACGACACTAATTCCTGATGGACCGTCAGACGGCGGGAGTTGCCGATGCCCTGTCCAGCGCTGCCCGACGGGTTCGATTTCACCGACCCCGATCTGCTGCACCACCGCGTGCCCCTCCCGGAGTTCGCCGAGCTGCGCCGGGCCGAACCGGTCCACTGGATCCCGCAACAGCCGGGGATCGCGGGCTTCGAGGACGACGGCTACTGGGCCGTCACGCGGCACGCGGACGTCAAGTACGTCTCCACGCACCCCGAGCTCTTCTCCTCCTTCCTCAACACCGCGGTCATCCGCTTCAACGAGCACATCCAGCGCGAACAGATAGAAGTCCAGCGGCTGATCATGCTCAACATGGACCCGCCCGAGCACACCCGGGTCCGTCAGATCGTGCAGCGCGGCTTCACCCCGCGGGCCATCCGCTCCCTGGAGGACGCCCTGCGCGCCCGTGCCGGCTCGATCGTCGAGAGCGCGCTCGCGAACGCGGGCCCGGACGGCGCCTTCGACTTCGTCACCCAGGTCGCCTGCGAACTGCCCCTGCAGGCGATAGCCGAGCTCATCGGCGTCCCGCAGGACGACCGGGCCAAGATCTTCGACTGGTCCAACAAGATGGTGGCGTACGACGACCCGGAGTACGCGATCACCGAGGAGATCGGCGCCG
Organism: Streptomyces sp. R41; assembly: GCF_041053055.1. Classification (NCBI taxonomy): domain Bacteria; kingdom Bacillati; phylum Actinomycetota; class Actinomycetes; order Kitasatosporales; family Streptomycetaceae; genus Streptomyces; species Streptomyces sp. R41. The sequence continues at coordinate 3,371,770 of NZ_CP163443.1, forward strand.
AGTCGGCCACCGAACTCATCACGTACGCGATGAACATGGCCGCCGACCGCAAGCAGTGCCCCGCCAAGGACATCGTCAGCACGCTGGTGGCGGCCGAGGACGAGGGGAACCTGGCCTCCGACGAGTTCGGCTTCTTCGTGCTGCTGCTCGCCGTCGCGGGCAACGAGACGACCCGCAACGCCATCACGCACGGCATGCACGCCTTCCTCACCCACCCCGACCAGTGGGACCTCTACAAGCGCGAGCGCCCGAAGACCACCGCCGAGGAGATCGTCCGCTGGGCGACCCCCGTCGTCTCCTTCCAGCGCACCGCGACCCAGGACACCGAACTGGGCGGGCAGCAGATCAAGAAGGGCGACCGCGTCGGAATCTTCTACTCCTCCGCCAACAACGACCCCGAGGTCTTCGAGAGCCCCGAGGTCTTCGACATCACCCGCGATCCCAACCCGCACCTCGGCTTCGGCGGCGGAGGCCCGCACTTCTGCCTCGGCAAGTCCCTGGCCACCCTGGAGATCGACCTCATCTTCAACGCGATCGCCGACGCGATGCCGAACCTGCGTCTCGCCGGCGACCCGCGCCGTCTCCGCTCCGCCTGGCTGAACGGCGTCAAGGAACTCCAGGTCAGCGCGGATTGAGGTGCTCGGGCCGACGGCCTCCCGGTGCCCGTCGGCCCGTCCCGTGGGAGGCAGGGGCATCCCCCCTACGCCCCGCCCCTGCCTCCCCCGCGACACGTCGCTCCACGACGTACTGAACGTTTCCGATCGGTTTCACGTCTTCACCCGTGGCACAGTCAACCCACACCTTCGAAGACTTCGAACGGAAACGCCGAGCCGTGGTCTCTGCCGATCTGACCGACCTGAGCCCCGTCCGGCCGGAGAGTGCGGCCCCGTCCCGGAACCAGCCCGTCCGCTCGTTCTGCCGCCGCCACCGCCTCCCGCTCCTGGCCACCGTGCCGATGCTGCCGCTGTACGCGGTGTGGTGGGCGTTCCTCGCCACCGGCGGCGGCGATCTCGCGGCCCAAGAGGCCTGGGCCGAGTTCGTGTCCCGGCACGGCGGATCGGCGTACAACCTGTTCTGGTACGGCGGGATGCACACCGCCAACTACAGCCTGATCTCCCCGTACGTGATGGCCGCCCTCGGTGTGCGCACGGTGACGGTCCTTTCCGGGCTCGCCGCCTCCTGGCTGGCCGCCGTGCTGATCGAGCGCACGGGGATACGACGACCGGTGGGCCCGGCCCTGCTCGCCTCCCTCGCGCTGTGGTGCAACGTGGCGTCGGGGCGTACGACCTTCGCGCTCGGCGTCGCCCTCGGGCTCGCCGCCTGTGTGCCGCTGGCGCGCGAGCGGCGCGTACTGCTGGCGGTGGCGTACGCGGCCCTGGCGACGATGGCGAGTCCGGTGGCCGGGCTGTTCCTGGCCGTGGTGGGGGCCGCGTATCTCGTCGTACGGGACCGGGTGCGGGGCTGCGCGCTGCTGGTGCCGCCGGGTGTCGTGGTCGGGGCGACAACACTGCTGTTCCCGTTCACCGGCGAGCAGTTGATGCCGCCGGACCGCGTCTGGCCGCCGGTGCTGTTCGGGCTGACCGTGGCCGCGCTGGCCCCGCGGGGCTGGCGGGTGGCGCGGTGGAGCGGTGTCGTCTACGCGGCCGGGACCGTGCTGGCGTATCTGATCCCCTCACCGGTCGGCACGAACGTCGAGCGGTTCGCCGAGCTGTTCGCGCCGGCCGTGCTGCTCGCGGTGCTGCTCGGCGCGCCGGGGCTGCACCGGCTGCGGCGCAGCGCGCTGGCCGCGGCGCTCGTGCTCTCCGTCGCCTGGGTCGGCCAGAAGACCGTCGACGACCTGGAGGTCTCGACCGCCGTACCGGCCTGGGCCGCCCACACCCATGGCGTCGTCACGGAGCTGGAGCGGCTCGGCGCCGACCGTGGCAGGGTCGAGGTGGTCCCGGCCCGCAACCACCGTGAGGCCACCGCGCTCGCCCCGCATGTGAACCTGGCGCGCGGCTGGAACCGCCAGCTGGACATGGAGCGCGGCCGGCTCTTCTACGACGGCACCTTCTCGGCGGCGACCTACCGGGCCTGGCTGGACCGGTGGGCGGTCGGCTACGTCGTACTGCCGTCGGGCAAGCCGGACGGATACGCGGAGGATGAGGCACGTCTGGTGGAGACCCGGCCCGCGTGGCTGGAGCCCGTGTGGAACGACGCGCACTGGCGGGTGTTCCGGGTGCGCGACGCGGTACCGCTGGTGTCGGCGCCCGCCTCCGTCGTACGGACCACCAGCGCCGAGGTCGATGTGCGGCTGCCGAGGCCCGGCTCGGTGACCGTACGGGTCGCGTACTCGCCGTGGCTGCGCGCCGAGGGCGGCTGCCTGGAGAAGAGCGGCGAGTTCACGCGGCTGACGGTGGCCGAGCCGGGCGAGTACCGGATCAGCTCGGAGTACGACCCGTCACCGGGACCGGCTCCTTCGTGCTGACCGCGCCGCCCTTCACGGGTTTCATCGGCGTCCGGGGCCGCGGGCCCTGGAGCAGATAGGTCAGACCGAAGCCCGCGCCGACGACGGCCGCGCCGCCCACCGCGTCCAGCACCCAGTGGTTGCCGGTCGCCACGATCGCGGAGACCGTGAAGAACGGGTGCAGCAGTCCGAGCGCCTTCATCCACCACTTGGGCGCCAGGATCGCGATGACGAGCCCGCACCACAGGGACCAGCCGAAGTGCAGCGACGGCATCGCCGCGTACTGGTTGGTGAGCGCGGTCAGCGTGCCGTAGTCCGGCTTGGAGAAGTCCTGCACGCCGTGCACGGTGTCGATGACGCCGAGGCCCGGCATCAGGCGCGGCGGGGCGAGCGGGTAGAGCCAGAAGCCGACGAGGGCGAGCAGGGTGGCGAAGCCCAGCGCCGAGCGCGCCCAGCGGTAGTCGGCCGGGCGGCGGGCGTACAGCACGCCGAGGACGGTGAGCGGGACGACGAAGTGGAACGACTCGTAGTAGAAGTCGAAGAAGTCCCGCAGGAAGCCGACCTTCACCACCGCGTGGTTGGCCCAGTGCTCGATGTCGAGGTGCAGGAACCGCTCGATGGCGAGTATCTGGTCGCCGTGGTGTTCGGCGGTGGCCCGGCCGCCCGCGTTGGTGCCGCCCGTCGCCGCGAGCCTGACCTGCTGGTAGGCGGAGTAGCCGACGCGGATCAGGAGCAGTTCGAGCAGCAGGTTCGGGCGGGTGAGGACGCGGCCGAGGAAGGGGAGCAGCGGGACGCGCTCGAAGCGCGTGGGGACGGGCTGCGCGTACTCGGTGGGGATGGGCTTGCGGTAGTACTCCGAGGTGCGGGACAGGAACGGCACGACGGTGGCCGCGGCGAGCGCGGCGAGCAGCACCACGTTGTCGCGCAGCGGATAGAGCGCCGCCATGTTCGGCAGCATCATCTTCGCGGGCAGCGTCATGACGAGGATGACGGCGACGGGCCACATGTAGCGGTCCGAGGTCTTCCGACCGACCCTGCCGACGACCGCGAGCAGCACCCACAGCAGCTGGTGCTGCCAGGTCGTGGGCGACACGGCGACCGCGACACAGCCGGTGAGCGCGACGGCGAGCAGCAGCTGCCCGTCCTTCGCGTAGCGCACGGCGCGGCGCAGGCCGAGGACCGCGACGGCCGCGCCGAGCAGCAGGAACAGGCCGATCTCCAGCGGACCGGTGAGGCCGAGCCGCAGCAGCGCCCCGTGCAGCGACTGGTTGGCGAGGTCGTCCGCGTTCTTGCCGAGGCCGACGCCCGCCAGGTGGTGCACCCAGTACGTGTACGAGTCGTGCGGCATCGCGGCCCAGGCGAGCGCGGTGAGGCCGGCGAAGGTGATCCCGGTGGACCGGGCGGCGCGGCGCCGCCCGGTGAACCAGAGCAGCGGCGCGAAGAGCAGCACGGCCGGCTGGAGCGCCGCCGCGAGGCCGATCAGCACGCCGCTGGCGCGCTCGCCGCGCACGGCGAAGCAGCCGAGCAGGACGAGCAGCACCGGGATGATGCTGGTCTGGCCGAGGTAGAGGGTGTTGCGCACCGGCAGCGACAGCATCAGCAGGCTGATCGCGACGGGCGCCGCGAGCAGCGACGTACGCCGGCTCACGGGCTGCGGCAGGGCGCGCGCCGCGACCAGGCCGAGCGCGACGACCAGCGACAGGGTGCCGAAGGTCCAGGCCCAGCCGAGGGCCTGCTCGGCGGCGCGGGTGAGGGGCTTGAGGACGAGTCCGCCGAAAGGTGTGCCGGTGAACTGCGTCGAGTCGTACAGCGACCCCTTCACATGCAGCACGCCGTTCGTGCCGACCCAGGTCTCCAGGTCCGTCAGCCGCTCCCCCTTGGGCGTGCTGAGGACGACGGCAACCTGCCGTATCGCCAGGACAGCGGCGATCAACCACAGCCCGATGCGGACCGCGCGCAGCCGTTCCCTCGCCGTCTCGGCAGCCCCCGTCCCAAAGGCATTACCCGCTCGTCCGCCGTGCTCCACATTCGCCACGCCCCGCGGCCCTCCCGCCCCGTTCGTCCCCTGCGTCCCACGTGTCCCATACGCCGGTCCCTCTCAGGACCCTATGAGGCTCGCACTGCCCCCGTCGAGAGACGCAGGCAACCCCCTCTTCACCTGACGTCCCCCCGCCTTTTGTCCGGATGACGATAGTGCGCGCACGGTTCGGTTCCCCCCTCGCTCCGCGACATAGATCACAGACAGGCCCACGAAAGCGGGCCCCCAGCCGCCGCATCGCACCTGCGTACGCCGCATTCATTCGCGCTGTGCGCCGAGTCGCGTACGGCACGTAATGCCGATGTGTGCCCCTATGGTCACTTTTCGGCCCACTCCCGAGTGGGTCACGTTCCCGCCCCCCGGGCGGTCACGTCCCCGCCCTCGCATGGGCCATGTCCCTGTCCCCGACGAAAGGCACGCCCTTGCCGTCCGCCACAGCCGTCGCACCCGTCGTCCCGCGACCCCGGACCCCCGCACCGCCGGAGGCCACCGTCACGGACCCCGCTCTGGTGAAGCGCGCCGTGAAGGCCGCCGCCCTGGGCAACGCGATGGAGTGGTTCGACTTCGGCGTCTACAGCTACATCGCCGTCACCCTGGGCAAGGTCTTCTTCCCGTCCGGCAACCCGACCGCGCAGCTTCTCTCCACCTTCGGCGCCTTCGCCGCGGCCTTCCTGGTCCGCCCGCTCGGCGGCATGGTCTTCGGCCCGCTCGGCGACCGCATCGGCCGCCAGAAGGTCCTCGCGCTCACCATGATCATGATGGCGGCGGGCACCTTCGCGATCGGTCTGATCCCGTCGTACGCGACGATCGGCGTCGGCGCGCCGATCCTGCTCCTCGCCGCCCGCCTGGTGCAGGGCTTCTCGACCGGCGGCGAGTACGCGGGCGCGTCCACCTTCATCGCCGAGTACGCGCCCGACAAGAAGCGCGGCTTCTTCGGGAGCTGGCTGGAGTTCGGCACGCTCGCGGGCTACATCGGCGGCGCGGGCCTGGTCACCCTCATGACCGCCCTGCTCTCCACCGACGACCTGCTGTCCTGGGGCTGGCGGATCCCGTTCCTGATCGCGGGCCCGATGGGCATCATCGGCCTCTATCTGCGGATGCGCCTTGAGGAGACCCCGGCGTTCGCGGCGGAGCTCGAGAAGGCCGAGGCCGACCGTCCCAAGGTGCCGCTGCGCGAGATGATCACCGGCCAGTGGCGCGCCCTGCTCCTGTGCATGGGTCTGGTGCTGGTCTTCAACGTCACCGACTACATGCTGCTCTCCTACATGCCGAGCTATCTGACCAGCGAGCTCAAGTACGACGAGACGCACGGTCTGCTCGTGGTTCTCGGCGTGATGGCGCTGATGATGATCGTGCAGCCCTTCGCGGGCGCCCTGACCGACCGGATCGGCCGCCGTCCGGTGATCGCCGCGGGCTGCGCCGGATTCCTGGCCCTGTCCGTCCCGGCCATCCTGCTGATCCGCCAGGGCAGCCTGCTCGCGGTCGCGCTCGGCATGGGCGCCCTCGGTCTGCTCCTGGTCTGCTTCACCGCCGCGATGCCCGCCGCGCTTCCCGCGCTCTTCCCGACGAAGGTCCGCTACGGCTCGCTGTCCATCGGCTTCAACGTCTCCGTCTCGCTCTTCGGCGGCACGACCCCGCTGGTGGTCACGGCGCTCATCGGGGCGACCGGGAACATGATGATGCCCGCCTACTACATGATGGCCGCGGCCGTGATCGGCGGCGTGGCGGTGTGGTTCATGACGGAGTCGGCCGGACGCCCGCTGCCGGGCTCGGCCCCTTCCCTCGAGCCCTCGGCGCGCTGACCTGGAACCGCTGACCTGGAACCGTAGCCTCCGTCGTGCCGTCTGAGACCCTGTCCGACGGCACGACGGAAGGCTACGGGGGATGTTGCGCGAGATACGGACGCGTTGGTCGAGTTTCGTACGGGGGCGCGTACTGGCCGTCGTACTGGCGCTGTTGGGGATCCAGCTCGGATCGCTGGTGGCACCGGCGTACGCCTGCGGGTGCGGCGCGATGATCCCGGACAGCCAACGGCACGTCACGGTGAACCGCGAGCTGTCGGCCGTCCGCTGGGACGGCCGACAGGAGCAGATCGTGATGAGCCTGACGGTGACCGGAGACGCCCGGAAGGCAGCGTGGATCATGCCGGTCCCGCACCGGGCGACGGTGAAACTGGGCGACAGCAAGCTGTTCGACCAGCTCGGCGCGGCGACCGCGCCCGAGCACCGCACCCGCCACTACTTCTGGCCGGACAACGGCGACTGGCCCTTCACCGACGACACCGAGAGCGGCGACGCCGCCCCGCGCGCCGGCGCGAGCGCACCCTCCGTCGGCGTCGTCGGCCGCGAACGCCTCGGCCCCTTCGACGTCGCCCGCCTCACCGCCACGGACTCCGACGCGCTCGGCGACTGGCTCGCCGACAACGGCTTCCAGCTCCCGTCCCGCCTGAACGAGGCGCTGCGTCCGTACGTCGACCAGGGCTGGGAGTACGTGGCGATCCGCCTGGCCCCGCAGCAGGCGAACACCGCGCTGGGCGGCACCCTGGACCCCCTCCACCTCACCTTCGCCAGCGACGAGTTGATCTACCCGATGCGGCTCTCGCGGCTGGCGCGGACTCCGCAGTCCCTCGGCCTGTACGTCCTCGCCGAGCACCGCATGGAGCCGCGCTCGGCGATCGGCGGCGACCGGCCGCGGGTCACGTACGCCGGTGCGGTCTACGCGAAATCCGGTCCCCTGCACGAACTGACCCCCGACCAAGCGCTCTTCCTCACCGCCATCGACCAGGAGTTCCCGCAGCCGTCGCACATCTCCGGCGACCACGAACTGCGGCGCACGGCGACCGACGCGACGTACCGCCAAGTGATCTACGAGGACCGGCTGCTGAAGGTCGGCGGGATTCCCGCGTGGCTGCTGACGATGACCGGCCTGTCGGCACTGGTGATCGTGGCCCTGGTACTGGGCCTACGGGCCCGGAGGCGCCGCCCGGTGCTGCCGCCCCCTCCCGTGCAGGCACCGCCGCCGATCGGCTGACGTCAGGAGTGAACTCCGGGAAACCCGCTGGCAAGCACGCGCACCCGCGACTAGATTCGCCCGCGGCACTGGTTAGCCCATCTAACTAGGCATACGAAAGGCATGGTGCATGAGCGAGTCGCAGCTCTGGAACGACGTCGACGACTACTTCACCACCCTCCTCGCCCCCGCCGACGACACACTCACCGCGGCGCTGCGCGACAGCGACGCGGCCGGACTGCCACCCATCAACGTCGCCCCGAACCAGGGCAAGCTGCTCCAGCTCCTCGCCCAGATCCAGGGCGCCCGCCGCATCCTGGAGATCGGTACGCTCGGCGGCTACAGCACGATCTGGCTGGGCCGCGCTCTCCCGGCCGACGGCCGCCTGATCACCTTCGAGTACGACGCCAAGCACGCCGAGGTCGCCCGCGGCAACCTCGCCCGGGCCGGCCTCGACAAGATCGCCGAGGTGCGGGTGGGCCCCGCCCTGGAGTCGCTGCCGAAGCTGGCCGACGAGAACCCGGAGCCGTTCGACCTCGTCTTCATCGACGCGGACAAGGTGAACAACCCGCACTACGTCGACTGGGCCGTCAAGCTCACCCGGCCGGGCAGCCTGATCGTCCTCGACAACGTCGTCCGGGGTGGCGCGGTCACCGACCCGGGCAGCACCGACCCGAGCGTGCGGGGCACCAGGGCCGCGCTCGAACTGATGGCTTCTCACCCGAAGTTGAGCGCTACGGCGATCCAGACGGTGGGGACCAAGGGGTACGACGGTTTCGCGCTGGCGCGCGTGATGGCGTAACCGCTGCCGGGGTTCAGGCCTCGTGATAGAAGCCCACGTTCACGGTGCGCGGGCCGGTGCGGTCCTGGATGACGAGTTCTCCGGAACTGCCCGCGGGGAGCTTGGCCGTCCCGCCGTACGGGAGCGTCTGGGCCGGCTGTCCGGCCAGCGTCAGCCGTACCTCCGAGGACGGCTCGGGGTGGGAGCCGCGCAGCCAGGTGACCTGCCACGAGCCGTCCGGGCCGCACAGGAACTCCAGGTGGACCCGGGACACGAACAGCCAGTCGTCGGGGGTCGCGAGACGGCACACGGCCCGGTCCCGGCCCACCCGCAGCACGGCACCCGGGTCGCTCGGTGCGTCGGCCATCAGCATCCCGGCCGTCGCACCCGCGTCCGCCCCGGCTACCGAGGCCATGGTGAGTTCGAGCACGTGCGCTCCTTCGTGTCGTACTGGTCCAATTGTCCTCGCGCGGAGCGCCGTTGGCGCACCGCCGCCGCATGATAATTCGACCGATCGCCCCGCCGTGCGACCTCCGGCACAATGGACTCATGACCGAGCGCAAGCCACCTGGTGTCAGCTTCGAGTCCTGGGTCGACAAGCAGATCCGTGACGCCGAGGCGCGCGGCGAGTTCGCGGAACTCCCCGGCGCGGGCAAGCCACTGCCGGAGGTCACCGACACGTCGTACGACGAACTGTGGTGGATCAAGCAGAAGATGGCCCGCGAGGGGCTGTCCGTGCTCCCGCCGTCGCTGGCGCTGCGCAAGGAGGCCGAGGACGCGCTCGCCGCGGCGTCCGCCGCCCCCTCGGAGCGGGCCGTACGCCGGATCGTGGAGGACATCAACACCAAGATCCGCGAGATGATGTTCAAGCCCCCGCCCGGGCCTCCCCTCGGCCTCAAGCCGTACGACGTGGAGGAGATCGTCCGGGAGTGGCGCGAGCGCCGGGAGAGCTGACCTGTCGACGAGTGAGGGCCGCGCCCCGGGACATGATCCGGGGCGCGGCCCTCACTGCGGGTACCGCCGGTTCTGGGGCGTGCTCAGAGTCGGAGCAGGCGTTCCGTCATCTCGCGGTAGTCCCGCAGGGCCAGCCGGAGGTCTTCGGTGGTCGGGGTGGCCTTGTCGCCCGACTGCCAGGACGTCCGCAGCGTGCGCCGGCGGTGGGTCACCGCCTCCGTGAAGCGCTCGGCCAGCTCCTCCAGCAGGTGGTCGGCCTCCTCCACGGCGTCCCGGGGGCCGTCGACGAAACCGCCGAACGCGTGCCGCAGTCGCAGCGAGAACTTGTCGCACTCGTCCTGGGGCAGCAGACGAGAGTCGTGCGGGGCGGGGGTCCGACCAGGGGTGCCCACGCCCCCGGTGGCCGTCGCATCGCCGGCCGGGCGAGGTGCGGCGGCGGACTCGCGCCCGCGCACCGCACCCACGGCCTCGCCAGGCGTGGCACCGGGACGGTCCCGCTCAAACCCGCGTGCCCTCGCGCTCTCGCCGGGCCTGCCGACGGTGCCGGGGCGGTCCGGTCCTCGCCCGCCGCTCACGGGCTCGCGGGCGGGGGTCTCACGAACGGGGGTCTCGCGGGCGGGGGTCACACGGGCGGGGGTCACACGGGCGGGCGTCTCGCGGGCGGGGGTGTCGGCGCGCTCCTCGGGCGGGATGCCGGGGCCGGGGCGGCCCGGCTCTCCCCCGCGGCCCGCCGCACCCTCGCCCGTCATGGCCTTGCCGGACGCAGGAGCCGCTCCGGCCGCCTCCGGGCCGCCCACGCGGCCTTTCATGGCCTCGCGACGCCCTGTCCGTTCGGTGCCTTCCGCGCTTTCGGTGCCTTCAGTTCCGTCACTCGATGTCCTGTCCTTCACCTTCCTCAACTCCCCTTCGCATGGCGCCTGGTGAACGCCCACGGCAGGTGGCCCCGGCCGTCGGCGGAGGATCCCTCGGGGCGGGGGGCCGGCTTCGCGGAGTCGGACGCGCGGTGACGCGGGGTGTCGTCCTGGCGGACCGGGGTCACCAGGTCCTCGAAGAGGGCGCGGGCCTCGATCATGGCCTCACGCATCTCCTCCGTCCCGGCGCGGCCCTCCTGGGCCCCGTCGGTGCGGACCTGCGCGACGCGGTGCACGCGGCGGTAGCCGTGGACGTGGTGTCCGTGGTGGACGGAGAGCGCGGCGACCTGCTCCTCGTAGCGGCCGCCGTCGGGGAAGCCGCGCGCACCGGCCAGCTCACCGAGCAGCCGGTCGGCCTCGGCCACCGCCTCGCGCGGCGAATCGACGAAGCGTTCCTGGGCGGCCGTCCAGCGGGCCGCGTACTGTTCGCGGGCCGCGGGCTCCAGCGGCCGCTCGCGCAGCTCACCGTGCCTCTTCACCCGCTCGGCCAGGTCGCGTTCGGCGGCCTTGGCGTCGCCGTCGTGCCGGGCGACGGTCCGGTCGTACTCGGGCCCGAAGCGCCGCCGCAGGCTGCGCCCGCCCTGCGGCCTCCGGGCGAGGAGGGTCAGGGCGGCCGCGACAACGACGACGGCCGCCACGATCACGATCAGAGCGATGATCACGCCTGTGGACATGGATGCCTTCCGGGGTCTCGACCCGACGGGCCGGTTCCCGGGCCGGGTTGCCCGGAAGGCGCCCCTCAAACGGGGTCCGTCACGGGGCGAAGCGCCGCAGCCCCGTCACCGACCACACGGTCACGATGCGCCCCTCCTCCACCTGGAACAGATCGATGCCGCTCTTCGCCACGGCGATCCCCGAGTCGTCCTGCCGTGTCACACACCAGCGCGACGCCACGCTGCCCTTCCCGACGTCGACGAGCGGGGTGCCTTCGACGGCGAAGCGCACTCCGGGGAGCGACGCCCGGAAGGCGGCGATGTAGTCGACGATGCCGCGCGGTCCGTGGAGGGTGTCGGTGTCCGCGTTGTCGGGGTCGTTGCCGAAGCGGATCCGGAAGTTCGGCGCGAGGAAGCCTTCGGGATCGGCGAAGTCGCCGTTCCACAGGGCCGTCCAGCGTTCGAAGAGCGCGATGCCGGTCGCCGGGGTGAGGGCGGTGCCGGTCGTGGCGTTGTCGGTCGCGGTCTTGTCGGTCGCGGTCTTGTCGGTCGTGGCGTTGTCGGTCGTGGTCGTCGCTGTCATGGCTGTCGCCGTCCCTGTCCTTTGGTGCGGAGTTCGTGGCATCAGCCTCGTACGGGTGCGCGACACCCCTCTGTCGGTGATTGCCGTCACATTCCGAGCTCTCCCAGCGGCACCAAGTCCCAGCCCAGCGTGTCGAGTTCGGCCGGGTCGACGGAGCGTCGCGGCGCCCGCTCGTCGAGCACCACCGCCTCCCGTATCCGGTCGAGGCGGAAGCACCGCACCCCGGACCGCAGCCGGCACCAGGCCAGCAGATACCAGTGGTCGTCACCGCCGAGGAACCCGAGGGGTTCGACGGTGCGACCGGTCACCGCGCCCGCGACGTCCGCGTACTCCAGGCGCAGCGTCCGCCCGGCGGTCAGCGCCTCGCGCACCGGCCCCGGCACCGTCGGCACGGCAGGCCGCCGCTCCGCCGACGCGGGCACGAGCAGCCGGACCCGCCCGGCCAGATCGGCCGCCGCCGCGCGCTCGTGCCCGGGCATCACCGCGAGCACCTTGTGCAGCGCGCTGCGCGCGTCGGCCGCGAACGGCGTGCCCGTGAGAGCGCGCAGCCCGACGGCGAGCGCGGTCGCCTCGGCCGGTGTGATGGCCAGCGGAGGCAGGGTCCGCTCCCTGTCCAGGACATAGCCACCGGTCCGGCCGGGTTCGGCGTGGATGGGCACGCCGGACTGCTGCAGCGCGGCGAGATCCCGCTCGATCGTGCGGACACTGACCTCGAAGCGCCGCGCGAGCGTACGGGCGCTGCGCGGGCGGGGTGCGGCGGCACGCAACTCCTCGACGAGGGCGTACAGCCGGTCGGTGCGGTTCACGTCAGCCGGTCCTCCAGCCCGTCCGGTCCCGCCAGTCGGTGCGGTTCATGCCCTCCAGTCTCCCCACCGCCACTGACAGTCCGCCGTAATCCGCTTGCGGACCGGGTGCCGCACCTCCCGACAATGACCGTCATGACCCGTACGCGTACGACGACTTCGCCGGCTTCGACGCCTTCGACGACTTCCTGGACCGTCGCCCCCGAGCCCTTCGACTCCCCCGTCGCGGCCGCGCTGTGGCGGGCGTACTACACGGAGGTCAGCGACCGCTGGTATCTGCTGCACGAAGGGCGCACGACGGACCCCGACGAGCTGGAGCGGGAGGTCGCCGCGCGGACGGGCGCCGAGTTCGCGGCGCCCACCGGGGTGCTGCTGGTCGCGCGGTACGACGGCGAGCCCGGGGGCACGGCGGGGGTCCGGATGCTCGACGCCACGACGGGCGAGCTGAGCCGTGTCTTCGTCTGCGAGGAGCTGCGCGGCAAGGGCGGCGGTCCCCTGCTGCTCGCGGCGGCCGAGGAGGCGGCCCGCGGCCTGGGCGCCGAACGGCTGATCCTCGACACCCGCGACGACCTCGTCGAGGCACGCGCGCTGTACGCCCGGCACGGCTACGAGGAGACCGAGGCACACAACGACGACATCTACGCCGAGCACTGGTTCAAGAAGGAACTGACCGGCTGATTCCGGGGGTTCGCGGACTCAGGCGGGATTCCCCCGCGGGCGCGGCGCCGTTCTGCCGTGCGGCCGTTCCGCGTCGGATCCGCACATCTCGGCGTTCAACTCCTCGACCAGCTTGGTCAGGTCGGTCGGGCGGTCCGGGCCCCACCAGTCGCCGAGCAGCTCGGCCAGGGACTCCTCGCGGGCCTTGGCGAGTCTCTCGGCGGCCTCGCGACCTTCCTCGGTCAGCACGAGGTCGAGTCCTTCGCGCAGCGCGAGCCGGCGCTCCTCGACCTGCCGGGCGGCGGCGAGGACGACGCTCAGCGGTACGGTGCTGCGCTCGGCCAGCTCCGCGGGCTCGGCCCACCCGTACTTCTTGATCCGCAGCAGCAGCCAGCTCGCCGCGGGCAGCAGGTCCAGGCCCGCCCGCGCGGTGATCTTCTCGTAGATCTCGCGCCGCCCCTCACGGGTGCCGAGCACGGACAGGGCCCGGCACACCTCGTCGTACGACGACCGCTCCACCGGATTCGTGGCGAGCGTCTCGGTGACGTCCGGCGCCGTGACGGACCCCCGCAGCTTGTCCTCGCGCAGGAGCCAGGCCAGTACGAAGCCGAGCACGGCGACCGGGGCGGCGTACAGGAAGACGTCCGTGATGGACGACGCGTACGCGTGCAGCACCGGCTGCCGCAGCGCGGGCGGCAGGTCGCCGATGCCCTTCGGGTCGGCCTTGAGGGAGTTCGGGGTGATGCCCGCGGGGAGCTGCTGCCCGCTGAGCGCGGCCGTCAGTTTGTCGGCGAGGCCACTGGCGAAGACCGTGCCGAAGATGGCGACGCCGAACGAGGCGCCGATGGAGCGGAAGAAGGTCGCGCCCGAGGTGGCGACGCCCAGATCCTCGTACGACACCGCGTTCTGCACGATCAGGACCAGCACCTGCATGACCAGGCCGAGGCCCAGACCGAAGACGAAGAAGTACGAACTCATCTCGCCGGTGCTGCTGTTCTCGTCGAGCTGGTGAAGCAGCAGCAGTCCGATGACCGTGACCCCGGTGCCCGCGATGGGGAACACCTTCCAGCGGCCGGTACGGCTGACGATCTGTCCGGAGACCGTGGACGACAACAGCAGGCCGAACACCATCGGCAGCATGTGCACACCGGACCAGGTGGGCGTCACGCCCTGGACGACCTGGAGGAACGTCGGCAGGTAGGTCAACGCGCCGAACATCGCGAAGCCGACGATGAAGCTGATGACGGCGGCGAGGGTGAAGGTGCGGATGCGGAAGAGTTTGAGCGGCAGGACGGGTTCGGCCGCCCGCCGCTCCACGGCGACGAGCGCCACGGCCAGGACCACACCCAGCACGGCGAGGCCGATGAGCTGGGCCGATCCCCAGCCCCAGGTGGTGCCGCCGAGCGAGGCCACCAGGATCAGGCAGGTGGCGACCGCGGCGATGAGGAACGTGCCGAGGTAGTCGATGACATGCCGCGCGGACTTCCTGGGGATGTGCAGGACCGCCGCGATCACGGCGAGCGCGACGATGCCGACGGGCAGGTTGATGTAGAACACCCAGCGCCAGCTGAGGTGCTCGGTGAAGAGCCCGCCGAGCAGCGGCCCGAGCACGCTGGTCGCGCCGAAGACGGCGCCGAACATCCCCTGGTACTTCCCCCGTTCCCGCGGCGGGACGAGGTCGCCGACGATCGCCATCGACAGCACCATCAGCCCACCGCCGCCGAGGCCCTGCAACGCCCGGAAGCCGATGAGCTCGGGCATGTTCTGCGCCATGCCGCACAGCGCGGAACCGATCAGGAAGATCACGATCGCCGTCTGGAACAGCTTCTTCCGGCCGTACTGGTCGCCGAGCTTGCCCCACAGCGGGGTCGCCGCGGTCGACGCGAGCAGATACGCGGTGACCACCCAGGACAGGTGCTCCAGACCGCCGAGGTCGCTGACGATGGTCGGCAGCGCGGTCGACACGATCGTCTGGTCCAGCGCGGCGAGCAGCATGCCCATCAGTAGCGCGCCGATCGAGACGAAGACACTGCCGTGCACGGAGTCGCGGGCGTCGGCGACGGCCGCCGCGCGCCGCCGCACGGCCGACTCGTTCACGCCGGTCGGCCCGTCCGCGCCGGGCGTTTCCGTCGGCGCGTCCGCGCCGTGCCCATCCCCGGTCATCCGGCCTCCCTGAGCCCCGAGGGTCTCGGTCACCCTCCATCCTGGTCGGTGTGACCGGTTATGGCCTGTTGAGTCCTGCGGAGGCGGGGGTTCCGGGGACTCCTGGAGATTGCGTGTGGGTCCTCCGGATAATCTTTGAAGTTCTCCAGGGGGAGGGACCCACGCGTGACTGAACCGAACGGGCATGTCTGCCCCGAGTGCGCCGCGCCGCGCGCGCCGGACGGCACCCCGTCCTGCGCCTGCACCCAACGGGCGTCCGACGCCTTGCGCGACGCCCGCACGGCGGAGGCGGCCGCGGCGGAGGACTTCGATCCGTTGCGGATTCGGCCCTATGTGGAGCTGGGGGCGGAGGGGGCCGCGGGGGGAGGGGCGCCCGATGCGTCGGGCGAGACCGGGGTTCCGGAGGGAACCGGGGCGCCGGGAGCAGGCACTCCGAAGGAAGCCGCAGCGCCGGAAGCCGCCGGGTCCGGCCCCGGGTTCGGGTCCGCGTCCGACTCCGACACCGACTCCGCGCCTACGATGCGGCTCGCTGCCGTACCGTCCGACGCGACCATGCGGCTCGGCGCGGTGCCGTCCGCGCCGCGTGCGGCCGACGTGCGCCTGTTCCATGAGCAGTCCCCGGAGCCCGGCCCGCCGGCTGCCGCGGACGAGCGGCCCGGGTCTCGGCGTCGGCGGCGTACCGCTGTGCTGGGTGTCGCGGGAGCTGTCGTGGCCGTCGTCGCGGCGGCGGGGATCGCGAGCGGGCTGTTCTCGTACGACACTCCCGCGCGGGACGGGGCGTTGCCGGAGGACGTACGGGCGAGCGTGCCGGAGGTGTCGTCCGCGGCGGCCTCGCAGTCGCCGTCGCAGAGCGCGTCGTCCACGGGGCCGGCGCCTGTCGTCCCGGCCCCGTCGCACAGCGCGAGCCCGTCGCCCTCGGCGTCACGGTCGAGCACGTCGGCGACGCCGATCCCGTCGGCCACTCCCACGCAGACGCCGACGACCGCGAGCGCCACGGGTTCGGTGAAGCCCACCCAGGACGGTTCGGACGAACGCCGCGTGCAGACCCTGCGGCGCGGCGACAAAGGTCCCGAGGTCACCGAACTCCAGCTGCGCCTGCACCAGTTGTCCCTCTACACGGGCGACGACGACGGCAAGTACGACAACCAGGTCGAGCAGGCCGTGCGCCGCTACCAGTGGGCGCGGGGCATCACGGCCGACGAGCAGGGCGTGTACGGCGGGGCTACGCGCACAAGCCTGGAGGCGGAGACGTCGGAGCCATGAGCGGTGGCCCCGCCGCTTCGCCTTTCCGCCGGTGGGTGGGTCGGGGCCGTGCCGGTACATCCGCCCCGTCGCCGGTGGCAGATCGCTTGCCTTACATGGTTCTGCCTGTTGGCAACCACGTAAGCGACGGGGCATGTGATGTACCGGCACGGCCCCTTCCGTGCGTCGGCGACTGCGGGTGAGTGGGGGCGTGCGTCCGCGACTGCGGGTGCGTGGGGGCTTGGGGCCAATTCCCCCGACCTCGGGCCGGTGGAGCGTGCGGCCACTTCCGATCTCGGGCCGGTGGAGCGTGCGACCACTCCGGCCTCGCGGGGCCCCGTGGTCGGCCGCGGGCGAGTGCCCAACGTTGCCCGAGGGTGAACCGCACCACCTGCACCCCCCTCAGTCCCCCAACCACTTGAACGCGGCCAGCCACCCTGCCGCATCCCCCCGCCCAGCCCGGCCTGGGCTGGAGATCTTTCAGCCCGTCCGGCGTTTGAGGACGAGGCCGTCAAGGCCGATTGCGGGGGTCTGGGGGCGGCAGCCCCCAGGTACGGGACGGGTAGGGGCGGAGGGGGCGAAAAAACTCGCGGTCCCCCAGGAGACCTCAGCCTTCGATGTGCAGCCGGATCAAGCCGCCCCCGGCGGACTCCACCCGCACCTGCGTAAGGTGGCGGACGAGGACGTCCGGCCGGTGGAAGCCCGCCCGAGGCCCGACCCCGACGACCCGCATCCCCGCAGCCCTCCCCGCCGCAATCCCCGCCCCGGAATCCTCGAAGACGACACACTCCTCGGGCGCGACACCCAGCTCGGCGGCCCCCTTCAGGAACCCCTCGGGATCCGGCTTGCTCGCGCCGACGGACTCGGCGGTGACCCGCACGTCGGGCAGCCCGAGCCCGGCGGCAGCCATCCGCGCGCCCGACAGGGCCACATCCGCGGAGGTCACGAGGGCATGCGGCACCCCGGCGAGGGATGCCAGGAATTCGGGGGCGCCCGGAATCGCGACGACGCCGTCCATGTCGGCGGTCTCCTCGGCAAGCATCCGCGCATTGTCCGCGTAGTTCTGCTCCATCGGCCGATCCGGCAGCAGCACCGCCATCGAGGCGTACCCCTGCCTGCCGTGCACGACCTTCATGACCTCGTCCCCGTCCAGCCCGTGCCGGTCGGCCCAGCGGCGCCAGCAGCGCTCGACGACGGCGTCGGAGTTGACGAGGGTGCCGTCCATGTCGAGCAGGAGGGCGCGGGCGGTCAGAACGGTGGTGGCCGTCATCGGCATGCTCCAAGACGCGGGAAAGGGGGCCAAGGCGTGGCCCCCGGGACAAGGCGGCCCCGCCCGCCGGTCAGGGAGTGCGGGCGGGAGCCACTTTGTTCCTCCACGATACAAAACGAGACCCCCCGGCGCCACCACTCCTGACCTGCACTTCAGCCAATCCAACCCATATGGCCCCCCTCACGACACCACAAAGACGCCACCCCGACCCCGTACAGACACCGAGGCAGCCAGCCCCTCATCCACCACCCGCACTCGCACCCGCACCCGCGAATTGCACGGGGGGAGGCGGCACCGGCACAGAGACGCCATACCGACGCCATACGGACGCAGAGGCGGCCAGGCCCCACGACCCGCACCCGCGAACGCACGGGAGGGGCCGTGCCGGTACATCGAATGCCCGTCGCTTACGTTCGGATCTGGCAGCGGCTCCCCGTAGGCCAACGTCTGATCCACCGGCGACGGGCGGATGTACCGGCACGGCCCCGACCACCCACCGACGGACGGCGAACCACCACCCACCGGCAGATGGCACCCCACCACCCACCGGCGGAAAGCGACGACCCACGGCGGCCCCACCGCGGCCCCACGGCCGCCTCACACCGGCCCCACCGGACCGCCTCAGCCCGCCACAGCCTCGTACAGGCTCCACGCACCCAGCCCCAGCATCAGCACCGCCGCCACCTTGGTGATCAGCTCCAGCGGCACCCGCTTCATCAGCGCCTTGCCCCCGACAATGCCGAGCCCGGCGACCGCCCACAGCGCGAGAACCGCGCCGAGGCCGACGGAGAGCGGGTCGTCGTAGCGGGCCGCGAGGTTCGCCGTCATGATCTGGGTGAGGTCGCCGAACTCGGCGACGAGGATGAGCATGAAGCCCGCCCCCGAGACCTTCCAGAAGCTCTGGTTCTCGGGCTTGCGGATCTCCTCCTCGTCCTCGTCCTTCTTCATGAGCAGAACCGCCGCCCCGCCGAGGAACAGGACACCGGTCAGCGCGTGCACGATCTGCTGCGGCAGCAGGGTCAGCACGCTGCCCGCCGCGACGGCGAGCGCGACATGGAGGGCGAAGGCGGCGGCGACACCGGCGAAGACGTACGAGGCGCGGTAGCGCGTGCCGAGGACGAGGCCGGCGAGCGCGGTCTTGTCCGGCAGCTCGGCAAGGAAGACGACGCCGAAGACGAGCGCCATCACACTGAAGCTGATCAAAGTTCCTCAATCGGTCGGGCTGCCCCACCGAGAGTGCTGTGACTGCGCTGCGACACCTCGGCACGGCAGCACACAGCGGCACCCGCGCCGGAAGGCGCGGGCAGGAGCACCCACGCCGGACGAATGACACGACACGGCACGGGCAAGTGCACTGCTTGCCGAAGGTCTCGCTGGCCGACCCCTTGAACGAGGCCTGCCTCCGGGCGCCGGCTCAGACGAGCTGAGCAGTATGTCGACGGTCCGGCGAAGAGCTACTCCCCTTCTGCGCCGTCCATCGTACGGGATGCGCGGACGGGCGCCGTAGGGCCTTTGGTCCCGTCACGCTCAGCGGCCGGGTCGCGCCACAAACCCCGCAGAGCGGGACCGGAAGTTCTTGTCGCGAGCATTGCAATGACATGAACGCGTCATTAGCTTCTTACCTGACTCACACCTTCCGGAAATACGCCGCCGCAAGCATGTGCTCGCTCACCCCAACGGCCCCCCGCTCCAAGGGAGTTTGCATGTCCAAGGTCTACGCGCGTCGACGGCTGAGCATACTCGCAGCCGTCACCGGCCTGATAGCCATGGTCGGGATATTCAACGGCCCGACCGCCTCCGCAGCGCTGCCCACCCCGGTCAGCGGCGCCACCGCCCGCAGCTACCTCGCCTCGCTCACCGTGGCGACCGAGAACCGCACCGGCTACAGCCGCGATCTGTTCCCGACCTGGATCACCATCAGCGGCACCTGCAACACCCGTGAGTACATCCTCAAGCGCGACGGTACGAATGTCGTCACCGACTCCGCCTGCGTGGCCACCAGCGGCAGTTGGTACTCCCCCTACGACGGCGCCACCTGGTCCTCGGCCTCCGACGTCGACATCGACCACCTCGTCCCGCTCGCCGAGGCCTGGGACTCGGGTGCCGGCAATTGGACCACCTCCCAGCGTCAGGCCTTCGCCAACGACGTGACCCGTCCGCAGCTCCTCGCCGTCACGGACAATGTGAACCAGTCCAAGGGCGACCAGGACCCGGCCACCTGGATGCCCTCGCGCACCGCTTACCGCTGCACGTACGTCCGCGCCTGGGTGCAGGTGAAGTACTACTACAACCTCTCGGTCGACTCCGCCGAGAAGAGCGCGCTCACGAGCTACCTCTCCGGCTGCTGATCCAGTTCCCCGGACAGCCACTGACCCACCGGGTTCCGCCGGAACCTCGCCGCTGACCTCCGTCGTTCCGTACCGTACGGGGGCGACGGAGGGGAGGGTGATCACCATGGCGGAGCTGCGCCTGGGACCGCTGCTGAGGTACGTCGACGGCTCGTCCGCGACCTTCTGGGTCGAGGCGAGCCGTCCGTGCGTCGCCGAGGTACGGTGCGCCGACGGCGCCCGGGGTGAGGCACATACCTTTCAAGTCGCGGGCCACCATTACGCGTTGGTGCCGGTGACGGGACTGACTCCGGGCACGGTCACGTCGTACGAGGTGCTGCTGGACGGGAACGCCGTCTGGCCGCTGCCCGACTCCCGCTTCCCGCCGTCCGTCGTCCGCACCCCCGACGAGGACGCCGCCGTCCGCGTCACCTTCGGCTCCTGCCGCTGGGCCGCGCCGCCCGCGGACGAGAAGGACCCGGTGGGTCCGGACGCGCTGGACACCCTTGCCGCCCGCATCGCCTCGGACCCCGACGGTGAACGCCCGGACGTGCTGCTGCTGTTGGGCGACCAGGTGTACGCGGACGAGGTCTCCAAGGCCACCCGCCAGTGGATCGCCGCGCGACGCGGACTCGCCGACCCCCCGGGCAACCAGGTCGCGGACTACGAGGAGTACACCCGGCTCTATTACGAGTCCTGGCTCGATCCCGAGATCCGCTGGCTGCTGTCCACCGTGCCGAGTTGCATGATCTTCGACGACCACGACGTCATCGACGACTGGAACACCAGCGCCGCCTGGCTCGCCGACATGCGCGCCACCCCGTGGTGGCGCGAGCGGGTGCTGAGCGGCCTGATGTCGTACTGGGTCCACCAGCACCTCGGCAACCTCTCCCCGCGCGAGCTCTCCGAGGACCGGCTGTACGCCGCCGTACGCGAAACACCCGACGGCACCGACGTGCTGCGCGCCTTCGCCGCCCAGGCCGACACCGACCCGGCCTCCGTCCGCTGGAGCTACCGCCGCGACTTCGGCCGCACCCGCGTCCTCATGCTCGACACCCGCGGGGCCCGCGTCCTGGAGGAGGAGAACCGCGCGATGCTCGATCCGGGTGAGGCGGAGTGGCTGCGGGAGCAGGCGCTGGACGCGCCCGGCTCGTACGACCATCTCCTCATCGGCACCTCCCTGCCCTGGCTGCTGCCCCCGCTCGTCCACCACGCCGAGGCGTGGAACGCCGCGCTGTGCCGGGGGGAACGGGGCGCGCGCTGGGCGCGGTTCGGGGAGGATCTGCGCCGACGGGCGGACCTGGAGCACTGGGCCGCGTTCCCGGAGTCGTTCGACGCGCTGACCGCGCTGATCGCCGAGGCCGGGTCGGGGACGGACGCACCGGCGACGGTGTGCGTGCTGTCCGGGGATGTGCATCACGCGTATGTCGCCGAGCCCTCATGGCCCGGCGCCGGGCCGGACGCCCGGGTTCTCCAACTGACCTGCTCCCCCGTCCACAACTCCATCCCGCTCTCCATAAGACTCGGCTTCCGCTTCGGGTGGAGCGGCCTGGGGCGGGTCCTCGGCCACTGGTTCGCCCGGCACGGCGGCTGCGCGCACCCGCCGGTCGACTGGCGCAAGACCGGCGGGCCCTGGTTCGGCAACCAGTTGATGACCCTGACGCTGCGCGGGCGTTCCGCGTCGCTGCGGCTCGAACAGGCGCGGGCCGTACGAAGTGGGGGCTCACGGCTGAGGACGGTGGAGGAGTCGGCACTCACCCCGTAATAAGCCCATTGCGTACGGTTGTTGCGTGCGTTGTCCCTGATGCTCGTGACGCATCCCACACCCGGCGCCGATCATCCGCTCCAGGGCTCGGCTCTCGCACCGTACGACGGCATGATGAGGCGGACCGTCCGCTTCCAGCGGGCGGTTTGCCGCCATGACCGTCCGCTTCCGGCGGATGGTCTGCCGCCCATGCGCCCCACACGCCCGGGAGTCACACCCTTGTCTGCCGCACCAGCCGCGCCCTCCGGGATCACCCACGTCTCCGTCGCCCTTGTCGGCGCGGGTCCGCGCGGCACCAGCGTTCTGGAGCGCCTCTGCGCCTCCGCGCCCGAGCTCCTCGCGCCGGGCACGCGACTGACGGTGCATGTCGTCGATCCGGCCCCGCCGGGGCCCGGCCGCGTCTGGCGCACCGAACAGTCGCCGCATCTGCTGATGAACACCGTGGCCTCACAGGTGACCCTCTTCACCGACGAGAGCGTGGACTGCTCGGGGCCGATATGTCCGGGGCCGAGCCTGCACGCGTGGGCGGGCGGCGAACTGGGCCCCGACGACTATCCGACCCGCGCCGAGTACGGCCGTTACCTGGAGTGGGTCTTCGGCGAGGTGGTGCGCGGGGCGCCCGCCGCGGTGCGGGTCGAGGTGCACACCGCCCGCGCGATACGGCTCGACGACGCGCCCGACGGCCGCCAGACGCTCGCCCTCTCCACCGGCCGCACCCTGTCGGGCCTCGCCGCCGTGGTCCTCGCGCAGGGCCATCTGCCGGTGCTCGCGGACCCAGCGCAGCAGCGCCTGACCGCGTACGCCGAGCGGCACGGCCTGCGGCACATTCCGCCCGCGAATCCTGCCGACGTCGACCTCTCGCCTCTCGCCCCCGGCGAACCGGTCCTGCTCCGCGGCCTGGGCCTCAACTTCTTCGACCACATGGCCCTGCTGACCACGGGTCGCGGCGGCCGTTTCGTCCGGACCCGCGAGGGCCTGCGCTATCTGCCCTCGGGCGACGAACCCCGGCTGTACGCCGGCTCGCGGCGCGGCATCCCGTACCAGGCACGCGGCGACAACGCGAAGGGCCCGTACGGCCGCCACACCCCGCTCGTCCTCACCGACGAGGTGATCTCCCGCCTCCGCAAACGCGCCGACTCCGGTGACGCGCCGGACTTTCTGTGCGAGATATGGCCGTTGGTCGCCAAGGAGGTCGAAACCGTCTACTACGAGGGGCTGTTGGGGACGCCGGAGGGCCTGGACTTCCGGGACCGTTTCCTCGCCGTCCCGCACCGGAGTCCCCAAGAGGCCGATGTCCTCGGCGAGTTCGGCATCGCCGCCGCCGACCGCTGGTCCTGGGACCGCATGTCGCGCCCGTACGCCGGGCACACCTACACCGGCCCCGGTGCCTGGCGGGAGTGGCTGCTCGGCCATCTGCGCGAGGACGCCCGGCAGGCCGCGCTCGGAAATGTCGACGGGCCCCTCAAGGCCGCCCTCGACGTGCTGCGCGATCTGCGCAACGAACTGCGCCAGATCGTGGACCACGGCGGACTGTCGGGCGATTCGCGCCGGGCCCACCTGGACCGTTGGTATACGCCGCTCAACGCCTTCCTCTCCATCGGCCCGCCCCGGCGGCGCGTCGAGGAGATGGCCGCGCTGATCGAGGCGGGCGTCCTGGACGTCGTCGGACCGCGCCTCGATGTGCGGGCCGAGGACGGGGCGTGGGTCGCGCACTCCCCCGACGTGCCGGGTTCGGCCGTACGGACGACGACCCTCGTGGAGGCGCGGCTACCGGAACCGGATCTGCGACGGACCGCCGACGAGCTGCTCGCCCGGCTTCTGAAGACGGGCCAGTGCCGCCCGCACACCGTCGACGGTTACGAAACCGGAGGACTGGACGTAACACCGCGCCCTTATCGTCTGATCGACCGTCAAGGCCGCCCGCACACACGGCGGTTCGCGTTCGGAGTGCCCACGGAGGGCGTGCACTGGGTGACCGCGGCCGGGGCCCGGCCGGGTGTGGATTCGGTCACGCTTTCGGATGCCGACGCGGTGGCACGGGCCGCGCTACGTGCGGCGATGGCGCAAGCGGAACCGCAAGCGGAGGCGGATCCATGGCCAAATGTTGAACTTGCAAGCATTGATTAGGTTCGCCTAACGTTGATGACTCACTCGGTTCCGTCCCCAAGATCCGGTCCCCCATGGACCGGACCAGACCGAAGGAGTTCCCCCACATGACCGGACGCCTCAACAGCGCCCAGCCCTACGCCATCGGCCTGTTCCGTATCGTCGTCGGCCTGCTCTTCGCCGTGCACGGCGCCGCTTCCCTCTTCGGCGTGCTCGGCGGCGCCGCGGGCACCGACGGCGGGACCATCGACGCCGGCACCTGGCCGGGCTGGTACGCGGCCGTGATCCAGCTCGTCGGCGGCGCCCTGGTGCTGCTCGGCCTCGGCACCCGCGCCGCCGCGTTCATCTCGTCGGGCTCGATGGCATACGCGTACTTCGACGTGCACCAGTCGGCCGCCCTGTGGCCGATCCAGAACGGCGGCGAGCTCTCCGTGCTGTTCTGCTGGACCATGCTCCTGCTCGTCTTCACCGGATCCGGCGCGCTCGGCCTCGACCAGCTGCTCGCGGGCCGCACGGCCTCGGCCACCGAGGACAAGCGGGCCTCGGAGCCGGTCGCGGCCTGACGCTTCCCCCGCGCACGACGGCGCCCGCCTCCCCCATACAGGAGGCGGGCGCCCTCACGTCGGCAGCAGCGGGTGAACGTGATGTGACAGACACATGAGCCCCCCGTGGATCTCCTGTCACACCAGCCGCGTACGCTGTATGGCTGTTACAGGCCGCCCTGCCGCTCCCCGCGACGTCGCGGCGTGGTCGTGCCTACGGGGGATTTCAGGGGAGTGTTTCGGTGCTGGAGAGTGTGGGGTCGCTGACGGGCAGCCCATGGATCTACGCGGCGGTCGCCGTGTCCGTTCTTCTTGATGTGTTCCTGCCGGTCCTGCCGAGCGGCGTCCTGGTGATCACGGCTGCCACGGCCGCGGCGGGCTCGGCCACCGGCGCCGTCCCGCACGCCGTGCCCGACATCCTGATGCTCACGCTCTGCGCGGCCACGGCCTCCGTCCTCGGCGACCTGGTGGCGTACCGCCTGGCCTGGCGCGGCGGCGAACGTCTGGACCGTGCCATCGCCCGCTCCCGCCGCCTGACCAGCGCGCAGGAACGTCTCGGCGTGGCCCTCTCCCGCGGCGGCGGAGCCCTGGTCGTCGTCGCCCGCTTCGCCCCGGCCGGCCGCTCGGTCGTCTCACTCGGCGCCGGCGCGGCCCACCGCCGCGTCCGCGAGTTCCTGCCCTGGTCCATACTCGCGGGCCTGACCTGGGCCGGCTACAGCGTCGCCCTCGGCTACTTCGGCGGCCAGTGGCTGGGCGCGACCTGGCTCGCCACGGGGGTGTCCTTCGCGGCGCTGTTGGTCGCGGGCGCCGGGGCGGCGTACCTGATGCGCCGGCCCGCACCACAGGAGTCGGGCAGCAGCGCCTGACCTATCCCGCGCGCTGCACCGCGCCGCGTACCTCCAGGCCGCCCAGCAGCTCGGCCGTGGCCGCCGCGATCGCCTCGACCGCGTGGTCGAAGACCTCACGGTTGTGGGCGGCCGGGGCGCGGAAGCCGGACACCTTGCGGACGTACTGGAGGGCGGCGGCGCGGATCTCCTCCTCGGTGGCCTCTTCGGGGAGCACGGGCGGGCGGAGGGTCTTGATGCTGCGGCACATACGTCCAGTCTCGCGCAGACGTCGGGAATACGGTCCAGCAGTCCACAGATTGTGGAGAACATGACCACTGTGGAGATCACGTACATCGGCGGCCCCACGGCCGTCATCGCGCTCGGCGGCGTACGGCTGCTGACCGACCCCACCTTCGACGCGCCCGGCGAGTACCCCATCGGCGCGCGGAAGCTGGTGAAGACGGCCGGACCCGCGCTCCCGGCCGCGGAGGTCGGCGCGGTCGACGCCGTACTGCTCTCGCACGACCAGCACCCGGACAACCTCGACGCGTCCGGGCGTACGTATCTCGCGGGCGCCCCGCTGACCCTCTCGACGGCATCGGCGTACGACCGTATCGGCGCGCCCGTGCGGGCCGTGCCGTCCTGGGAGCACGTCGAACTGCCGCGCCCCGACGGCGGCGTGCTGCGGGTGACCGCCGTGCCGGCGCAGCACGGCCCCGACGGTTCGGAGCCGCTCGTGGGCGAGGTGACCGGCTTCGTGCTGTCCGGAGACGGGCTGCCCAAGGTGTACGTGAGCGGCGACAACGCGTCCCTGGACGTCGTACGGGACATCGCCGGCCGCGAGGGCCCCTTCGACGTGGCCGTGCTGTTCGCGGGTGCGGCGCGCACCCCGCTGGTGCCGGACGCCCCGCTGACCCTGACGAGCGAGGACGCGGCGCGGGCGGCCGGGATCCTCGGCGCCCGCCATGTCGTGCCGCTGCATTTCGAGCACTGGGGCCACTTCACACAGGACGGCGCCACGCTGACGAAGGCGTTCGCGGAGGCCGGACTCACGGACCGGCTGCACCTGCTGGAGCCGGGGGCTTCGGCGCGGTTGCCTTAGCAAAACCCAAGCATTTCCTGGGGGTTGGGCAAGATTCTCCGAGGATTGACTCGGGCGTCCGGCACTTGTGATCATCGCCGGGGTCCTCGCTCGGGGGCCCCGGCGGAAAGAGGCGAGGACTCATGGCGAATGACCGGCTCACAGTGGCGGTACTGGGCCCGGGCGGTGTCGGCGGTCTGCTCGCCGCACTCCTGGCGCGGTCGGGGCACCGGGTGATCTGCCTGGCCGGGGAAGAGACCGCGCGGGTGCTGGCCGCGGACGGCATCCGTGTACGCAGCGCTCACTTCGGCGACTTCACGGCCCACGTGGAGGCGGACACCGAGCTGCGCGAGCCCGTCGACGCGTGCCTGATCGCGGTCAAGGCCACGGCGCTCGACGCGGCTCTGGAGCGCGTCCCCGCGAAGGCGCTGGGCGACGCCGGCTTGGTGGTGCCGCTCCTGAACGGCGTCGAACACCCGGCGGCCCTCCGCGCCCGCTACCGCCCCGAGCAGGTGGCACCCGCGGTGATCCGCGTCGAGTCGGCTCGCCTTGCCCCGGGCCTGATCGAGCACGGCAGCCCCTTCGCGGAAATCGACCTGACCGGCGACACCGCGCCGCGCGCACGGCTCGACGAGCTCGCCGGGGCCCTGGAGTGGGCCGGCGCGCGCGTCCGGATCCAGGACGACGAGGCGGCGACGCTGTGGGCGAAGATGTCGTTCCTCGCACCGCTCGCGCTGCTGACGACTCGGTACGGGGTGTCGCTGGGCGACGTACGCACCCTCCACCGCGAGGAGTTGGTGGCCCTGGTGGAGGAGATCGCCACCGTCAGCCGGGCAAACGGCGCCCCCGTCGACCCCGCGGCCGCCCTCGCCCGCTACGACGCCTTCCCCGCCGCGATGAAGTCCTCCATGCAGCGCGACGCCGAGGCCGGCCGCGCACTCGAACTGGACGCGATCGGCGGCGCGTTGCTGCGCGCGGCCGAACGGTTCGACGTGCCGGTACCGGTGGCGAGAAGGCTGGTGGGCGAGCTGGCATCGTCCAGCCTGCCCGGCGCTTGAGAAGCGCGGGGTGGGGGCGCAGCGCCCCGTCAGGGACGCGGGGAACACCACGACCAGCGCCCCGTCAGGGACGCGGTGAAACTGCGCGACAAGCGCCCCGTCAGGGGCGCGGGGAACTGCGCGACCAGCCCCCACCCACCCGCAGCCGATGAACAACCCAGCGGGGTCTGGGGCGCAGCCCCAGTGGACGGGAATGGGTAGCGGCGGCGGGGGCGACCACCCGGTCCTCAGCCCCGTACGACGGTGACGTCGATGTCGATGTCGAGCTCGGCCCCGCAGTGCCGCGTGACCGTGTCGGCGAAGGCGCGGGCCGGGGGCGACAGGGCATCCCACTGGCGTACGGCCCAGCCCGCCGTGAGGGGTGGCAGAGCCGGGACCGGGACGAAGCGAAGGCCGGGGTGGCGGGGGCCGCGCCAGCCGGGCAGCGCGGGCACGACGGCGTGGCCGAGGCCGAGCTCGGCGAGCAGGATCGCGGTGTCCCAGTCGGCGACACTGGTGTCCGAGGCGGCGGTCGGCACCCCCAACTCCCTGTAGGCGGAGTCGAGATGGGCTCGCGAAGTGGAGTTCTCCGGCAGCCCGATGAGCCGCATCCCGGCCAGCTCCGCCCCCTCGATGCGCTCGCACCCCGCGAGCTCGTCGTCGGCGCGCACGGCGAGCACCCAGGGCAGTTCGACGACGGCCCGCTGCTCGACCCCGCGCACGGGCGGCCCGAGGGTCACCCACGCGAGGTCGAGCCCGTGATCCCCGAGCGCCTCGAAACAGCTGCGACTCGAACTCTCGGTCTGAAACTCCAGGCTCACCTGCGGATACCGCCGCCGGAAGTCGACCACGGCGTCGGCCATGAAGTGCCGCACGGTGGCCCCGCCGGTGGCGATCCGCACGACCCCACCGCCCCCGCGCACCATCTCGTCGAGCCGCCGCAGCGCGAGGTCGAGCCCGGATATGCCCTCGGCGGCGGCCCGCTCCAGCACCCGCCCGGCGCGCGTCGGCACAACACCCCGCGCCTGCCGCTCGACGAGCCCGACCCCGACCTCCCGCTCCAGCCGCCGTACGTGCTGGCTCACCGCCGACTGGGTACAGCCGAGCTCCCGGGCCACGGCACTGAGACTGCCGGCCCGGCAGACGGCGACGAAAACACGCAGATCATCAAGCGTCACGAGGCCCAAAACTATCGGGGGCGGCCCGGGACCCTCACGTCAGATGCGGGTCTTGGCCAGCAGCTCGACGACCTCCTCAGCGGTCCCGGTCTCGCCGAGCCGGGGAAAGATCCGCTCGACGCTGTTGCGGTGCGTCTCCCCGTCGATGTCGGACATGGCATCGGTGGCCAGGGTGACGTGGTAGCCGTGCTCGTGGGCGGCGCGGGCGCTGGACTCGACGCCGATGCTGGTCGCGATGCCGGCCAGCACGATCTGGGTGATCCCGCGGCGGCGCAGCTGCAGGTCGAGGTCGGTGCCGTAGAAGGCGCCCCAGTTCCGCTTGGTGACGGTGATGTCCCCGGGGTGCCCGGCGAGTTCGTCGACGATGACGTCCCAGCCCTCCGGCCAGGTACGGGAGCGGCTGCCGCCGTCGATACGGCCGGGCGTGGCGTCCGATCCGTCGGCGGCCGCGGTGACCCGTACGAGGACGACCGGGAGGCCGTGCTCGCGGAAGGCGTCGGCGAGTCGGCCCGCGCGGGCCACCACCTCGGCGGCGGTGTACGGGGCGAGGTGCGGGTTCCCCACGATGCCGTTCTGGAGGTCGATGACGACGAGCGCGGTACGGGCGTCGAGCGTGCTGAGAGCCATGGTCAGGCCTTTCCGGGGGTTCGGGGGGTGAGGTTGCAAAGGGATCGGTCGAGGAGGGTGACCGCCAGGAGCAGGACGGCTCCGGCGAGCATGCAAAGGGCCAGGTCGTGCAGGCCGCCGGTGTCGGCGCCGTGCGGGAAGAAGGCCGCGGTGGCGGCGGAGGCCGCCATCGCGCCGAGGTACGTGAAGGTGCGCAGCAGTCCGGCGGCGGAGCCCATCCGGGCGGGGTCGGCCTGCCGGTACAGCGCGTTCTGGTTGGCCAGGCCGTTGAGGCCCTGCGGTACGCCCATGACGACACCGACAGCGGCGAGCACCCAGCCGGCACTGCCGGACTGCACCCTCAACAGCCCCGCGCACGCGGCGACTTGGACCCGACTCCCGACGACAAGCTTTCCGCGGATCGCCTCGCGCCGCCCGGTGACACCGGAGACGACCAGCGCGCTCAGGGACAGCGGCAGCAGGACGAGCCCCGCTGCGGCGGCGTGCAGCCCGCGCCCCTCCGTCCTGGTGGCGCGGGTGAGTCTCGGTTTCGGTATCACGGCCGGGTGAGCCGTTCCAGTACGGCCATCGCCTCGATGACGGTCTGCCACTCGGCCTCCGTGCAGCGGTCGTGGAAGGCCCGGGCCAGCCACTCCTGGCGGACCTGCCGGGTGCCCTCGACACGCTCGCGGCCGGCTTCGGTCAGCGTGACGAGTTGCCGCCGGCCGTCCCCCGGGTCCGGGCTGCGCGCGATCAGCCCGTGCTGGTCGAGCGCGGCGAGCGTGGCGGCCATGGACTGCGGTCGGACCCCCTCGGTCGCGGCAAGCCCGCTGGTCGTGGCCGCCCCGCTCTTGCTGAGCAGGGTCAGCGCGGACAGCTGGGAGGGCGTGAGGTCCTCCGTCTCGGAGACTTCCCTGATCCGCCGCCCCAGCCGGCTGAACGCGACCCGCAGATCGCGCGCGGCGCGGGCGGCGGACTCGGAGACACCTTCGGTGTCCCCGTTGTTCTCGTCCCTGGCACCACGGTTGTTCTCGTCCCTGGCACCACGGTTGTTCTCGTCCCTGGCACCACGGTTCTCGTTCATGGCATCACCGTAAATTCTTCAGTTCAGGCTGTCCAGTTTCAACTGCACAGCCTGAACTGCAGAAGGCGCCCGGCCGGCCACCGGTTCTCCCGACCCCACTCGTTCGCGTGAAGTCCCGGAAGGAACTCGCATCCCAAAATCGAACAGGCGTAGCATTGCCGCGTGGCTGCGACCTATGACTTTCCGAGTGACCTCCTGGCCGGTCAGGAGGAGCTGCATCAGGTCCGGGCCGAGCTGCTGGCCCTGCTGAAACGACTCCCCTGGTCCGTAGAACCCCTGGACGGCTTCAGCGACGCGGGCGGCTGGCGCAAGGTGGAGCGCCCCGCCTCCCCCGGCTGGACCGCCGACGAACAGGCCGAGGTGGAGAAGCTCCGTCAGCGGGAGCGCGAGCTCGCCGTGTTCGTGACCTGCCACCGCTTCTGGTCCGAGATCGCACCCCCGGAGACGGTCGACGCACGCATGACGCTGAAGCACGCGCACGAGAGCCCGGCCTGAGAGGTGGCAGGGCACGGAGGGACGGTCCGCGAGAAGGCGCTCCGGTCCGCATGCCTACCTCTCTACGCCGGAACGCATCCGCAGCCCGCCCAAAGAGCCCATGCTCACAGCAGGTTGGCCTGGGGCTTTGGTACGGCTCCCGGACCGCGCGTACCTCAATCTCCGCGAGCCGGGAACAGTTCGCCGCCTCCTGGACGCCGCGATGCCGCTCCCGGACCTCCGCACTTCCGGGCAGGTGATCGAAGTGGACGGATGGCGGGACTTCGACGCGCTCACGGATGAAGCGGACAATGATTAACACAAGCCTCAATTCGGCGAGGCAGCAGAGAGGGGCGGTCACCGTGGCAGAGCACCCACACGCAACGCTCGTCCGCAAGGGCTACGACGCCTTCTCGCGAGGTGACATGGACACCCTGCGCGGGTTGATGTCGTCGGACGCCACTCACCACGTACCCGGCAGTCACCCGTTGTCGGGCGACTTCAAGGGCCAGGACGCGATCATCGACATGTACGGTCAGCTCTTCGGGCGGACGAACGGCACCCTGAAGGTCGAACTGCGCCACGTACTCGTCGACGGCCGCGGCCACGCGGTCGCTGTCCACCACTACACAGCCGAGCGCAACGGCAAACTGATCGACGAGAACGGAGCCATCGTCTTCCGGATCGTCGGCGACAAAATCACCGACCTCGACGAATGCGTCGAGGACATCAACAGGGCAAACACCTTCTGGGGCTAGCCTCCCGAAGAGCCGCAGCTCGCCCTGCTGCTCTTCAGGCACTGCGTTCCGTGCCGGGACGTCTCGGCCTCCGTGATCTCCGGGCTGTCACGCAGGGTGTCCGACCTCGGCGCCTCGCTCGGCACCCCGGTCGCCGACACCATCCTCGCGGCCGGACTGGTATCCATGCCTACGCCGCCACGGTGATCACACTGGATCACTCCGGACCCCGCCCCTCACCGCAACGGCTCACTATTGGTTGCGCCGTCTCACACAGCCGGGTCTGGTGGGTTTATGCAGCCAGAGTCTCGCACTTCGGACGGCGGCACCTCAGGGCCGCCCGACCGGCCGCCTGTCGAGCGGTCGCACTGGGTGGCCTTCGCCGGGATCATGCTGATGCTGAGCGGTCTGTTCGACATCATTAATGGCTTCGTCGCCTTGCTGGACAACGGCTACTACGCCACGACTTTCGAACACGGTCAGCGACTTCTCATCTTCAACTATGACGCCTGGGGCTGGGTCTGGATCTTTGTGGGCATTGCACAGATCCTGGCCAGTCTTGGCGTATTCATGGGGTCGAGATTCGCGCGGATCGCCGGCATCGTGCTGGCTGGTGCCTGCATGGTCGGCCAACTGATTTTCCTGTCCACGTTCCCTCTCTGGTCCGTGGCCACCATGGCTCTCTCCGTGCTCGTCATCTACGGGCTGGTCTCCGTGCCTCGCCACCTACCTGGCGAGCGAGTCTGAACCCGCCCAGGAGAAAGGCGAAGCGGCCCCATTCGATCTCTGAGCCGGCCTGATGCCCCTGGTCCAGCTGGCCGAGCGGTGCGCTTTGCCCGAGCTGGGCGGCACCGCGGGCGTCGGCGGCCTTGCCCCGCCGCAGCCGCACCGCCGTCGGCACCGGCCGGGCCGCGTCCTACCTCTCGTCTTCGTCCCGGCCACCCTCGAAGACGAAGAGCGGTTTGGCGCCATGTGCGGGTGCTTCGGCGAACGAGATGGCTTCAGTGAAGCGTTCGAGCGGGAACGGCTCGCCTTGGGGGATGCTCAGCACTTCATCAGCGACGAGACTGCGAACCTCGGACAGCGCGCGCAGCGCATCCGCAGGTGAGGCAGTGCCGAACCAGCGGTTCAGCCAGAAGCCACGGACTACTTTGGTCTCGTAGATGAGCGAGCGTGCCGACAGCGGGATCGTCAGCGCCGCCGGGTCAGTCTGCCTATGGGTGGAGAGAGCACCGTAGACCACGACCTCTCCTCCCGGAGCCAATGCCTGGGATACCTGGGCACCCACATGGCCCGCGACACAGTCGATGGCCTTGCGCACGCCGGCCGATCCTGCAATCTCGGCCACACGCTGCAACAGGTCCTCGTCCTCAGTGCAAATGACCTCGTCACCACCAAGCGCCTTGATCTCCTCGACGGCATCGCGCCGCCGCACGACATTGATCGTGCGAATACCCAGATGCCTGGCCAGCTGAATGACGAGCCGGCCGACGGTGGAGCCCGCGGCCGTCTGCAACAACCATTCACCCGGCTGTACATCGAGTTCGCGAGTCACCAATAGCAGCGCGGTCAACGGGTTGACGGCGAGCTGACAGGCGCTGGAGTCGCTCAGCTGATCGGGGACCGGCAGGAGCCTTCGTGTATCGGCAACAAGGAATTCCTGCCAAGTGCCGGCCACATGCGGCCCGGGTACCGCCGGGACAGCAACGGCCACCACGCGCTCGCCGATCTTCAGTCCCTCGGTATCCGGGCCCAGGGCCTCAATACGGCCCACGCATTCCATGTGACCCCCGACGGTGGGAAACTCGGGGGAGAAACCGTAGCGGCCACGCAGCACGTGCAGATCACTGGCGTGAATCGGAGTCGCCTTCACACGGATCAACGCCTGACCGGCTTCTGGCGTGGGAACAGGCCGGGATTCCAGCCGCAGGACATCGGCCGGCTCGCCAACCTTTCCGGCTACGAGCGCGCGCATGGACTGTGGCATGAGTGGCCTCTCGTCTCTCAGCGCCCGACGAACTCGGCGGGCGTTCTGGACAGGAACAATGCCGGTGGCGGCATCCTCGTCGGCGACCAGGCTCCGGACCTTTCTTTCTCGAAATGGAGCAGGCCCGTGCGCTGAGCGTCATCGGCGTCAGGTCCCCTCTAGGCCTTTACCGACTCGCTCAGCATGATCATGTGAGCGAGCTGGGGTTCGGGCGGCCTACTGAGGTCCGTGATCAGGACCGCTCGCCGCAGCGCACTGATCTGAGGCAGAGTGGAGGATCGGCGAACGGATTGGATGCCTGAAGGTGTTGGCGAGATTCTTGACGAGCGTCTGTGCGCTGTCAGTCCTCATTGATCACCTCGATGGACTGGACCCCGGGCGCATGCCCTACCAAGTCCGCCGCACGCACCGCACCGAGAGCCCCTGGAGTCCCCGGAGTCCCCGGAGTCCCCGACATCACGCTAAGCGCCACTGACAGGCTCTGCAATCCAGCCTCCGACGGCTCCCACCTGGTCGGCAGTCCGTATTGCCGCAGGCGAAGGAGAAGGTCGGCGTAGCGACTTTGGCCGGGAGCTGCTTTGGCGCGAGTGATCATGGCCCCGTAGGCTTCCGGCGCGTCGGGCAGCGCTTCCTTGCCAGGCTGGAACAGCAGACCACGGCTGCTACGGCGAAGGAGACCCACAAGGTCCTGCGCACAGCTCTGCCGGCAGCCTGCCGCGAAGAACTGATCGCTAGGAACGTCGTCACCCTCGTTGACGCGCTTCGGGTCGAGTCCCGCAGCCTCGATCCCTGGAGTCTGGACGAGACGCTCGACTTCCTCATCGCGGCTCGGAGTGATCCGCTCTACGCCGCGTTCGTGCTCGCATCGCGCTCGGTCTCCGTCGTGGGGAGGTAATGGGACTCCAGTGGCAGGACGTAGACCTCGACAAGCGCGAGATCAGGGTCCGAAAGCAGCGGAAACGGGTCGCAGGGGAGGCATACGAGGACGATCCGAAGGGGCGACGCCGTAGGCAGGTGCTGCCGCTGCCAGCCATCTGCGTTGCCCCTTTGAGGTATCAGCGGATGCGGCAAGCCGCGGTGGGTGAGCGGGCGGGTGATCGCTGGGAGGGGAGCGGCTACGTGTTCACCACGCGTACGGGGCGACCGATCGAGCCGCGCAACGTCTACCGCTCGTTCACTCGGGTCGCCAAGAACGCGGACCTGCGGGTCATCCGGCTGCATGACGCTCGGCACGGCTGCGCGACCCTGCTCACCGCGGCCGGGGTGGCGCCACGCGTCGTGATGGATCTGCGACCAGGGTGCCCAGGTCGCTCCGGCTGTAGAGCCGGCCCAGCTCATCAGCGCACCTCGACTGTGGCGAGCCGCCGTTGACCGTGGTTGACCGCACCATGTGGCACGACCGTGGCACGCGCAGAGGGGCTACGGGCTTAGAAGGCGCTTGATGTCCGAGCCCTGCACGGCCTCTCACCTGCAGTTGGCAGCGTTGTGATCGATCGGCCTGGGCGGCTTCGACGTGCATTCGACAGAAGCCAGTGATTGCTCTGGGCAGGCGGGGCGCCGGTATGGGCGCTGTGGCCGCGGCACCGCTGATGCGGACCCCCGGGGCCGAATCTAGACTGGCGAAGGCATGGAAAGTCCCCAATTAGGGAGATGTGCACCGTGGCTAAGCGAGGGAACAAGCGACGCGCCCGTAAGAAGAAGAAGGCCAATCACGGCAAGCGTCCCAACGCCTGAGCCAACCGAGCAGACGGCCGACGGGTCCTCTTGAAGACTGGTCGCCTTTTCCAGAGTTGGGCAGGAACATTCGAACCTGCGCGCACGGCTCCGGAGGCCGACGCGGTTCACCAGGTTTGCCCAGCTGAGAGGGCTTCGCCCGCTGTGGGCTGCCCGGCCATCCCACAGATGCGCCGCGGGGCTGCCGCCGACCACCCCTTTACAGGTCGCTTCTTATGGCAGCAGGGCCGGTGGTTGTCCGCCGGAACAAGAAGCCGGGACGGTGAGCGCGTCCCGCACGGCCGTGGAGCCGAAGACCTGGATTTGTGCAGGTACTTCGGGCCGGAAGAGTACGTAGTGGGCAGCCAGGAAGGACAGGCCGCCCCAGGGTTCGCGCTCATGGGCACGGCCGAGGACTTGCCCGCAGTGTTGAGAACAGGTGATCCACGGGACCACGAGCAGGTCGGCCAACTCCGGTCGGCCGCTGAGCGAAGCGGCGGTCAGGGGAACGGCGTCTGCCCAGGCGAGGACGAGCAGGGTGGAGTCGTCATCGCTGCGGGGACGGCACCGGCCGATCCGCTCTTCGAGCGCCTCGCGCTGGCCCCACATCTCCGAAGTGACCACCAACCGTGCACGGATGCTCGCGCTGATTGAGATGTCGGTGCCTGTTTCCGAATACTCCCCTTGGGAGGCCAGCTGGCCAGGCGTGGAAGGGTGACCGTCGTCCGCGTGGGCGGCGCTATCCGGTCCGGATTCGGTTGACGTCGAGGTTGCTCAGTCAAGGACCGCGAGGTGGTCGGCGGCGCCGCCGTGCCACTCGATCATGAAGAGGGTGGCGTCGTCGGTGGTGCGTCCGCCCCGTTCCCTCTTCAGGGTGTGGGAGAGTCCGCGCAGATCCGCCCGTAGCCCCTGTGACGGCTCTTCCCCCAGGCGGTTGACGCAGTGGATGAGGCGTTCCTCGCCGAACAGCTCGCCGCCGGCGACGTGTTCCTCGATGATGCCGTCGGTGTAGCACAGCACCCGGTCGCCCGGCTGGAGCATGTGCTCTCTGATCCGGGGCTCGTCGCCGCCGAAGCCGACGGGCAGCGTCGTCGCGCTCTCCAGCTTTCGCACGACCCGGCCATGGCGGATCAGCAGCGGCGCGGGGTGGCCCGCGTTGACCAACTCCAGCTCACCCGTGGCGATGTTGATGTGCATCAGCTGCGCCGTGACGAAGTGGTCGGGACCGAACTGCCGGGAGATGGCATCGTCCATGAACACGTACTTCTCGGCCAGGCTGACGAACACGCGCCGGGCATGCCGGTAGGCGCCGATGGCCACGGTCGCCATCACGGCGGCGTCCAGGCCGTGGCCCATCGCGTCGATCACGGCCGTGTGCAGGACGTTGTCGTTGAGGGCGTAGTCGAAGCTGTCGCCGGCGACGCGGTAGGCGGGCTCCAGGATGCCGGCCACCGCGACCTGCGGCACGGTCATCGTCAGCGGCGGCAGCAGGCTCCACTGGATCTCCGCGGACACGCTCATCGGCTCCCGGCGCCGGGCCAGGAAGAACAGGTCGGTGTAGGCGTTCTTGGTGACCAGCATGTCGGCGACCAGGCCGGCGAGCCTGCGCAGCAGACGCCGGTCGTCGTCGCCGACGGCGTCCAGGGTCAGAGCCATCACCCCCACCTGGTCACTACCGTCCAGCAGCGGCAGGTACATCCGCACGCCGCCGTGGGCCCGCGGCACCTCGACGACCTCCGCGCTCAGGAAGGCCCGGCCGGCGGGGGATTCGGCCATCGGCTCGGGCTGGCCGACGTGCAACTTCCCGCCCGCAAGCGGCACCAGCACCTCCTGCGCGTAGTCCTGCAGCAGGATGGAGACGTCCCGACCACCGATCCCGGCCACCTCCTCCGCGATCAACGGGGCGACCAGCTGCGGCGGCATCAGCCGCGCCCGATCCAGCAGCAGACCGAGCAGCCGCTCACCGAAACCCTCCGACCGATCCACGCTCTCCTCGCCCATGACCCGCCTCGCCACCTCCTTCCTGCCACCGCCTCCGCACAACGTGACCTGGGAAGCCGCCGGAGCGGCTCATTACTCCATGCGCGGCATGTCGTGTCGGCCCGCGCTGTCCGCGCGGAGTGATCAGGACTCCCGGGTCAGCGAGGACGCCGTCCCACCTGGCGGTGAGGGCCGGCCACGGACCAGTCGCCTGGTCATCGAGGTGATCACTGCCCAGGTGATGTGGCTTCTGAGTGCTGGGGAAGGCGTTTTGACGTTGGGGCGGGCTCGCTGGGGCGGTGTTGCGTGGGACGGGCGCGGGGCGTCTGCTTCGCGCGCCAGAACCCGCTTGTCGCCAGGCGCTTGCGCGACATACACGCCCCAACCCACCATTCACCCCAGCTCCCATCCCGTCTGGGCCGTAACGTGCTTGCGGCCCAAGGGCCGGCCCTGGCGCCGAAGGCGCAGAGGGGCCGGGCCCCAGGGGCCAGCCCGCGCTTGACGCGGGTGTCGGCGCCGCCACCGTCTCCAAGGCGTACCAAGTCCTCCGGGCCATCATGAACACGGCCGTGGATGACGGACTGATCGAGCGCAATCCGTGCCGGGTGAAGGGCGCGGGAACGGTCACCCACACCGAGCGGCCGTTCCTCTCCGTGCCCGAGGTGTACCGGCTCGCCGACGCCGTCCCGCCTCACTGCCGCGCCCTGGTGCTCCTGGCGGCCTTCGCCGCGCTCCGCTTCGGTGAGCTGGCGGCCCTCCAGCGCCGGGACATCGACCTGGAGGCCCGCACGGTGTCCGTCCGCCGCTCGTACGCCGAGACGCGGACCGACGGCCTCACGGTCAAGGCTCCCAAGACCGCGGCCGGTGTCCGTACCGTCGCCTTCCCGGCCTCGCTCGTCCCGGAGCTGACGCACCACCTGGCCGAGTACGCGAGTGCCGGCCGAACCGGGCTCGTCTTCGTCGGCGCCCGCGGCGGTGTCCTGCGCCGGAACAACTTCCGGCGGATCTGGCTCCGTGCCCTCGACGCGACCGGCCTCGGTGACGTGCACTTCCACGATCTCCGGCACACCGGGAACACCCTCGCCGCGACCGGTGGAGCGACCACCCGCGAGCTGATGCACCGGATGGGCCACTCGTCGGTACGGGCCGCCCTGATCTACCAGCACCTCGTCAACGGCCGCGACCACCAGATCGCCGACTACGTCGACGGACAGATCAAGAAGGTGAAGCGGCCCCCGCGCGGCCCATCTGGCACGTAAGTGGCACGGCGGCCCCGAGCGGCCGAGAAAGATCAAGGCCCAGGTCTCCGGCTTCGCACCGGTTGACCTGGGCCTTAGTCGTGTCCTGAGACTGGTGGGCGCGGACGGTTTCGAACCGCCGACATCCGCCTTGTAAGTTCGATCCCGCGCCTGCGTGGCTGCGGTCCAACCTGTGCGCGGGTGCCATTGCCGGGCGCTGCCGTATGCCGCCGTCCGGGCTCGTTGATGTCAGCGTTGGATGTCAGCGGAACAGCTGCGGCTGCTGGGTGACGGCCCGGCCAAGCAGCTGACGGCCCCGAGATGGCCCCAGCACAGCATCAAGCCCTCCATCGACGGAGAACCCGTTGGTGGGGGGCTTGATGCTGTGCGTGATACCTCTGTCTACCGCACGTCTACGTAGTCGCCGGCGGTCTTGACCGTCGCAGTCGTGCTGGTGCCGGAGAAGTAGTAGCGCCAGTAGCCGTCGCTGGCAGCTGTTGCGGTGGTCTTCAGGCTGCCGGTGCTGTTGGTGTACACGGTCTTGACCGTCGTGTAGGTGTCTGTTCCCGCTTTGCGGAACTGCAGCTTGACCGGCTGATTGGTGTAGCCACGGTAGTCGTGGGTCTCCCAGTTGGCGCGGGTCAGTTTGCCGGTGACGGTGATGGTCTTGCCCTTGGCGACCGGCTCCGGCGAGGCGTTGACGCTGAGCTTCGAGTAGCGCTGGATGTTCGTGTACTTGTAGGCATCTAGGGAGATGCCGCCGTTGCCCTTGTCGTAGGCGTCGACGCCGACCTTCCACTGCCCGGCCCAAGAGTTCTTCTGCAGGTCGCGGGGGTTGAGGGTGAAGGGGACGACGCAGGTCTTCGTCGCGGCGTCGACGGCTGTGCACGTAGGACGGCCGAACGGCACCGTCATGTCCGTGTCTTCTTCCTTGGGGCCGCCGTGCCACACGAACACGCGGGCCGTTTCGATGCCGTCCGGATCGGTGGCGGTCACCGAAGCCGAGAAGGTGACCGTGTTGGAGATGCCGACCACGATGGGCTTGCCACCGTTGACCGTGACGCTGGTGATCGTTGTGTCGCCGCCCCACGACTCGTCGGCCTGAGCCGTTGGAGCGCTTGCGACGGCGAGTGCCAGGGCGCCGGACAGAGCGGTGCCTATGGCGATTGAGCGCATGTAGTCCCCAGAAAAATCAGGCCTGCCGGTCGAGCCCCCACCGCAGGCACCACGATTGATGGAGGGAGAGTACTGCGTTCACGCCAACTTGGCTGATTGTCCACCTGCACGCCAGTCACCACACGCAGCGCGACCAACATCGCGGAGGACCGGACCACCTGCACGATGGCCGGGGTCTTGCCGGAGATCTTGATGAGCTGGGTTCTCGCTGCTCAGGAGCAGTGTGCTCGTGCGCTTGGTGGTCGTCATTGGTCGTCCTTGGCCACTGTCGAGCAGCCTCGGACGGCCCAGAGACGGCCCAGCTTCGCCGCGCTCGACTGACAGCCGGCACCCTCGATGCGCCCCGTCTGAACCTCAGCCGACGACAGTCAGCCACGACGGCGGGCGCGCCACCCGACCACGCCCGCGTATTTGCCTCGCTCCGCCCCACGGCCTCAGCCACGCTGTCGGTGCCGTCGACCAGAGCGAGCCATGACGGCCGGACCGTGACGCCAGCGCCTGGGCCCTCAGCTTGGGAGGCTGTTGCCGTTTCCGGCCGGTTCAGGCGCTGACCTGTGCGAGAGCCCGCGGTGTGGCCACGTCGGACTTCGTGGCTTCTACCCGTCGACAACTGTCATCGTCTGTCGTCGTGGGCCATCTTCGGATGGCCCCGAGACGGCCCCGGATAGTGCCGGATCACGGCCCTCGACTTCCCCAGTTGTCTCAGCTCTGGGCCGCGGCCCCGCTGGCGGTCAGATAATCGTCGATGTGGCGGGCGGAACGGCAGCCGCTCTCGATCGCCCCGTCGATGAAGCCACGCCACGTGCTCGCCGAGTCGGAACCCGCGAAGAACAGCCGCCCTTCGGTGGTGCGCAGGTCCGGCAACACCTCTGCCAGCTGTCCCGGCCGGTAGATGCACCACGTGCCGAGCGCGAGCGGGTCGTTGGTCCAGTCCCACCCGACGATCCGTTCCACCTCGACGCCTGGCAGGAACAGCTGCAGCGCTTCCTGCATGCCGTCAGCGTCGTCGAACTCGGTCATCGGCAGCCGCTTCGGATTGGCGGAGAACACGATCAGCCACGAGCCGTCCGCGCCGTGGTCGTAGGTCACCAGATAGTTGATCGCCTGTGACTCGGGGGCCACCATGCTCACGTTGCCGACGTCGCCTTTCACGCGCACGTAGCACTTCATACCGGCACCCGCGTGCCGATCGGTCGATGCGGTCCGCTTGATCTCGGACAAGCGAGGCTCGAACTCCACGCTGTTCAGAACGTTCATCGGCAGCGCGATCAAGGCGGTCGGCGCGTGGATGGCCTCGCCGCTGTCGAGCTCGACCCGCACCCCGTCGTCGGTCTGGACGACACGCCGCACGGGCGAGTTGAGGCGGATATCGGCCAGTGTTGCCTGCCCGGCGATGGAGCGGATCAGCTCGCGTGTCCCTTTCACCAGCTTCGTTGCCGACAACGCGGCCATGGCCTGCGCCGCGCTGTACCCCGCCAAGGCATAGCATCGGAAAACCTCGGTCGCGCCGGACTGATCGAGCGGGCCGAACGCGATCAAGCAACACATCCCCTCCACCCAGTCGCGCAGCTCCGGCGCGACGTGCAAGGTCTCAAGCTGCTCACGCAGCGATCGATCACCCAAGCCCTGCGGATCCGGACCCAAAGTTTCCGAGAACGGCTCCGGAAACAGCGTCACGCCCGGCGCGCTGAACTGGTCGAACGCGGCCAGTGCCTTTGCGGCATCGTCGTCGGACAAGTCGACGACGCGGCCGTCGGACACCACCGCCTGCCGCAGCCCCTCCAGCACCGGGAAGGTCTCGGTCTCGACCCCGTACCGGTCGACCTCGGACCACACGTGCGGCTGCAGCGGGTGAACCCACGTACCGCCGAGCTCCATCGCATGCCCGTCGTGGTCCGCTGTGTAGGTCCGGCCACCCAGCCGATCACGCGCCTCGACCAGCACCGCGCTCCGCCCGCGCATCGACAATTCGCGCGCGGCCGTCACACCGGCAAACCCGCCGCCGACGATCACGACATCCGGTTCAGAATCTGCCTCACTCACAGTCGGCTCCTTCGGTCGTCCGACCTAAACCGCGAGCGACCATCCAGGGATAGCCGTTGACGGCGACGATTCCCGTACCACTGGCCAGTTGCTACCGCGGGATCATCTGTACTCGCACACCACCGACGGCCGAAGACCAGGCTTGCCCACCCTCCAGCGCCAATCGTCCTTCGTTGAGCATCCCGGCTGCTACGACCCTTGCCGACGCCTCCAAGAGTTCCCAGGGCGCGACATCATCAAAGGCCCGCCGCGATCGCTCCACACAGCCTTCCAGTGCTCTGACAGCAGCAGCGACGTCGTCCACCTCCTGGCCGGCACTACCTACGCCGTCGAGTGACAACACCAGCGACAACCTCATACCTTCACGGTCCCACTGCTGCTCCCTAGCCACCATCTGATAGCAGTCGGACGGGTCCTTCCGCACTCACCACTCACCCCAGCTCCCATCCCGTCTGCCGTCGACCCACACACCGTGGAGCGGGCGTGGTTCCTGGCGTCCAGGTGGAGCGCGCCACTGTACGAACGACCTGGCCGCCAGGGGCCGCGTCTGCTCGGCTCTGCCTGGGTCGACGGTGGACGGGATGGGAGCACCCCACGCACGCCACTACTCGGCCGGCACTCGCGAACGGCGCCCCCTCCGGACTCGTCTTCGTCGGGGCCCGCGGCGGTGTCCTCCGCCGCAACAACTTCCGCCGGATCTGGCTCCGTGCCCTCGACGCGACCGGCCTCGGTGACGTGCACTTCCACGATCTCCGGCACACCGGCAACACCCTCGCCGCGACCGGCGGCGCCACCACCCGCGAGCTAATGCACCGCATGGGCCACTCGTCGGTGCGGGCCGCCCTGCTCTACCAGCACCTCGTCAACGGCCGCGACCACCAGATCGCCGACTACGTCGACGGACAGATCAAGAAGGTGAAGCGGCCCCCGCGCGGCCCATCTGGCACGTAAGTGGCACGGCGGCCCCGAGCGGCCGAGAAAGATCAAGGCCCAGGTCTCCGGCTTCGCACCGGTTAACCTGGGCCTTAGTCGTGTCCTGAGACTGGTGGGCGCGGACGGTTTCGAACCGCCGACATCCGCCTTGTAAGTCCGCTCTACCTCGGCCTTGGCTGGGCCCAGCTGCGCGCACGGGAGTCATCTACAGCCGCCCAAGGCTGCAGCTGTCCGTGGTCGTTGATGTCAGCGTTGGATGTCAGCGGAAGAGTTCCGGCACAGAGCAGATCTCCAAGGGCTCGTCCGGCGAGCAATGGTCAAGATCTGTGGATCAAGCCATGGCCGTAGGCATGTCTTCGGCGCTGTGACTGAGCTCGGTTCAGATTTGGGTGCGCGCCCGCTCGATCCATCCCAGCACTCCCTTGGCACCGCACTGTTCAGCGGTGGCCTGCGCCTCGTCGAGGTATCCGAGGGCCGCCTCGCGATCGCTGGTCTCGGCGGACAGGTAGCCAAGCGCCACCAGGCCCGCTGCCACCCCGGGCATGAACCCGATCTCGCGGCGCAGCGTTACCGATTCGGTCAGCAGCTCGCGGGCTTGGTCGAACCGCCCGGCTTCCTTCTCGGCGAAGCCGAGATGGCGCACCGCGTAGGACATGGTCTTCCGGTCGCCGACGGACTGCGCCAGCGCATACGACCTCTCGAAGTACGGCCTGCCGGTGGCACTGTCGTCGCGTACCACCTGGTGCCAGCAACCAATCCAGAACAGCGCGTCGGCCTCACCGCCCGCATCATCCAGGCGGTGGTACAGCTCGGCCGCACGCTCGAACAGGACCAGCTCCTGCGAGTCCTCCCGACGATCGTTGAGGAAACGTACGTGCAGCACCTTTCCGCGTTCCAGCGCGATCGGGGCCTCGACCGCGTCCAGCTCCTGATCGGCCGTAACCAGTGCGGACGTGTCCCCACCGAACATCGCCAAATCGTACAGCTCCCGCGCCCGTTCGATCCGGCCTTGCTCCCGCATGCCCTCTCCCTCCCGCTGGTGGATGACTCCCGCGGCGAGGCTACCGTCAGACAAATGTGCGACACCCAGCATTTCGTCGGGGCTCTCCTGGGACCTCACCGAGCAGGGCACGAACCGTCGTTGACCGCCGGATGTGGAACGACAGTGGCACAACCGCCACTCGATGCGCACTACGGGCAGGGCCGTTGCTGAGGTCCGCTGGACTGGTCAGCCGGCCGACTGGGAGCAGTGACGGTCAGCCCTGGTCGCGGTGGTTGCTGTACTTCGCTGCTGTACGCATGCTCACAGATCCACCCGAGACACGGCG
The DNA here is from genome assembly GCF_041053055.1 of Streptomyces sp. R41. Taxonomy (NCBI): domain Bacteria; kingdom Bacillati; phylum Actinomycetota; class Actinomycetes; order Kitasatosporales; family Streptomycetaceae; genus Streptomyces; species Streptomyces sp. R41. The sequence continues at coordinate 3,415,442 of NZ_CP163443.1, forward strand.
GCCTCGGCGTCTCCGCGACGGAGAGTGACATACGCCGGTCGGAACGGGAGCCCCCGCAGCGTCGGCTCCATCACCTTGAAGAGGGCATCGGCATCCGGCCCATAGGCGTACACCACAGCCTCGCCCCCACCGAACTCGTTCCCGTCCACCTCTCCGACTCCCGCATCCTCGACCGCAACGGTCATTGCGCGTTTTGCGTCGTAGATTGCGGCGCGTTCGTCGGGCTCGCCGAACTGTTCACCACTCAGCCGGAAGTGAGCGATGACAGCTTGCTCTGGGGCGTCTGCCTGAGGCGCGTCGAAGAGTTCTTCCATGCGTGACACGATCTCACCGGGGGTCGGTCGTCAGAAACACCCCATCTTGCCTGACGTCCAGCCTTGGGTGGTAACCCGTATGGTCGGGGAGCTGTGACCTGGGGGTTCGTCGATGGCGACTGTAGATCGACTGTCCCTGTCGGTCGTTGTCGAGTGGCCTCGGGGAGCCTCGGACGGCCCAGGGACGGCCCAGGAATCAGCCGCCTTGCTTCTGCCGCGAGCAGGTGGCGACGGCATCGATCACTCCAGCGGCACGCGAGCAACAGGGAGCTGCTCGCTGCTTGCGGATCTTGACCTCGCCTGCGTCGGGAAACGGGTACCCGCCGGGCGGGAACCGGTGTAGCGTCACGCTCTTCGCCCGGCCCACGGTGCGGAGTCCCGGTAGGTAGCCGCCATGCTCGATCAGCCTGTCCCCGACCCGTACACGACGTGGCGGCTCGCCCTCGCCGAGGTGGACCGGATCTTCGCCTCCTCTCCGGAGCTCGACCGGCCGGTGGAGGGGTGCACTCGTTGCTTCACGGAAGCGGAACTGCGCATACTCGGCGGTGATCCGCGGGATGTGCCGGATGACGTCCTCGAAGGCTTCATGGGCAAGGTCGTCGATCACTGGGACGCGGACCAGTACCCGGTCCTGTGGCGCCGCCTCACACCGCGTGCCTTGCGTCACTGGGGCCCGGAAGGACCTGGTACCGACCCGTCCCATGAGCTGCGCGGTCTCGGCCGGTACGGGGCCGAACTGATCAGCTGGCGGGTCGCCGAGCGCACCGCGGTCGAGCAGGCGTTCCGGGCACTGCTCACCCTCGCCCTCACCGGCGGCCGGTCCCCGGCGGACATCCGCGACCTCGTGGAAGGCGTCGCCCACGCCACGGGCGGCCTGGAGCCATGGCTGGACCACATCGCTGGCCTCTCCGGCCCCGCCGCGGATGCCGGCCTCGTCCGACTGGCACTGGGCTGGGGGACGGATCTCCTGTGGGAGGAGTTCGATTTCCGGTGGTGGTACGACGGCGACCCGCGAACCGTCGCCGACTGGCTGCTCACGCAGCGACCCCGCATCGCGTCCTTCGCGGCACGCCACCCACGCTGCAAGAACGCCGCCGACGCACTCATCGCGATCTCCTACCTTCAAGAAGGTGAATGGAGCCCGTGGCTCTACCCCTACGGCCAGCGCTCCCTCCTCCACCTGGCCACCAGGAGGTGAAGCCCGCGTTTTACAAGTTCAAAACCCGAGCCCGCTCCGGCCGCTGCCGACGACTGGTGCGACGGCCGGACGGAGATACTGGTGTACGGCTCCGTCCGGCGCCGTGGATGTCAGAAGCCTTCTGATCCGTGGCTCTATGCGGAGCGACTGTTGGTGGTCATACCGGTCCTGACGCGGCTCTTCGAGGGTGCTACCGGTCGGGCTCGGTTGCTGGGGTTGCTGTACTGCGCTGCTGTACTCGCTACAGGTTGATCAGCTCGGGTGGGCACCTGGACGCCCGTACGCCAGGATGCGCGGCAGCACCTCGCGCATGCGTGCCACGTCGACCGCCGGCGCCCGCAGCAAGGCCTCGACGATGGGGTCGGCCAAACCGAGCGCGTCCAGCGACGAAGGGTCCAACGTCACCCGAAGCACATCTCCGTCCAGTTCCACCTCACGCACACAGCCATATGCGGTGCCCTGATCCGGCGTGACAAGACAGTGGGTGTCCATCCCCAAGGACACTTCCTGCGCGTCGGGCTCCTCGAAGTCGCACATGAACAATAGGGAGAACCCATCCTCGTCGTCCGACTCGGCCACACCCGCCATCACGCAGTCGTCCTGATCCGGATCATCGAACCCGCAAGCAATCTGCGCCGTGAATCTGTACGCCATGCGGGTGTTTCTAGCACTCGGGGCTGACAGTCTCGATCACTCGGGGGGACCCCAGACAAGACAACGGGAGCGGCGCACCCTTTGCCAGGTGCACCGCCCCAGTTGTATGGCGCTATGGCCTCATCCTTATCAGGTCAATCAGGGCGGCTCATTGGCCGCGGTGACGTAGCTCCGTACCTTGTCAAATCGTCCGCCGCAGTCCGGCGCTAATCGCCAGTGTCCGCGCCTGTTGGTGTCAGGCGGTGATGTCAGCAGCAACGGCAGCTATGTGCGAACTTGACAGCAAGCTTCCCATCCTGTGCGACAACCGTCGCTGAGGCCATTGCTCTGCGAAGTGCCCTCCTGCTATCGGGCTTCCCTCGGCTTCCACGCGAAAGTGCATGGCTGAGGTACGACTACGAAGTGGTTTGAACGGCGGCGTCCAGCACTTTCGACTGGGCGTTGACGAGATCGCTCGGGATGCTCGCCGGCGTCCGGGGGCTGTCGGAAATGGCCTTGTAGATCGCCAGTGTGGACCGGTGGCGGATGACAGCCACACTGCTGGGGACTCTCAAGCCGTCCTCACCGGGCTCGGCAACCCACTTGAGCCGGAAGGCGAGCCCTTCATCGCCCTGCGGGGGAGCTTTGGTGGCTTCGACGTTCTCGAACGTCACCTTCATGGCACCCGGGCCCGCCGCCTCGTAACCCTTGCAGGACTTCAAGCCCGCACGAAGTTCTTTCATGACTCGAGAGGCATCCGCTGAGCGGTACGACACCAGGGTGAGGATCGCAGAGTGGCTCTTCGTGCCCGCGATGCGCTGCACGCTGCCGACGGGGGTGTAACCGCTGGCTCCGTCCACTGCGGCGCTGACCGGCGCGCACAGCGAAGGGTCGGTGGCACGGCGTACAGCATGGATGACGCCATTGCCGACGCCTTTGGTGCCCACCCCAATCTCGTTCACTTGGACTCCGGGAAGGTCATGCGCGTCCACGACGGCATCCTCGAGCTGCTGCTGAGACAGCACACGCGCATTCTGCGCCGTGCCTTGGCTGACCGCCGCCTTCGCCGTCGGGGCGCCTCCGTCATGCTCGCCGCCGCAAGCCGTCATGCCGATGGCCATCAAAGTCATGGCCGCCAGGTGTCTTCGCCCGATGGACCTGCTCATGATCCCTCCCCTTGTTCGCACAGTGGCGAGGAACGATACGGCAGGTCATCGGGTGTGTTCACCCTCAAACTGCGTGCCGGCAACTCCTTGCTCAACCCCCCACTTTCCCCAGCTCCCATCCCGTACGCCGTCGACCCACACACCGTGGAGCGGGCGTGGTTCAGGGCGTCAAGGTGGAGCGCGCCACTGTACGAACGACCTTGACGCCCTGGGCCGCGTCTGCTCGGCTCTGCCTGGGTCGATGGCGTACGGGATGGGAGCACTCCGCGCACGCCCCTACGGACCCGCGGCCGCGAACGGCGCCCCCTCCATCCCGGTGCCGGCCGATCCCCCGCCGGAGGCATCGTTCTGGCCGGGGCCTTACTCGTTCAGGTCTCCTACTCAGGGCCGTAGCTCGCTGCGGCCCCAGGGGCCCAGCCCCGGCGCCGCAGGCGCAGAGGGGCAGGGCCCCAGGGGCCAGCCCGCGCCGTGCGCGGGCCCTTGATGAAGTAGGGAAAGTTCTATCCCGCTGGGATGAGGAGGCGCTGTCCTATCTCGGTTGATGCTTGACGTTGTGGCTCCAGACGTGAGGGCCGTTGCCGCCCAAGGCATCCAGGACTCTGACCGCGAAGACCCCGGACATGCGCTCTCGGACCTCGTCGGGCGTGAGCCACTCGACGGCAGTTGACTCGCTGGACGGGCGCTCGGTACCGGCCGTTGGCTCACAGCGGACCAGATCGCCGACAACGTCGACGGACAGATCAAGAAGGTGAAGCGGCCCCCGCGCGGCCCATCTGGCACGTAAGTGGCACGGCGCCGACAAGCCGCCGAGAAAGATCAAGGCCCAGGTCTCCGGCTTCGCGCCGGTTGACCTGGGCCTTAGTCGTGTCCTGAGACTGGTGGGCGCGGACGGTTTCGAACCGCCGACATCCGCCTTGTAAGGGCGGCGCTCTACCGCTGAGCTACGCGCCCAGGACGAGTCGACAGCCTACATTGCCCGAGGGGATGCCCTGCAAACCCGTATCCCGCGAGTAGCGAGCGCGAGTAGGGGGATGGACGGGGCAAGGGCGGGGGTTATCCCCACCCCGGATCCGGGAGCGGTCCGGATCCCCCGGGGAGGCGCGGATCCGTACGGTCGGTCGTAGAGCCTTCACCGTTCGTCTCAGGGGGAAAAGACCATGGCCCGTACCGTTTCAGTCCGCGCGGGCGCCGTCGCCGGCGTCGTCGTGGCCCTCGTCGCGGGTGCCACCGCCTGTGGCGCGTCCGCGGGGGACGACAAGGAACCTGATCACCGGTCCTTCGCGCTGCACGGGCGCACGCTCACCGTCGACTCGGACGACTCCGCGCTCGAACTCGTGGTCTCGGACTCCGCCGAGGCGGACGAGGTCGAGGTCACCCGGTGGTTCCGGGGGCACGTCGTCGTCGGTGGGGATCCCAGGGTGACCTGGGCCATGGAGGACGGCGATCGGCTCGTGCTGCGGATGAAGTGTTCGGGAGTGGTGGCCGACTGTTCGGCCAGGCATCGGATCGTGGTGCCGCGCGGCGTCGCCGTCAGCGTGAAGGACGGGGACGGAAGCGTGCGCGCGCAGGGCTTCAAGGAGGCTCTGAGCATTCGTACGTCGGACGGTTCCGTCCGGGTGACGGACTCCTCGGGGCCGCTGGAGCTGCGCAGCAGCGACGGGTCCATCCGTGCGCTCGGCGTCGACTCGCGCCACGTGCGCGCCCGTACGCAGGACGGTTCCGTACGGCTCGAACTCGGCGCCGTACCCGACCTGGTGGACTCCCGCACCCAGGACGGTTCCGTCACGATCGCGCTGCCCCGGGACAGCTATCGCGTGACGACCGGGAGCGGTGACGGCTCGGTGCATGTGTCCGTACCCCGGGACGCGGCCAGCTCCCATGTGGTGTCCGCCCACACGAACGACGGGAAGATCACGGTACGAACCGCGAACTAACCGGCCCGTGTGTTCGTCCTTAACCGGTGGGAGAATGACAGCCGGGCAAGGCGGATGACAGCACGGGAGAGGGATGTGACGGCGACACCTTCGCAGCCGTATTCGCCGTTTGTGCCATGCGCACAGCCAACCGCGCCCGGCCCACGTGCACGTCGTCGGTCGTACGCCTTCCGTGACGCGCTCACCCTCGTCGCCCTGCCGCTGCTCGCCGCGCTCGCGCTGCCCGCCGCCTTCGCCGGTGGCGGCACCCGGCGGTGGTTCGGAGGTCGCTCCGAGAGTCAGCGGGCCGAGGCGCAGGCCGCCAAGGACGCCGCCGCGGCCGCCTTCTACGAACTCGACACCGCGCAGCGCGATCTGCGGATCTCGATCGAGACGATCACGGCCGTCGACGACTCTCCGGCAGCACGCCGCGCGGTCTCCGACTTCGAGTCACTGGGGCGGCGCATCGACGAGGCCAGTCAGAAGTACATCACCGCCGTCGACGCCCACGATCTCGACCGCGACGACCTGGAGGCGTCGGTCGCCGCGCGGGCCCGCACCGAGCTGACCGCCGCCAAGGACGAGCTGGGCCGGGTCAAGGGGGATCTGGACCGCTTCGAGCAGGGGCTCGGGCCGCTGCTCGGCAAGGCCGAGACACAGCTCGCCCGGCTCGCGCCTGCCGTCGAGCGCGCCCGCCAGGCCCTCCTGGCCGCCTCGAACGCGTTGGACGGCGTACGGGGCTCGGGGCTCAAGGCCGATGACCTCGCCGCGCGGCTCGCCGCCCTCGGGCCCGAGCTGACCAAGCTCAACCAAGGGGCCGGACAGCACGGTGTACCGGAGACGCTGGAGCGTGCCGAGCGGGTCTCCCGGGAGGCCGAAGCGGTGCGCGCGGAGGCGGAGCGGCTGCCCGAGCGGGCCGCCGAGATCGATCACCGGCTCGTCTCGCTACGCACCCGAGCGCAGGCGCTGACCACGCGCTCCGGGCAGGTGGAGCCGGTGCTGAGCGAGCTGCGCAGGCGCTTCTCGGCCGCGTGCTGGCAGGACCTGCAGCACGTACCGGAGCAGGCCGGGGAGAACGTACGGCAGGCCGAGCTGAAGCTGAAGGAGGCGCAGGTCGCGCGCGACGCGCAGCGCTGGCCGGACGCGACTTCGCTGCTGTCGACGGTGCGGGCGCTGCTGAACAACACGGACGAGGCCGTCTCGGCGGCCGGCGACCGGCTGCGGCGGCTGAACGCCGTGGCGAAGGACCCTCAGCAGGAGATCGACCGCACCCGCTTCGCCATCCGTGACGCCCAGCGCCTGGCCATGTCGGGCCGCAACACCCCCGATCCGCGACACGCCCGCCCGCTCGACGACTCCGTCGCCCGCCTCGACCGTGCCATCGCCAAGCTGGAGGGACGCCACCCCGACTACTGGCACTTCCTGACCGAGACCGAGGCGGTACGGCAGACGGTGGCGCGGGTGGTCTCCCAGATCCGTGAGGAGCGGGGCGGCGGGGCCTGAAGTCTCCGGCTCCGGTGTTGGGGGCCTGACGTCTCCCGAGCTCCGTGGCTGGGGCCCGAAGTCTCCAGGGCTCCGCCGCTGGGGGCCCGAAGTCTCCGGGGCTCCGGTGTTGGCGGACCGGCTCCCCCCGGCGGATGCTGAAAGAACGTACGGCCCGCCGGCTGGACAGACCGTACGGCCCCCGCCGGCTGGAACGAACGACGGCCTCCGCCGGCTGCGTGAGGAGGCGGACATGGCCACACACGCACGTCGCCCGGGTTCCCGACGGGCTTCGAGGCGACGCATCTCCCTCGACGAGCACTTGCCCGTCGATCATCGTCTCAGCACCTTCTACCGGATCGGCGCGGGCCTGATGGGCCTGGTGCTGCTCGCCTTCGGCATCCTGGGCCTCGTCAACAAGGTCGGCTTCTTCGACACCCGTGGGGACACGGTCGGGGGGCTGAACACCAACGGCGCGCTCAGCGTGCTGTCGATCTGTGTCGGGCTGCTCCTGTTCATCGGCATGGTGATCGGCGGGAACTTCGCCTCCACGCTCAACATGGTCCTCGGCGTCGCCTTCATCCTCAGCGGCTTCGTGAACCTGGCACTGCTCGACACCGGCTACAACTTCCTCGCCTTCCACATTCAGAACGTGCTCTTCAGCTTTGTCGTGGGCGTCCTGCTGATGTTCTTCGGCATGTACGGGAGGGTCGGCTCGGCCCTGCCCCACGACAACCCGTACTGGAAGGCCCGCCATCCCGAGCGGATCGAGCAGGAGCAGCGGCTGCGCGCCAAGGCCCACGCGCTGGCCCTCCAGCGGGCCAGGGAGCGCGAGCTGCCCGGGCGAGCCTCGTCGGCTGCGAGGGGCGCCCGCTAATCTGTGCTCATGCCTCGCTACGAGTACCGCTGCCGGACCTGCGGCGACACCTTCGAACTGAGCCGCCCGATGGCGGAGTCCTCCGCCCCCGCGGACTGCCCCGCCGGCCACGACGACACGGTGAAGCTGCTGTCGACGGTCTCGGTGGGCGGCTCGTCGTCCGCGGCGCCCGCACCGGCCCCCCGCGCGGGTGGCGGTGGCGGCTGCTGCGGTGGGGGTTGCTGCGGCTGATCAACGAGCGTTGGCATACAGCCGTGGGCCAACGCCCGCGGGCCTACGAGCGTTGCCCTACAGGCGTTGGCCAACATCCGCAGGCTTACGAGCGTTGCCCTACAACCGTTGGCCAACATCCGTGGGCCAATGAGCCTGGGCCTACGAGCGTCGGCCAACATCCGCAGGCCAACGAGCGTGGGCCTACAACCGTTGGCCAACATCCGCAGGCCAACGAGCGTGGGCCTACAAGCGTCGGCCTACAAGCGTCGGCCCACCGACGTTGGCCCACCAGCCCACGCCCACACCTCACGCCCCAGCTACCGCCGCCGCCCCAGCGTCATCCCGTCCGCCACCGCCAGCATCACGCAGTCCACGCGGGTGTCCGCCTTCACGTGCTCGTTGAACTCCTTGATCGCCGCGGCGAAGCCGGTCGCCTCGGGGTCGGTGACGCCGCCGTGCAGGAAGACGTTGTCGACGACGAGCAGTCCGCCCGGACGCATCCGGGGCACCAACTCGTCCCAGTACGCGATGTAGTTGTCCTTGTCCGCGTCGATGAACGCCATGTCGATGTGCGGCTCGTCCGGCAGTCCGCGCAGCGTCTGAAGCGCGGGCGCGATCCGCAGCTCGATACGGTCGGCGACGCCCGCCTTCGCCCAGGCCTCCCGCGCGTGCTCCGTCCACTCCTCGGAGATGTCGCAGGTCAGCAGCGTCCCGTCGGGCGGCAGCGCCTGGGCCATGGACAGCGCGGACAGCCCCGTGAACGTACCGACCTCGACGATCCGGCACGCCCCCGTCAGCCGCACGAGAAACGCGAGCAACGCCCCCTGTTCCTCGGCGACCTGCTTGCCCGCCACCAGCGGGAGCTGGACGTGGGTGACCTCGACCAACATGCGCTGCACGGGGTCCAGCGGCGGGTTGTGACCGAGCATGTACGCGTAGAGCTCGTCCGTCAGTCGAGTGCTGTTGCCCTTGGCCACGTGGCTCTCCTCACGTCGGGTCTCCCGCCCACGGTAGCTCTCGGGCTCAGGCCGACGCCTGTCCGTCGCAGGCGTTCACGAACTCCCGCAGGATCCGCTCCCCCGCGGCGACCCCCCGCTCCACAAGAGCCGTGATCGCGGGCGCCGTCCAGTCCGCCTCCGCCAGTTCGCCGTGGCCGGGGCGCCAGCCCCGGTCGGCGGCCAGCAGCAGGTCGGCGTCGAGGAGGGAGTCACCGGCGGCGAGGGTCAGGGTCGCGCCGGTGCGGCGGGCGAGCTCGCGTGTGGCCGCGCTCTTGGTGAGCGGCTTGGGTACGGCGTAGATTTTGCGGCCCTGCAAGGACACCGTCCAGCCGCGGTTCTCCGCCCACACGGCCAGTTCCTTCACCCACTCCTCGGGGAGCAGCTCGCGCTCCACCACCATATACGCGAAGAGGTCCTCGGCCACCCGGTGCTTGCGGACCCAGGCGGGATCGGCGGTGGCCTCCAGGTGCTCGCGAACCTCCGCGAGCGGCGCGCACTCGGAGGCGAGCCGCGCCGTCACGCTCGCGTGCCAGTCGGGGTCGGAGACGCCGTCGACGAGCAGGTGCCCGCCGTTGGCGCAGATCGCGTACTTCGGGGCGGGACCAGGCAGGTTGATGCGCTGGTACTGCTTGCGGGTGCGGGTGGTGGTGGGTACGAAGACCGCCGTGTCGCCGAGTTCGGTGAGCAGGGCGGCCGCCGTCTCCGTCATGTACGACAGCGGCTTGCTCTCGTGCACCTCGACGCAGAGCAGCCGGGGTGCGCGGGCGTCCGGCATGGTCAGCGCCAGGGCCGCGGAGGAGTAGATCAGCGTACGGTCGAGGTCGCTGGCGACGAGCGTCTTGGGCGCGGACATCAGGCCGTCACCGCCTTGCCGTCGGCACCGGTCGCGCCGCGCGTGTACTTCGGGTGGATCAACCCCACGCAGGTGTACGGGAGTTCGGCGACCTCCTCGACGGGCACTCCGCGCTGCTCGGCGAGCAGGCGTACGTGGTCGAGGTCGGCGCCCGCTCCGGCGCGGGCGAGGATCTTCCAGGGGACGCGGCGCAGCAGCACCCGGGTGGTCTCGCCGACGCCCGGCTTGACGAGGTTCACGTCGTGGATCTCGTACTCCTCACTGATCCGCTCGACCGCCGCCCAGCCCTCCCAGGTGGGGGTGCGGTCGGCGGCGAGGAGCTCCTTGGCCTGGGCGCAGGCCGCGTCGGTGACGTCGGCGAAGTGCGCGGCGACGGCGTCCAGGAAGTCGACGGAGACGTCGGAGCCGGCGAGTTCGCGGTAGAACTTCGCGCCGTGGAAGTCGTGTTCGCCGACCAGGTCGGCGCGCAGGACCGTGCGCGAAATCAGCCCGGAGACCGTCGAGTTGAGGCAGGCGGAGGGGATGAGGAAGTCCTCGCGGGTGCCGTACGTCCGCACGCACGAGCCCGGGTCGGCGAGGACCGCGATCTCCGGGTCGAAGCCGGTGATGCCGTCGGATGCCTCGAACTCCCGTATCGCCTCGGTCAGTTCGCGGGTGATCGCGCCCTTGCCGGTCCAGCCGTCGACGAAGACGACGTCGGCCGGGTCGTGGTGGGCGGCGAGCCAGCGCAGCGCGTTGGCGTCGATGCCGCGGCCGCGGACGATGGAGACGGCGTAGTGCGGCAGTTCGAGGTCGTGGCGGTGCTTGGCCCAGCGGCGCATCAGGACGCCGACGGGCGTGCCCGCGCGGGCCAGCGACACAAGGACCGGGCGCGGCGAGCGCTCCGCGAGCACCAGCTCGGTGACGGCGCCGACGGCCTGGGCGATGCGGGCCGCCGAGGTGTCGAGGGCCGCGTGGAACAGCTCCTGGTACTGGGCGCTCGGCTGGTACTCGACCGGCAGCGACTCCGCGTAGTGCGCGCCGCCGCTCTGGATCGCCTCCTCGCGCTCCTCGGTCGGCGCCTCCAGGCCCACGTCCGAGAGGTCCTGGAGCAGCCAGCCGACCTCGTCGGCCGCGTACGAGGAGAAGGCGGGGCCGCGGAGGGGCTCGGGCAGCATGGAGGGCCTTTCGGTGGACGGCCGTGTGGGGACGTACGACGGGACGACGGCGAGCAGGACGCTCGGGGTGTGCGCCGCAAGCTGGGCCAACAGGCCATCGGGGGCGTGCAGTTCGGGGGTGTCGGCCATCGAGTCGACGATGGCGACGACGGCGTCGAAGCCGGCGCCCGCGACGTTGTAGGCGTAGCGCTCGCCGGGGCCGTCGTCCGGGTTGTCGTGGGCGGGGAAGACGATTCGGCTGCGGATGGCGTAGCCGGGGTCGTCGAGGGCGAGCACCGGGGAGCGGGTGGTCGTGGAGTAGCGCACGTCGGCGGCCACCACCTGCTCCAGCTCGCGGGCCAGCCTGAGCGGCGCGTACATCAGCTCCTCGAAGCCGAGGACGAGCACGCGCCGGGCGCTGTCCGGGAGTGCGTCGGCGATCCGGGCGGCCATGGCGGGCAGGGCGCCGTCCAGTCGTATTCGATGCCCGGGCGTGAACCCGTGCCGCCCGCCGTCGGGGACGCCGCGGGGCCAGCCGAGCTCGACGCGGGTGGCCTGCCCGGCAGGCCCGTGGGCCGCGGGGCCGGGTGCCGCCGGCTCGTGGGCGGCGACCAGCGCCTGCCCCTTCTCCAGGACGCCCTCCGGGAACTTCACGGTCCCCGACGCCGCGGACACCAGGTCCACCCGCGCGCCGATCTCCCCGGCGAACTCCTCCAGGCGGCCGAGGTCCGCGGCGGACCGCATGTCCACCAGCGCCACGACGACGTACCGCTCACGCGGATAGCGCTCGTGCAGGTCACGGATCGTGTTGAGGACCGTGTTCCCGGTGGAGAACTCGTCGTCGACGAGGACCAGGGGGCCGGAGCCCGCCAGCAGACCGGGGTCCTCGGGGAGGAGCAGATGCGAGGTGGCGTGCGAGTGGGACTCCTCGAAGCCGCCGGCCCGGGCGACTCCCTCGACCGGGCGGCGGGTGGAGTGCAGGTAGGGCGCGAGTCCGACACCGTCCGCGACCGAGTGGCCGAGGCCGGTGGCCGTCTCGGCGTACCCGAGGACCACGGCCGCGCGCGCGTCCTCGGTGCCCAGGAGGTCCCGCACCCGCCGGCCGAGCGCGAACCCGTATCCGTAGACCACGGACGGCGACTGCGGTACGTGTTTGCCGAGGACGTTCGACACGAGCAGATGGGCGCGCTTGGGGTTGCGGCGCAGCGCGAGCCCCAGCAGGTCGCTCAGCTTCTCGTCACCGACGAGTTCGACGCCGAGCCGCTCGGCGACCCACGTCCCGGTCCACACCGCGTCGTTCGCCAGGTCGTTCACTGCGCCGTTCGCCACGTCGTTCACTGCGTTGTTCATCAATTCCTTGTTGATCGGGTTCCGCATCGCTGATTCGGGCCGGCTCACGCCGGGAGCCCGGCGGCGAGCAGGTCCACGAAGCCGATGTCCTCGTGGGCGACGCCGAAGACCTCGGCGCGCTGAAGGGTGCGCTCGGCCCAGGCGCGATGCGGCTTCACCTCATTCATTTTGTTCGTGTACGCCGACCGGAGCACGCCGCCGCCGCCGCGCTCGGGCTTCAGGATGTCCTGCGCGTCGCTGTACTCCTCGTGACTGACGACGGACAGCGCGTGCACGGGCAGGACGTGGGAGGGGTGGATACAGGTCTTGCCGAGCAGGCCGTTGGCCTGGTCGAGGGTGATCTCACGGAGCAGCCCGTCCATGGCGTGCTCGATCAGCGCCTCGCGCAGCTCCTCCGCCTGCCCCTCCAGGAAGGGGCTGCGGCGCAGCTGGGGTTTGAACATGCGCTCCTGGACCCGGAAGTACTCCCACACCGGCCCGGTCACCGTGAAGCCGGTGCCGTCGGCACGCCCCAGCATGTTCACCACGTCGGCGATCACGGAGGCGACGACCTGGACGTCGTACGCCGTCATGTCGGGGGCCCTGCGCAGCGCGTACGAGGAGCAGAAGTCCGTCACGCCGAGGCGCAGCGCGAGCACCCGGTCGCGGTACTTGTCGACGGCGCGGGAGATGCCCTCCAGGGTGTCTACGCGCGACTCCCGGTACAGCAGCTCGGGCGATTCCAGCACCGGCATCGCGAACAGCCGCCGGCCGCTCGCCACCTCGGCACCGGCGAGCGCCTCCAGGAACGGCATGCCGCGCTCCTCGGTGAACTTCGGCATCACGAATCCGGACAGCAGCCGGACCGCGGGGCCGAGGCGCTGTACGAGGTCGGGGATCTGCTCGGGGAAGCGGACCCGGACGAACAGCAGCGGGACCTCACCGGCGTCCTGGCGCGCCGCGAGCTCGGTGAACTGCCGGACCAGGTTCTCCTCGGCGTCCGCGACCTCCGAGTCGTCGATCGAGTCCTCCAGGCACAGCACCATCGAGACCACACCGCGCCCGGCCTGCTTGATGATGTCGTCCGCCAGCTGCGGCCTGGTCGCCGGGCTGTACAGCGTGGCCCCGAGGGCCGCCGCGAGCACCCGGGACGGTGAGTCGGCGGTGAAGACGCTGGGCTCCCGGAAGAAGAGGCGCTGCCGCTCTTCAGGGGCGATGTGACCGAAATGACGCATGAAACTCCCCCGTGGCGGCTAGGCGGCCCAATTCAATGTGGCCGGTAATAGTACGTATGGATCCATGTCAGCAGTTCCCACCGGGCATGAAGTTCAGGTAACTCGGCCGTGTCCAACACTCACCGGTTCCGGGGCGACCCCGCGTTGTCGTGACCAGGACCGAGAGGGCAGGATGACCGCATGACGCACGCGATGCTGAAGGGGTCGAACGTCCCGCTGGACGCCACAGCGGTGCGCGCGGTGCTGCGTTGGACACCCGGGCAGGGTGTCCCCGATGTCGATGCCTCGGCGCTGCTCCTCGGCCCCGACGGTCGTGTGCGATCCGACGAGGACTTCGTCTTCTACAACCAGCCCCGCCATCCCTCCGGCAAGGTCTGGCGGCTCGGCAAAAAACGTGTTGCAGAGGGCCTGACCGACACGATCCAGACGGATTTGGCCGGTGTCGAGTCCGGTGTCGGACAGATTCTCCTGGTCGCATCGGCGGACGACGTCACCTTCGACCGCGTACGGGCCCTGCGCATTCTGCTGTACGACGCGGCCGTCGCGGACGGTGAACCGCTGGCGTACTTCGACATCAAGCCGGAGACCGGCGCGGAGACCGCGCTGATCTGCGGCGAGCTGTACCGGCGCGGTGAGGGCTGGAAGTTCCGGGCGCTCGGCGAGGGCTACTCCGACGGTCTGGTGGGGCTCGCGACCGACTTCGGGATCTCGGTCGACGAGACGGAGGCCGCCGCGGCCGTGACCGCATCCGCACCCGACGCGACTGCCTGGGCCGCGCCCGTCGCCGCCCCCGAGACGTCGGTGCCGCTGCCGCCCGAGCAGCCCGCGCCAGTGCCGCAGCAGCCCGCGTACGGGTATCCGCAGCCGCAGACGGCTCCTGCGGCGGCGTCCGCGGCGCAGCCGGCGTACGGCTATCCCCAGCCCACCAGTCAGTCGGCCTACAGCTACCCGGAGCCCCAGACCGCGCCGGCCGCCCAGCCCGCGTACGGCTTCCCGCAAGCCGTGGGCGCCGGTCCCGACCCGGACTTCCGGCTGCCGCCGCAGGGGCCGCAGTTCATCGGGCGTTAGGGGCGCCCTGAAAGGGGCGCGGGGAGCCGCGCGACCAGCCACCCACAAGCCGCAGCCGCCACCCCACAGCTGCAAGCCGAGCTTGTGGGCGATTACCTGTCCACCTTTGACTTGTAGCCGCGGCCCCACTGCAGCCCCCACCCGTAGAGGCGGTCGAGCTCGGCCTGGAAGCCGTAGACGAACTTCACCTCGCGGCGGACGGTCAGCTCGCCCTTGTTGTTCTGGATCATCACGACCGCGCAGGAGCGCGCCTGCGGATGGCGCTCCTCGAGGCCTATCTCGATGCGGGGGCCGTTGCTCGGGTAGAGCGTGATGATGGCGTGTGTGCGGTCGAAGGCGGGGGTCTGGTCGTAGATGTAGACGAAGACCAGCAGCCGTTTGATGTCGTTGCGGTGATCCAGGTTGACGTAGGCCGTCTCGCCCGACGCGGAGCCGAAGCGGTCGTCGCCGCTGAGCTTCACATACGGCGGGGCGTTGAGTTCGCCGAAGAAGCTGCCGAGTGGCTGGACCACGCCCTTGGTGCCGTCCGTCAGCTCGTACATGACGCCCAGGTCGAGGTCGACGTTGACCATGCTCTGGGTGTGTGCCTGGACCACTTCCGGCTTGAAGGTGCGGAAGGGGTGCCGCAGCAGGCTGCCGCGCTGCGGGCCGCCGATGTCGGAGGTGCGCATCCGCCAGGACAGGTTGATGCGCAGGTTGCCGGTGGCCGCGCCCTGTTTGGTGAGCGAGACCGTGTGGTTCCGCTTGGTCAGCTCGATGGAGTTGGTGGCCGCGCTGCCGGAGTCGAAGTCCGCCGAGCGTCCGCGCCACAGGTCCTGCCAGATGCCCATTCCGCCCCCAACATTCCCTCGATATGCGGCGGGGCGGCCGTGAGGACTCGTCCTCGACGGCCGCCCCGTTCAGAGCGTTCCTCAACCGGGCCCGGTTCACACGCCAGGCGAACCGGGCCTCAAAAGAGGGGGCTGTCACACCCCGGACGAGACCTCGGCCTTCTCGTCCGAGGCCTCACCTTTTCCCTCGGCCGCCGCGAGCGCCCTGTTGCGGCGCACGGACGACCAGAAGGACCAGGCGATCAGCAGGACGCCGACGAGGCCGGTGATGACCTCGTGGATCTGGTACTGGATGGTGACCATGAGGATCACGGCGAGGGCGCCGATCGCGTAGTGCGCGCCGTGCTCCAGGTAGACGTAGTCGTCGAGGGTGCCCTGGCGGACCAGGTAGACCGTGAGCGACCGGACGTACATGGCGCCGATGCCGAGGCCGAGCGCCATCAGCACGATGTCGTTGGTGATGGCGAAGGCGCCGATGACGCCGTCGAAGGAGAAGGACGCGTCCAGCACTTCCAGGTAGAGGAACATGAAGAACGCGGCCTGGCCTGCGAGGACGATGGCCGGCTTCTTCTTGCCGGTCCGCTCGGCCTCCTCCTCTGCCTCGTGCTCCCGCTCCTCCTCTTCCTCGAGCTTGTCCTCGAAGTAGCCGGAGAGTCCGCCGACGACCATGTACGTGATCAGGCCCGCGATGCCCGCGAGCAGCACCGTCTGCGCCTTGTCGACGTGCGCGCCGCCGTGCTGGTGGGCGTGGGTGGCGAAGGTGAACGAGGTGATCAGCAGGACGACCAGGGCGATGCAGACCGACAGCATGTCGATCTTGCCGAGCTTGGCCAGCGGCCGCTCGATCCAGCGCAGCCACTGGATGTCCCGGTCCTCGAAGATGAAGTCGAGGAAGATCATCAGCAGGAACATGCCACCGAAGGCGGCGATCGCCGGGTGGGCGTCGGTGACGAGTTCCTGGTAGTGGTCCTTGTTGTTCAGCGCGAGATCGACCGCGTCGATCGGGCCGATCTTGGCGCTGATGGCGACGATGACGACGGGGAACACCAGTCGCATGCCGAAGACCGCGATGAGCACGCCGACCGTGAGGAAGATCTTCTGCCAGAAGGCACTCATCTTCTTCAGGATTCCGGCGTTGACCACCGCGTTGTCGAAGGACAGGGAGATCTCCAGGATGGACAGGATCGCCACGATGCCAAAGGCGGTCCACCCCCCGTAGATCACCGCTGCGACCAAGCCGAGCGCGGTGACCGCAAACGACCAGCCGAAGGTTTTCAGAAGCACTGGCTACCCAATCATCGTGTATGTACGGGTCTCCCCCGCGCCGTACTCGGCTTTACCTACTGTTGACCACGAAGTCTAGAGGGCCGCCCCTTCGGCTGACGTGGGCGGGCCCTAGGAAACATTGACTCCGAAGTCGAGGGCGATGCCCCGCAGGCCTGACGCGTACCCCTGGCCGACCGCGCGGAACTTCCACTCCTGGTTGTAGCGGTAGACCTCGCCGAAGATCATCGCCGTTTCCGTCGAGGCGTCCTCGGAGAGGTCGTAGCGGGCGAGCTCCTGGCCGTCGGCCTGGTTGACGACGCGAATGAAGGCGTTGCTGACCTGGCCGAAGGTCTGGCCGCGATTGTCGGCGTCATGGATGGAGACCGGGAAGACGATCTTGTCCACGTTGGCCGGCACCTTGGAGAGGTCGATCAGGATCGACTCGTCGTCGCCCTCGCCCTCACCCGTGAGGTTGTCACCGGTGTGCTCCACCGAGCCGTCCGGGCTCTTGAGCTGGTTGTAGAAGATGAACCACTCGTCCCCGAGCACCCGGCCCCCGTTGCACAGCAGCGCGCTGGCGTCGAGGTCGAAGTCGGCTCCGGTGGTGGAGCGCGCGTCCCAGCCGAGCCCGATCATCACCTGCGTGAGGTTCGGTGCGGCCTTCGAGAGGGAGACATTGCCTCCCTTGGCGAGCGTGACGCCCATGATGCTGGTCCTCCCCGAGGTCAATCGTTCAGTTGTGCAGCAGGCCCGGCACCGCACCTGAGAGGTGCGGCGCCGGACCGATGAGCCGAAGGCCGTACGGCTCAGACGTTCACGCCGAAGTCCTGCGCGATGCCGCGCAGGCCCGAGGCGTAGCCCTGGCCGATGGCGCGGAACTTCCACTCCGGGCCGTTGCGGTACAGCTCGCCGAAGACCATCGCGGTCTCCGTCGAGGCGTCCTCGGAGAGGTCGTAGCGTGCGATCTCCGCCTCGCCGGCCTGGTTCACGACGCGAATGAACGCGTTGCGGACCTGGCCGAACGACTGCTGGCGGTTCTCGGCGTCGTAGATCGAGACCGGGAACACGATCTTGTCGACATCGGCCGGAACGGCGGCGAGGTTGACCTTGATCTGCTCGTCGTCGCCCTCGCCCTCACCGGTGATGTTGTCCCCGGTGTGCTCGACCGAGCCGTCCGGGCTCTTCAGGTTGTTGAAGAACACGAAGTTGGCGTCACTGCTGACCTTGCCCTCCGCGTTCGTCAGGATGGCGCTGGCGTCGAGGTCGAAGTCCGTGCCGGTGGTGGTGCGGACGTCCCACCCCAGACCGACGATGACCGCGGTCAGTCCCGGGGCCTCCTTCGACAGCGATACGTTGCCGCCCTTGCTGAGGCTGACTCCCACGAGTCCTCCCAATGGTGTCCAGGGGCGGGGAGCCCCGTCGTGCGTTGGTATCGGATCAACGTGTCGATCCTAGTGACGGGTTCCCGCACCCCGCAGGGCTTGGAACCGAAGAATCACAGGGTGTCGAGCGCCTTGACGTACTCATTCAGGTCACGAGCGTCCGGCAGACCGTTGACGACGGTCCAGCGGACCACGCCCTCCTTGTCGATGATGAACGTGCCGCGCACCGCGCAGCCCTTGTCCTCGTCGAAGACGCCGTACGCGCGCGAAATGTTGCCGTGCGGCCAGAAGTCGGACAGCAGCGGGTACTCCAGGCCCTCCTGCTCGGCGAAGACGCGCAGGGTGTGGATGGAGTCGTTGGAGACGGCCAGCAGCTGGGTGTCCCGGTCGGTGAACTGCGGCAGGTTGTCACGCAGGGAGCACAGCTCACCCGTGCACACGCCGGTGAATGCGAAGGGGTAGAAGAGCAGCACCACGTTCTTCTCACCGCGGAAGTCGGACAGCTTCACGGTGGCGCCGTGGTTGTCCTTGAGCTCGAAGTCCGGGGCCTCGGTGCCGACCTCGATCGCCATAGTCACACGCTTCCCTTCCAGGGGGCTGTTCGGGTGAGACCAGCCTACGCAGCGATCACCACACCCCCTACGGGAGGCCGACGCAGAAAGCCGGGCAGGCTGAGAAACTCAGCCCGCCCGGCGTTCGAGGACGAGACCCTTCAGGCCGACTACCCGGGGGGTCGGGGGCGGGAGCCCCCGGAGATCCCCAGACCGACCCAGCGGAGCGTCAGCGCTTCGACTTCGGCGTGGCCAGGCGCGTGCCCGACCACTCCTTGCCCACGGAGATGCTCTTCGTCTGGGAGAGGCCGGCGGTCTGTGCGGCATCACTGATGTCGCTGGGCTCGACGTAACCGTCCCGGCCGGTCTTCGGAGTCAGCAGCCAGATCATGCCGCCGTCCTCAAGGAGACCGATGGCGTCCACCAGAGCGTCCGTGAGATCGCCGTCCTCATCGCGGAACCACAGCAGCACGACGTCGGCGACGTCGTCGTAGTCCTCGTCGACCAGATCCTGGCCGATCTGCGATTCGATGCTTTCACGGAGCTCGTGGTCAACGTCGTCGTCGAAGCCGATCTCCTGGACCACCTGTCCGGGCTCGAACCCCAGCCTGGCGGCCGGGTTGGTCCGCTCCTCCGCGTGGTCCGCGGTCGCGCTCACGGCTTGCCTCCTGATTGTGTTGCGGTAGATGTCAGCCACGCGCGTGCGCGAAGCATTGGCCGTAGTCCACACGGGCGGGACGGATCGCGCAAGTACCCGGCCGTCGAGACCGCCGAAACGGTGACGATCCCGGCGGTGTCGCCGCAACTCCAGGCATGGAATCGCGACGCTTCGTGACGCACACCACACCTTTCTGCCCGATTTGTGAATTTCGGAACCCTTGGAGCGTACGAGACCCGAACGACTTTGCGGAACGCGTCATGGAGTGCAGCGTATCGTTACGTTTTGGTCGGGCCCGTCCCAACGGTCTGCAGAAATGTCTCGGTTACCTCTTGGTAGAGATGACGATTCCCTCCCCTAGGTACACGATGGGGATCGGTGCAGACATAAAGCAAAGTGGCCCTCTGACAGCGAAGGAACAGCGTGGCTTCCGGATCCGATCGCAACCCGATCATCATTGGCGGCCTTCCCAGCCAGGTCCCGGACTTCGATCCTGAGGAGACTCAGGAGTGGCTGGACTCCCTCGACGCCGCCGTCGACCAGCGCGGCCGTGAGCGGGCCCGCTATCTGATGCTGCGGCTCATCGAGCGGGCCCGCGAGAAGCGCGTGGCCGTGCCGGAGATGCGCAGCACCGACTACGTCAACACGATCGCCACCAAGGACGAGCCGTTCTTCCCGGGCAACGAGGAGATCGAGCGCAAGGTCCTGAACGCGACCCGCTGGAACGCGGCCGTGATGGTGTCCAGGGCCCAGCGGCCCGGCATCGGGGTCGGCGGCCACATCGCGACCTTCGCGTCCTCCGCCTCGCTCTACGACGTGGGCTTCAACCACTTCTTCCGGGGCAAGGACGAGGGCGACGGCGGCGACCAGATCTTCTTCCAGGGGCACGCGTCCCCCGGTATCTACGCCCGCGCGTTCCTCCTCGACCGGCTCTCCGAGCAGCAGCTCGACGCGTTCCGCCAGGAGAAGTCGAAGGCGCCCTACGGCCTGTCCTCGTACCCGCACCCGCGGCTGATGCCGGACTTCTGGGAGTTCCCGACCGTCTCGATGGGCCTCGGCCCGCTCGGCGCGATCTTCCAGGCGCGGATGAACCGGTACATGGAGGCGCGCGACATCGCGGACACCTCCAAGTCCCACGTATGGGCGTTCCTCGGCGACGGCGAGATGGACGAGCCGGAGTCGCTCGGCCAGTTGTCGATCGCGGCGCGCGAGGGCCTGGACAACCTGACCTTCGTGGTCAACTGCAACCTCCAGCGGCTCGACGGCCCGGTGCGCGGCAACGGCAAGATCATCCAGGAGCTGGAGTCGCAGTTCCGGGGCGCCGGATGGAATGTCATCAAGCTGGTCTGGGACCGCAGTTGGGACCCGCTGCTCGCCCAGGACCGCGACGGCATCCTCGTCAACAAGCTGAACATCACGCCCGACGGACAGTTCCAGACGTACGCCACCGAGACGGGTGCGTACATCCGCCAGCACTTCTTCGGTGACGACCACCGGCTGCGCGCGATGGTCGAGAACATGACCGACGACCAGATCCTGCACCTGGGCCGCGGCGGTCACGACCACAAGAAGATCTACGCGGCGTTCTCGGCGGCCAAGGCGCACAAGGGCCAGCCGACGGTGATCCTGGCGCAGACGGTCAAGGGCTGGACCCTCGGCCCGAACTTCGAGGGCCGCAACGCCACGCACCAGATGAAGAAGCTGACGGTCGCCGACCTCAAGGGCTTCCGCGACCGCCTGCACCTGCCGATCTCCGACAAGGAGCTGGAGGACGGCGCGCCGCCGTACTACCACCCGGGCCGGAACTCGGAAGAGATCCAGTACATGCACGACCGCCGCAAGTCGCTCGGCGGGTACGTCCCGACGCGCGTCGTGCGCTCGAAGCCGCTGGCCCTTCCGGACGACAAGACGTACGCGGGCGTGAAGAAGGGCTCGGGTCAGCAGTCCATCGCCACGACCATGGCCTTCGTGCGGCTCCTCAAGGACCTCATGCGGGACAAGGAGATCGGCAAGCGGTTCGTGCTGATCGCGCCCGACGAGTACCGCACCTTCGGCATGGACTCGTTCTTCCCGAGCGCGAAGATCTACAACCCGCTCGGCCAGCAGTACGAGTCCGTGGACCGCGATCTGCTCCTCGCGTACAAGGAGTCGCCGACCGGCCAGATGCTGCACGACGGCATCTCCGAGGCGGGCTGCACGGCGTCGCTGATCGCCGCGGGTTCGGCGTACGCCACGCACGGCGAGCCGCTGATCCCCGTCTACGTCTTCTACTCGATGTTCGGTTTCCAGCGCACCGGCGACCAGTTCTGGCAGATGGCCGACCAGATGGCGCGCGGTTTCGTGCTCGGCGCGACCGCCGGCCGTACGACGCTGACCGGAGAGGGTCTCCAGCACGCGGACGGCCACTCGCAGCTGCTCGCCTCGACGAACCCGGGCTGTGTCGCGTACGACCCGGCGTTCGGCTTCGAGATCGCACACATCGTGCAGGACGGTCTGCGCCGGATGTACGGTCCGGACTCGGAGGACGTCTTCTATTACCTCACCGTCTACAACGAGCCGATCCAGCACCCGGCCGAGCCGTCGGGCGTCGACGTGGACGGCATCCTGAAGGGCCTCTACCGCTTCAGTGAGGGCATCTCGGGATCGATCCCGGCGCAGATCATGGCGTCCGGTGTCGCCGTCCCGTGGGCGATCGAGGCGCAGAAGATCCTCGCGGAGGAGTGGAACGTCAAGGCGGACGTCTGGTCGGCGACCTCCTGGAACGAGCTGCGTCGCGAGGCCGTCGAGGTGGAGCGGCACAATCTGCTGCACCCCGAGGAGGAGCAGCGCGTCCCGTACGTGACGCAGAAGCTCTCCGCCGTCCAGGGTCCGTTCGTGGCCGTCTCCGACTGGATGCGATCGGTTCCGGACCAGATCTCACGATGGGTGCCGGGGACTTACCAGTCCCTCGGTGCGGACGGCTTCGGCTTCGCGGACACGCGCGGCGCGGCCCGGCGTTTCTTCCACATCGACGCGCAGTCGATCGTGGTCGCGGTGCTGACCGAGCTGGCGCGCGAGGGCAAGGTCGACCGGTCGGTGCTGAAGCAGGCGATCGACCGCTACCAGCTGCTCGACGTGATGGCGGCCGACCCGGGCGCGGCGGGCGGCGACGCGTAAACGTACGTACGGCGGGTGAGGGGCGGCGAGGCCTGGAGGCCCCGCCGCCCCTCCGTCGTCGGGTCTCCGGGCGCTCCGCTTTCTTTCTACGATGCGGGCATGAAGGATGAATCGGCACAGGCTCGTTGGGAGCTGCACACCCAGCGGCCTCTGCTCGCGCTCGCGGTGGCCTTCGCCCTCGCGTACGCCGTGCCGATCGTGGACAGCGACGCGAGCCGCTCGCTGACGCTCACGTGCACGGTGGTGGAGTGGGCGGTGTGGGGGTCGTTCGCCGCCGACTATCTCGTACGACTCGTACTGGCCCGGCAGCGGCGGGACTTCGTCCGCACCCACTGGCTGGACCTGTGCGCGGTGATCCTGCCGATCCTGCAGCCGCTGCGGCTGCTGCGACTCGTCTCCACGCTGATGCTGGTGGGGCGGCGGGCACGGATGGCCTCGCAGATCCGGCTGACGACGTACGTCGGGGGCGCGGTGATCGGGCTGCTGATGTTCGGCTCGCTCGCGGTGCTGTCCGTGGAGCGGGACTCACCCAATGGGAACATCAAGACGCTGGGCGACGCGGTGTGGTGGTCGTTCACGACGATGACGACGGTCGGGTACGGGGATCACGCGCCGACGACCGGTCTGGGCCGCATGCTCGCGGTCGGGCTCATGCTCTCCGGCATCGCCCTCCTCGGTGTCGTCACCGCGAACATCGCCGCGTGGTTCATCTCCCGCTTCGACAAGGACGACGTGGAGGAACGGCGCCAGACCGCCGCGATCGAGGCCCTCACGGAGGAGGTACGCGCACTGCGTGCGGAGGTCGCCGCGCTGTCTGGCGGGGCGCCTCCGGGAGTGTCACTCCCGGTGCCGGGGGCTACGGAGGAACACTCGCGCTAGCCCCGGGCGCCGGTGGCGTCGCAACTGTCCCCGCTGTCCGCATGTGTGCCGCCGGGGCTGCGCCCCGGACGCCGGGTGCCGTCTCAGCCGTCATAGCTGTGGGCATGCGTGCCGCCAGGGGCGGCGCCCGTCCCAAAGAGAGCGGTACCCCGTGAGCACCGGGCTGCGCGACTTACTCTCGACCCCAGCCCCGGTGCCGGGGACCTTTGTCGCAACGGCACCCGGCGTTGGTGGCTGTGCCCACCCGTCCCGCACAGCGGGCCGATTGCCCACAGCAGTAACTGTGGCCGGGGTCAGAGCCAGCCGTTGCTCGCGCCCGTTGAGCCGGCCAGCCAGATGATCGCCAGGAGGGTGTCCAACGCGCCCAGGATCAGGGCGATGAGGGCCGTCAGTGGGCGGGAGCCCCTCCAGCGGCGGCCCATGGACAGCCAGCCGCAGGCGATCGCCAGTGGGCCGAGGATGATGCTCAGCGTGAAGAAACCGGCGATCGCGCAGACGAGGCCGATGATGCCCAGGGTCGCGCGATCCGGCCCGGTCCGTGACCTCATGCGGCCACGTGAACGGGGGTACCTGCGCGTACCGTGTCCGAAGCCCGCCATCATCAACTCCTGAACTCCCTTGACCTTTCGGTCGGTTCGGGTCGATGCGCCGGGTACCCCCGTTCCTCGCCTTCAGACCTGCACACGCGCTGCCCCCCTCCGGCAGCGCGCCGCAGCTCCGGCCGCCCTCCACGTCGTAGATGCCGTACGGAGGACTTGACCCACTGTGACCTGCGGCGCGCACCGAGCGGGAGGGATCTTCGGCTCGGTCACCCTGATAGGGGAAAAGGCGAAACCTGAACGAGAACGGGCCGTCAGATGTGCCCGGCCCCCGCCCCCGCGGCCTCCGCGTTGTCGCCCCGCTTGGTGAGCATCGCGACGAAGACCGCCACGACGGCCACCCCGGCTGCGACGAGGCACGCCAGGCTCATGCCGGAGATGAAGGTGTCGTGCGCGACGTCGGTGATCTGCGCGGCGATCGCGGCCGGCGTGTCCTTGGTGACCGGCGCGGCACCCACCTGGACCGCCTCGGAGGCCTGGTCGAGCTGGGCCGGGGTGAGCGGCGGCAGCTTGGCGTCGGCCCAGTTGCCCGCGAGGTCGCCGTCGACCTTGGAGGCCATCACGGCGCCCAGCACCGCCGTACCGAGGCTGCCGCCGATCTGCATGGCGGCCTGCTGGAGCCCGCCGGCGACACCGGAGAGCTCCATCGGCGCGTTGCCCACGATGACCTCGGTCGCGCCGACCATGACCGGCGCGAGGCCGAGGCCGAGACCGGCGAACCAGATCGACATGACGCCGCTGCTGGTGCCCGTGTCCAGCGTGGACATGCCGTACATGGAGATCGCGGTGAGCGCCATGCCTCCCGCCAGCGGGATGCGCGGGCCCACCTTGGTGATGAGGGCGCCGGCCAGCGGCGAGCCCACGATCATCATTCCGGTGAGCGGCAGCAGGTGCAGGCCGGCGTCGACCGGGCTCATGCCGTGCACGTTCTGCAGATAGCAGGTGACGAAGAACAGGCCGCCCAGGAAGGCGATGGCCATCAGCACCATGAGGACGACGCCCGCCGACAGCGGCACCGAGCGGAACAGTGCCAGCGGGATCAGCGGCTCCTTCACCCTCTTCTCCCAGAGGGCGAAGAGCGCGAAACCGAGCACCGAGGCGCCCAGGAAGGTCCAGGTCAGACCGTCGCCCCAGCCCCAGGTCGGGGCCTTGATGAGCGCCCAGACCAGGCAGAACATGGCGGCGGAGAGCAGCGCGATGCCGAGGATGTCGAAGGAGCGGGGCGCGTTCTTGGCGCGGTGGTCGGTCAGGATCAGCACACCGAGGACCAGTGCGATGACGCCGACGGGCACGTTGATGAAGAACACCGACTGCCAGCTGACGTGCTGCACCAGCAGACCGCCGAGGATCGGGCCGCCCGCGGTGGAGGCGCCGATGACCATGCCCCAGATGCCGATCGCCATGTTCAGCTTCTCGGCCGGGAAGGTGGCCCGCAGCAGGCCGAGTGCGGCCGGCATCAGCAGCGCGCCGAACAGCCCCTGGAAGACCCGGAAGGTGACCACGAGGGCGATGCTGTCGGACAGGCCGATGGCACCGGAGGCGGCGGCGAAGCCGACCACGCCTATGAGGAAGGTCTGGCGGTGCCCGAACCGGTCGCCGAGCTTGCCCGCGGTGATCAGCGTGACCGCGAGGGCGAGGAAGTAGCCGTTGGTGATCCACTGGACGTCGGCGAAGCTCGCGCCGAGGTCCTTCTGGATGGCGGGGTTGGCGATGGCCACGATGGTGCCGTCCAGGGCCACCATCATGACCCCGACGGCCACGGTGATGAGGGTGAACCACGGATGGCCGCGCAGTCCCTTGGCGGGGGCCTGATCCGACAGGGCGAGCGGTGTCTTGTCCCCCGAGCCCGTCGTGTCGATGGTGGTCTGACTAGTCATGTCTCGAGGCTAGTGACAGTCACTGACAGTTGACAAACCAATTCACAAGTCGGTAACTGTCACGTCACTCACGGATAGGCTGAACCGGGCGAACCGTTCGCAGGAGAGGACCGATGGACATCGCGGACACGGCGGAGGCGGCGCCACGTCCCGGGCTGCGCGAACGCAAGAAGCAGCGCACCCGCGACGCGCTGCTGCGGGCCGCCCTCGAGCTGTTCACCACCAAGGGGTACGAGCAGACGACCGTCGACGAGATCGCCGAGGCCGTCGACGTCTCCCAGCGCACCTTCTTCCGCTACTTCGCGGGCAAGGAGGACGTCGCCCTGTTCAGCCAGCGGATCGCGGAGTCGCACTTCCTCGCCGCCGTGCGCGAACGCCCGCCCCACGAAGCCCCGTTGACGGCGCTGCGGCTGGCCGTCCTGGAGGGCTGGGACACCATCGGCGAGGCGGTCGACGCCGTCGTCCCGATCGAACTGCACATGCGCACCTTCCGGTTGATCGAGTCGACCCCCGCGCTGCTCGCCGTCCACCTGCGCCGCTCCGCCGAGCTGGAGGAGGAGATCGCACGGGTGATCGCCGAGCGTGAGGGCCTCGACGTGGACGTGGATCCGCGGCCGCGTGTCGCGGTCGCCGTATTCGGCGGAGTGATGCGCGTCACGGGCCGGTTGTGGGGCGCCGGTGAGGACGTCAGCGTCGAAGCGATCCGCGAGCTGACCGCCTCTTATCTCGATCACGTGGGTCCCGCGCTGGCCGAGAAGTGGCGTACCGACTGATCACTGACGGAAGCGTTGATCGCCGACGGAAAACTCGGAAAAGCGGCGCACCGAATGATCGTTGACGCACACACAGCGTCACCATTTAACTCAAACTGAACCCGCTTTGACCCAATTACCCCACCAGAAACGTGATACCGCTCACTCGTTTAACGGGAGACACCTCACTTCTCCTAGGGTGTCCTCTCAGTGACTTCCTTCGACACATCCCCCCAACTCAGCGTTTGGCGCGCATTGCTCGCGCTGGCCGTGGTGTTCGTGATGCTGGCCACCGGTGGGTGGACCGCGCTGAACAGCCATCGGGCAGCGACGCCGCTCCAAGCGTCACGCTCGGCGTGGGAGCACGGCAGCCTCGCCGGACACCGGCTCCCGGACCTGGACTCCGCGCCCGGCCGGCTGGCCCGCTTCTTCGCCACGCTCGACGCCCACCAGCGCTCCCGGCTCGCCCACCGCTACCCGCTCGCGGTCGGCAACATGAACGGGGCGCCCGTGACACTGCGCTACCAGGCGAACCACATCGCCCTGGAGCAACAGCGCAAGGTCGAGCGCAAACGCATGCACGACAACCGGCTCTCGACCCTCGGCCAGCACGAGGCGGGCCGACGTATGCACCGCTACGAGGCGCTGCTGCACAAGGGCCGCAAGATCCTCGCCTTCGACCCCATGGGGACGGGGCGGATCGCCGAGGTCTTCGGCAGCCTCGACAAGGCCCGGCGGATCTCGGTCGTGGTGCCCGGTGTCGACACCGACCTGCTCAACTTCCAGCGCACCAACAAGCCGAACTCGGCGCCCGTCGGCATGGCGCGTTCGCTGTACGCGGCCGAGCATGCGGCGGATCCGAGCACGCGTACGGCCGTGATCGCGTGGGCCGACTACACGGCACCCAGCGGGCTCGGCATGGACGCGGCGACCGCCATGCGCGCCGAGGAGGGCGCGGTCCGGCTGAACGCGCTGCTGCGGGGGCTGCCGGGGAACTCGCAGGTGGCCCTGTACTGCCACAGCTACGGCTCCGTGCTGTGCGGGGTCGCCGCCCATGAACTGCCCTCCCGGGTCTCCGACATAGCGGTGGCGGGCAGCCCCGGCATGCGCGCCGAGAAGGCGTCGAACCTGCACACCTCGGCCCAGGTCTGGGCGATGCGGGACTCCGACGACTGGATCGCGGACGTACCGAATCTTGAGGTCGGAGGGCTCGGACACGGAGCCGACCCGGTGTCGAAGGGATTCGGGGCGCGGGTCCTGTCGGCGAAGGACTCGAAGGGTCACACCGGCTATTTCGAGCCGGGTACGGAGAGTCTCCGCAACTTCGCGGAGATCGGCATTGGTGCGTACCGCGCGGTGACGTGCGCGCGCGACGATGACGCGTGCCGGACGGGTTTGTCCGGCACCGCGTCGGGCTGACGCGCGTAGAGAACGAAGAACTGCGGTCCGCCCAGGGAGGCGACGGAGGCTTGCGTGCCGCATACGATGGCCCGCATGGGTGACGTACTGGCCGGATTTCATGCCGCCTGGGAGTTCGAGTCCGACTCCGTGCTCATCCGCTTCGAACGGGGGATCCGGACGCCGAAGCTGTTCCAGGCACTCGGCGAACGCCGCATCCCCCTGGAGGCGATCGCGGCGGTGACGCTGACGCCCGGGAAGCGTGGCACGGTCGTTCTGCGTGCCGTGCCCAGGGCGGGTGCCGATCCGCTGATGGAGGCGGCCGCGGGGCAGCTCAAGGAGGGGTGCGATCCCTATCGGCTCGTGCTGCCCGCCGAGCGCGAGACGCTCGCCGAGTACTACGCGGACGAGCTGCGCGGACAGCTCACCGAGGACGACGAGCCCGCCGAGCGCTACCTGGTGAGCCCGCCCGAGGCGCCGCTGCAGTTCAAGGCGTACGACGGGAAGGCGTCCTTCGACGGCAAGTCGGTGTCCTTCCGGTGGTTCTGGACGGGCGCCTCCTCCGCGAAGTGGAAGGCCGGCGACCAGAGTTTCCCGGTCGCCGACCTGAGCGGGGTCGAGTGGCGCTCTCCCGAGGTCTTCGAGGGCCATCTGCGGCTGCTGCGCCGTCGGCCGGCGCCCGCGCAGCCCGCCCAGGCCGACCAGGATCCGGCGGCCGTTGTCTTCGGGCTCGGCTACGGGCCGGTGCACGAGTCGCTGCCGTTCGCGGCCGCCGTTCTCTCTGCGGTGCGCGCCTCCGGATCCGGGGCGCTGCCTCCGGCCGCCGCGTCGCGTCGCGATCCGGCCGACATCGCCGAACGGATTCGGCATCTCGGGGAGTTGCATGAGGCGGGGCTGGTGACGGATGAGGAGTTCACGTCCAAGAAGGCGGAACTCCTCGCGGAGCTGTAGGGGTTCGGCCCGTCGGCCCGACCCCGGAAAGCCGGATTCGCCCCCTCCGCCCCTACCCGTTCCCGTACCTGGTGGGCTTCGCCCCCCAGACCCCCCTGGGTTGTCCTTTTGCTGCGGGCCGGTGGGGGCTTGTCGCGCAGTTCCCCGCGCCCCTGAAGGGGCGCGGGGAACTGCGCGATCTTTTAAGCGGGGGTCTGGGGGCGGCAGCCCCCAGGGACGGGACGGGTAGGGGCGGAGGGGGCGAAAAAGGCTTACTCCCGGCCCGCCGACGCGAACGACATGTCCGGGTAGCGGTCACCCGCGACCTTGGAGGCGATCGGCTCAAGGAGGGCCAACTCGTCCTCGGTCAGGACGATTCGCGTGGCCGCCGTGTTCTCCTCGACCCGCGTGCGCTTGGTGGTGCCCGGGATGGGTACGACCGTGAAGTCGTGGACGGTGGCCTGTTGTTGGACCCACGCCAGGGCGATCTGGCCCGGCGAGGCGCCGTGGGCCTCGGCGATGGACCGGATCGGGTCCAGCAGCGCCGCGTTCGCGGACGCGTTCACCCCCAGAAAGCGGGGGTGCGTGCGCCGGACGTCGCCCTCCGAGAGGTCCTGGTCGGCGTTGGCGAAGGAGCCGGTGAGGAAGCCCCGGCCGAGCGGCGAGTACGGGACGAGCGCCACGCCCAGCTCACGAACGGCGGGCACGACGTTCGCCTCGATGTCCCGGCTGAACAGCGACCACTCCGACTGCACGGCCGCGATCGGGTGCACGGCCTGCGCCGCGCGCAGCTCCCCGGCGGTGATCTCGCTGAGCCCCAGGTGCTTGACCTTGCCCTCGCGCACCAGCTCCGCCATGGCGCCGACGCTCTCCTCGATCGGCACGTTCACATCGCGCCGGTGCATGTAGTAAAGGTCGATCACGTCGACGTCCAGCCGCTTGAGGCTGCCCTCGACGGCCTGGCGGATGTACGGCGGGTCGTTGCGGATGATCCGCTTGGTCCGGTCGCCCGACGGGACCGTGACGCCGTACTTGGTCGCGATCACGACCTCGTCCCGGTGTGCCTTGAAGAAGGGCGACAGGAACTTCTCGTTCTCGCCGCCGCCGTAGCCCTCCGCCGTGTCGTAGAGCGTGACGCCCAGCTCCAGCGCCCGCTCCAGGGCGGCCCGGGACTCGTCCGCGTCGGAGGGGCCGTACGCCCAGCTCATGCCCATGCAGCCGAGTCCCTGCACCCCGACCTCGGGGCCTCCCGTGCCGAGCCGCACCTTCGAGATCTCGCCGTCCGTCATCACGGCCTTTCCGACGCCAGGGCCCGCCCGGCGTCCGCATAGAAGTTGATCTTGTGATCGAGCACCGCGAGCGTGTCCTGGAGCTCGGCGATCCGGGCCTTGACGTCCCGGCGGGTCGCCTCCAGGAGTTCGTAGCGCGCGGTGTAGGTCTGGTCGCCCTCGCGCACCAGTTCCGCGTACCGCACCATGTCGGCGACGGGCATCCCGGTGAGCCGGAGTTTGCCGACGAGGCTCAGCCAGTCCAGGTCGCGGTTGCTGTAGCGGCGCTGGCCGGTGTGCGAGCGGTCGATGTGCGGCATCAGCCCGATGCGCTCGTACCAGCGCAGGGTGTGCGCGGTGAGGCCGGTGAAGGCGACGACCTCGCTGATCGTGTAGTTGTCCTGGCCGTCCGGGCGCCGGTGCCGGTCCGGCGGCGCCGCGCAGACGTCGGTCCTGGTCCTGGCGCCGGTCTCGGTGGACTCGGCCGTGGTCTCCATCACCGTCATGACCTCCACGCTAAAACCTTGGAGTGCACTCCAAGCAAGCGGAATCCGGGGAAATTCCCAAGACGCCGCCCGGCCGTGGTGACTACGGTGCGGATCATGAGTCTCGTACGCCGTGCCGTGCCCGAGGACGCCGAGGAAGTGCTGCGGCTGCGTCAGGTGATGATCGATTCGGTCTTCGCCGCGGACGGCTCCGCCGAGTGGCATGCGGAGTCACTGCCGACCATACGCGGCAAGCTCGCCGAACCCGACGGGAACTTCGCGGCCTTCGTCGTCGACCACCCCGACCGGCCGGAGGCACTCGCGGCCCTCGTCGCGGGCACGGTCGAGTACCGGATCGGGCGCGCGGGCAATCCGCACGGCGCGGTGGGCCATGTCTTCAGCGTCGCCACCGACCCGGACGCGCGGCGCCGCGGCTACGCCCGCGCGTGCATGGAGACGCTCCTCGACTGGTTCCGCGAGCGGGGCGTCGCTCAGGTCGACCTCAACGCCTCCGCCCAGGCCGAGCCGCTCTACGCCTCCCTCGGATTCGTCCGCAAGCCGGACCCCTCGATGCGGCTGAACCTCTGAGCCGCTTAGGCTCGTACGCATGTCCTTGCACAGCCTGGCGTTGATCGAGAACTGGCCCGTCCCCACGGCCGCGGCGGCCGTCGTCCGCGCGGACGGCACGGTGCTCGGGACCCATGGGCCCGTGACGCGTCGCTTCCCGCTGGCCTCCGTCACCAAGCCGCTCGCCGCGTACGCCGCGCTCGTCGCGTACGAGGAGGGAGCCATCGAGCTCGACGAGCCGGCGGGGCCGGCCGGTTCGACGGTCCGTCATCTCCTCGCGCACACCTCCGGGCTCGCCTTCGACGAGCACCGGGTGACGTCCGCGCCCGGGGAGCGGCGGCTGTACTCCAACGCCGGGTTCGAGGTGCTCGGGGACCACATCGCCAAGGCGACGGACATTCCCTTCGCGGAGTATCTGCGCCAGGCGGTGCTGCAGCCGCTGGGCATGGCCTCGACCACGCTCGACGGTTCACCCGCCAAGGACGGCGTCTCGACGGTCGACGACCTCGTGCGGTTCGCCGCCGAGGTGCAGGCGCCGCGGCTCCTCGACCCGCGTACGGTCGCCGAGGCGATGACCGTTCAATACCCCGGCACGAAGGGCGTCCTGCCGGGATACGGGCACCAGAACCCCAACGACTGGGGGCTCGGCTTCGAGATCCGCGACTCCAAGTCGCCGCACTGGACGGGGTCTTCGTCCTCGGCTCGTACGTTCGGGCACTTCGGGCAGTCCGGTACGTTCCTGTGGATCGACCCGGACGCGGGCGCCGCGGGTGTCGCGCTGACCGATCGGGCGTTCGGGCCCTGGGCGGTGGAGGCGTGGACCCCGTTCACGGATGCGGTACTGACGGAGCTGCGGGGCTGAGGTCCGGGCGGTTTTTCGCCCCCTCCGCCCCTACCCGTCCCGACCAGCCTTTCGGCTGCGGGTGGGTGGGGGCTTGTCGCGCAGTTCCCCGCGCCCCTAAAAGGGGCGCGGGGAACTGCGCACTCCACGACGCCCCGCACGGTCACCGGAAGGCCGCGGCGTTGCGTTCGGCCCAGGCCGCGAAGGTGCCCGGGGCGCGGCCCAGGACGCGTTCGACGTCGGGGCTGACCCGCCGCTCGTCGTCGGTGGGGGCGCCCAGGATGGCCAGGGTGCCCTCCACCACGGGCAGCGGCATGAAGCGTGCCATCAGCTCGTGGGCCTCCTCGCGGGTCTGCTCGGTGAAGCGCACCGGTTCGCCCAGGGCGCTCGCGATCGCGGCCGCCCGCTCGGGCGGGGTGGTCGCCGCGGGACCGGTCAGGGTGTAGGTGGCCCCGCCGTGAGCGCCCGACCGCAGGACGGCGGCAGCGACCGCGGCCACGTCGTCGGGGTCGACGAAGGGCAGGCCGACCTCGCCGAACGGCGCCGCGGCCTCCCGCCGGGCGCGGATCGACTCGGCCCACGCGAAGGCGTTGCTCGCCATCCCGCCCGACCTCAGGACCGTCCAGTCGAGCCCGGACTCCCGTACGGCCGCCTCGAATCGGCCCGGGTGGCGGTACGCCTCAGGGCGGGTCGCCACCCCCTGGGAGGACAGCAGCACCACCTTGCGGATCCCGGCGGTCTTGGCCGTGTCCAGGATGCCGTGCGGGTCCTCCCCCGCCACCAGGAGGAACAGCGCCTCACCGCCTTCGAAGGCGCCCCCGAGGCCGGCCGGCTCGGCCAGGTCGGCGGCGGCCACGCGGACTCCCGGCGGCACATCGGCCCCGGTGATGTGCCGGGCCACCGCCGTCACCGGCAGCCGGGCCTCGGTGAGCGTCCGCACCAGCGCCTGCCCGACGTTTCCGGTCGCACCTGTCACCACGTACATGTCGATCTCTCCATTCACTAGTCAGTTAGTCGACTGACTAACTTCCGTGAGCAGGACGCTAGCACGGACCGGCGCTCCGCTGTCTATAGTTAGTCGGGTGACTGACTCAGAAGAATCCAGGGGCCCTCGGGCGAAGGCGGCCGGCAAGCGGCGGCAGCTGACGGCGGCCGCCGCCCGGGTCCTGCACGAGCAGGGCGTGGAGCGCACGACCATCGCCGACATCGCCCGCGCCGCCGATGTCCCGGCGGGCAACGTGTACTACTACTTCAAGACCAAGGACGAGCTGGTCGAGGCCGCCCTCTCCGAGCACGCGACGAATCTGGAGGCCCTTACGGGCCGGCTCGATCAGCTCGCCGATCCGCGCGAACGCCTCAAGAGGCTCGTCGACGCGTGGGTCTCCCAGCGCGACACCGCGGCCCGCTACGGCTGCCCCACGGGCACCCTCGCCGCGGAGCTCGACAAGCGGGCCGAGGGGGGCCTCGACCTCACGGCGGGCCGGGTCATCCGGCAGCTGCTGGAGTGGGTGGAGGCGCAGTACCGCCAGATCGGCGTGGCGGACCCCGAAGGCCACGCACTGGCGCTCGTCGGCGCCTACCAGGGCATGTCGCTGCTCTCCAACGCCCTGCGCGACCCGGAGATCATGGCCCGCGAGGGGGCCCGCCTCACCCGCGAGCTCGACAGCCTGGGGTGACGAAGCGATTGAGTTGACGGTGCGTCAGCCCGTCGTCATCTCCCACAGCAGCAGCTCCGCCGGTGAGCCCGCCAGCGCCTCCAGGTCCTTCGCCTCCGTGATGCGGGCCGCGTCGCCCGGTCCCAGCTCCTCGCCGTCCAGGCGGACTTCGCCGCGGACGCAATGAACGTAGACGAAGGGCGCGTCGGGCACCGCGGTCCGCTCCCCCGCCGTCAGGCGGCGTACGTGGAGCATGGCGCCCGCCTCGGGGACCGCGTACGGCGTGGAGTCCGCGATGCCGTGGACGATCTCGTACGACGGGTCGCCGCCCGGCTCCAGCGGGGCCAGCCACATCTGAACGAAGGTCAGCGGCTGTGAGCCGTCGTTGCGCTCCACGTGGCGGACGCCGCCCGCCGAGCTGAGGCGCTGGACGTCGCCGGGGCGCACCACCGACTCGTGACCGGCCGAGTCCCGGTGGGTCAGCTCACCCTCCACCACCCACGTGACGATCTCGGTGTGGCTGTGCGGGTGCTCGTCGAAGCCCGCGCCGGGCGCGAGCCACTCCTCGTTGCAGGCGATCACCGCGCCGAAGCGGAGGTTGTCCGGGTCGTAGTGCGGGCCGAAGGAAAAGGCGTGGAGCGAGGAGATCCCGGCCGCCGGGTCCCCTCCGCGGTAGCGCTCGTCGGCGCGGCGGACGTCCATCACGTCCACCACCGTAGCCCCGGCCGGGCGCCCTCCCGCGCTTACTTGCGACCCGCCGCCGCACACCTCCGTCCTGATAAGGCAGTCTTGTCCCGTGCCCGAACCCGAATCCAGCAACACCGAACGCCCAGCGCATGCCATCCACGCGCACTCCGCGACCTTGAAGCGGCTGGAGAGGTCGTCCGGCAGTCTCGCCGCCCAGGCCATCGCGCGGATGGACGAGACGCTGCCGTGGTACCGGGCCATGCCCCCGGAGAACCGTTCCTGGATCGGTCTCGTCGCCCAGGCCGGCATCGCGGCCTTCACCGAGTGGTTCCGGCATCCCGACGCCCCGCAGGCCATCTCCACCGATGTGTTCGGGACCGCGCCACGCGAGCTGACCAGGGCCATCACCCTGCGCCAGACCGTCGAGATGGTGCGGACCACCATCGAGGTCATGGAGAGCGCGATCGACGAGGTCGCCGCTCCCGGTGACGAGTCCGTGCTGCGCGAGGCCCTGCTCGTCTACGCCCGCGAGATCGCCTTCGCCACCGCCCAGGTGTACGCGCAGGCGGCGGAGGCACGGGGTGCCTGGGACGCCCGGCTCGAATCGCTCGTCGTGAACGCGGTGCTCTCCGGTGAGGCCGATGAGGGTGCCGTCTCCCGGGCCGCCGCCCTCGGCTGGAATTCTCCCGAACATGTCTGCGTGGTGCTGGGTACGGCGCCCGACGGTGACAGCGAGCTGACGGTCGAGGCGATCCGGCGGGCCGCCCGGCACGCCAAGCTGCAGGTACTGACCGGTGTGCTCGGGGACCGGCTCGTCGTCATCGCGGGCGGCAGCGACAATCCGCTCGCCGTCGCCAAGTCGCTGATCGGGCCGTACGCCGCCGGGCCTGTCGTCGCCGGGCCGATCGTGCCCGATCTGCTCGCCGCGACCCGGTCCGCGCAGGCCGCCGCCGCCGGACTCAAGGCGTGTTTTGCCTGGCAGGACGCCCCGAGGCCGGTTCTGGCGGACGACCTGCTGCCGGAGCGCGCGATCGCCTCGGACCCGTCCGCCCGCGAGCAACTGGTGGAGGAGATCTACAGACCGCTGGAGGAGGCCGGCTCCGCGCTCCTGGAAACGCTCAGCGTCTATCTGGAACAGGCGAGCAGCCTCGAAGGCGCGGCCCGGATGCTCTTCGTCCATCCCAACACCGTGCGCTACCGGCTCCGACGTGTGACTGACGTCACCGGCTGGTCGCCTTCGGATGTACGCTCCGCGTTCACGCTGCGGATCGCGCTGATCCTGGGGCGTCTGGCTGATGGAGATCCCCAAACCTAGGCTTTTGTCGGGGACCTACAATTCCCCTTCATGTTCTTCGTCCTTGTCCCCACGGGCGGCCGTGGCCGTCCACAAGAGAGAGTGTGAGAGTGCTCGTACTCGTCGCTCCCGGCCAGGGCGCCCAGACGCCCGGCTTCCTGACTCCTTGGCTCGATCTCCCCGGCGCCGCCGACCGCCTCGCCGTGTGGTCGGACGCCATCGGGCTCGACCTCACCCACTACGGCACGCAGGCCGACGCGGACGCGATCCGTGACACGGCTGTCGCGCAGCCGCTCCTCGTCGCCGCCGGTCTCCTGTCGGCCTCGGCACTCGGTGACATCACCCCCGGTGCCGTCGCGGGCCACAGCGTGGGCGAGATCACGGCCGCCGCGTTCGCGGGAGTGCTCGACGAGACCGACGCGCTGCAGCTCGTACGCAAGCGGGGCCTGGCGATGGCCGACGCCGCAGCCGTCACGCAGACCGGTATGTCGGCGCTGCTCGGCGGGGACCCCGAGACGACGGTCCCGCACCTGGCGAAGCTCGGCCTGACCCCGGCCAACGTGAACGGCGCGGGCCAGATCGTGGCCGCCGGCACGCTGGAGGAGCTGGCCGCCCTGGAGGCGGACAAGCCCGAGGGCGTACGCCGTGTCGTGGCCCTGAAGGTCGCGGGCGCGTTCCACACCCACCACATGACCCCGGCGGTCGACGCGCTGGCCGAGGCCGCCGCGGGCCTGGACCCGGCGGACCCGCTGATCACGTACGTGTCGAACAAGGACGGCCAGGCCGTCAAGGCCGGCTCCGAGGTCCTGGCGCGTCTGATCGGCCAGGTCGCCAACCCGGTCCGCTGGGACCTGTGCATGGAGACCTTCAAGGAGCTCGGCGTGACCGCGCTGGTCGAGGTGTGCCCCGGCGGCACCCTGACCGGTCTGGCCAAGCGCGCGCTGCCCGGTGTCGCGACGCTGGCGCTGAAGACCCCCGACGACCTCGACGCGGCTCGCGAGCTCATCGCAGAGCACAGTGCCTGAGAAGGAGCCCGAGAGCATGTCGAAGATCAAGGCACCCAAGGGCGCTCCGTTCGCGCGCATCCTCGGCGTCGGCGGCTACCGCCCCGTCCGGGTCGTGCCCAACGAGGTGATCCTGGAGACGATCGACTCGTCCGACGAGTGGATCCGCTCGCGCTCCGGCATCGAGACCCGGCACTGGGCGAACGACGAGGAGACCGTCGCCGCGATGTCGATCGAGGCGTCCGGCAAGGCCATCGCCGACGCCGGGATCAACGCCGACCAGATCGGCGCCGTGGTCGTCTCCACCGTGTCGCACTTCAGCCAGACCCCGGCCGTCGCCACCGAGATCGCCGACAAGCTCGGCACGAACAAGGCCGCCGCCTTCGACATCTCGGCCGGCTGCGCGGGCTTCGGCTACGGCCTGACGCTCGCCAAGGGCATGGTCGTCGAGGGTTCGGCGGAGTACGTCCTCGTCATCGGCGTGGAGCGGCTGTCGGACCTCACCGACCTGGAGGACCGCGCGACGGCCTTCCTGTTCGGTGACGGCGCGGGCGCGGTCGTCGTGGGCCCCTCCGAGGAGCCGCACATCGGTCCCACCGTGTGGGGTTCCGAGGGCGACAAGGCGGGCACGATCAAGCAGACCGTGCCGTGGGACCGTTTCCGCATCGGCGACGTCTCGGAGCTTCCGCTCGATTCCAAGGGCGAGATCAAGTTCCCTGCGATCACGCAGGAGGGCCAGGCGGTGTTCCGCTGGGCCGTGTTCGAGATGGCGAAGGTCGCCCAGCAGGCGCTGGACGCGGCCGGAATCACCCCGGACGACCTGGATGTCTTCATTCCTCACCAGGCCAACGAGCGGATCATCGACTCGATGGTGAAGACGCTGAAACTGCCGGCGCACGTCACGGTCGCCCGCGACGTACGCACCACCGGCAACACGTCGGCCGCCTCGATCCCGCTCGCGATGGAGCGGCTCCTGGCGACCGGCGAGGCGAAGAGCGGCGACACCGCGCTCGTCATCGGCTTCGGGGCGGGTCTCGTGTACGCCGCCACGGTCGTTACCCTCCCCTAGGCACACCGTCCGGATCATCTCCGGCCGGAGTACCGCCACACCCTCTGGATACATACCGAAGGAGCGCCTGACATGGCCGCCACTCAGGAAGAGATCGTCGAAGGTCTCGCCGAGATCGTGAACGAGATCGCCGGGATCCCCACCGAGGACGTCCAGCTGGACAAGTCCTTCACCGACGACCTGGACGTCGACTCGCTGTCCATGGTCGAGGTCGTCGTCGCCGCCGAAGAGCGCTTCGACGTCAAGATCCCGGACGACGACGTCAAGAACCTCAAGACCGTCGGCGACGCGACGAACTACATCCTCAAGCACCAGGCCTGATCTTCCGATCACCTGGGCTGAAGGCCCGGTTTCACCCGGGCCGAACGCCCTTGGTTCGCCTGGGCTGTATGCCCCGCCACCCGGCGGTGGCGCCGCTGAATCCTCGTATCCGTTGGAGAAAGAATTCCCGTGAGCCCGACCAATCGCACCGTGGTCGTCACCGGTATCGGCGCAACCACACCGCTGGGTGGCGACGCAGCCTCTACCTGGGAGGGCCTGGTCGCCGGACGTTCCGGTGTCCGAGCCCTGGAGCAGGAGTGGGCCGCCGATCAGGCGGTCCGCATCGCGGCGCAGATCGCCGTGGAGCCGGGCGAGGTCATTCCCCGCCCGCAGGCCCGCCGCCTGGACCGCTCGGCGCAGTTCGCGCTGATCGCGGCCAAGGAGGCCTGGGCGGACGCCGGTTTCGTCGGCAAGGCGGGCGAGACCGACACATCGGCCGCCGACGAGGCGGGCAGCGTCGACCCCGACCGGCTCGGCGCGGTCATCGCCTCCGGCATCGGCGGCGTGACGACTCTGCTCGACCAGTACGACGTGCTGAAGGAGAAGGGCGTACGCCGTGTCTCCCCGCACACCGTGCCGATGCTGATGCCCAACGGCCCGTCCGCCAACGTGGGCCTCCTCGTGGGCGCCCGCGCCGGCGTGCACACCCCGGTCTCCGCCTGTGCTTCGGGCGCCGAGGCCATCGGCTACGCCATCGAGATGATCCGCACCGGCCGTGCCGACGTCGTCGTCGCCGGTGGTACCGAGGCGGCCATCCACCCGCTGCCCATCGCCGCGTTCGGCAACATGATGGCGATGTCCAAGAACAACGACGACCCGCAGGGTGCCTCGCGCCCCTACGACGTCGCCCGTGACGGCTTCGTCCTCGGTGAGGGCGCCGGCGTCCTCGTCCTGGAGTCGGCCGAGCACGCCGCCAAGCGCGGCGCCCGTGTCTACGCGGAAGCGGTCGGCCAGGGCATCTCGGCCGACGCCCACGACATCGTGCAGCCTGAGCCCGAGGGCCGCGGCATCTCGCACGCACTGCAGAACCTGCTCGACAACACCGACCTGGACCCGGCCGAGATCGTGCACGTCAACGCGCACGCGACCTCGACGCCGGCCGGTGACGTCGCCGAGCTGAAGGCGCTCCGCAAGGTGTTCGGCGACGACGCCGACCACATGGCGGTGTCCGCCACCAAGTCGATGACCGGTCACCTCCTCGGTGGCGCAGGCGGCGTGGAGTCGGTCGCGTCCGTGCTCGCGCTGTACCACCGTCTCGCGCCGCCGACCATCAACGTCGAGAACCTCGACCCCGAGGCGGAGGCTGCCGCCGACATCGTTCGCGGTGAGGCGCGCAAGCTGCCTGTCGAGGGCCGCATCGCCGCCCTGAACGACTCGTTCGGGTTCGGCGGGCACAACGTGGTGCTGGCCTTCCGGTCTGTCTGAGCATCGCCTGTACGTAACTGAAGGGCCCCCACCGGCTGGTGGGGGCCCTTCAGTTACATCTACGTCCGGGACTCACACCACCTGGTGGAGCCAGCGGACCGGGGCGCCCTCGCCCGCGTACCTGAAGGGCTCCAACTCGTCGTCCCAGGGCTTGCCGAGGAGCTTGGCGAGTTCGGCCTCCAGGTCGGTTTCGCCTCGCTGGGAGCGCAGGAGGGCGGCGCGCAGGCGGTCCTCGGGGATCAGGATGTCGCCGTGGATTCCGGTGACGGCGTGGAAGATGCCGAGCTCGGGGGTGCAGCTATAGCGCTCGCCCTCGGCCGTGGGGCACGGCTCGGCGGTGACCTCGAAGCGCATCAGATGCCAGCCGCGCAGCGCGGAGGCGAGCTTGGAGGCGGTGCCCACCTCGCCCTTCCAGGAGAACTCGGATCTCCAGGTGCCCGGTGACGCGGGCTGCCGGATCCAGTCGAGGTTCACGCGCGTGCCGAGCACCCCCGCGACCGCCCACTCGACGTGCGGGCACAGCGCGCGGGGCGCGGAGTGCACGTAGAGAACTCCACGTGTCGTCACTGGGGCCTCCGGACAGAGCGAGACATCTTGTAACTTAGCGGAACGGCAGTGGCAGGGCGGCCACGGGGCGAGGCTACCGTGCGGCGGCGCAAGGAGTGTGACGTACCGTCGGTCCCGACGCCTGGAAACACCGAGGTTTCACCCAACGGGACGCGCGTGCTGACCGACCGTGTCCAAGGGGTGGTGATCGACCCTGCACAACGAACGAGGGGACCAGGGGATGCGGAACCGCAGCCACCGTTCACGGGCCGTCCTCGCCGTCGCGGCGGCGGCTCTGCTGGGTGTCGCCGGGTGCGACGCCTTCGGTGGCAACTCCCCGGCGCCAAGAGGTACGACCGCGAAGGCTCTGCCGTCCCCGAAGCCCACGCCCACCTGGGACCGCAGCCCGGGATCGGTGGCCGCGGTCGGCGATTCCATCACCCGCGGCTTCGACGCGTGCACCATCTTGTCGGACTGCCCCGAGGCGTCCTGGGCGACGGGCAGCGACGCGCAGGTCCGGAGTCTCGCCGTACGGCTGCTCGGCACGGCCGGGGCCGCCGAGCACAGTTGGAACTACGCGGTGACCGGTGCACGGATGGCGGACCTGCCCGGCCAGATGGCGCAGGCGGCGACCAGGAAGCCGGAGCTGGTCACGGTGATGGCGGGCGCCAATGACGCCTGCCGCTCCTCCGCCTCGGCGATGACCTCCGTCGCCGACTTCCGCGCCGAGTTCGAGGACGCGATGCGGACGCTGCGCGGCGCCCTGCCCAAGACGCAGGTGTATGTGTCGAGCGTGCCGGATCTGAAGCGGCTGTGGTCCCAGGGCCGCGTCAACCCGCTGGGCAAGCAGGTGTGGAAGCTGGGCATCTGCCCCTCGATGCTGGGCGACGCGGACGTCCTGGACTCGGCGGCGACCCTGCGGCGCGCCAAGGTGCAGGACCGGGTGGAGGCGTACAACGAAGTCCTTCGGGAGGTGTGCGCCAAGGACAGGCGCTGCCGCTTCGACGGGGGCGCGGTCTTCGAGTACCGCTTCGGCACGGACCAGTTGAGCCACTGGGACTGGTTCCACCCGAGCAAGGACGGCCAGGCCAGGCTGGCGGAGATCGCGTACCGGACGGTGACGGCGAAGAACCCGGTGGCTTGACCGCCCCCGCACGGATCATTGGCCTAGGCTTTCGATCATGCGCAGCGAACTCTTCGGCACCCTTCCCGACGGCACTCCGGTCCACCGCTGGACGCTGGAGCGGTCCGGCGTGCGGGTGCGGGTCCTGACGTACGGCGGGATCGTGCAGTCGGCCGAGGTTCCCGACCGGGACGGGCGGGCCGTGGACGTGGTGCTGGGGTTCGCGGACCTGGCGGGCTACCTCGCCCATCCGGAGCCGTACTTCGGGGCGCTGGTCGGGCGGTACGCGAACCGGATCGCGGGCGGCCGCTTCCCGCTCGACGGTCTGACCTACCACCTCGCCCAGAACGACGGACCCAACTCCCTGCACGGCGGCGAGCTCGGCTTCAACAAGCGCGTGTGGGACGCCGAGCCGGTCGGGCACGGCGTGCGGCTCACCCGGGTCAGCCCGCACGGCGAGGAGGGCTTCCCGGGCCGCCTGGAGGTCTCGGCGACGTACAGCCTGGGCGAGGACGGCACGCTGCGGATCGCGTACGAGGCGGTCACCGACGCGCCGACCGTGGTGAACCTGACGAACCACACCTACTGGAATCTGAGCGGAGGGGGAAGCGCGGGTGAGCACGAACTCCGTATCGCCGCCTCGCGGTTGACGCCGGTGGACGCCGACCTCATCCCGACCGGGGAGCTCGCCCCCGTCGAGGGCACCCGCTTCGACTTCCGGCAGGCGCGGAAGGTCGGCACCGGGTACGACAACAACTTCGTGCTCGACAAGGGTGTCACGGCGACGGCCGCCGAGGTCGCGGAACTGTACGACCCGGCCTCCGGGCGCGTGCTGACCGTGGCGACCACCGAACCGGGGCTGCAGCTCTACACCGCGGACCACTTGAGCGACCCGTTCACGCCCGGCGACGGCGTCGCGCTGGAGACGCAGCACTTCCCCGACTCCCCGCACCGGCCGGAGTTCCCGAGCACGGAGCTGCGGCCGGGCGGGGTGTACAGGTCGCAGACGGTGTACGGATTCGCCGTGCGCGCCTGAGCGACCCCAGGGAGCCGCTCAGACGGTCTCGCCGCTAAGAGCTCTCGCCGCGCATCCTCTTGGTCGCCTTGCCGAGGATCGACATGGCGCCCAGGCAGATCGCGGTGACGGTGCCGCCGACGGCGATGGGAAGCGGGTCGAAGCCCTTGATCCCGTTGAAGAGGATCAGCGCGCCCAGCGCCATGATGATCGAGTACAGGCTCTGGCCGACCCTGGCACCGGCCGGGACGACCTGGAGCAGCTGCGGGATGGTCGTCGCGGCGGCGATCCCCATGCCGAGCGGGATGAACGCGGCGAGCATCAGCCCGCCGAAGCCGAACGAGTTCCCGTACGCGCCCCAGTCGGCGCCCTTGACGAGCAGATAGCCGGCGGCGCTCAGGGACAGCAGGACCAGGACCCCGTTGACGTACGCGGCCTGTGTGGCCGCCTTGCGGGCGCTCGGCAGGTGCGCGGCCGGGGAGCGCCAGGCGTCCGGGGTGAGCCGGCGCAGCTGCTCCTTGAGGCCTCGCGCCTTCATCAGGGCGAGGACGCCGACGACCAGGCCGACGAGGCCGAGCGCGGTGCCGGCGAAGCCGATCGGCTTCTCGGTGATGCCGTAGTGGGCGCCGCCGAAGGTCAGCGGGATGCCCAGGACGAAGCCGAACGCGTACACCTTGCTGGTCTGCTGGATCTTCAGCACCAGCTCGCGCTGGCCCGCGCTCAGGCTCGGGTCCAGCCTCATCCGGGCGTCGCCCAGGTTCTGTTGAGGGGCCATGGGCTGCTGCGGCTGCGGCGGGTAGGGCTGGTACGGCTGTTGGGGGTAGCCCTGCTGCGGCGGATACGGCTGCTGCGGAGAGCCTTGCTGGGGCGGATACGGCTGCTGCGGGTACCCCTGCTGCGGAGCGTATGGCTGCTGCGGCGGGTACGGCTGCTGCGGAGAGCCTTGCTGGGGCGGATACGGCTGCTGCGGCGCGTATGGCTGCTGCGGTGGGTACGGCTGCTGTGGGTACCCCTGTTGAGGCGGATACGGACCTTGCTGCTGACCTGGGTACATGCGCTTCTCCCCCGAACCGGCGTGTGTCGGCCCGCGAGTCTGCCACAGGTGGCCGAGCAGCGACGAGCCCCGGCCCGGAGGTCAGGTTCCGGACCGGGGCTGCTCGGTGGGGAGCTTGTCCCGGATCAGACGTTAATCGCGGCCGCGACCCGGCGGTCGATGATCGAGCGCCCCGCCTGAACCTCGTACGAACCCTTCACAAACGCCCACGCGTCGGCGTTCTCGTCCCAGATCTCGAAGGCGCGGCGCGGGAGTTCCACGACGGCCTCGGCACTCTCGCCCGGACCGGCCTCGACGCCCGCGAAGCCGGCGAGCCATCGGGCGGGCCGCTCGGCGTCGGCCTCCACCGGGGCCAGGTAGACCTGGACGACCTCGCGCCCGGCGCGCTCACCGGAATTGCGCACGCGGATCGTGGCGGTCGTACCGCTGATCTCGAGCGACTCGTACGT
The DNA here is from genome assembly GCF_041053055.1 of Streptomyces sp. R41. Taxonomy (NCBI): domain Bacteria; kingdom Bacillati; phylum Actinomycetota; class Actinomycetes; order Kitasatosporales; family Streptomycetaceae; genus Streptomyces; species Streptomyces sp. R41. The sequence goes on from NZ_CP163443.1 coordinate 3,458,938, forward strand.
CCAGTCGGTGTAGCCGAGGCCGTGCCCGAAGGGGTACGAGGGGGTCTTCCCTTCCTTCTCCCAGGCGCGGTAGCCGATGAACACGCCCTCGGTGTACGGGAGTTCGCCGTCGGCCGGGACCACCTGGGTGACCGGGGCGTCCGCGAAGGAGCCCCAGGTGCTGGGCAGCCGACCGCCCGGCTCGTGCGCGCCGGTGAGGACGTCGGCGAGCGCGGCGCCGCCCTCCTGGCCGGGGAACCAGCTCAGCAGTACGGCGGCGACCTCGTCGCGCCACGGCAGTTCCACCGGGGAGCCGGAGTTGACGACCACGACGGTGTTCGGGTTGGCGGCGGCGACGGCGCGGACCAACTCGTCCTGGCGGCCCGGGAGTCGGAGGTCCTTGCGGTCGAAGCCCTCGGACTCGACGCGGTCGGTGGTGGCGACCACGACGACCGCGGTGTCGGCGGCGCGGGCGGTCTCGACGGCCTCGGCGATCAGCTCGTCCTCGTCGCGCTGCGGCTCCTGGTGGGCGAGCGCGAAGCCGACGACCTTCATCGGGATGCCCTCGGGGAGGGTGACCACGTGGGTGAGGGAGACCTCGACCGCCTCGCCCGCGGTCAGTTCGGCCTGGGCGCGGGGCACCGGGGCGAGGAAGAACGCCTCGAAGGGGTCGTCCTTGTCGGTGCGCTGGGCGTCGTCGAAGTACGTCGTGCCGTCGACGGTGAGGGTGAAGGCGCCCAGGCCCTTGATGCCGAAGGTGTGCGGGCCGCTGTCGCGCGGGGTGAAGGTGCCGGTCAGCTCGACGGTGTGGAGAGTGTCGTGGGTGACGCCCTCGGGGAGGTCGTCACCCATCCACTGGATCTGGCCGCCCGACGCGGAGCCGCTGCCGATGATCTCGCCGTTCGCGTCGCGGCAGACGGCGCGCAGCTCGAACCCCTTGTCGGCGACGGCGAGTTCCTCGGTCGGGTCGGCGCCGACGGCGTACGCCAGGCTGCCCTCGGGGAGGGCTGCGGTGAGGCCGTCGAGGGGCGAGACGATCCGGGAGGGGAAGACGGTGGCGGAGCCGCCGCCGAGGACGCGGGCGTCGCGGGCGGCGGCACCGATGAGGGCCACGCTTCCCGGCTTGAGGGGCAGCGCGCTGTTCTCGTTCCGCACGAGGACGAAGGCGCGGCGGGCGATCTCGCGGGCCAGTGCCTCGCCGTCGATGGGGGCGGGAGGCTCGGTCACGACCGGCTCGGCGCCCTGAAGGATGCCGACGCGGGCGGCGAGCCGGAGCACGTTGCGGACGGCCTCGTCGACCTTGGCCTCCTCGACCTCGCCGGCGCGCACGGCGGCGGCGAGCGGTGCGCCGTACACGGTCCGCGGGCCGGGCATGGCGACGTCGAGGCCGCCCTCGATGTCGGCGGTGGTCGAGCGGGCGGCCATCCAGTCGGAGACGTTGAAGCCGTCGAAGCCCCATTCGCCGCGCAGGATCTCGTTCACGAGGTGGCGGTGCTCGGTCATCGTCGTGCCGTTGACCGAGTTGTAGGCGGTCATGATGCCCCAGGGGTGGGCGTTCTCGACGATGGCCTCGAAAGGGGCCAGGTAGAGCTCGCGCAGGGCGCGTTCGCAGACCACGTTGTTCACCGTGAAGCGGTCGGTCTCGGCGTCGTTGGCGACGAAGTGCTTGACGGTGGTGCCGACGCCGCCGGACTGCACGCCCTGCACGTAACCGCTGCCGATCCGGCCGGTCAGATACGGGTCCTCGCTGTAGGCCTCGAAGTGGCGGCCGCCGAGCGGGGAGCGGTGCAGGTTGACGGTGGGCGCGAGCAGGACGTGGACCTTCTTGCGCCGGGCCTCCTGGGCGAGCAGGGCACCGGCGCGGCGGGCGAGGGCCGGGTCCCAGGTGGCGGCGAGCGCGGTCGGGGACGGGAGTGCGATGGACGGGTCGTCGGCGGTCCAGTGGACGCCGCGGACGCCGATCGGACCGTCGGACATGACCAGGGACTTCAGCCCGATCTCGGGGAGCGCGGGCAGCGACCACATGTCCTGGCCGGCCAGCAGCCTCGCCTTCGCGTCCAGGTCGAGCTTGCCGAGGGCCGCGTCGACGACCGCCTCGCGGGCCCGATCGGCCGCGTTCTCGGCCTTGATCCCCGCGTTCTCCGCGTTCTCGGCCTTGGTTCCCGCGTTCTCCGCTGTTTCCGCCACCACGGCACCTCCTCGTTGAAGCCCTTGGACGTCTCCTCATCCTGCACCCGCTACCTGTAGAGCGGTAGGTTTCGTTACCTTGCCGTTATAGCCAGGGTGATCGGATGCCGTACGGTGACGCCATGAGCACCAGGGCCAGAAGCGAGGAGCGGCGCGCGGAGATCGTCCGGGCGGCCCTGGAGGTGATCGCCGAGCGTGGCTACCGGGGCGCGAGCCTGGCCGCGGTCGCGGAGCGCGTGGGCCTCACCCAGCAGGGGCTGCTGCACTACTTCCCCACGAAGGACGCCCTGCTCGTCGCCGTCCTCGAGGAGCGCGACCAGTGGGACGCCGTGCCGGACACCCAGTGGCGGGTCGATCTGCTGGCCTCACTGGTCGAGTACAACGCCATGCGGCCCGGGATCATCCAGACCTTCTCGGCGCTGCTCGGCGAGAGCGTCACGGAGGGGCATCCGGCGCGCGAGTACTTCACCGAGCGGTACGCCAGGGTGCGCGCGAGCATGGCGGCGGTGCTGCGCGCCGAGTACGGGGAGCGGCTTCCGAACGGGCTCACGCCGGAGCGCACCGCGCCCCTGCTCGTCGCGGTGATGGACGGCCTTCAGTACCAGTGGCTGCTGGATCCGGAGTCGGTGGACATGCCCGGCGCGTTCCGGGACTTCCTGGCACTGCTGGGCGAGACCTGAGCCTCGATTCGCCCTCTCACTGCCGCCAGATGACGGCCAGCGTCTTGCTCGCCGCGCAGACGGCGGCGAAGACCATCGCCCAGGCGTAGGCCCCGGCGAGCACCAGGGCGAGCACGCCGGACCCGAACCAGAGCAGTTCGAAGCCGACACGGACCGCGCCGCGCGTCTTGTACGTCGCCTTCTGCGAGCCGAACAGCGCCCACAGCGCGATCAGTACGGCCGGTGCGCCGAGGCCGAGGAGCCAGGCCCACGGCGTGCCCACATCGCTGGTGAATCCCCAGTACCCGACGGCCGCGAGGGCGCCGAGTTCGATGAGGAAGAGCACGCCCAGGTTCGTTGCCTTCATACGCGGCAGTATCACCCGGAAGGGATCACTCCGGGCCGCGGACGGCGGCGACGACCTCGATCTCGATGAGGGCGTCCGGCTTGAAGAGGCGTGCGGCCTCGAAGGTCATGCTGGTGGGTGCGGTGCCGGTGAGGAACTCCCGGCGTACGGCGCCGTATTCGGCGAGCTTGTCGATGTCGGTCAGGTACGTACGGATGTTGATGATGTCGGCGAGGGTCGCGCCGTGCGCCTTGAGCAGGGCGTCGATGGTCTCGAAGACGCCGCGGCTCTGAGTGACGAGGTCCTCGCCGTCCGCCACCTGGCCGGAGAGATACAACAGCGCTCCGCCGCCCGGGAGTTCGACGCGGGCGACCTGGGAGTAGTAGGCGTTGGCGGGCTGGGGCGCGGAGGCCGGGTTGTCCAACGTGATCTGCACGGGGTTCCTTCAGCTTGATCGACGGATGTGGGTGACGGCCTCGGCGATGTCGGCGTGGGCGATGCCCGGGTCCGCGGCAGCCCGCCTGAAGTGCTCCAACACCGCTTCCATGACCGGGAGTCGGGCCGCCTTGGTCGCCAGGTCGGTGTCCTTGACGGCGAGCGAGGTGTCGAAGTGCACGCCCTCGGCGAAGGCGCGGGCGGCGGCGCCGCCGAGCGGGCCGTTCGCGAGGGCGGTGCGGGCGGTGCCCTCGTCGATGCCCAGCGCGTCCGCGAGGGCCATGGTCTCGGCGACGAGGGCGACTCCGCCGAGTACGGCGGCGTTCACGAGGAGCTTGAGCGCGGCGCCGGAGCCGAGCGGGCCGGTACGGGTGACGGTGCCGAAGTGCGCCAGCACATGCTCGACAGGGGCCACGTCACCGCCCGCGAGGATGCCGAGTCGGCCCGCGGCGGCCTTGTCGGTGCTGCCCGCCACGGGCGCGTCGATGAGCGTCACGCCCTCCCCGAGCCGGGCGGCCAGCTCCTTGATCACGTCCGGGCCGACCGTCGACATCTCCACCCAGGTCGCGCCCGGGCGGAGCTCCGGCACGATCGCGTCCGCGACCGCGTCGAGCGCGGCCGGGTCGGCGAGCATCGTGATCACCACGTCCGCGTCCCGTGCCGCCTCGGCCGGAGAGGCGGCGAGGGTCGCACCCTCCGCGACGAACGGCTCCGCCTTCGCGGCGGTGCGGTTCCAGACCGTCAACGGGTGCCCGGTGCCGAGGAGTTGGCGTGCCATCGCGGCGCCCATGTGACCGAGTCCGAGAAAAGCGATCTTTTCCATGTCTTCGACGCTAGGCACCCACAGGTGATGCGACAAGCGAATGTCTAGCATGTGTGTCATGCAGGACTCGCATGACACTCGGATGGTCGGTGCCGTCGACGGCAGGGGCCGGCAGAACGACGTACCCGATCTCTCGACCGTTTGGCTGCGGGTGTTCCTCGAAGTCGCCCGGCACGGTTCGTTCACCGTGGCCGCGCGGACGCTCGGGTGGACGCAGTCCGCGGTGTCGCGGCAGATCTCCTCGCTGGAGGCGTCGCTCGGCGGTGCCCCGCTCTTCGACCGGATGGCCCGGGGTGTACGGCTGACGGAGGCCGGGCGGGTCCTCGTACCGCACGCCGAGTCGGTGGTCGAGCGGCTGCACGGCGCGGGGCGGGAGTTGGCCGCGCTGCGGGAGGCGGCGGGCGGGCGGCTGCGGGTGGGCGCCTTCGCCACGGCGGACGCGGCCCTCGTACCGCGGGCCATCGCGGCGTTCCGTGCCCGCCACCCCGGAGTCCGGCTCACCCGCAAGGAAGGCTTCACCCCCGTACTCCTGGACCGGCTGACCGCCGACCATCTCGACCTGGCGGTCGTCTCGACGACGGGCCACACCCCGCTGGACGCCTACACCCTGCATCACCTCCTCGACGAGTCCCTGTACGTCGCCGTCCCCGCCGATCATCCGCTCGCCGCCGAGCCCTCCGTACGACTGCCCCAACTCGCCGACGCCGACTGGATATCCGGCGGGCCCCGCCCCGAGGGCACCCTGCTCGACGCGGCCCTGCGGCACGGGTTCCGCCCGCGCGTCGCGCATGTCGTCGCCGAGTGGACCGCCAAGCAGGGGTACGTCGCCGCCGGGCTCGGCGTGACGCTGATCCCGGCGCTCGCCGCGGAGTCCGTACGGCCCGACATCGCGCTGCTCCCGGTCCTCGACGAGGACGCGCCGGCGCGGGCGGTGTACGCGGCGACGGTGCGCGGACGGTCGCCGGCACCGGCGGGCGAGGCGTTCCTGGCCGCGCTGCGGGCGTCGGCCGCCAAGATTCCCGGCACCAGGGCGACTTGATCCCGCCACCAGGGTCTCTGGGACCAGTGGGACTGCATCGAGCCTCCCCGGTGCCTCACCCGTCATGCGCCATGGCGTACGCCCCAGCCGTCACGGGATACTGCCGCCGTCCGGCAGCACCCCACGGCGACGGAAGGCCCGAACTCCCTTGACTCACATACGCGTTCGGATCGGCGTACTCGGACTGGCCCTGCTCGCGGGTCTGACGGCCACGCCCAGCGCGTCGGCCGCCGAGACCTCCACCGTCGAGGAGCAGCGGCTCGACAAGGCCGCTCCCCAGGAGATCCTGCGGCGTTCCGGATTCGACACCGTGGCCCCGGCGTTCGCGCGGGCGCTGGGCAGGGCGGACTCGTACGCGCAGGCCCGGCACGTCGTCGTACAGCAGGGCGCGCGGCTGTGGCGGCGTGCCGTCGACCGGGCGCAGGGCCGGGGTCCGGCGGGCGGGGACCTGAGCCGGGACGACGACCGGCCGCTGTACTGGGCCCGGCTCGGCATGACGCGCGAAGTACGCCAGTGGGAGCCGGAGTTCAGCCTCTCCGACACTCAACGCTCCCAGTTGCTGGACGCGTTGGAGCAGAACTCGCGTGGCCAGAACGCCATCCGTTACCCGCACACCAAGGGTGTGAAGCGGATCCTGGTCACCGGGTTCGACCCGTTCACGCTGGACCGCGACATCCGGATCTCCAATCCCTCCGGAGCCACCGCGCTCGCCCTCGACGGCACGACGATCCAGACGGCGGACGGTCCGGCACGCGTCGAGACGGCCATGTTCCCGGTCCGCTGGCAGGACTTCACTGGGGGCACCTCCCAGGCGTTCAGATCTGGGGGAGGTACGGTGGAGCGCACGCTGCGGCCGTATCTGCCGCACGTGGACCTGTTCACGACGGTCAGCCAGGGCCGCGTCGGCCGCTTCGACGTGGAGCGGACCAACGGGGCCTGGCGGGGCGGCTACCCGGACAACCTCAACCTCTCAGTGACCGAGACGGTCCCGGTCACCGACCCGGCCTCGCAGCCGCAGTGGACGTCGACGACCCTCCCGTACCAGGAGATCGTCGCCGCGGACACCGGCCGCTTCCCCGTGTACGACAACACGTCGGTGACCGAGATCCCGGCGGGCGGTACGGATCCGGTCGTACGCCCCGACGGCCCGACCCCGGGTTCCACGGCCCGCGCCGGTGGCGGCGGCAACTATCTCTCCAACGAGATCGCCTACCGCGCGACGCTGCTCCGCGACCGCCTCGGGCTGCACTCCACGCTCCCCGGGGGGCATGTGCACACGCCGGTGCTGCAGTTCGGCACGGGCAACACGGACCCGGCGACCGGCACGGTCACCGATCCGGAGTTCGTGCGGAACCGGCTGGACATCATCGATCAGGTACGGGCGATCCTGACGGTGGCGGTGGACGCGACCGCCACAGCATCGGCTCCCGCTAGTGCGACGGAGCGAACGCGAGGCTGATGCCGAGGCCGGCCAGGACGGAGCCGATGACCTTGTTCAGGACCTTCTGGCCGCGCAGCATCAGCGTGCGCATCCGGTCGTGCGAGAAGAAGACCGCGACGACGCCGAACCACAACAGGTGGGCGAAGGACATGAACAGCCCGTAGCCCACCTGCTGGTAGACCGGGGTGCCGGGGCTGACCACCTGGGCGAACGTCGAGACGACGAAGAGGGTCGTCTTGGGATTGAGGACGTTGGTGAGGAAGCCCGTGCGCAGGGCGGCGAACGGGGTCAGGGTCGTCTTGTTGGCCAGATCGACCTCGACGTCTTCGCGCGCGCGGAAGGTGCGCACGCCGATGTAGACGAGGTACGCCGCGCCGATCAGCTTGATCACGGTGAACAGGGCGGTCGAGGACGCGATCAGGAGTCCGACGCCGAGCATCGTGTACGTCACGTGCACCAGGACGCCGGCGGCGACGCCGGTGGCGGCGAACAGCCCTGTCCGGCGGCCGTAGAGGTAGCTGTTGCGGACGACCATGGCGAAGTCGGCGCCGGGGGCGATGACCGCCAGGACCGTGATGACGGCGACGGCGAGTATCTCGGTCACGGGGTGGCTCCCTCCTCGGGGGCGTCAACGGTTTCGGGGGCGTCCTCGGTCGTCTCCGTCTCCTCGCCACGCAGATCGCGGGCCATGAGAGTGGCGCCCGCGACGGCTCCGGGCATCAGGAAGACCGCGACGAACGGAACCAGGAAGGCCAGGCCCAGGGGCGTGCCGAAGCCCCAGACGAGCATCTTGCGCGAGCGGAGCAGAGACAGGCGTGCGCGGAGGTCGACGCCGCGGCGCTGAAGGGCGACGGCGGTGAGTTCCTCGGTGAGGAAGAACCCGGTGACGAAGAAGCCGATCACCGGGATGACCGTCTGGCCGACGAACGGGACGAAGCCGAGGGCGAAGAGGAGCACGCCCCACAGGACCGCCCTTACGACGATACGGAGGCTGTCCCGCCCCGAGATCCACAGCTCCCGCCAGAGTGGGAGTCCCGACTCGGGGGCCGTGCCGTCCGGGGAGACGTCGCGGTCGACCTTCTCGGAGAGGTTCTCGTAGAAGGGCTGCCCTATGAGGAGGGTGACCGCCGTGAAGGTGAGGACGGAGAGGAGGAGGGCGAGGGCGCAGAGTACGGCGGTGAGGAAACCGCGGAAGAGACCCGGCCAGGGGCTGGTCCAGTCGTCCGCGAAGGGGGTGGCCCAGGTGACGAAGTCCTCGCCGTACAGGGCGAGGGTGACGAGCGCTGCCGCGTAGAGCACGAGGGTGATGAGACCCGGGACCAGTCCGAACCCGTACTGCTTCCCGTGCCGGGCCACCCATCGCTGGCCCTGCACCAAGTAGTTGAAGCCCACCCCAAGATCGCGCATGGGGGAACTTTAGCGGGACGCTTCGCGGGGGCGCGGGTGGGTGGTTTTTTCGCCCCCTCCGCCCCTACCCGTCCCGTACCAGCCTTTCGGCTGCGGGTGCGTGGGGGCTTGTCGCGCAGTTCCCCGCGCCCCTTTTTGGGGGCGCAGCCCCCAGGGACAGGTAGGGGCGGAGGGGGCGGATCACACCGGGGTGACCGCGACCACCACGCCCCGTTCCGCCGCGGGCGACGCCGCTGCCGAGACGCGGACGGCCGCCGCGCGGGCGACGCGCCCCGCGCGGGAGGCGGTGGCGAGGAGGACCGGCTGGAGTTGTTCGAGGCCGGAGACAAGGAGCTCCTCGCTCGCGATGAGGAGCGGGCGGACCGCCGTCATCGCGGCGGCCGCCGCCTCCGTGAGATCGGCGAGGGGAGGGAGCCCGGCCCGCACGACCCCCGCCCCGGCGGCAGCCGCCCGCTCCGCCAGCGCGACCTGAAGCGGCAGCAGCGGAGCCAGCGCGGCGGTCAACGCATCGGCGATACGCCGAAGTTCGGGCGACGAGCTCCGCAGGACGTCCGCGGCGGCCCGTACCACCGGAGTCAGCGCGAGCAGCGCCCCCGCCGCGACCCCTGCCGCCGCGGGCAGCAGCGGCGAGGTCGCCTCCACCAGCTCCCCGAGCGCGACGGCCGCCTCCTCCACGGCGGGTTCCACCGCGTCGAGGATGGGCAGCAGACTGTCGCCCACCGCGGCGAGCAACGCCTGCGCCGGTTCGCTCACGGGATGCACCGCGAGCGGCGCCCCACTCGTGCCGAGCCGCGTCAGCGTGTCCACGATCCGGTAGAAGGCCTCCTGCGCCTGCGGGGAGGCGCTCGCCTCGGCCAGCTCGGCCGTCGTCTCGCGCAGGACGCGCAGCACCTCCGCCCCCGACCCGTCCCGGGGATCGAAAGTGTTGACGGCGATTCTCGTGATGTTCCCGGCCGTGTCGAGGAGTTGGCCGGTGATGTCGGTCGTGTTGCGCGCCATGCGCAGCACGTCCTCCCTGCTGGGGAGCGACGGGATCAACGGAATCGGGGACATGGAGGCCCTCCTCGCCACGCGCACTACCGCTCGGCCGAACCTGCGGCCCGGCCCTCCGTCGCGCCGGCGCCCGCACTCAGCATGCCCCGTCCGGCCCTCCGAGGATGCGCCATCCGGGGCATCCATGACCACAGCCGTGACGGCGACGCCCTCTTGTTGCAGAAGAGTCGAACAGGTACACCTCGCCGTACCGCTCACAGAAACCCCCTCATCGGAGGTACGACGCGTGCGCTTACCGAAGCCTCTTCCGAAGCGTCTTCCCAGACGTGTCCTGATCGCCGGCGTCACCGCCACCGCGGCCGGCTCGCTGCTGTTCGCACCGCACAGCGCCACCGCGGACCGCAAACCGCCGGTCCGCGAGGGATCCGCCTCGGAGAGCGGCGCCGCCGGGGCCCCCGCGAGCGCCGCCCGCAACGCCCTCACCGCCCCCGTCACCGACCTCTCCGCGAGCGCGAGCCCCGGCGGCTACCCCCGCGAACAGGTCCTCACCCCGGACCCGGAGAACCCCGCCGACAAGTCCATCAAGCTCGGCCTCACCCCGTACCACGCCATCGCCCCGAAGCTGAACGCCCTGCAGCAGCTCGGCGACCGTGTGAGCGTCGAGGTCGCGGGCCGCTCGGCCGGCGGTCACCGGCTCTACCTCGTCACCGTCACCGCCCCGGAGAGCGCCCGCGAGACCCGCGCCCAGGAACGTCTGCGCGAACTCATCGAGAACGCGCCCCAGGCGGCGGCCAAGGATCCGGCCGTCAAGAAGACCTACAAAACGCCCGTGTTCTTCAACAACAACATCCACGGCAACGAGTGGGAGGGCACGGACGCCGCCCTCAAGCTGATCCAGCAGCTCGCGACCGCGCACGACGCGAAGACCACCGACCTCCTCGCCCACAACCGCCTCTACTTCAACATCACCGCGAACCCGGACGGCCGTATCGCGGGCACCCGCACCAACGCCAACGGCTTCGACCTGAACCGCGACTTCATCACCGCCTCGCAGCCCGAGGCGCGCGCGGTGCGGCAGATCGGGATCGACAAGCAGCCGGCCGTCATGCTCGACCTCCACGGTTACGTCAACGGCACCCTCATCGAGCCGACCACCCCGCCGCACGGCGAGAACTACGAGTACGACCTCTTCCTCAAGAACACCTACGCCAACGCCCTCGGCATGGAGGCCGCCGTCAACGGCCTCGGCCTCACCCCCGCCAAGGACGGCGTGGAGCCGGCTCAGATCCCCTTCCGCGACCAGCGCGAGGGCTGGGACGACTGGCCGCCGATCTTCACACCCCAGTACGCGGCGTTCCATGGCACGGTCGCCGCGCACACCGTCGAGATCCCGCTGACGGTGAACAACTCGGCGTACGACACGCTGCCGGTGGACGAGCTCAGGCGCCGCTCGGCCATCAACGTCGACGTGGCCGGCGCCGCCATGCGGGCGACGCTCGACTTCGCCAAGTCCCACCGGACTTCCCTCATCGCCGACCAGATCGAGGTCTTCCGGCGCGGTGCGACGGGCGCTGCCCAGGTGCCGGTCTCCGCCGAGACGGTCCCCGGCGTCCCGGGCATCGGCCCCGAGGACGTCTACACGACCGACTTCCCGCGCGCGTACGTCATTCCGGCCGGCCCGACACAGCGCTCGGCCACCGCCGCCGCCCGCCTCGTCGACCACCTGCTCGCCAATGACGTACGCGTCACGCGCGCGGTCCACGGCTTCCGGCTCGCGGGACGGTCGTACGCGAAGGGCTCGTACGTCGTGGACCTGCACCAGCCCAAACGAGGTCTCGCCAATGTGATGCTCGCGGACGGCCGGGACATCAGTGACAAGGTGTCGACGATGTACGACATCTCGGGCTGGAGCCTGGGCCGCCTGTGGGGCGCGACGGTCGAGCGCGTGCTGAGCGGGAGTCCGTCCGCCGTCCCGTTGCGCACGGTCGGCGCCACCACGCGCGTCGGATACGTCGCTCCGCGCGGCGACCTGCGCCTGCGTCTCGACACCCCGCAGGAGATCGCGGCGCTCAACTCCCTTCTTCGGCAGGGTGTTTCCGTGCGCCGGACCGCCGACGGCAGTGCGCTCGTGCCGTCCTCGGCCCGGACGAAGGCCGATGCCCTCGCCCGCGCGTACGACGTCGCCTTCGACGCGACGAAGACGACCGGCGGCACCCTCCTGCACCCCACCCGCGTCGCCGCCGCCGTCACCGCCGGTGAGCTCTTCGCCCTCCGTGAGATGAACTTCGACGTGGTCCCGGTGTCGACGGCGATCCTCAACGCGGGCTTCGACTGGTCCTCGGCGGATGTGCTGTTCGTGTCGTCGGGGCTGGACCACTCGGCCCTGACCGCGTCGGCGCGGACGGCCTTGGATGCCTTCCTGGGCACCCACGGCCTCGTCGGCCGCGGAGCCACGGGCGCCGCGCTCAACGCCGCCGCCGGACTGCTCGCCGTGAAGCCGGTCGAGGGCAACGGGGACGCCAACGGCGTGGTGCGAGTGGTGAATTCGGGCGGTTGGGTCACGACGGGCGCTCCCGATCACAGTTTCGTGTACGCCCCCGTCTGGTTCACCGATCTCGGGCCCGGGGTCCGCGTCGAGCAGTCGTACGCGACGGGCGATCCGCTCGTCTCCGGGCACTGGCGGCCGCTGGACGACGGCACGGGCGGGCCCACGGCGGCGGGAGGCCGGGCGTCGGTGGTCAGCGGTCCGCACGCGGTGCTGTTCGGCACCGAGCCGCTCTTCCGTGACCATCCGAAGGGGGAGTTCCCACAGGTGGGGAGGGCCTTGCTGACGGTGTCCCGAGGGTAGTGGCACGACAGAGGCCGCACCCCACGTCCTAGGGTGCGGCCTCCGCCGTGAGCAACGAATGCCGTCAGGCAAGCGTCACGGTGATGTTGCCGCGAGTCGCCTTCGAGTACGGGCACACCTGGTGGGCCTTCTCGACGAGCGCGCGGGCGGTGGCGGCATCGACGTTCGGGATGTCGGCGGAGATCTCGACGATGATCCCGAACCCGTCCTCGTTCTTGCCTATGCCGACCTTCGCGGTGACGGTCGAGCCGGAGATGTCGGCGTTCTCCTGACGGGCGACGACACCGAGGGCGCCCTGGAAGCAGGCGCTGTACCCGGCGGCGAAGAGCTGCTCGGGGTTGGTGCCCGCGCCGCTGCCGCCCATCTCCTTGGGCGGGTTGACCACGACGTCGAGCTTGCCGTCGTCGGTGGCGACCCGGCCGTCGCGACCGTTCTCGGCGGTGGCGACGGCGGTGTACAGGACATCCGACTGCTGGATGGACATACGGTGCGTTCCTCCTTGGTCCGCCGCGACTCGCGCCCACGATCGCGACGACTTCGGAAAGAAGTTACCGTATGCCGGAAGTCCAGCGACAGGCCCTCTCGGGATCGCCGTGGGCTCAGAGCTTGACGATCATCTTTCCGATGTTGTCGCCGCGCAGGACGCCGAAGAACGCCTCCAGGTTGTTCTCGATGCCCTCGACGACCGTCTCGCTGTACTTGAGCTCGCCGGAGCGGACCCAGCCACCGACCTCCTGGACGAACTGCGGCTGCAGGTCGTAGTGGTCGCTGACGAGGAAGCCCTGGATGCGGCCGCGGGTCTGGATCAGACGGGCCAGGTTCGCCGGGCCGGGGACGGGCTCGGTGCTGTTGTAGACGGAGATCATGCCGCAGACGGCGATGCGGCCGTCCTGGTTCAGGGAGCCGATCGCGGCCTCCAGGTGGTCACCGCCCACGTTGTCGAAGTAGACGTCGACGCCGTCGGGGGCGGCCTCGCGCAGCTGCTCGTCGACCGGCCCGTTCTTGTAGTTGAAGGCGGCGTCGAAGCCGTACTCCTCGACGAGCAGCTTGACCTTCTCGTCGGACCCGGCGGAGCCGATGACGCGCGAGGCGCCCTTGAGCTTGGCGATCTGCCCGACCTGGCTGCCGACGGCACCGGCGGCGCCGGAGACGAAGACGGAGTCGCCCTCCTTGAAGGAGGCGGTGCGCAGGAGGCCCGCGTAGGCGGTGAGCCCGGTCATCCCGAGGACGCCGAGGTACGTCGACAGCGGCGCGGCCTGCGGGTCCACCTTGACGGCCTGCTTGGCGTCGACGACGGCGTACTCGCGCCAGCCGAAGAAGTGCAGGACGTGGTCGCCGGCCTCGATCCCCTCGGCGTTCGAGGCGACGACCTCACCGACCGCTCCGCCCTGCATGACCTTGCCCAGCTCGAAGGGCGCGGCGTACGACTTGGCGGCGCTCATACGGCCGCGCATGTACGGGTCCACGGACACGTACTTGTTCCGCACCAGGACCTCGCCCTCCCCCGGCTGCCGTACCTCGGCCTCGACCAGGGCGAAGTCGTCCGGCTTGGGCCAGCCGACCGGGCGGCTGACCAGGTGCCATTCGCGGCTGACGGCGGGGAGCGTGGGGGTGTCGGTCATGGGGGTGCGCCTTTCCTGTTTCCTACGGGTTTCCGCGAGTTTGTACCGATTCTCGCGTACGGCTCCGCGGGGGGCAAATACTTCAGTACCTGAAACAACAATGCGCCTGAATATTTCATGATGTCAAGTAACGGGGTAACCTGGAGTCCATGGCCACGCAGAAGACACCCCGAATCGACCCCCTGACCATGGAGGTCGTCGAACTGATCGGCACGGTCGTGGCCCGCTACCACGAGGAGTACGAGGACGCGGCGGCGGAGCACGCGCTGACCGGCGCGCAGGCGCGGCTGCTGAGCCTGCTGTCGCTGGAGTCGCTGCCGATGCGGCGGCTGGCGCAGCAGCTGAAGTGCGAGCCGTCCAATGTCACGGGGATCGTGGACCGGCTGGAGGCGCGGGGGCTGGTGGAGCGGCGCCCGGACCCGGCGGACCGCCGCGTCAAGCTCGCCGCGGCGACGGCCGAGGGCCGGGAGGTCGCCCGGGGGCTGCGCGACTCCCTCAACTTCGCGCGGGAGCCCCTGGCGGGGCTGTCGGAGGACGAGCGGCTGGCGCTGCGGGATCTGCTGCGGCGGATGCTGGGGGCGGACGTGCACGAGGGCTGAGGCGGGTTCAGGCGAGTCCGCCGCCGGCGGTGGCCCGTGCGGTCCCGAGGAGCCGGCGCAGGGCGTCCACCGCCGGCGTCTCGACGTCGCCCGGATCCGCCACCTCCGGTTCCGCGCGTCCCGCCGCCGTCATGACGGCAAGCCTGGCATGCGGAGTGGTTTTTCGCCCCCGCCGCCCCTGCCCATTCCCGTACCTGGGGGCTGCCGCCCCCAGACCCCCGCTAAAAGATCGCGCCGTTCCCCGCGCCCCTGAAGGGGCGCGGGGAACGGCGCGACAAGCCCCCACCGGGCAGGGGCGGCGGGGGCGAGAAACGTCCTACGTGCACCACCACAAGAAGCGGTTGCAGGTTTCCGACGGTGAAGGGGCCGGGGTTGGGGCGGACGTCGTGGGGACGGAGGTGACGGGGGCGGTGGTTTCGGGGGCCGAGGTGCGGGTGGGGGCCGAGGTCGCGCGTCCCGGAGTCGTGCCGGTGGTTGCCGACTCTTCATCCTTGTCCTTGTCCTTGCCGGAGGCGGACGCGGACGGAGACCCGGAGTCGGAGGGCGACGCGGAGGCGTCGGGCGAGTCGGTCGGCGAGGCGCCGCCCGCCCCCGACGAGTCACCCAGCGGCTGCGCCGTCTCCTTGGCGTCCGAGGACGTCGAACCGTCGGCCGACTCACCCCCGGCCGCCGCCGGCTTCGGGCTCAACCCTGGCGCGTCGATGCCGAGTTCGGCGAGACTCAGCCCACCCGCCGCGAGCACGAACCCCGCCGCGACGAGCAGCGTCCGGCGCCGCCGACGACGGTGCGCCGCGGCCTTGCGGTCCCGCCGGCTCGCGCCACCCGGAGCATCCGGACCTTCCGGGCCACCGGGGCCGTCGGCCCCCCGCGCCGCCCGTCCGCGCCCCCGGCCCCGATCCCGCCGCCGCGCGGCCCGTCCGGGCCGCTCGTCCGCGTCGTCGTCCTCGTCGTAGTACGCGTCGGCGTCGTCCGCGTCCACGCCCGTTTCCGGGCGCGCGTCGGTCTCCTCCGCATGCGCGCGGAGCTCTTCGACTGGGGTGCCGCACCCCGGGCAGGCAAGGGCGCCGTTGAGGTGCCGTCGGCACGGGTGGCAGTAGTCCATGACGCGGGAAGACTAAGTTCCTCACAGGTAACGTTCATAGGCACAGCTGTGAAGGTTGTGTGCTGAACTTCCCGTTCCGGCGTGCCGAGTTGAGACACCCCCGAACATTCCCCGCCATCCCGATCCCATCGCGTCGAAACCGTTATGCGTTCGACCCATTGACACTCCAGGGGCCATGTCCTTACTGTCACGCCAGCATTTCGAACGTGTGACGAAATTTCGAACAGAGCCGAAGAGCACAGGGGGCAACTGCCGTGCGCATCACGGGAATCAGCACACACGTGGTCGGGACGCCCTGGCGGAACCTGACGTACGTCCAGGTGCACACCGACGAGGGCATCACCGGAGTCGGCGAGACCCGCATGCTGGGCCACACCGACGCGCTGATCGGCTATCTGCGGGAGGCGGAGGCCAATCACATTCTCGGCTCCGACCCGTTCGCTGTCGAGGACCTCGTCCGACGGATGAAGTACGGCGACTACGGACGCGCCGGCGAGATCGTGATGTCCGGCATCGCCGTCATCGAGATGGCCTGCTGGGACATCAAGGGCAAGGCCCTCGGGGTACCGGTGTGGCAGCTGCTCGGCGGCAAGGTCACCGACAAGGTCAAGGCGTACGCCAATGGGTGGTACACGACCGAGCGGACCCCGGAGGCCTATCACAAGGCCGCGCAGGAGGTCATGGCCCGCGGGTACAAGGCCCTCAAGATCGACCCCTTCGGGACCGGGCACTTCGAGCTCGACCACGACCAGACCCTCTACGCCGTCTCCCTCATCGAGGCCGTGCGCGACGCCATCGGGCCGGACTCCGAGCTGATGCTGGAGATGCACGGACGGTTCTCCCCTTCCACCGCCATCCGGCTCGCCCGCGAGCTCGCGCCCTTCAAGCCCGCCTGGCTGGAGGAGCCGGTCCCGCCGGAGAACCTCAAGGCGCTGGAGAAGGTCGCCGCCAAGGTCGACATCCCGGTCGCCACCGGTGAGCGCATCCACGACCGCATCGAGTTCCGTGAGCTGTTCGAGGCTCAGACCGTCGACATCATCCAGCCCGACGTCGGCCACATCGGCGGGATCTGGGAGACGCGGAAGCTGGCCGCCACCGCCGAGGCGCACTACGTGCTCGTCGCCCCGCACAACGTCGGCGGGCCCGTCCTCACCGCCGCCTCCCTCCAGGTCGGCTTCACCTCGCCGAACTTCAAGATCCTTGAGCACTTCAACGACTTCGCGGACGCGGAGATCAAGAAGGTCGTGAAGGGCGCGCCGCAGGTCGTCGACGGCTACTTCCAGCTGTCGCACGAGCCCGGTCTCGGCGTCGAGCTGGACACCGACGCGGCGGCCGAATTCCCTCAGCAGCAGGCCCGGTTCGACCTCTGGGCGGACGGCTGGGAGCAGCGCAAGCCGAAGGGGACGCAGTGAGCACCGCGGTCGTCATCGAGGCGCCGGGCGAGCACCGGCTGACCGCCCACGAGCCCCGGGAGCCGGGGGCCGGCGAGGCGCTCGTCCGCGTCCACGCCGTCGGCATCTGCGGCAGCGACCGCGAGGTCTATCAGGGCAACCGGCCCGACGGGTACGTCCGCTACCCCCTCACGCCCGGCCACGAGTGGTCCGGGACGGTGGAGAGGGTCGGCGCGGACGTGCCCGAGTCCCTCGTCGGCCGCAAGGTCGTCGGCGAGGGCTTCCGCAACTGCCAGGTCTGCGACCGCTGCCACGCGGGCGAGACCACGCTGTGCACGGCGGGGTACGAGGAGACCGGCTTCACCCAGCCGGGCGCGATGGCCACCACCCTCACCCTCCCCGCCCGGCTGCTCCATGTCCTGCCGGACGACGCCGACTTGACGGCCGCCGCCCTGCTGGAGCCCGCCGCCTGCATCGCGGCCGCCGCGCTCAAGGCCAACGCAAGGCCCGGTGAGCGGGTCGCGGTGGTGGGCACGGGGACCCTCGGGATGTTCGCCGTGCAGTTCCTGAAGGCGGGCTCCCCCGCCGAGCTGCTCGTGGTGGGCACCCGGCCGGATCGCGACAAGCTCTCCAGGGACTTCGGCGCCACCGACTTCCGCACCCGGGACCAGGAACTCCCCGACGACTTCGACGTCGTCATCGAGACCGCCGGGTCCGCGTCCGCCGCGCGCACCGCCGCCTCCCTGCTCAGGCGCGGCGGACGCCTGGTCCTGACGGGGATCCCGGCGCCGGGCGCCGAGGGACTCGACCCCACCGATCTCGTCGTACGGCAGCTGGAGGTGCACACCGTGTTCGGGGCGCCGCCGGAGGCCTGGGCGCACACGGTGCGGGTGTTCGGCGCGGGGCTGCTGAACCCGTCGCCGCTGGTCACGCACGAGCTGCCGCTCGCCGAGTTCCCCCAGGCCATCGAGCTGGTGGGGTCCGGGGATCCCAAGGTCGGAAAGGTCCTTCTGCGTCCATGAGCCGTCCATGAGCCAGGTTCTTCCGCTCCCCTGATCCGTACGCCGGTACGGAGACACCTGACGCTTCGTACCGGCGTACACCCACCGACACGAACCATGTCCGAAATATCGAACGCGAAGGACAGCTTGTGACCGACGCCTCCCTTACGGCAGCCCGTCGACCCGGTGAGCAGGCGCTCGCCGCGCTCGGCCTGGGCGCGCCCGACCTCTCACCAGCCGACGCCTCGCCGCACACCTTCCCGGGAGGCGGCCGCTGGCGCACCGAGGTTCCGTCCGTCGAAGGCCCCGAGGCCGTTGCCGTGGTCCTCAAGGAGTCCTCGCGGCTCGATGTGCCGATCCACCGGATCAGCCAGGGCAGCGGTGTCTGGATGCTGACCGACGCCGAGATCACCGAGATGGTCGAGGCCACCGGTGAGCGCGACATCGAGCTCTGCCTCTTCACCGGGCCGCGCGGCACCTGGGACATCGGCGCCTCCGTACGCACCGACTCGCGCGGCGCCGGCCTGCGCGCCCGGGGCCACGACGCGGTCGCCGGCTGTGTCGAAGACGCCGTCCGGGCAACGGAGTTGGGCGTCAAGTGCCTGCTCGTCGCCGACGAGGGCGTGCTGTGGACGCTGCACCGGGCCCGCGTCGCCGGGATCATCCCGGCCGACACGACACTGAAGGTCTCGGCGCTGGTGGGCCCCGTCAACCCGGCCTCGTACGCCGTGTACGAGAACCTCGGCGGCGACTCCATCAACGTACCGAGTGATCTGACGCTCGATCACCTCACCGAGATCCGGCGGGTCTCCGCCGCCCCCATGGACATGTACATCGAGGCCCCCGACGACCTCGGCGGGTACGTGCGGATGTACGAGGTCGCCGAGCTGATCCGGCGCGGCGCACCGCTCTATCTGAAGTTCGGTCTGTCCAAGGCACCCGGGATCTACCCGTACGGCACCCATATGCGGGACCTGACCCTGGACACCGCCCGGGAGCGGGTACGGCGCGGCCGGCTCGCTCTCGACCTGCTCGCCCGGCACGGCGCGGACGGCGACATGGCGCCGCTCGGCTCCCGGCTGCCCGGCCCGCTCAACCGCTTCCCCACCGAGGCCTGAACACCCTCTCAACGACGAGAAGAACAAGGACTGATCACCATGCGCACTCGCAGAAGCGCCCTCACCCTCATAGCCGGAGCCGCCTCCCTCGCCCTCACCCTGACCGCCTGCGGACAGAGCGGTGAAGGCGGCAGCAAGGAGGACAAGGGCAGTGCCAAGGGCGGCACCATCGGTATCGCGATGCCCACCAAGTCCTCCGAGCGCTGGATCGCCGACGGCAAGAACGTCGTCAAGGACCTGGAGTCCAAGGGCTACAAGACCAAGCTGGTCTACGGCGAGGACGACCCCGACCAGCAGGTCTCGCAGATCGAGAACCTGATCACGCAGGGCGTCAAGGGCCTGATCGTCGCGGCCATCGACAACAAGTCGCTGAACAACGTGCTGCAGCAGGCCGCCGACGCCAAGATCCCGGTGATCGCCTACGACCGTCTGATCCTCGGCACGAAGAACGTGGACTACTACGCGTCGTTCGACAACACCAAGGTCGGTGAGCTGCAGGCCAGCTACATCGTCGACAAGCTGGGCCTGAAGGACGGCAAGGGCCCGTTCAACATCGAGCTGTTCGCCGGCTCCAACGACGACAACAACACCAAGTACTTCTTCAACGGCGCGATGAGCGTCCTGCAGCCGTACATCGACAACAAGAAGCTCGTCGTCAAGTCCGGCCAGACCAAGCTCACCCAGGTCACCACCCTGCGCTGGGACGGCGCCACCGCGCAGAAGCGCATGGAGGACATCCTCACCTCCACCTACAAGAGCGGCAGGGTCGACGCGGTCCTGTCGCCGTACGACGGCATCTCCATCGGCATCCTCGCCGCGCTGAAGTCGGACGGCTACGGCTCCTCCAGCAAGCCGCTGCCGGTCATCACCGGCCAGGACGCCGAGCTCGCCTCGGTGAAGTCGATCATCGCGGGCCAGCAGACGCAGACCGTCTACAAGGACACCCGCAAGCTCGCCGATGTCGCCGCGGCCATGGTCGACGACGTCCTCAACGGCAAGAAGCCGGAGACCAACGACACCAAGACGTACGACAACGGCACCAAGGTCGTCCCCGCCTACCTGCTGCAGCCGGTGAGCGTCGACAAGACCAACTACACGAAGGAACTGGTCGACACCGGCTACTACAAGGCCAGCGAGCTGCAGTAGTCCCCCTGTCGGTCAATTCCTACGGCCTGAAGAAAGGGCACGACCATGGCGGGACCCGTCCTGGAAATGCGCTCGATCGTCAAGACCTTTCCCGGCGTCAAAGCGCTGTCGGACGTCACGCTGACCGTCCGTCAGGGCGAGGTTCACGCCATCTGCGGTGAGAACGGCGCCGGAAAGTCCACCTTGATGAAGGTGCTCTCCGGCGTCCATCCGCACGGCACCTACGAGGGCGACATCCTCTTCGAGGGTGAGACCTGCGAGTTCAAGGACATCCGGGCGAGCGAGCAGCACGGCATCGTGATCATCCATCAGGAGCTGGCCCTGGTGCCGTTCCTGTCGATCGCGGAGAACATCTTCCTCGGCAACGAACACGCCTCGGGCGGGTTCATCAACTGGAACGAGACGCTGAAGCACGCCACCGAGCTGCTGCGCCGGGTCGGTCTGACCGACCACCCGGAGACCCGGATCACCGACATCGGCGTGGGCAAGCAGCAGCTGGTGGAGATCGCCAAGGCGCTCTCCAAGAAGGTGAAGCTGCTCATCCTCGACGAGCCGACCGCGGCTCTCAACGACGAGGACAGCGGCAAACTCCTCGATCTCATCCTGGAGTTGAAGAAGCAGGGCATCACCTCGATCATCATCTCCCACAAGCTGAACGAGATCCGCCGGGTCGCCGACTCGGTGACGATCCTGCGCGACGGCCGGTCCATCGAGACTCTCGACGTCAAGGCGCCGGAGACCACCGAGGACCGGATCATCTCCGGCATGGTCGGCCGCGATCTCGACCACCGCTTCCCCGACCGCACGCCGTTCGAGGGCGAGGTGGGCTCGGCGCCGGCCCTTGAGATCCGCAACTGGACGGTGCACCACCCGATCGACCAGCAGCGCAAGGTGGTCGACGATGTGTCGATCAACGTGCGGCGCGGGGAGATCGTCGGCATCGCGGGCCTGATGGGCGCCGGCCGCACCGAGCTCGCGATGAGCGTCTTCGGGCGCACCTACGGCCGGCACGCGGGCGGCACGGTCCTCAAGGACGGCAAGGAGATCCGTACGAAGACCGTCGCCGAGGCGGTCGATCACGGCATCGCGTACGTCACCGAGGACCGCAAGCACTACGGCCTCAACCTCATCGACAACATCAACCGGAACATCTCGCTGACCGCCCTGGGCAAGGTCGCGAGGCGCGGTGTGGTCGACGAGCACGAGGAGCGCAAGGTCTCCGAGCGCTTCCGCAAGTCCATGAACATCAAGGCGCCGACCGTCTTCGAGACGGTGGGCAGGCTGTCCGGCGGCAACCAGCAGAAGGTCGTCCTCAGCAAGTGGATCTTCGCGGGTCCCGAGGTGCTGATCCTGGACGAGCCGACGCGCGGCATCGACGTGGGCGCCAAGTACGAGATCTACACGGTCATCGACCAGCTGGCCGCCGAGGGCAAGGCGGTCGTCTTCATCTCCTCCGAGCTGCCCGAACTGCTCGGTATGTGCGACCGCATCTACACCATGGCCGCCGGGCGGCTCACGGGCGAGGTCCCGCGGGCCGAGGCCACGCAGGAAGTGCTGATGCGCCAGATGACGAAGGACAAAGAGGTAACCCGATGAGCACGGATGTGACGGACAAGGTCCCGGCCTCGGCGCCGCCCGGCAAGAGCGGGAGTTCGGCCGACGGCAACCTGCTGCAGCTGATGCTGAACGGCCTGCGCCGCAACATGCGGCAGTACGGCATGCTGATCGCCCTCGGCCTGATCGTCGCCCTCTTCGCGGTCTGGACCGACGGCGACCTGCTGCTGCCGCGCAACGTCTCCAACCTGGTGCTGCAGAACAGCTACATCCTGATCCTCGCGATCGGCATGATGCTGGTGATCATCGCGGGTCACATCGACCTGTCGGTGGGATCGCTGACGGCGTTCATCGGCGCGTTCGCGGCCGTGCTGACGGTGCAGCACGGTGTGGCGTGGCCGGTGGCGCTGGTGCTGTGCCTGCTGGTGGGCGCGGTGGCCGGCTCGATGCAAGGGTTCCTGATCGCGTATCTCGGCATACCGTCGTTCATCGTCACCCTGGCCGGCATGCTGCTCTTCCGCGGTCTGACGGAGATCTTCCTGCAGGGCCAGACCCTCGGCCCGTTCCCGGACGGCCTGCAGAAGCTCGGCAACGGCTTCCTGCCGGAGGTCGGCCCCAACACCAACTACCACAACCTCACCCTGCTGCTGGGCTTCGTGCTGCTGGCCTTCGCGGTCTACCAGGAGGTCCGCGACCGCAAGCGCCAGCAGGAGTTCTCGCTGGACGTGCTGCCGCGCAACGCCTTCCTGCTCAAGCTGGTCGCCATCGCCGCCGCGGTCCTCGCGGTCACGATGCTGCTCGCCAGCTACCAGGGCGCGCCGATCATCCTGATCGTCCTCGGCGTCCTGGTGGTCGGTTACGGCTACGTCATGCGCAACGCCGTCTTCGGCCGCCACATCTACGCGATCGGCGGCAACCTCCCGGCGGCGAAGCTGTCCGGCGTCAAGGACAAGAAGGTCACCTTCTTGGTCTTCCTGAACATGGGCGTGCTCGCGGCCCTGGCGGGTCTGGTGGTCGCCGCCCGTCTGAACGCGGCCTCGCCGAAGGCCGGCCTGAACTTCGAACTCGAGGCGATCGCCTCGTCGTTCATCGGTGGCGCGTCCATGAGCGGCGGTGTCGGTACCGTGCTCGGTGCCATCATCGGTGGTCTCGTCCTCGGCGTGCTGAACAACGGCATGAACCTTCTCAGCGTCGGCACCGACTGGCAGCAGGTCATCAAGGGCCTGGCCCTGTTGGCGGCGGTCGGCTTCGACGTGTGGAACAAGCGCAAGTCCGGTTCGTAAGTCAGCTGGGCCCCGCCACCAAGGCGGGGCCCCACCCTTTACGGGAGCCGCAAATGGAACTGAACAGACGCACGGTCATCGCAGGGGCCGCGGCCGCGGGCATCGCCGCGACCACGCTCGGGGGAACGGCACACGCCACGGGAGGCAGGAAGCCGGTGAAGGAGCTCTTCGGCAAGCTCGCCGACGGGACGAAGGTCTACCGCTGGTCGCTGGAGAACGGCGGCACGCGCCTGAAGGTCCTGTCCTGGGGCGGCGTCGTCCAATCCCTGGAGATCCCGGACCGGCACGGCCGCTACAAGAACGTCTCCCTGGGCTTCGACAACATCGAGGACTACGTCGCGAAGACCCCGTACTTCGGCGCGCTCATCGGCCGCTACGGCAACCGCATCGCCAAGGGGCAGTTCACTCTCGACGGCAAGAGCTACCAGCTGTCCGTCAACGACGGCGTGAACAGTCTGCACGGCGGTTCCCAGGGCTTCGACAAGCACGTCTGGGACGTGGAGGGCTTCACCTCCGGCTCCGACGTCGGCCTCGTCCTGCACTACACCAGCGTCGACGGCGAGATGGGCTACCCCGGCACGCTCAAGGCGAAGGTCACCTACACCCTCACCCGGCACGGCGACTGGCGCATCGACTACGAGGCCACCACCGACAAGGCCACCGTCGTCAACCTCACCAGCCATGTCTACTGGAACCTGGCGGGCGAGGGCAGCGGCTCGATCTACGACCACGAGCTGAAGATCGCCGCCTCCCGCTACACCCCCGTCGACTCGGGCCTGATCCCCACCGGTGAGCTGGCCAAGGTCGCGGGCACCCCCTTCGACTTCCGCCACACCAAGACGGTCGGCGAGGACATCCGGGTCGCCAACCAGCAGCTGCTGTACGGCAAGGGCATCGACCACAACTGGGTGCTCGACAAGGGCATCACGGCGAAGCCCGAGCACATCGCCACCCTGCGCGATCCGTCCTCCGGCCGCACCCTGAAGATCGCCACCGACCAGCCGGGCCTGCAGTTCTACTCGGGCAACTTCCTGGACGGCACGCTCGTCGGCACCGGTGGCCACATCTACCGGCAGGGCGACGCGCTGTGCCTGGAGACGCAGCACTTCCCGGACTCGCCGAACCAGCCGAAGTTCCCTTCGACGGTCCTGCGGCCGGGCGAGACGTACCGCAGCACGACGGTGCACTCGTTCAGCGCCTGAGGCCCTTGACGGCTTCGCGGGGGCCCCGGTTGCGCCGGGAAGCGAACCCACACTGAATTCACACGAGTTGAACAGCGCCACCTCCGTATCCGTATGAGAGGGCGGCCCGTGCTCCCCCGCACGGGCCACCCAAAGACGGAGGGCCCGTCCTCCCCCGCGGGCCCGCCCTATACGGAGGTTCCATGGCCGGCAATGTCACCTCGCTCTTTCGCGGCACTGCGGCGCACAGCCCGTCCATGGCCGCGCTGACGCGGGAGGGTGACGGGGCCGGTCCGGTGGACTTCTGCATCCCGTGCAATCCGTACTTTCCGACGCCCGCGATGTTCGACGAGCTGGCCGGCCGGCTGCGCGAGATCATCACGTACTACCCGAGCAGCGCCGACACCATCACCGCCGAGCTGTGCTCGCTGCTCCAGCTCCCGCCGCAGTGCGTCGCGATGGGCAACGGCTCGACCGAACTCATCACCTGGATCGACCACTTGCTGGTCCGGGAGTCCCTGGCGATACCCGTGCCCACCTTCGGCCGCTGGACCGATCAGCCGATGGAGACCGGCAAGCGGGTCGACATGTTCCCGCTCCAGGAGTCCACCGGATTCGCCCTGGACCTCGCCAAGTACGCCCAGTTCATCCGCGCCCGTGGCACGCGTGTCGCCGTCATCTGCAACCCGAACAACCCCGACGGCGGCTTCCTCCCCCGCCAGTCGGTCATCCAGTTCATGGACGCGATGGCTGACCTGGACCTGATCGTCATCGACGAGTCGTTCCTGGAGTTCGCCGACGCCGAGTCCGAACCGAGCGTGGTCGAGGACGCGGTGATGCGGCCCAACGTCATCGTGCTGCGCAGCCTCGGCAAGAACTTCGGCCTGCACGGCATCCGCTTCGGCTATCTCGTCGCCAACCCGGCCCTCGCCGGCAAGGTCCGCTCCATGCTGCCCAAGTGGAATCTCAACTCCTTCGCCGAGACCGTGGTGTTCATGCTCAAGGAGCACGGCCAGGAGTACATGCAGAGCCTGCACATGGTCCGCCGCGACCGGCTCGACATGGCCCAGCAGCTCTCCCAGCTGCCCGGCCTGACGGTCTACCCGTCGCAGGGCAACTTCCTCTTCGTGCGCCTCCCCGTGGGCGCCGAAGGCACCGTGGTCCGGGACCGGCTGCTGACCGAGCACCGGATCCTGGTCCGCGAGTGCGGCAACAAGATCGGTTCGTCCAGCCGCTTCCTGAGACTCGTGGTGCGCCCCCAGGTGGACGTGCGTCGCCTGGTGTCCGGCCTGGAGCAGGTGCTCTACGGGACCAGGAGGGGAGCCGCCGTGCCCGAGCTGAGCACAGGGACCAGCTACAGCTCGGGCACGGCGGCGGTTGACCGCCTGGTCAGCGCCACGAACGGGGCGGGCATGCAGGGCCTGGCCGCGCAGGCGAACGCGTGGCCGGGGCCCGCGCCGGCACAGCCCGGGCCGATGCCGAGCCTGCCCGCCGCGCAGCCCGCGGCGGTGGCGAACTTCCCTGCCCCGCAACAGCCGGCGGCCGTGTCGAACTTCCCCTCCCCGCAGCAGCCCGCGGCGGTGTCGAACTTCCCGTCCCCCGCTTCGCAGCCCGCCGCCCCGCAGCCCACCGCCTGGCCGGCACCGGCCGCGGCGCAGGCGCCCGGGGCGATGCCCGGCCTGGCACCGGGCTCGGCACCAGCGCCCGCGATGCCCGCCGCGGCCCAGGCCCCAGGACTCCAGCCCGTCGCCCAGACCGGGATGCCCGGCATGACGAACGCCGCCTCGCTGGGCGCCCAGGGAGGCCTGACGGCCGCCCAGGTCCGGGGCCGCACCCAGCCGGAACCACAGCCCCAGCCACAGCAGCCCACCGGCTGGCCGGCCGTGGGCGCCATGCTGTACGGCCAGGCGGGTTAGGGCCTGTCTTTCGGATCACGCCGACTTCGGGTTACGGCGCCTCACAACTGCCGGTGAGCGGAGCTTCGTGCGTGCAGCTGCAAGGCGGAGGAGGGAGTCGACGCGGAGCGTCGCCGACCGACGACAACGCCGCAGATGTGAGTGCCAAGCCCCGCGGCCCAGGCGTGATCCGAAAGACAGGCCCTAGGCGGGTTCAGTACGCCACGGGCCACCCACTGCTCCAGTTCAGCAGGTTGATGCCGAGCTTGGGTGTCCCGCTGTCGTTGCCGTCGTAGTAGTGGTAGACGATCAGGTCGCCGTCCGAGTCGGCCATGATGGACTGGCCGCCGGGCCCGATGACGCTGCCGTGCGACTCCAGGACCGGGGTGCCGCCGCTGTTGAGCATGGCGACCCCGCTCTGGTCGTAGTACGGCCCGGTCACGCTCGTCGCCCGGCCCACCTTGACCTTGTACGTGGAGCTGGTGCCCTGGCAGCAGACGTCGTACGAGGCGAACAGGTAGTAGTAGCCGTTGCGCTTGACGATGTACGGCGCCTCGACGGCCTTCGTGCCGGTCGGGCGGGAAGCGATCGAGTACCGCGTCGTGTTGCTCGCGAGCTGCTTCCCGGTGGACGGATCGATCTGGATCATCTTGATGCCGGTCCACCAACTGCCGAACGACAGCCACCACTTGCCGTCGTCGTCCACGAAGAGGTTCGGGTCGATGGCGTTGTAGTCGCTGGCGGTGGTGGAGGTGTAGACGGTCCCGTAGTCGGTCCAGGAGCCGGGCAGCCCGGTCGTCGAACCGGCGAGCCCGATGGCGGACTTGTTGGACCCGAAGGTCGAGACGGCGTAGTACATCAAGTACTTCCCGCCATGGTACGAGATGTCGGGCGCCCAGGCCTCGGTGGCGTACGTCGACCACCAGCCGGGTTTGGTGGTGAACGCGTCGCTGCCCGCCGTGAACGCGATCCGGTCGGTTGAGGTCTTGTAGCTCAGGCCGCCACCGGTGGCGTACAGCAGATACCGCCCCGCCGAGGTGCGGATCATCGTCGGGTCGTGCACGACGACGGAACCGGTGACGGTGCCGGGGTTGGGGTACGCCGACGCGGTGGTCGGGATCAGGGCGAGAAGGACGGCCGCCGGGACGGCGAGCAGTGCCGTTCTGCGGGAGGTGCGGCTCATACGGACCCTCCTGTTCGAAATGCTGAACGCAGGTCAGGACCTCGAACGGGACCGTAGAATCGAAGCGCTTGCGAGTCAACGCTTCTCACACCGAACTCCCGTCACACACCTGTGATTACGGCCCTGGAGGCCGCCAGCTTCCCCTTGTCTCACAAGCAACTTGACGTCTCGTCACTTTGCAGAACTGACAGCTCGCCAACAGCATCCCCTCCTACGGTGCCGTGTCCATGACAGACACTTCAGATGCCCCGATCGGGCGCCGCACCGTACTGATCGCCTCGGGCGCCACGGCCGCCGTGCTCGCCGTGGGCGCCGCAGCTCCTGAAGCCCCCACAGCCGACGCGGCGGACGCGAGCCCCGCCGCCGCGGCGGCCGTCTGCACCCTCACGAAGGAGATGACCGAAGGCCCCTACTACCTCGACGGGCAGCTCGTCCGCTCCGACATCACCGAAGGCAAGGCGGGCGCCCCCCTCAAGCTGGCGCTGACCGTGGTCGACGACGACACCTGCGCCCCGATCGCCAACGCCCTCGTCGAGATCTGGCACTGCGACGCGCTCGGCGAGTACTCCGGGTTCGTCGGCAACAACGGCCACGCCGAACCGGACGACGGCACCTTCCTGCGGGGCGGCGTGCTGACGAACTCCAGCGGCGTCGCGAACATCACCACGATCTACCCCGGCTGGTACCGAGGCCGCTGCGTGCACATCCACGTCAAGGTGCACACGGGTGTGACCCTCACCTCCGACGGCTCCCTCACCGGCGGCCAGGAACTCCACACGGGCCAGCTGTTCTTCAGCGAAACGGTCACGACCGCCGTCGCCAAGGTCTCCCCGTACTCCACCAACACCGTCACCCGCACCACCCTCGCCCAGGACTCCATCTACGACGACGGAGGCGCCGCCTCCGGCCTCCTCACCCTGACGGCCCTGGGCAGCTCCGCCTCCTCCGGCTACACGGGCACCCTGACACTCGGCGTCGAACAGAGCTGATCCACAGACCCTCCCCCCACGGAGAAAGGGGCGGCCCGCATCGACGCGGGCCGCCCCGCTCCGCACCCGGCCCCGGTTCCTCGGCGCGCGTTCGAAGACCGCGTGAAGAGTCCTGGTGATTAAGGTCGCGCCCACGGGCACGGCATGATCGACCGGCGAGGAGAAACATCAGATGGTGAAGGTGTGGCGTTTAGGAGTCTCGCTCATCGCGGCCGGTGCGGCGATCGTCGGCGTAGCCACCAGCGCGCAGGCGTACTCCGGGTTCACGGCCGAGAAGTACAACCAGATCCAGTTCGGTATGACGAAGGACCAGGTCTGGGCGATAGGCGGCGGCGCACAGGCGTGTGAGACCGGTGGGCTCGTCGGGGACAACGCCATCCTGTGCTGGGCCGAGTCGGGCGACTACGTGCCGTACGGCGGCTTCAGCTTCAACGCGGACGGGAAGCTGTACAACAAGCGGAGCGAGCTCCTGTTCAAGGCGAAGACGCCGTCCATCAGGCTCGCTCAGTACAACCGGACGACGCTGGGCATGACCGAGGCACAGGTGTGGTCGGTCGTCCCGAAGGACTCGTGCGTGGCGCAGCAGGAGACCTACCCCAACTGGCCGGCCACGAACGGCCACGCGGTGGAGTACTACTGCCCCTCCGCGACCGGCCGGTTCCCGCCGAGCGCGTACCTCACGTTCACCGACGGCACGCTGACCTACCGCCACCAGCGCAGCCTCACCTGACGCGCCGAGTCCCTACACCGCCACGGGCTGCCGCTCCTCGACCGCCGGCTCCGCCTCCTTCTCCTTGCGGTAGGCGCGGATCGAGTACGTCAGGGCGGCGGCCCACAGCGCGTACAGGAGGACGTAGACCGGGGTGCTGAGCCCCGCGGACGCGCCGACCCAGTCGCTCCCCAGGAGCGTACGGACGTTGGTGACGATGATGACGCCGCCGACCGCGGAGCCCAGCACGCGCGGCGGGACCAGGCGGACCAGCCAGGCGGCGACGGGCGCGGCGACCAGGCCGCCGAGCAGGAAGGCGAGCACCCAGCCCCAGTTCAGGCCCTGGGAGCCGAGCGAGAAGAGGAAGCCGAGACTCGCGGCGACGGCGACCAGGAACTCGCTGGTGTCGACCGAGCCGATCACCTTGCGGGGCTCCAGACGCCCGCTGGCCAGGAGCGCCGGGGTGCCGACCGGGCCCCAGCCGCCTCCGCCGGTGGCGTCGAGGAAGCCTGCCACCAGGCCGAGCGGGGCCAGGAACCGCTTGCGCAGAGGCTTGCCCAATTGGCCCTTGGGCATGCCGCGGAAGGTGAAGCGGGACATGACGTACAGGCCGAGCCCGAGCAGGATCAGCGACATGGCCGGCTCGGCGACCTCCGTCGAGAGCTTGGAGAGGACCGTCGCGCCCAGGAAGGAGCCGACCGCGCCCGGCACGCCGATCTTGGCGACGACCTTCCAGTCCACGTT
Source organism: Streptomyces sp. R41 (assembly GCF_041053055.1). NCBI lineage: Bacteria > Bacillati > Actinomycetota > Actinomycetes > Kitasatosporales > Streptomycetaceae > Streptomyces > Streptomyces sp. R41. The sequence continues at coordinate 3,488,612 of NZ_CP163443.1, forward strand.
CCCGAAGCGCCAGTGCGAGGCGCCGGACATCAGCGTGGTGCCGATCTCGGCGAAGTGGACCGTGGCCGAGGCGGCGGCCGGGTTGGTGCCCATGGCGAGCAGCAGCGTGGTCGACGTCACGCCGTACGCCATGCCGAGGCTGCCGTCCACCAGCTGGGCGCCGAGGCCCGCGAGGGCGAGCAGTATCAGCGTGCGCATGCGGAGGACCGTCCCGTCGTTGCCCGGCTTTCCTACCGGTTCGGCAGGGATGAACGGGAGGTGACGCTAGGTGCTGAAACTGAGGGCAGCCTGAGGACGCGATGAGGATCGTTCACAGGCGGCCGGCCCAGGCCTAGGGCCTGTCTGACAATTCCCGTCTGCCCCGCGACGCCATGCACGCACTCTCGCCGCCCCGGGCGCAGACCCAAGTACGTTCGCGTACACCGGCCCCGCGGAACCGCTGCTGCCGCTGTGGGTCGCGGCCCGCGCCAACGTACGGAAGATCCTCGAGGGCGAGCTGGGTGGGCCGTTCGCCGCGTACGGAGACGATCGGGCCGTCCACCGTACGGATGACATCCGCGACGGTGATCGCGTCGGGGGCGCGTGCGAGCCGGTAGCCGCCACTGCCGCCGCGCCGGAGATCGCCGAGGATTCCCTCCAGGAACTTGTGGGGAATGTCCTGCGCGGCGGCGATGGCCTCCGCCTTCGCCGGGCCGCCGGCCTGCCGTACGGCGAGCTCCAGTACCGCCCGTACCGCGTAATCCGCCCGCGCCGAGATCCTCATATGACCATTGTGGGAGGTTTCGCTGTGGACAATGGCCGCACCCTCCGCCAAGTTCTCGGCTTGGCTCGAACAGGGGGGACCCTCATCGCTGTCCTCGGGAGGACCCCGCATGGTGTTGAGCAGACGTACCTTCAGCGCAATCGCCGGCACCGCCGCGCTCGGCCTCTCGCTGAGCGGCAGCGGGAGCGATGAGGCGTGCGCCGCCGGAAGGGCGCCCGTCGCTCCCACCGGGCCCGCGCCCGGGCGGCCCGCGGCCGACCGCAAGGCGCACACCGTCGGCTTCGACCGCTATTCGATGCTGATCGACGGCAAGCGCCTCGTGCTCTGGTCCGGCGAGGTCCACCCCTTCCGTCTGCCGAGCCCCTCGCTGTGGCGGGACGTGCTGGAGAAGCTGCGCGCCCACGGCTACAACACGATCAGCGTCTATGTGTCGTGGAACTACCACTCCCCCGCGCCGGGGAAGTACGACTTCACCGGCGTCCGCGACCTCGACCTGTTCCTGCGCACGGCCGCCGAGACCGGCCTGTACGTCATCCTGCGGCCGGGCCCGTACATCAACGCCGAGGTCGACGCGGGCGGCTTCCCCGGCTGGCTGACCGTCACCAAGGGCACGGCCCGCACCTCCGACCCGACCTATCTGAAGTACGTCGACGAGTGGCTGACCGCCGTCGACCGGATCGCCGCGAAGCACCTCTACACCAAGGGCGGCGGCACGATCGTCCTCTATCAGCTGGAGAACGAGTACGCGGACAACGTCGACAGCCCCCTCGGCCGCGACTACATGACCCACCTCTACACCAAGGTCCGTGCGGACGGCATCGACGTGCCGCTCTTCCACAACGACAAGGGCAGGAACGGGTACTGGGCCCCGGGGACCTTCGACACGGGCAGGGAGAAGGGCCGTTACCTGTACGGCTTCGACGGCTATCCGTCGCCCTTCGCGACCCCGCCCGACTGGGGCTACTTCGGCATCGGCGGTACGAAGGGCGGCTCGACCGCGAGTCCGGAAACCCCGGGGCTCATCGCCGAGTTCGGGGGTGGCTGGTTCGACCCGTGGGGCGGCGCGGAGTTCGACGGCAAGGGGTACGCGGAGTCGCGCCGGACCCGCGACGCGGCGTACGAGCGGCGCTTCTACCTCACCAACCTCGCCAACGGCATCAAGGTCCACAACGTCTACATGACCTTCGGCGGCACGTCCTGGGGCTGGCTGCCCGCGCCGATCGTCTACACCTCGTACGACTACGGTGCCGCCCTCGACGAGGCCCGGCAGCCCACCGCGAAACTGATCCCGATGCACCAGATCGGGCAGCTCCTGCACTCCGTGCCCGACCTGGCGAAGCTGGACCGCGCCGAGGACATCACGGTCGACGGGGACGGGATCAAGGCATACCACCTCGTCAATCCGGACACGAAGGCGCACTTCTACGTGCTGCGCAATGACAGCTCCGCCGGGGTGGTCGCCTCCGTGCCGCTCGCCGGAACGACCGCCGACGTGCCCGTCCCCGGTCTCGACGCCCGGTTGCTCGCCACCGGAATCGCCCTCGGAAGGCGGAAGCTGAGGTACTCCACCGCCCAACCGATGCTCTGGCTGAACGCCGGGCGCCAGGACATCGCCGTGCTCACGGGCTGCGCGGGCGAATCGACGCAGACCGCGCTGGAGTGCGCGAGCGAGCCGACGGTCACCGTGCTGGCGGGGAACGCGGGGCACACGTACGCCGACGGGGTCCTGCGGGTGGACGCACAACTCGGCGGTATCACACGGGTGTTGGTGAAGGGCGGCGGTGCCTCGACACCTCTCCTGCTGCTGCTCGCCGACGACGAGACCTCCGGACGGCTGTGGCGGTACGACACCCCGTCCGGCCCGGTGCTGGTGCACGGCCCCGCACTCGTGCGCACCGCCGTCCTGCGCGGCGCCACCGTCCATCTCACCGGGGACACGGTCGAGGCGGCGGACCTTGAGGTCTGGGGGCCGCGTGGAATGAGTGAAGTCATCTGGAACCAGGGCACGTTGAAGGCGAAGGCCACCAAGTCCGGCAGCCTGCGGGCCGAGCAGCTGCTGCCCGGTGTGCCCGGCGTCCGGCTCCCCGCGCTGGCCAACTGGCGCCGGTCCGCCGAGAACCCGGAGTCCGCCGCCGACTATGACGACTCCGGCTGGAAGGTCGCGAACAAGAAGTCCTCGTACAGCGTCACCCCCGTACCCGCCGGGCAGCCCGTGCTGTTCGCCGACGACTACGGCTACCACTACGGCGATGTCTGGTACCGGGGCCACTTCACGGACGCGGCCGGCGCGGATTCCGTGTCCCTCTCCTACATCTCGGGCGCGCAGGGCCTGCTGATGGCGTGGCTGGACGGGAAGCCGCTGGGTACGCATCGGATGCCGGTGCCGGACAAGAAGACGGTCAGGCAGGGGACCTGGTCGGCCACGGCGACGTTCCCCGTCCCCGAGAAGACGGGGCCGCGCGTGTTGTCCGTCCTCGTGCGCCGTATGCAGCACGACGAGGACGGGGCCGCGAAGGACACCCACAAGGTGGCCCGGGGCCTGACGGCTGTGACCTTCAAAGGGGCCTCTCCGGCGGCCACTTGGCGGATCCAGGGCGAGGTGGCCCCGGACCCGGTGCGCGGGCCGGTCAACAACGGGGGTCTGTACGGGGAGCGGCACGGCTGGCATCTGCCCGGGTTCGCGGACAGCGGCTGGAAGGTCGTCGACTTCCCGCGCGCCGAGCGGCGGCAGGGTGTCACCTGGTACCGCACCGGCTTCCGGCTCGCCGTCGACGCGAGGGTGGACGCCTCGATCGGGCTCACGCTCACCGACGACCCGGCCCGCGCCTACCGCGTGCAGATCTTCCTGAACGGCTGGAACATGGGCCAGTACATCAATGATGTGGGCCCCCAGCACACCTTCGTGCTGCCGAACGGACTGCTCCGCACACGGGGGCTCAACACACTTGCCCTCGCGGTGCTGTCCGACGGGACCACACCGGCGGGCCCGGGCGAGGTGAAGCTGACACTGCTGGGCAGCGCGGCCGGAGGAGTGCCGGTGACACTGGTCGCCTCCCCCGGCCGTACCCACAAGAGCTAGCTCAGCCGGATCACGTTCCACGACAGCGGCTCCAGGACGGCGCTCAGCGTGCCGTCCTGGAGGGTGGTCCCCTCGACCGGGTGCGGGGTGACCCGCTCCTGGTCGTCGAGGGTGTTGGTGGCGTCCGGGTCGGCGTCCGCGAGCGCGCTGTGCTCGACGACCGTCGTCAGCCCCAGCCGGTTCAGGGCGACTTCGAGCGGCAGCGACTCGCTCTGGCTGCGGTTGACGGCGAAGACGGTGACCGAGCCGTCCTCCGCGCGCACGGCGGTGGCGTGCAGCAGGTCCGCCTCGCCGTACTTCTTCGTCTCGTACGTCGGCGAGTCCACCCGTACGTCGAGGACCTGGCCGCGCCCGTACTTCGAGGCCTGCGCGAACGGGAAGAACGTCGTCTGCCGCCAGGCCGGGCCGCCCGGCTCCGTCATGATCGGCGCGATGACGTTGACGAGCTGGGCGAGGCAAGCCACTGTCACCCGGTCCGCGTGCCGCAGCAGCGCGATGAGCAGGGAGCCGAAGACGACGGCGTCCGTGACGGAGTAGACGTCCTCCAGGATGCGCGGGGCCTCCTGCCAGTCCTCGACCGGGTGCGGGTTGGGCCGGCTCTGGTACCAGACGTTCCACTCGTCGAAGGAGAGGTTGATCTTCTTCTTCGACTTCAGGCGGGCGCCCACGTGGTCGCAGGTCGCCACCACGTTCTCGATGAAGGACTCCGTGTCGACGGCGGAGGCGAGGAAGGAGTCCCGGTCGCCGTCGGTCTCCTCGTAGTAGGCGTGCAGGGAGATGTGGTCGACGAGGTCGTACGTCTCCTGGAGAACGGTCGCCTCCCACTCGGCGAAGGTCGGCATCCCCTGCCCGGAGGAGCCGCACGCGACGAGTTCGAGGTCCGGCTCGATCTGCCGCATCGCACGGGCGGTCTCGGCGGCGAGCCGGCCGTACTCCTCGGCGGTCTTGTGGCCGGTCTGCCAGGGGCCGTCCATCTCGTTGCCGAGGCACCACAGCTTGATTCCGAACGGGTCCTTGTCGCCGTGCGCCACGCGCAGGTCCGAACGGGCGGTCCCGGAAGGGTGATTGGCGTACTCCTGGAGCGCCAGGGCCTCGGCGACGCCGCGCGTGCCGAGGTTGATGGCCATCATCGGCTCGGCCTGCGGACCGACCTTCTTCAGGAAGGCGATGTACTCGGACAGGCCGAAGCGGTTGGTCTCCGTGGAGCGCCAGGCCAGGTCGAGACGGCGGGGGCGGTCCTCGGCCGGGCCCACCGAGTCCTCCCAGTTGTAGCCGGAGACGAAGTTGCCGCCGGGGTAGCGGATCGTGGTGACGCCGAGTTCGCGGACCAGGTCCAGTACGTCCGTGCGGAGGCCCGTCTCGTCGGCCGAGGAGTGGCCGGGCTCGAAGATGCCTGTGTAGACGCAGCGGCCGAGGTGTTCGACGAAGGATCCGAAGAGTCGTGGGTCGACCTTGCCTACGGTGAAGGCGGGGTCGAGGGCGAAGCGGGCGGTGCGCATGGTTTCCTTTCGGGCGCGATGTGTTGGGGGGTGGCTTGTGTTCGTCGGCGGGTGCGGGTGGTCTTGTGCTGAGCGCGCCCACGCGGCGGAGCCGCACGGTGTCACAGCCCCGCGCCCCTAGACCACGCTCGGCCAGCCGTTCTTCTTCCAGGCCAGCCTGTTGAGCCCCAGCTTTGGTGTGCCGTTGTCGTCCGCGTCGTAGTAGTGGTACGCCAGCCAGTCCTGGCCTCGATCGCGGAACACCGACTCGCCGCCGGTGCCGATGTAGCGGCCGTGTCCGGCCAGCAGCAGGTCACCGCCGCCCTCCAGCAGGGGTGTGCCATCGCTGTCGACGTACGGGCCGGTGACGCTCGTGGAACGGCCGACCTTGATCTTGTACGTGGAGTTCACGCCCGCGCAGCAGGCGTCGTACGAGGCGAAGAGGTAGTAATAACGGCCGTGTTTGACCACGTACGGGCCCTCGACCGCGTACGGGGCGTCCGGGCGGGTCGCCAGGTGGTGGACGGTGGTGCCCTCGACGGCCTTGCCGGTGCTCGGGTCCAGTTCGACCATGCGGACGCCGGTCCAGTACGAGCCGAACGCCATCCACAGCTTGCCGTCGGCGCGGATCACGGCCGGGTCGATGGCGTTCCAGGCGTCGGTCGTCTCGGAGGTGAAGACCTTGCCGTGGTCGGTCCAGGTGCCGGGCAGGCCGGTCGGGGACGTGGCGACGCCGACCGCGGAGTGGTTGGTGCCCCAGGAGGAGACGGCGTAGTAGAGCCAGTAGCGGCCGTCGCGGTACGAGATGTCCGGTGCCCAGGGGTCGCCGGTCGAGTTGTACTCGTACCACCAGCTCGGGGGCGTGGCGAAGGCGTTGCCCGCGTCGTCCCACTGGACGCGGTCCTTGGAGAGGCGGGCGCCGATGATGCCGCCGGTGGAGTAGGCCACGTATCCGCCGGACTTGAGGTGGATGACCGTGGGATCGTGGATGATCTGCTGGCCGGTGAGCGGGATGGGGTCGGGGTAGTCGGCGGCTTGCGCGGTGGTGGGCAGGAGGGCGAGGAGGGCGGCGGCGAGGACCGTCGCGAATCTGTAGCGCTTCAACTGCGTCTCCGGTTTCGGGAGTTACTGGCCCGCGAGACCGGTGTGCGCGACACCGGCGACGATCTGGCGCTGGAAGAAGACAAAGACGATGATCAGCGGCAGGCCCGCCATCAGGCCGCCGGCCATGAGCTGGGCCCACTGGATGCCGTAGGAGTTCATGACGGTCGCGATGCCGTTGGGCAGGGTCATCAGGTCGGGGTTGTTGGTCACCATGTACGGCCACAGGAAGTTGTTCCAGGACGCGATGAAGGTGAAGATCCCCACGGCGGAGAGGGACGGGCGCGACAGCGGCACGATGATGGTGAAGAAGACCCGCCAGCGGCCCGCGCCGTCGATGAACGCGGCCTCCTCCAGCTCCCTCGGAATGCCCTGGAAGAACTTGTAGAGGATGTAGACCATCGCGGCGGGCGCGCACTGCGGAAGGATCATGCCCCAGTAGGTGTCGACCATCCCCATCTGCTGGACCGTGGTGAACAGGGGCACGCCGAGGACGGCGGGCGACACCATGAGCCCGGCCATGACCAGGCCCATCAGGGCGCCCTTGAAGCGGAACTCGGTGCGCGCGAAGCCGTAGCCGGCGAGCGCGCTGACCAGCAGCACGATGGCCGTGACACAGACCGAGACGACGAGCGAGTTCACGAACCAGTTGGTGATGTTGCCGGTCTCGAAGATGGCCTTCCAGGCCTGGGCCGTCCACACCTTCGGCAGCCAGTGCGGCGGCACCTCGACGGCCTCGGTCTCCGACTTGAGAGAGGTGAACAGGGCCCAGGCCAGGGGCGCCATCCACACCGCGGAGACGGCGACACCGAGGAGGGTGAGAATGATCTGGCTGGGCGTCCAGGGCTTCCTGGTACGGCTCTTGATCCTTGCCTTGGCCTGTATTTGCGTGGCGGTCATCGCACGCCCTCCTCACGCTTGCGCAGCAGCCACATCCGGCCGAGGGCGACGGACGCGATGATCACGAAGAAGATGATGGAGATCGCGGAGGCGTAGCCCACGCGGTAGCTGGTGAAGCCCTCTTCGAGGGTGTACTGGACGAAGGTGCGGGTCGACTCCTCCGGTCCGGGACCGAAGTCGTAGATCACGACAGCCTGGTCGAAGACCTGGAGCGAGGCGAGGATCTGCAGGGCGATGACGAGGCCGGTGATGTTGCGCAGCATCGGCAGGGTGATGTGCACCATGCGGTGCCAGGCGTTCGCTCCGTCCAGCTTGGCCGCCTCGTACAGGTGGTCCGGGATGGACTGGAGGGCGGCGAGGTAGAGCAGGAAGCTGAAGCCGACCGTCCACCACAGGGTGCAGATGACCACGGCGAGCATGGCCGTCGACTTCTCGGTGAGCCAGGCCGTGTCGATGCCCAGGACGTAATTCACCATGCCCGTACCGGGGTTGAACAGCCACTGCCACAGGTTGCCCGCGACCGTGGACGGCAGCAGGAACGGGGCGAAGAAGCACAGCCGCCACAGCCACTTGGCGCGCTCGATGTGGTGGGCGAGCATCGCCATGAGGAAGGCGATGACGGTGATGCAGGGCACGACCAGGAGCGTGAAGTACGCGCTGTGGCCGAGGGAGTCCCACACCAGCGGGTCGTGGAAGGCCTCGCGGTAGTTGTCCCAGCCGACGAAGTTCGCGCCGACGCCCGAGACGTTGGCGTCGGTGAAGCTCAGATAGATGCCCCGCAGGATCGGCCAGATCACGAACAGGGCGAACAGGACGAGGAACGGGGCGATGAACCAGCCGCCGTGCTGGAGCCTGCGTCCCATGCGGGCCCGGAGGCTGTCTGCGCTTCCGGCGCTGGTGGAACGTATCGGCTTCGAGGCGGGCGCGAGAGTGGCCTCGGCACTGGTCGCGGTCATGCGGCACCTCCCTGCGCGGCGGTCTTGCCGTCCATCGGGTTCTTCATGGCCAGCAGCTTTTCCAGCACGTTCTTCATGCTGTGGGCGGCCGCGGCCGGCTTCGCGGAGCCGAGGTTGGAGGAGGCGACGACGGGCCCGATGCGGGCGGCGAGCGTGCCGGTGGAGCCCGAGAACCATGCCTTCGGCTCGGTCGCCTGGTGGTCCATGGCCGAGACGTACTCGTTCTGCGGGGTGAGCTTCTTGTACGCGGCGGACTCGAGGGTCGGGGTGTAGGCGGGGATGTGACCGCCCGCGGCCCAGGCGAGGGCGTTCTTGACGATGTACGCGGCCAGCCGGTGAGCGCCCTCGTTGGAGGAGCCGCCCCGGCTCGACTGGTGCGGCAGGACGAAGGAGTGCGACTCGGCGTGCGTCGCCTGCTTGCCGAAGACGGGGGGCAGCGGGGTCGCGCCGTACTCGATCTTCGCGCCCGAGTAGACGGGCACGGACCAGTTGCCCTCCCAGACGAAGGGCGAGCCGTTCATGAACTGCTCGGCGTCGGCCGCGCCGGCGATGGCGTACCCGTCGGTGACGTGCCGGCGCAGGAATTCCAGCACCTGGGTGGCCTTGTCCTCGTCGAAGACGACGTCCGTCATCGCGGAGTTGAAGTAGGTGCCGCCGAGCTGTGTGTAGAAGGCGACGAAGAACCACCAGGAGAAATTCTGGTCGTTGGCGTGGATGCCGACGGTCTGCAGGCCTTTCTTGGTGGACTTCTTGGCGGCCTTCAGGGCGTCGAACCACTCCTTCGTGGAGGTGATCGGCACGATGAGGCCGTCGTCCCCGAGGAGACCCGCCTTCTTCAGGACGTCCTTGCGGTAGAAGGACAGCTGGGCGTGGATGTCGAGGGGCAGCGCGTAGAGCTTGCCGTCGATGACGGCGCGCTTCCACAGCGCCGGGTTGAAGTCCTGTTCGCGGATGCCGTACTTGGCGAGCAGGTCCATGTCCCAGGGGTCCAGCAGCCGTCCCGGCGCGAAGCCGGCGACGCGCCCCAGGTGCATGACGCTGAGGTCGGGCGCGCGACTGCCGGAGGCCGCCATGGCGAGCTTGGTGTAGTACGGATTGCCCCACTGGAGGGTCGAATCCTTCACGTCGATGTCGGGGTTCGCCTTACGGAAGGCGTCCAGCATCGCGATCATGTTGTACCCGTCGCCGCCGCTGAAGAGGTTCCAGTAGCGGACGCGGGTGTTCGCACTGGACGCGAGCGCGTCCGCACCGGTGCCAAGGGCGGCGAAGCCCAGACTGCCCGCGACAGTCAACCCACCTACTCCGGCCAGGAGTTGCCTTCGATTCAGGCCAGGTCGTCCCATGCCCCGCCCTCACTGTTCGAGATTTCGATAGATGATCGCAACTTCGAACGGGACCGTAAAATCGAAGCGCTTCCGCGTCAATGCTTTGCGCAAAAGTTCCGAACAGCGTTCGGGATACCGGCCATTGGAGACAGCGATGCCCCCCGTCCACCAGGTGGACGGGGGGCATCGCGCAGAGGCCGCTACCCGGCGAACGCGGGCTGGGGCAGCCCCTTCCCCGCACCGGGCACCACCAGCACCGAGCCCGACATCGGGTGCGGCGCCTCAAGTCCCGTACGGGCCGTGGTGATGTAAAGGTCGGTCAGATCGGCGCCGCCGAACGCGCAGGCGGTAGGGCGGCGGACGGGAAGTTCGACGACCCGGTCCAGTTCGCCGTCCGGGGTGTAACGGCGGACCGCGCCGCCGTCCCAGAGGGCCACCCATACGCAGCCGTCGGCGTCGACGGTGAGGCCGTCGGGGAAGCCGTCGTCGACGTCGGCCAACGGCCGCCTGTTGGTCGGCAGTTGATCCTCGCCCACGTCGAAGACGTCGATCCTTCGGGTCGGGGAGTCGATGTAGTACATCAGCCGGCCGTCCGGGCTCCAGCCCGTGCCGTTGCTGACGGCGACGTCGTCGAGGATCGTCCGGACCGTGCCGTCGGGGGCGATCCGCGACAGCGTGCCGCCACGCGGCGCCTCGTCGTAGCGCATGGTGCCGCACCACAGCGAGCCGTCGGGGGCGACCGCCGCGTCGTTCGCGCGGCGGCCGGGCACGGGCTCGCGGTGCAGCCACCGGAAGGGCTCACCCGAACCCGGTGCTCCGTAAAGCCCCACTCCGTCACGGAGGTTGACGACCAGACCGCCGCCCGCGCGGGGCTTGGCGGCGCCCACGTGCTGTTCGGTGGCCATGACCGTGCGGTGTCCGGAGACCGGGTCGTACGTGTGGACCCGGGAGCCGAGGATGTCGACCCAGATGAGCCGCTGTGCGTGCGGGTCCCAGGTCGGGCCCTCGCCGAGGGCCGCATGCGCGTGTACGGCGACCTCGACGGCCGTCATCCGACGTTCCGGTGGCCGAGCCGCTCGGACAGCTCGGCGGCGCCCTTCGCGGCGAGCTGCTCCAGTTCGGCGCGGCGCTCGTCGCTCCAGCGGATCATCGGTACGGAGATGGAGAGCGCGGCGACGACCTGTCCCGTACGGTCGCGCACCGGGGCGGCGACGCAGCTGACGTCCGGGTTGGACTCACGGCTCTCCACGGCGATGCCGCGGCGGCGGATCTCCGCCAGGGCCTCGCGCAGGGCGGCCGGCTCGGTGATGCTGTTGGGCGTCATCGCGACCAGCTCGGCGTTGTCGGGGATGCGCGACGTCAGCTCCGGCTCGGGGAGCGAGGCGAGCAGCATCTTGCCGACGGAGGTGCAGTGCGCCGGCAGGCGACGGCCCGCCGCCGACACCATGCGCACGGCGTGCGTGGAGTCGACCTTCGCGATGTAGATGACGTCGGTGCCTTCGAGGATGGCCACGTGTACGGTCTCGTCGCAGGTCTCGGCCACGGAGCGGGCGACCTGCTGGCCCTCGGCGGCGAGGTCCAGCTGCTCGGCGTACCGGCTGCCGAGCTGGTACGGCCGCACGCCGAGCCGGTAGCGTCCCGGCTGGCCGGGCACCTGGACGATGTACGACCGGGCGGCGAGCGTGGTGACCAGCTCGTGCACCGTCGTGCGGGGCAGCTGCAGCTTGCGCACGATGTCGGGGGCGGAGAGAGTGCCGTCCCCGTCCAGGAAGAGCTCGAGTATGTCCAGAGCTCGGGTCACGGCAGGTACGAGGCGTCCCACAACCGGCCCCCTCCCTTGTGTTCGAAATTTCAACAGACGATCGGCATGACGAACACAGGTTACTCATGGCTGTCTTGAGCGGGCAATGGTCGGTGACGGGGCCGTCTTTCAGCGAGGGAACCGATCGACAGGGCGAGACGGGTGGTGGGCGGGAAACCGACGGGAGGGGAGCGCCCGGTGACTGGTTGACGGGGGGCGCTCGGAAAGGCCACGACGGGAGGTCAGCGCCGGGCTCGTGGGTCCCCCAGCTCGCCCCGGAGCCGTTGCGCCCGCAGCACCAGCTCCAGCTCGAAGCGCCGGTCGGGATCATCGACCTCGTCGCCCCAGAGTTCCCGTATCTGCCGGAGGCGGTAGCGCACGGTCTGCGGATGAACCCCGAGTCGCGCGGCGACCTCGGGCGCACCACCCCGCGTTTCCAGCCAGGCCAGCAGGGTCTCGGCCAGCCGCCGCCCGTGCGTGGGCCCGCAGTGGGCAAGGGGCGCAAGACAGCGCAGCGCCAGGTCGTCGATCAGCTCCTCGGGCTGGAGGAGAACCAAGGCCTCCGTGTGTTCCGTGCAGTGGAGAACCTCCCCTGCGGGGAGCAACCCCCGCTCCATGAGCCGTACCGCCGCCTCGGCCCAGCGCAGCGACTTCGCCGCGTCGGCGAGCGGCACCGGCGGCCCGATCGCCCCGGCCCACCCGGTCAGCGCCCGGTGCAGCAGCTCAGGGCGCCCGGCCGCGTCCGGCTCGGGCACGACCATGCGGGGCTGCTCGTACTCCATGTCGAGCAGCACGCTCTGCCCGACGGCGGGAGCGACGGCCTCCCGGGCCGGCCGCAGCAGCACGCCGACGGCGATCCGGTCGGGCAGCGGCCAGCCGATCCGGGCGGCGCGTTCGACGAGCGCCTCGGCGGGGTCGCCCCGGTGATGGTGCTCGGAGAGCAGTAACTCCATCAGGCGCCGCTGGAGGCGCAGCCGCTCCCCCGCCTGCCGGGCCGCCGCTTCGGCGTAACCCCGTACGGACTGATCCACCAGGCCGTCCAGATACTCGTATCCGGCGTCGACAAGCTCGTACATCGCCGGTGGCGGGATGTCGACCCGCTGCCCGATCTCGGCGAACCGCCGCCAGGCGAGCCGTACCCCGAGCCGGTAGATCGCCTGGAGCGAGTCGAGGCTGCGGCCGTGCAGGCCCTCGCCCCGGCCGAATTCCTGGAACACCTCGGGATGGACCCGCGGGCGACCCTCCGCCGTCTCCAGATGCTGCACGAAGACCTCGATCGCACGGCGGATGCCGACCAGGGCCATCGGCTCCCCGGAGTCGTCGAGGACGACCGGCAGATGCGGGTACTCGCGGCGGATCTCGCGCAGGATCTCCTCGGCGAGCGCGGGTGCCTCGGCCATGGCGATCGCCGCGAACTGCCGCACCTGGACGCGGGGAACCTCGTGCCAGGCCGAGTGCAACGCGACGGTTCCCGGACGAGCGGTCACGGTCAACGCTCCTGGCCGACATTCTCATAGGTGATCAGTGGCGTGTTCGGCTGGTCCGGCGTCGCGTCGAGGAGCGCGACGACACCGAGCGCGGCGCCCACGGCGAGTGCGGCGGCGGCCGCGACAGTCAGTGCGGCGGCGAGCAGTCTGGACATCGCAGGGTCAGCCTCTCTGTCGGAGGTCGTCCCCACCCCGGTACTCCGCGCGGCCGTGGTCATGCGGCTGCGCGACTCCTGCCCCGTTCACCGGTCCCGTCCGGTGAGGTCCTGTCGCCGGCCTGGCGCCAGAGCCTCGCCACAGTCTCGACAATGCATTGACACCCCGTCAAGGGTGCGCCTACGGTTCCCGGCCCATACCGCACGTGCACTTTCCCTCCTGGTGTCGACGCATCCGTATCACCTCGTACCACCCGATATCACCCGTGCGTCGAGCCTCCTCACGCCCCTGGAGTGCCCGGATGCGTCGCAGAGTCTCACCCGTCTCCCTGATCCTTCTCGGCCTCGGCACCTTCCTGCTCGTGCTGGCCCCGATGCTCGCGTGGTACGTGGAACCGCGGGCCGCCGTGAACCCGATCGACATCGACACGACCGCCGTCTACACCGGCACGGGCAGCGTCTTCGACGTCGACAAGGTCGAGACCGTGCCCGACCAGAAGATCACCGTCACCCAGCGGGTACGCGGCGACGTCGCCGACAGTGAGCGCAGCGGAAAGGCCGTCTGGGACGTGACCACCACGGTCGACACGGACAAGTCGCTGCCGGCCGCCGACCCGCACGACGCCCTGGAGTTCGTGCCGGGCCGCTGGGTCACCGACCGCAGGACCAACACACCGGCGCACTGCTGCCAGGAGAAGCCGTACTTCGAGGGCGAGGCCTACCTCAAGTTCCCCTTCGACGTGCAAAAACGCGCGTACCGCTGGTGGGACAACTCGCTCGGCGCGACGGTCACCCTGAACTACCGGGGCACCAAGAAGATCCGCGGGTACGAGGGCTACCGGTTCACCGGATCCGTCCCCGCGACCAGGACCGGGACCCGTCTGGTGCCGGGCGCGATCGTCGGGGAGCCGAAGCGCAGCCAGGTGCTCGCCGAGGAGTGGTACGCCAACCACCTGATCGAGCTCGTCGTCGACCAGCGCACGGGCCGGGTGATCTACGCGCAGGTCGGCCCGCGCAGGACGCTGCGCGCCCCGGGCGGCAAGAAGGACGCGACGGTGCTCCTGGACAGTCAAAAGCTGGCCTTCACAGCCGCGACGCAACAGGACCAGGTGGACCAGGCGAAGACCGAGAGCGGGCAACTGCGCATGGTGGGGCAGACGTTGCCGATTGGTGCCGGTGTGCTCGGTTTCGTGCTGGCCGCGGTGGGGGTCGTTTTGGTGGTACGCGGGCGACCGGATCCCGATACGTCCGAGTCGTCCCAGCCTCCGCTCACGATGTGATGTGCCGTCAGCTCCACAAAGCCCGGAAATTGTCACCTCGGTGAGTAGCCGCATCGAACCACTGGGCGAAAACTGTCCAACCCCACCCGAGCACAGCCCGCCCACATCCCCGTCACGGCGAATGCCCAGAACCCCCACAGCTGGGCAGATTCTCGGCCCCATCCCGTCGAAAGACCAGAGAAGCGCCGTCCCACCGAAAGAACGCAAAAGCGCCGCCCGACCGAGAGACCGGAGAGGCGCCGCCCCACCGCAGGAGACCAGCCAGACGCCACCCCACGGCGACACCCGAGAAGCGCCACCCCACTTGCAAGAGACCAGCCAGACGCCACCCCACGGCGACACCGGAGAAGCGCCACCCCACCGAACGATTCAGAGATCCGCACCGCGCCCTACCCCCCACGCTGAGTTCCGCACCCTGAGACGAGTTGGAGCACCCATGCCCCAGCACGTGCCTTCCTCGCTGCGCGCCGCGCTCCCCCGCCCCGCGCAGCACCCCCCGGCGCTCCCCCCACAGCCGCGCCGTATCGTTTTTCTCGCCCGCCGTGATCTCGGCAACCCGGCGGCGGGCGGCTCCGAACTCCTCGTCGACCGTCTGGCCGACGGGCTGACCGAGCTCGGCCACCAGGTCACCCTGCTGTGCGGCGGCCCCGCGGCCTACCGCGACTACCGGGTCGTCTCGGCGGGCGGCGACCTGGGCCACTATCTGCGCGCCCGCCCCGCGTTCCATCGCCAGGTCGGTGACTGCGACCTCCTTGTCGAGGTGTGCAACGGGATGCCGTATCTCGCACCGCTGTGGCACCACGGCCCCACCCTCTGTCTGGTCAACCACGTCCACACGGACCTGTGGAAGATGCGGTTCGGCGGGCCGCTGGCGCCCGCCGCCCGGCTCGGCCGAAGACTCGAGCACTGGGCGCTGGCCGGCGCGCAGCGCCGCAATCTGCTGGTCGCCGTCTCTCCGTCGACGGCACACGCCCTGCGCGCGATCGGGGTCGAGCGGGACCGCATCCGGGTCGTGCACAACGGGGTCGAGGAGCCGGGGCCGCGGGCCTCGCGCTCGCCGGAGCCGCTGTTCGTGGCGATGGGGCGGCTCGTCGAGTACAAGCGGATCGATCTGCTGCTGCGGCTGTGGGAGCGGGTCCGCCCGGTCACCGGCGGCCGGCTGGTGATCGTGGGAGACGGCCCCGAGCGGGAGCGCCTGGAGCAACTCGCGGGCCCGGGGGTCGAGTTCACCGGCCATGTCTCCGAAGCCGAGAAGCACCGTCTGCTGTGCGCCGCCTGGCTGCTGCTGCATCCCTCCGCGGTCGAGGGCTGGGGCCTGGTGGTCACCGAGGCGGCCGCGCGCGAGACCCCGGCGATCGCCTTCGACGTACCCGGACTGCGCGACTCAGTGGTGGACGGCGAGACGGGTCTGCTGGCCGCCGGCGAGTCCTCCTTCGCGGCCGCCTGGTGCACCCTCGCCCTGTCCACCCACCGCCGCACCCTCATGGGCAAGGCCGCCCGCGACCGCGCGGCCCGGTACCGCTGGAACCACACGGTCCGCCAGTTCAGAGCGGTGGCCGCGGAGGCGGTGAGGGGCTGGACGCCATGACGGCCCCCGACGAGGGTGTGGGTACCGGCCTCAAGGACCCCTCCATACGCCGCTCCCTCGCTCTCTTCCGTGCCTTCCTGCACGAGCAGGACGACCCCGAGTCCTGCTATTCACTACTCGCCCGGGACGCCGCCGACCAGGTCGAGGCGTACGGCGGCGCCGTCGAGGGCCGTACCGTCGTGGACGTCGGCGGCGGCAGCGGCTACTTCACCGAGGAGTTCCGGCGGCGCGGGGCCAGCGCCTATCTCTTCGAGCCGGACGTAGGGGAGTTGGGGCCGAAGCCACCCGACTCGGCGGTCGTCGCGGACGGGTATCTGCTGCCGCTGGCGGACGGGGTCGCCGACGTCTGCTTCTCCTCCAATGTCCTGGAGCACGTGGCCGATCCGCAGACGTTCCTGAGCGAAATGGTGCGCGTGACCCGCCCGGACGGGCTGATCTACGTGTCGTTCACCAACTGGCTGTCCCCGTGGGGCGGTCACGAATGGGCGCCCTGGCACTACTTCGGCGCCGAGCGGGCGCGGGCCCGCTACCGGCGCCGTACCGGCAAGGCAGCCAAGCACACCCTCGGCGAGAACCTCTTCGCCGTACACATCGGCACCACCCTGCGGCAGGTGCGCGGCCGCGACGACGTCACGGTCGTCGCGGCGCGCTCCCGCTACTGGCCGTTCCTCGCCTCCGCTGTCACCAGGACACCGGTACTGCGCGAGTTCGCCACCTGGAACCTCCTCCTCATCCTCCGGCGGTGTCCACCATGACGAGCACGGTCCAGGCTCCTCCCCCGGCAGCCGTCCGCCCCGCCGCGACCACCTCAGGGCCCCCCGAGGGGCCGCGCTCGCGGCGGTGGCTGCTGGGTTTCTGGGCCGTGGTGTTCGTGCTGTTCCTGGCCGTGCACCCCGGGCGGACGACCTTCGACACCAAGCTCGGTGTCGCGCTCGACCCCTGGCAGTTCCTCTCCGATCTGGGCCAGTTGTGGCACGACCGGGGCGGCTTCGGCGGCATCCAGGACCAGTACGTCGGCTACGTCTGGCCGATGCTGCCGTTCTACGGCCTGTGCAAGCTGATCCACCTGCCGGTGTGGCTCGCGGAGCGGCTGTGGCTGTCGATCGTCGTGTCCGTCGCGTTCTGGGGCGCCCTGCGCCTCGCCGAGCGGCTGCGGATCGGGAGCGGGGCCTCGCGCCTGCTCGCCGCCGCCGCGTACGCGCTGTGGCCGGTCTTCACGATCGTCGTCGGCTCGACCTCGGCCGCGGCGCTGCCGGGCGCCTTCCTCCCCTGGGTCCTGCTGCCGCTCACCAACGAGCGCTACACGGCCCGGATCGCGGCCCTGCGCTCGGCGCTGATCGTCCCCTTCATGGGCGGCGTGAACGCGGCCGCGACCCTGGCATCCCTGCTTCCGGTCGGGCTGTATCTGCTCTCCCGGCCGCGCGGGCCCCGGCAGCGCAAGCTGATCGCCTGGTGGGTGCCGGGCGTGATCCTGGCGACGGCCTGGTGGTGGATCGCGCTGCTGATGCTCGGCATGTACGGCGAGAACTTCCTTCCCTACATCGAGACTTCACAGACCACGACGGCCACGATGTCGGCCACCGAGTCGCTGCGCGGCGCCGGCAACTGGGTCGCGTATCTGCATTTCGGCGAGGCCTGGCTGCCGGCCGGCTGGACCGTCGCGTCCTCGGTGATCGTGATCATCTGCTCGACGCTCGCGGCCGGGCTCGGTCTCGCGGGCCTCGCGAGACGTGACATGCCCGAGCGCCGCTGGCTCGTGCTGACCGTGCTGTCGGTCGCGCTCGTCACCCTTGCCGGGTACGGCGGTTCGTTCGGTGCGCCCTTCCACGGCGTGGTCCAGGACTGGCTGAACGGCTGGCTCGTCCCCTTCCGCAACATCTACAAGTTCCAGACGGGACTGGCACTCGCCCTGGTCCTCGGCCTCGCGCATCTGGTCGCTGTCGCCTCCGAGACGCGCGGCGCCCGTCCCGTACGCGGCCGCCGCTTCGCACCCCTCGTGGCGGCCGTGCTGATACTGCCGGGGCTCGCCTGGCCCTACCTCAACGGGTCGATCCTGCAGCCGGGTTCGTTCCAGGAGCTCCCCAAGTACTGGCAGGCCACGGCCGACTGGCTGGAGAAGTACTCCCCCGACTCCCGCGCCCTCGTCGTCCCCGCCACCGCGCACGGCATCTACACCTGGGGCTCCCCCGTCGACGAGCCCCTCGACGTGCTCGCCGACTCCCGCTGGGCGGAGCGGGATTACGTCCCGTTCGGCACCGCGGGCAACCGGCGTGCCATGGACGCGGTCGAGCAGGCGCTGATGACGGGCGGCGACGTCCCGGGCCTGGCCGACTACTTGAGCCGCGCCGGGCTCTACTACGTCGTCGTACGCAATGACCTGGACCCGGATCAACTCGGTTACGTCCCGACCGCGACCGTGAAGCGGACCCTGGAGCAGTCCGGGTACCAGCGGGTCACCGGCCTCGGGCCGATCATGACCGGCGGCCGGATCGCGAACGACACCCCGATGCAGGTCGAGGGCCTGTATCCGCGCCAGCGCGCCGTCGAGATCTACGAGCCGACCGACAAGGACGTACCGAGGCCCGGACAGGCCGGGCTGAAGCCGATCGCGGACACGGCCGTCGTGTCCGGCGGCCCCGAGTCGCTCCTCCCGCTGGCCGCCGACCCGTCGATGCGCGGCCGCGCCGCCGTGCTGACCGGCGACAACCATCCGGGCCTCGGCACGTCCGAGGTACAGGTGGTGGGCGACGGGCTGCGACGCGCCGACACCCGTTTCGGCCTGGTCAACTCCAACACCTCGTACACCTACACGCGCGACCAGCGCAACGACAGCGACAGCGTCCAGGACCCCGGCAAGAAGCCGCACCAGATCCTGCCGACGAAGGGCATCCGGCACCAGACGGTGGCGCAGCTGCGCGGCGCCCGCTCGGTCACGGCGTCGTCCACCGGCAACTGGCTCTTCTACCTCCCGCAGTACGACCCCGTGAACGCCTTCGACGGCAACCCCGACACCGCGTGGGCCGAGGGTGCGGCCGGCTCGGCGAACGGGCAGTGGCTGCGCATCCGCTTCGACGGGTCGGTCGACGTGCCGTCGTCGTTCAAGGTGACTCCGCTGCCTCAGGACGGGGTCCGGTCGGCGGCGACGCGGGTGCGGGTCGAGACGGAGAAGGGTTCCGTCACCAGTTATCTTCAGCCGAACGGCATGACCCAGTCGATCAAGGCCCGCCCCGGGTCGACGAGTTGGCTGAAGATCACGATCGTCGACTCCACCGAGCAGCACGCCGGTCTCACCGGCGCGGGCTTCTCCGAGATCGACCTCCCGGACGTCCAGGTGACCCGCCTGCTGCGGCTGCCGACGGACGCCTCCGGCTCGGACGCCTCCTCCGAGATCGTCTCCCTGCACCGCACCACCGACCCCACCGGGCTCTCCCCGACGGGCACCGAGGCGGGCCTGCACCGCAGCTTCTCGACCTCGACGGCGGGAACGTACGAGATGAAGGCGAGCGCGGTCCCGGTCCCGGGCGAGGACCTCGACAAGCTGCTGTACGAGGTCGCGCCCGAGCAGCAGAGCCGGATCGTCGCGACGGCGGACTCCACGGCGAAGCTGGGCGCCGGCCTGTCCGCGCGCAACCTCACGGACGGCGACCTCACGACGGCGTGGATCGCGGGCGGCAATCCGACGATCCACCTGAGCTGGCCCGACAAACAACCGGTCTCGTCCATCGTGCTGGCCCCGGCGGGCGGCCTGTCGACCCGCCCGACGAAGGTGAACATCAGCTCCCCGGACGGGGCGGCGATCGTCGGGGTCGACGAGAACGGCTGGGCCCGCTTCGACCCCATCACCACCGACCACCTCGACATCACCATCACCGAGACCGCACCGCTGACCGTCCACAACCCGGTCGCCGACGACGACCTGCAGCTCCCGGTCGGACTGACGGAGGCCTACATCCCGGGCCTCGACCAGTACCGCACCCCGCAGCCGTCCGGCACCCGGAAGTTCTCGCTCCCCTGCGGGAGGGGTCCGGTCGTCGCGGTCGACGGGAAGCTGTTCGAGACGAGCGCGAAGGGGACGGTACGGGATCTGGTGGAGCGCCGCGCGGTCGATGTGACGCTCTGCCAGGAAGGCCGTACGGACCCGGCCCTGGAGCTGAGTGACGGCTCGCACCGGGTCGAGGCGGGCGACGCCGGTCCGCTGGCCCTCACGGACGTGACGCTGACGCGCGGGACGGTCGCGGAGGCGGCCACCGCCGGGCGGGATCTGAAGATACGTGACTGGCTGGGCGACCGCCGCGAGGTGACGGTCGGCTCGGGCGCGGCCTCGTACCTGACGACGTACGAGAACTACAACGACGGCTGGAAGGCCACGCTGAACGGCAAGGAGCTCACGCCGGTACGCCTCGACGGCTGGCAGCAGGGCTGGCAGATCCCGTCCGGCGCGGGCGGCACGGTCAAGCTGTCGTACGAGCCGTCGACGACGTACGAGGCCGGGCTGATCGGCGGCGGGGTCGCCGTGGCCGCTCTGGCGGGCCTCGTCCTGTGGCGCCGCCGCTCGCCCAACCCCGACGAGCCGCAGCCGGTACCGCCGCTGCCCGGGCTGTGGCCGGGCCTGGTCGCGCTCACCCTGGTCGGCATCGTCATCGCGGGCTTCTTCGCCCTGCTGGTCCCGGCGCTGGCCGTGCTCGCCCGACGGCGGCACACCCTGCTCGTACCGATCGCGTTCCTCGCGCTCGCCGGGGCGGGGATCGCCGCCGCGACGGGGGCGGGGTCGCCGGTGTCGGCGGACGAGGGGGCGTTCGGCCCCGCGGCCCAACTGCTGGCGCTGATCGGCTTGTTCGCCGGTCTGGTGAGCGTACGGGAGCCGGACGCCTCCGGGTCGGCGAGCTCGCGGTGGGAGGCGCCACCGGGTTCCTCGAAGGCACCCACGGCACCGCTGCCGCAACGGATGCGGGGGGAGAGTGGGGGGCCGGGAGCCTTGCCCGGGGGCTTCGAGGAGAAGCCCGGCGCGAGGGCGGAGTCGGCCGGAGAGAAGCCCGGCGCGGGGGCCGAGTCGGCCGGAGAGAAGCCCGGCGCGTCCGAACAAGGGGCCGGGGCCGGGGCCGTCGTCGGCCCTATCGTCTCGGCCCGCGGTCCGGGTTCGGCCCAGCCGGAGCCGGACCCCCCGACCGCGCGCATCGCGTTCCGCAAGCCGAGGTTCAGGGCGACACCGCCCGAGGTACCCGGCACCCAGGAGGACACGGGGAGGGGCGAGGCCACATGACAGCGGTGGAGCACCCGGCACGGGACGGCACCGACGGTCCGATCCAGCCCCCCGTACGCATCCCGTTCCCGGTGGTGGACGAGGTCGCCCGGCACTGCCTCCAGGAGGAGGAACCGGAGACGGTCCACATCGAGGTCCACCTGCCGGGCCGTCTCGACCCGGACCGACTGAGGACGGCGTTCACGCGGGCGCTCCGCCGCCACCCCCGCATCCTGATGCGCGAGGCCCCGGGCCCCTGGTACCGCCGCCGCTACGAGTGGGAACTGACACCGGGGCCGGACGTGGAGGTGGTGTCGTTCACCTCCGCGGACTCCGACGCACTCCGGGACGCCCGGACCAGGGCCCTGCTGGAAGCACCGCCGCTCTCCCTTTCCCCACCGATACGCCTGGAGGTGGTGCAGCGCGCGGGCCGGGCGGTGGGAAGCGAGGCAACGGACGCGGTGGGCGAAGCCACGATGGGCAAGCGCACCGATTCAGCCGCAGGCACGCATGCAGCCAGGGACGGCTCCCCGCCCTCAGCGGCTCCAGCAGCGCCGGGCACCGCCGCAGCCGACATGGCTGCGGGCATGCCCGCTCGGGGCGGCACCCGTCCGACAGAGAGCGGCACCCCGCAGGCGCCGGGCTCGCCGTCCCGCCCCCACGCCGGCCCCACCCCCGGTCACCCACACGCCAAGGGCACAGTCCTCTTCCTCACCATCAACCACACCGCCCTGGACGGCCCCGCCTGCCTCCGCATCCTGGCCACCGCGGCCGAGCTGTACGGAGGCAAGGACAACACCCCCGCCGCACCCCCGGTGCGTACCCCCGACGCGACGGACACCCCCCAGGTGGACGCCCCCTCCACCTGGACCCCACCCGCCAGGGTCGCCCACGGCACCCCCGAGCCCTCCCCCGGCAACGGCATGCTCGTCACCGAGCTGAACGTCCCGCGCCGCCCCAAGGGCTCCCCGTACACGGTGAACGACCAGCTCATGGCCACCACGGCCCTCATGCTCGCCCACTGGAACAGGGAACACGGCGCCCGTCCCCGCCCCTTGCGCATCACGATGCCCGTCGACGACCGCCCGCGCGACGCGGACATGCCGATCGGCAACGGGACACGGCTCGTAGAAGTCACCTTCGCCCCCGAGGAGGTGGACGCGCACAGGATGAGCGAGCTGCTGCGCCGCACGGCGGACCGCACCCGCGCGCTGAAATCCCTCGACCGTCCCCAACTCGGCCACGGCGCGGCACTGTTGACCGCCCCCGTGGTCCCCGTGGCGTGGCGCGCGGCGGTCACCAGAGGCCTGCGCAGAGCGGCCGGTCCCTGGACCTCGACCACGCTGCTGAGCAACATCGGCCGCATCCCGTACCCCCTGGACTTCGGCGAGGCGGCGGGCCGCGCCCACGCGGTCTGGTTCTCGGCCCCCGCCCGCATGCCCCGCGGCCTGACCGTCACGACCGCATCCACCGCGGGCCGCCTGCACCTCGCCCTGCGCTGGTCCCGCACCCTGCTCAGTCACGGCGACGGCGCCCACCTCCGCGACCTCTTCGAGCACTACCTGCACGCGACGGAGGGGGACACCCCATGACCACAACCGCCCCGGCACGGCGCGGACTTCGCGAGTTCTACGAGGACCCCGCCGTCCCCGTCGCCTCGGGCACCCCGCGCAGTCTGCGCCAGGCCCGCATGCTGGCCGCCGCGCTGGGCCCGGCCACGGCGGGCGCGAAGACCGTCCTGGACATCGGCTGCGGCGACGGCACCGCGGCCGCGACCGCCGCCCCCCTCCTCGCCGGCCACCGCCTGATCGGCGTCGACTGGTCGCAGGACGCCCTCAGACGCGCCCACGCCCATATGCCGTACGCGATCCGCGGCGAACTCACCGACGGCGGGCTGCCGTTCAGGACGGAGTCGGCCGACGCGGTGCTCTTCAGCGAGGTCGTCGAGCACCTCGTGGACCCGGACAGCGCGCTCGACGAGATCCGCCGAATCCTGTGTCCCGGCGGCCACTTGATGCTCTCCACCCCGAACCTCGCCGCCTGGTACAACCGCGCCCTGCTGCTCGCCGGCGTCCAACCGGTCTTCTCGGAGGTGAGTCTGCGCGCCATCCACGGCCGACCGGGGAGCGAGGTCGTGGGCCATCTGCGGCTCTACACGGCCCGTGCGCTGCGGGAGTTCGTGACCGCGTCGGGCTTCGAGGTCGTACGCCTGGCGGGTGCGCCCTTCCACGGCGTACCGCGCCCGCTGCGCCCCCTGGACCGGCTGGCCTGCGCCGCGCCGTCCCTGTCCTCCATCCTGCTCCTGCACGCGCGAAGGACGTAGCCCATGTGGTGGGGAGTGGCCGCGGCCCTGCTGGCGAACGTCCTGTACAGCACCGGATTCGTCCTGGAGAAACGCGCGTTGGCGGCCCTGCCCGAGGTGGACATCCGCCGCCCGGCCCGGCTGCTGCGGCTGGTCCTCGGCAGCCCCCTGTGGATCGGCGGCTCGCTGGCCCTCGCCGCGGGCTTCGGCGCCCAGCTCGCCGTCTACCGCACCCTTCCGATCGCCGCGGCCCAGGGCATCTTCGTCTCCGGCCTTGTCCTGCTTGTGCTGCTCTCCTCCCGGCTGCTCGGCGAGGAGACGACAGGCCGCGAGCGGTACGCGCTCGGTGCGATCCTCGCCGCTCTGCTGATGGTCGTGCTGTCCCTGCGCGAGGGCACGGACACGGTGAGCCGCAGCGCCCCGGTGCCGCTGATCCTCACGGTCTGCCTGCCGTCGCTCTCGCTGGGCGTGTGGCTGTACGGAGCCGCCGAGCGCCGCTCCAAGCACCGGCACCGCATGCCGACCACGGGTGTCGAATACGGCGTCGCGGTGGGCCTGTTGTACGGCGTGAGCTCGCTCGCCATCAAGGGCGTGTCGAGCTACTTGACGACAAGCGACCTGGGCGGAGCGGTGGTCGGCCTCCTCCGCTCCCCGTACCCCTATCTCCTTCTCTTCACCGGCGCCTTCGGCCTGGTCATGTCGCAGGCGGCGCTGCAGCGCTGCCGGGCCTCGCTGATCGTGCCCGTCTGCACGACGGTGACCTGCCTGTTCACGGCGGTGCTCGGCACGCTCGCGTTCGGCGAGGCGCTGCCGCACGAACCGGTGCGGCTCGCCCTGCGCCTCGCGGGCACCGCGCTCGCGGTGTCGGTCCTGCTGGCCATGCCCAAGCACGACGAAGCGCCCCAACCCCCCATCGGTGCCAAGGAGCTGACACCCCCATGAACCCCGACGACCCGCTGCTGAAGATCCTGGCCTGCCCGCTGGACAAAGGGCCCCTGCACCTTCTCGTACCGGACGAGTCCGTGGCAGCCGAAGAGGCGCTCTACAACCCGCGCCTGCACCGCCGCTACCCGATCGTCGACGGCATCCCTCAGCTGCTGCCGTCCTCCGGGCAGCAGGTCACGGAGGACGAACACGAGGAACTCCTCAAACGGATGGCCCCATGACAGACCCCAGGACCGGTCGCGTGAAGAAGACCCTGGCCGCCCGCCTCGCCCCCTTGCTCCCCACCCGTCTGGTCGCCGCCACCGCCCGGCTCGTCTACCCGCGTTTCGAACCCGAGCTGGCCCGGCTCGCCGACCTGTGCCCACCCGGTTGCGGCACGGCGGTGGACGTGGGCGGCTGGTACGGCCCCTGGAGCCGCCGACTGGCCGGCCGAGCCCGCCGCGTGGTGGCCGTCGAACCGGTCCCCCACCTGGCCAGACTCCTCTCCGCCGCCACCCCCGGGAACGTCCGCGTGATCAGCGCCGCCGCCTCCGACCACCGGGGCACGGCCCAGCTGTGGCTGCCGCCGGACGACGCGGGCGACCGAGGCGTGTCCTCCCTCGTGCGCAGGGACATCCACGCCCGCGCGCTGAAGGTCCCCTGCCTGACCCTCGACAGCCTGGGCCTCCGCGACGTCGGCTTCATCAAGATCGACGTGGACGGCAACGAGCTGGCGGTGCTGCGCGGCGCGCGGGCCCTGCTCACCCGCGACCGCCCGGCTCTCTTCATCGAACTGGAGTCCCGTATCCAGCCGATCGCCCCGGTCGTCGAGCACCTCGCCGAGCAGGGCTACGCCGGGTGGGTGCTCCCCGGCGCCGCCTGGCTGCCCCTGGCCTCCTTCCCCCTGGAGGCCCACCAGGCGCAGACGTCGTACGTCGTCTCCCAGGGCCTGCTGCGCCGGGTGCTGCCGCCGCACGGCCCCCGTTACGTCAACTCGGTCCTGTTCCTGCCCGACGGGCGCCGTCCGGGCGAGGCCCACGTACGCGACCATGGACCTCATGCCGGCCAAACGCCCCACCACCCCCTTCACCCCTCTCGACTTCCAGCTGGTCCTGCTGCGCCGCATGGCCGACCACAACCCTGACCTCGTCGAGGACGCCCGCCACGAGCTGGGCGTCTCCATCGCCGACATGCGCGAGGCCAACCGCCGCTGGCAGGCGATGCTGCACGCCCCGCGCTCCCGGGCGGCCACCTCCCGCTACCGCTCGATCCTCGGCGCCCCGGAGTCGGTCACCCCCCGCCAGATCGGCGACCTGGCCTGCGAGGCCCTGCTCTGGCCCGTCCCCCTCTGGCCCGACCTGCGCTTCGAGGTCCTCGTCGCGCCCAACGGAGTGGCCTGGAACGAGTGGCTGGTGCGGGCCCCCGGCGCCCCCGGCCCGGTCCTTGAGACCCTGGACGACCTCACTCCCTGGTCCTGCACGGTCGACGAGGCCGCCCGCGCCTTCGCCCCCGCCCGCCCCCTGGAGGGCACGGCCCCGACCCGCTGGGGTCTGGCCTTCACGGCCCCGGACCCGTCGGGCGTACGACACGAATGCGCGGCGGAGTTCACCTGGGGGCTGCTGCAACGGGTGGCCGTCAAAGGGCAGCGGCCTTGAGGATCGCCTCCACGACGACGGGCAGCGACTCCGGGTGCAGCCAGAGGAAGAGATTCGGCTCGACCAGCTCCAGCTCCATCACCCGGGGCTCGCCGTCGTCGCCGTCGACGAGATCGACGCGGGCGTAGAGCAGGGCGTCGGCCCCGTCCGGCACGGCGGCCAACGCCCGTTCGGCGACGGCCAGTTCGGCGAGGGTCGGCTCCCAGGACGCCAGCCGCGGATGGGGAACCTTGTCCCCGTCGAACGGTGTCCCCGGCTCCAGCACGGCACCCTTCCGGCTGGCGTGCAGCAGCCGACCGCCGAAGAACTGCAACGCCCGCTCGCCACGGACGTCGATGTTCTTCACGTACGGCTGCACCATCGCGGTCAGCCCCTCGGCGTGCATCCGCGCGAGCTGCCGTATCGCCCTCTCCCGCTCCTCGGGGGTGTACCGGGCGGCGTACCGCGCTCCCGCACCGGCGGTGGGCTTCACGACGAACTCCTGGTCCTCGGGCAGCTCGACGGGGTCACCCGGCGCGAGATACCGGGTCGGCACGACCGGGACACCCGCCGCCGCCAGATCCCCGACATACCGCTTGTCGGTGTTCCACCGCACGACCCCCGCCGGATTCGCGAGCCGTGTGAGCCCACCGCACCGCTCGGCCCACGCCACGAACTCCGCCACCCGCCAGCTGTAGTCCCAGGTCGACCGGATCACGGCGAGATCGAAGCCCGCCCAGTCGACCTCGGGGTCGTCCCAGTACGCGACGACGGCTTCGGCTCCGGCGTCCTCCAGGGCCGCCCTGAGCACGGGCAGATCCCGATCCGCGCCGGGCTCCTCGCCCGGGTTGTAGCTGACGAGCGCGACACGGGCCACGGCGGTCTCCATCCTCGTAGGACATCTCGGGACGATCCCGCCGCAGGGTAACAACCAGCCGTGCAACCGCGGCAACCCATTTGACCTTCACCTTTGGTGAAGCCGCAGCATCGATGGCGGAACGAGGAACGACCGGACCACGGGGTGGGCGCATGGACATGCTGACGATCGGGGCCTTCGCGAAGGCGTGCCGGCTGTCGCCGAAGGCGCTGCGGCTGTACGACGAGCTGGAGCTGCTGCGGCCCGCCCGGGTCGACCCGGAGACCGGGTACCGGTACTACGCGGTCGGGCAGCTGGAGCAGGCACGTCTGGTGGCGTGGCTGCGGCGGCTCGGGATGCCGCTCGCCCGGATCCGGCGGGTGTGCGCCATGGCGCCGGGGCCGGCCGCGCGGGAGATCCGCGCGTACTGGGCCCAGGTCGAGGCCGATACGGTCGCCCGCCGGGATCTGGCGGCGTTCCTCGTGGACCATCTCTCGCCGTCCCCAGGGAAGGACACCAGCATGCTGGAGCTCCGTTACTCCGCTCTCTCCGACACCGGTCTGGTCCGCACCGCCAATCAGGACACCGCCTACGCGGGCACCCGCGTCCTCGCCGTGGCCGACGGATTCGGGCCCGGCGGGGCGCCCGCCAGTACGGCGGCGGTGGAGGCCCTCAAGTTCCTGGACGACGAGCCGCTCCCGGCCGGAAGTGTGCTCAATCTCCTTGAGGACGCCGTCCAGGGCGCCACCCAGGCCGTCCAGGACATCGCCCCCGACGGGGAGGACGCCGGAACCACCCTCACCGCGATGGTGTGGACCGGCTCCCAGCTCGCGCTGGTCCACATCGGGGACTCGCGCGCGTATCTGCTCCGCGACGGGGAGCTGTTCCGGATCACCCACGACCACACCGTGGTCCAGTCGATGATCGACGAGGGCAGTCTCACGCCGGAGGAGGCGACCACCCATCCCCAACGCTCCCTGCTCCTGAAGGCGTTGGGCATCGGCTCGGCCGCCCCCGTCCCCGATCTGCGGCTGCACGACGCCCGGCCGGGCGACCGCTATCTGCTCTGCTCGGACGGCCTCTCCGGTGTCGTACCGGATGAGGGGATAGCGCGGATCCTCACCTCACGTGCCGCACCCGAGGAGGCCGTTCGGTCCCTCGTCGACACGGCGAACGACTCCGGTGGCCCGGACAACGTGAGTTGTGTGGTCGCGGATGTGGCGGACGCCAGTGCCACCACCGGCCCCCGGTTCAGCTAGAGCGGCCGCCCGCCGCCTTCCACTCCTCGTCCGTGAGCGGCGGCCCGGTGAGCTGTGGCTTGAGCGGGCCGAGCACGGCGGCGAGGAGCACGCCGGGGGCGAGGAGTACTTGCGCGCCGCGCTCCAGGGAGGACACGTCGGTGAAGCGGCGCGCGACGCGGCCGTTTCCGGTGGCGGTGTACAGGAGCCGGTCGACGTACGCGGCCAGGATCCTGTCCCTGAGCGTGGGGCCGGCCTCTGTCGCGCCCGGGAAGAAGACGTCCTGGCCGGTGGCGAGGTCCCAGGCCGCGTTGACCGGGCGGGCCACCGCCTTCTGCAGGACGCGGGCCGGCCGGGGCGCGCCCCGGCCCCGGCGGCGGATCACATCGCGCAGGGCGACGGCGCTCTGGGCCGCGACCGACATGCCATGACCGTAGATGGGGTTGTACGCGGCGAGCGCGTCGCCGATGACGAGGAAGCCGTCGGGCCACTGGCGTGAACGCTCGTAGTAGTAGCGGCGGTTCGCGGTGGTACGGGTGAACGCCACGCCGGTGAGCGGCTCGGCGCCCGCGATGAACTCGCCGATGACGGGGTGCCGTAGCTCCTCGAAGGCGAACCGCTCGAAGTCGCCCTCGTCGGCGGTGGGTTCACCGCCCCGGGTGCCCGACAGGGTGACCAGCCACCGGCCGTCCTCGATGGGCAGCAGGACACCCGCCCGGCCCGGGCGGCCGTCGCGCGGGGCGGCCTGCACATTGAGGACGGGGAAGCCATGCCGTGCGTGCTCCGGGGCGCGGAAGATCCGACTGGCGTATGCCAGGCCGGAGTTGACCTGCCGTACCTCCGGTTCGGGAAGGCCGAGGGCGGCGAGCCACTCCGGTGTGCGGGAGGCGCGTCCGGTGGCGTCGACGACCAGGTCGGCGGGGAGGGTGCGCTCCGCGTCGTCATGGCTGCGGACACGGACTCCGGTGACGGCGGTCGCGGTGCCTTCCAGGCCGAGGGCCTCTGCGCGCTCGACGAGCTTGATGCGGTCGTCGTCGAGGATCTGGGCGCGGACCGTCGCGTCGAGGAGGTCACGGCTGCAGAGGATCATGTGGTGGGACTCGTTCCAGCGGCGGAACCAGCCCTGGGGCGACAGCGCGACCATGTCCCTCGGGAGCGGCAGCCGGTGCGCCCCGGCGTCCGCCAGCAGCCCGGTGACACCCGGGACGAGTTCCTCCATCGCGTGGGCACCGCCGGACCACAACAGATGGACGTGCTGGGCCTGCGGGAGGTTCTTGCGGCGCTCGGGCCCGTCGGGCAGGACGTCGCGCTCGACGACCGTGACGACGTCCGCGAACTCGACCAGGGCGCGTGCCGCGAGCAGTCCGGCGAGGCTGCCGCCGAGGACGACGGCGGATCTCAGGGGGCGATCGCTCAGGAGACGATCGCTCGTGGGGCTGGCACTCATGGGGCGGGCACGCTCTCTGCTGCGGCGGCCGCGCGCTCGCGGACCGCCCTGATGTCGTCGGTGTGGCGGAGGGCCCGGGACACGGCCTCGATCCCCTCCAGCAGGTCTTCGATGTCCGGGCTGCCCAGAGGGGCGTCGGCGTCGTCCTCCCGGGAACGTCGTTTGGTCTGGATGGCGTCCTGGATCGCCACGACATGGGCGAGCGGCCTCGCCCGCCCGGCCTCGCGCCCCAGGCCGACCGCGGCGTCGTACGCCCGTCGGTCCAGGTCCTCGTCGATGTACCGGGCGAGGTGGAGCAGCGCGTCCCGGATGAACGTCTCGCGGCGTGTCAGGCGCAGTTCGGGGGTGGCCCGCAGCTTGAAGGGGACCCGGCCGCCCGTGACGGTGCGCGTCAGCAGGTACAGGGGCCGCAGGCGCCAGTGGCTGAGCCGGGTGCGCGCGCGGCGGTGCAGGTACTGGCCTGCGTGCGGAAGGATGAAACCCACCGCGATCAGGATGGCGGAGAGACAGGCGACGGGCGGCGACAGGGCCGTGCTCAGCCAGTCCAGGTCGTGGCCGGTCCAGCGGGCGACGACCGCCGCGATCTTCGAGGTGTCGTAGATCAGGTTCATCGCGTAGCCGACGCCGAGGAACTTCAGGCCGCTACGAAGCCATATGTCGAGGCCGTCGGTGCGGATCCAGTTCCGGATCAGCCGGTAGGTGATGAGGCAGGCCACGGTGTGCGCGAGCAGGTAGAGCACGATCTCTTCGCGCATGAAGGCGGTGGTGGCGTAGTACGTGTCGAGGTCCCGCACCCGCTCGACGGGGGTATCGGCGAGCGCGAACAGCACCCACAGCGCGACGATCACGCCCGAGTAGACGCTCACCACCCATCGCGTGGCGCGGCGGGTCGTCTCCGAGCGGTCGGAGATGCCGTTGCGCCAGGCGGTGATCAGCAGCAGACAGGATCCGCAGAACGCGGTGATGAGGCTGTAGACCAGGGGCGCCGAGATGTTCGGTACGCCGGTGACGCGGTTGGTCCAGGCGATGGTGGGCGGCGCCGCGAAGACGAAGACGCCGCAGGCGAGGAGGAGCAGGCCGCCGACGGCTCTGAGCAGGGGGTCCTTCCAGAGCTTGATGATGCTGGGCAGTTTGATCGCCAGGGCGGCGGTCAGGACCGCCGCCGGTATCCAGAAGGAGATGTACAGGCCGTCGAAGAAGCGGGAAGGATTCATCGCCGGTCAGTCCTGGGGTCCGCGATAGCCCAGGGACGCCTGGATGGCCCGGCCCACCGGGTCGACGGGTCCTCGGGTACGGGAGCCGGTCACCCAGGAGCGGAAGACGCTGGCGAGGTGCAGGCCGAAGTCCTCGGCCTCGGCTTCGTCCGCTTCGTGGGATCCGTTGCGGGCGGCGACGGTGAGGGCGATCTCCTGCCAGTCGGGGCTCTCGGAGAGGGCACGTGCGGCGGCGGCCGCGCCGTCGACGTGATGGTCGCGGTGCCCTTCCTTCATGTGCCACAACTCATGGCCCAGGATGACGAGTTGCTGCACGGTCTCGGCGCGCTCCTCGATGATGACGAGGTCGAAGTCGTGGAACTCCATCCACAGGCCGGTGACCTCGATCTCGTCGGGAAAGCGCTCGAAGCGCAGCTGGACGGGACGGCCGTCACGCCGCCTGCTCATCTCCTCGCACAGGGCGTCCGCCAACTCCCGTACGTCGACCGGGGTGTCGATCCTCTTCCGCAGTACGCGGCTGAGCTCCACCGCGAGGGCGCGCATCTCGGAGTCGGCCCGGGGCGAACGCAGCGCCGCCGCGAGCCCGCGAATCCTGCGGACCAGCTTCATCGTTCCGCCTCCTCGCCGCCCAGCAGGCCTTCGAGCATCAGCACGAGCGCCTCCTGCTTGCGGGGCGTGAGCCGCTTGCCCCGCAGCGCGAGCGTCACGACTCCGTGCTTGATCGTGAACTTGAGCAGGGGGCCCTCCTCCGTGCCGCCTTCGAGTTCCTGAAGGGTGCGCTGAAGAGCTGCGTTCAGGGCGACGGCGGCCGGGTCGGTGAAGAACTTGGTGCCCTGGTCGATGTGGAAGAACTCCGCGAGCCGGGTGAGGTCCGGCACGTTCGGCATCTTGTCGCCGTTGAGGAGGGAGCGTGCCCATTTCTCGCTGATCCCGAGCCGGGCGGCGACCTCCCGGCACACATCGGCGGGCCTCCTCCCGCTCTCGGCGAGATACGCCTCGTACAGCGCGCGCACCCGCCCCCGGATCCGGTCGTCCACCTTGTCCTCGGGCGGCGCCTCGCCGTCGAGCAGGGCCCGGATCTCCCCCTCGGGGAGGGCGGTCCGCCCCGACAGGGCACGCGTGTCGAGGACTTCGCCTCGGTCCAGACGCTTCTCGGCGATCCGCGCGTCGAGGCGTGCGAGTGTCTCGGGGAGAGGCGGCGGGGACTCACTCACCAAGGGGCTCCCGGCAGTTGATTCATAAAGTTGTCGCGTTGGCCGAGACTACGTGGCCGGGTCGGCCCGCGCCATGGTTTCCGAACGATCGTTCCCGCTTCAAGAACGATCGTTGCCGGCGGATATGCGCCCGCGTCCGGAGGCAGCAGGCGGGGAGGGCTCAGCCGGCGGTGCCGTGGAGTCAGGGCTTCAGGAGTCCGCCCACCCACCAGTCGTGCGGTTGACCGTTGACCATGCTGCGATTGCGGAGGGTTCCCTCCAGCGTGAAGCCGAGCTTCTCGGCGAGTGCGCGGGAGGCCACGTTGCCGACCATCGCCCACCACTCGATTCGATGCGCATGGAGCGCGGTGAAGCCCCAGTCGCACAGCGTCCGCGCGGCCTCGGCGGAGTACCCGTGGCCACGCTGCTCTTTGGCCGCCCAGTAACCGAGTTCGTAGACACCCCGGTCACGTTTGGTCAGACAGAAGGAGCCAACCAGAGCGCCGTTGTCCGTGCGGAAGGCGCCGAGGATGTAATCGCCGTCCGTGGCCCAGCCCTTGGGAGCAGTCTCTTCGACGTATCTCTCGGCGTCCTCACGCCGGAACGGTGTGGGCGCCGGCGTGTAGTACTGGATGTCCACATCCTGGCAGGCCGCGTACACCGCGTCCGCGTCGTCGGGAGTGAAGGGCCGTAACAGCAGGCGGGCGGTCGCGAAAGTCACCGGATCCATGACGGCAGTATCGCCAGGGCCTCTATGGGCGGCCAACAGTTTTCTTCACCGGCCAGCGAGGGTGCGCAACCCGGCGCATACGTGGTGCCGCTCTCTTCGGGACGGGTGCCGCCTCCAGTAACACGCATGGACGACCCCCGACCCGCAGCCACCCACACGCGATAGGAGCCACGCACGGACGACTCCCGATATCCGCAGCCACCCACACGCGATAGGAGCCACGCACGGACGACTCCCGATATCCGCAGCCACCCACCCACAGAAGGAGCCGCCCGTCGACGACCACCGACCCGCAGCCACCCACCCACAGAAGGGGCCGTGCCGGTACATCGAATGCCCGCATCCGGACGGATCCAAAAAAGACAGCACCCTTCCACCCCACAACCGATCCGTTCGGATGCGGGCGGATGTACCGGCGCGGCCCCGACCCACCTCCGTACCGTGGACGAACCGGCGCCCGCACCCGGGCACGGACTCACGGAGCCCCGAAAGGACCCCACCGTGATCGTGATCGCCCACGTCAGCGACCTCCACATCGACAGCGACCGCCGCAGCGTCGAGCGCGCCGAGGCTGTCATGGCGTACCTCGAAGACCTCCCCCACGACCTGGACGCCGTCCTCGTCACGGGAGACATCGCGGACCACGGCCTGCCGTCCGAGTACGAGGAGGTCCGTCGGCTCCTCACTTCCCGGCACCCGGTCCTGGTCTGCCCCGGCAACCACGACGAACGCGCCGCGTTCCGCGAGCACTTGCTCGGCCGCCCCGCCGCGCCGGGCCCGGTCAACCAGGTCCACCACGCGCCGGGCTTCACCCTGGCCCTGTGCGACTCCTCGGTACCGGGCAAGGACCACGGCCACCTGGAAGACGAGACCCTGACCTGGCTGGACGACGTCCTCACACAGGCCACGACCCCCGTCCTGGTCGCGTTCCACCACCCACCGACCACCCTCAACATGCCGTACGTCGACGGCATCCGCCTCCTGGACGAGCGGCCCCTCGCCGACCTGACCGCCCGCCACCCCCATCTCACCGCCTTCCTCACCGGCCACGCCCACACCCCGGCGGCCACCACCTTCGCGGGCCTCCCCCTCCTGGTGGCACCCGGCGTCGTCTCGACCAGCCGCCTCCCGTGGGAACACCGCGCCCACCCGGACGACCACGTCCACCTGGACCTGCCGCCCGCGCTGGCGTTCCACGTCCTGGACGCGGACGGGCGACTCACCACCCACTACAGGAGCGTCATCGTGTAGGAACGGGAACGGTTGTGACAGTGCCCGCAGAGAGTCCCCTACTGGCAAGGAGTACGTGTGTCCTCCCTCTTCCCGGCCCTGGCGGGCGGTTCGGTCGCGGAGCGGTCCGCGCTGCGTTTCGGTGATCGGTCCCTGACGTACGCGGAGCTCGCCGCATCGGCGGGTGAACTGGCCGGGCGGCTCGGCGGTGCCGGGAGGGTCGCCGTATGGGCGACACCGACCCTGGAGACAGCCGTCGGTGTCGTGGCCGCCCTCCTCGCCGGGGTGCCGGCGGTACCGCTCAACCCGAAGTCGGGCGAGGGCGAGCTCGGGCACATTCTCGGCGACAGTGCGCCGTCGATGGTGCTCGCCGGTTCGGGCGACGAACTGCCGGAGGCCGTACGGGCGTTGCAGCGGATCGACATCCAGACGCACATCCCTGGAACGGCCGTACCGCCCGCCGAGGCGGACCCCGCCGCCCCCGCCCTCATCATCTACACCTCCGGCACCACCGGCCCGCCCAAGGGCGCCGTCCTCCCGCGTCGCTCCATCGCCTCGACCCTGGACGCGCTGGCCGACGCCTGGCAGTGGACGGGCGACGACGTGCTCGTGCACGGACTGCCGCTGTTCCATGTGCACGGGCTGATCCTCGGCATTCTGGGGCCGCTGCGGCGCGGCGGGTCAGTACGGCATCTGGGGCGGTTCAGCGCGGAGGGCGTCGCGCGGGAGCTGAACGACGGCGCGACGATGCTGTTCGGGGTGCCGACGATGTACCACCGGCTCGCCGAGGCGCTCGCCGAGGACGTGGAGCTGGCCAAGGCGCTCGGCCGGGCGCGGCTCCTCGTGTCGGGTTCCGCCGCGCTGCCCGTGCACGACCACGAGCGGATCACGGCCGCGACCGGGAGCCGGGTCGTCGAGCGGTACGGCATGACCGAGACTCTGATGATCACGAGCGTCCGGGTGGACGGTGCGGCGCGCCCCGGCACCGTCGGGATGCCGCTGTCCGGCGTCGACCTGCGGCTCGTCGAGGAGGACGGATCGACGATCGCCGGGTACGACACCGATGGCACCCCCACGGGCGCGTACGACGGCGAGAGCGTCGGCGAGATCCAGGTCCGCGGGCCGAACCTCTTCACCGAGTATCTGAACCGGCCCGACGCCACCGCCGCCGCGTTCACCGAGGACGGCTGGTTCCGCACCGGCGACATGGCGGTCCTCGACCCCGACGGCTCGGTACGCATCGTCGGCCGCAAGGCCACCGACCTGATCAAGAGCGGCGGCTACAAGATCGGCGCCGGGGAGATCGAGAACGCGCTGCTCGAGCATCCGGCGGTACGCGAGGCCGCCGTCACCGGTGAGCCCGACGACGATCTGGGCGAGCGGATCGTGGCCTGGATCGTCCCCGCGGACCCCCAATCACCGCCACCAGAAGCGGAGTTGGCCGACCACGTGGCCCGCCGCCTCGCCCCGCACAAGCGGCCACGCACCGTGCGCTTCCTCGAGTCCCTGCCCCGCAACGACATGGGCAAGATCCTGAAGCGGGCGCTGCCGCGTGACTGAGCGGTTCTCGGCGCGCGAGACCATCGCCCTGGTCGCCGACACCTTCACAGAACTCCCGTCCCCCATAAGGAAGTTCCAGCCCAATGGCCCACTCTCCTGGCAGGGGTACGACGACTCGCGCGCCCGCGCCGCCGCCCGTACCGGCGAGGAGGAGTCCGTCGTCTGCGGCACCGCGGCCATCGGCGACACCCCCGCCGTGCTGATCGCCTTCGAGTTCGGCTTCCTCGGCGGCTCGCTCGGCGAGCGCACCGGCGACCGCCTCCAGGCGGCGTACACCCACGCTCGCGAGCACCGTCTCCCCGTCGTCTCGTTCGTCGCCACGGGCGGCAGCCGGATGCAGGAGGGCATGCTCGCGCTCAGCCAACTCCAGCGCGTGGCCCATCAGTCGGCTCTCAACCGCGAGGCCGGGCTCGCCCAGATCGCCGTGCTGCGGGACCCGACGACGGGCGGCGGCTGGGCCACGCTGGGCGCGGGCGCCGATGTGACCCTGGCGCTGCCCGGCGTCCAGGTGGGCTTCGCGGGCTCCCGGGTCCGCCCGCCCGACGCGGACCCGGCGGCGTACACGGCTCAGGCCCAGCTGGCGGCGGGGGCGGTGGACGCCGTCGTACGACCGGAGGAGCTGCGGGGCACGCTCACGCTGTGGCTGGGCCTGCTCACCAGGCCGTCGGCCGAGGCCGCGCCCGCCCCGCCCGCCCTGGGCGCACTCGACCTCCCCGCCAGCGGCTGGGACGCCGTCCGGCGCGCCCGCTCCCCCGAACGCCCTCGCGCCGAGGCCTACTTGGACGCGTACTTCACACGCCGGGCAGCCATCAGCGGAGACCGCTGCGGCGGCACGGACGACGGCATGCTGTGCGGCTTCGGTCTCGCGCGGGACGGGCGGCCCCTCGCCTACGCCGCCCAGTGCGGGACCGCGACCCGGCCCGCCGGCTACCGCACCGCCGCCCGGCTGATCCGGCTCGCGGGCCGACTCGGCATCCCCGTACTGACGTTGGTGGACACGCCGGGAGCCGCCAACGACGCCGACGCGGAGCGGCAGGGCGCCGGCGCGGCGATCGCGGACCTGTTCGCCGCGGTGGCCACCGCCCGTACGCCCGTCACCACGCTGGTGATCGGCGAGGGCGGCTCGGGCGGCGCGCTCGCGCTGGCCGCTCTGGGCAACACCTGGGCCACGCCCGACAGTTATTTCTCGGTCATCGCCCCGGAGCTCGCGGCCGCGATCCTGAAGCGGTCCCCTGAAGAGGTCGAAGCGACGGCCGACCAACTCCGCATCCGTCCCCAGGACTTGCTGGACCTGGGGGTGATCCGGGGCATCACGGAGAACACCGGGAAGTGAACGGATCGGCGGCGCCGGCTCCCCCCTCCCAAGGGAAGCCGGCGCCGCCCGCACGCAGGGGGCCGGTTACCGCACTCCCACCGCCCGGATGATCTCCTGCCGGACGGATCCGCCCTGGTCGTCACGCGCCGAGGCCCGCAGGGAGATGAACTCGGCGTCGCGCGGCACGCTCAGAGTCCCCTTCCAGGACGCCTTGCCGCCGGAGAGCGGAACCGACGGCACCTCCTTCCACGTATTCCCGTCGTCGTACGACACTTCGAGCTTCCCGCCCTCGATGGTCCCCGTGTCCGGCGCACCCTTCACATACTCGGCGTAGATCCCCACCGGCACCCGGCTGCCGCCGCGCACATCGCCCGCGAGGTCGGTGTCGATGTCGTAGCCGAGGTTGAGGAGCGGCAGGAAGGTGAAGTGGTCCTCGGGGGTGGCCGCCGATCGGACGGTCCACTCGGAGTGGCCCTTCGTGGACAGCTTCCAGCGGTCAGCGTCCAGGGTCGTGTCCGTGACGACCTTGTACGTGTGCTCGTCGGCGGGCGCGTCCCAGACGTACGCGCCGGAGCTCATCCGCCGGTCGACCAGCGAACCGTCCTGGTACACCTCCGTGAACTGGGTCATCCCGGTGTCGTCGCTCCACACGTCGCCGAAGCCCGTGTGGTCGGGCCCGGAGTCGCCCCAGCCAGGCGTGTTGAACTGGATCTGGTTGCCCGCGCGCTGCTGGCCCCAGCCGAGTCCGGTGCCGAGCCAGGGGTGCCAGACGGGCTTGAACCAGTCGAGGGTCGAGTGCGTGCCGCCCCGGTAGGTGATCAGTCCGCTGCGTTCCTCCAGTGTGCCCGGCCCGACGGCGACGGACTCGTGCCACAACTGCCCGGCACCTGTGGAGACATAGTCGGTCCGCTCGGCCGGGTAGTCGATCCGCTCCTGGAAGCCGATGCCGATGGGGAAGGCGTCGGTGATCGAGTAGCGGAACTCGCCGCCCGACACGGGCCGCGCCGCGTGGAACCTGGCGTCCAGCACGGCGAGTTCGCCCTTGCCGGGCTCGTACGTGAGGTCACCGCGCGGAATGGCTCCCGCGTGGCCCTCGGAAAGGTCGTACACGTACGGGGTGTTGCGCGTCCCGGTCATGTCGGCGCTTCTGGCCGCCCGCAGCCGTGCCGCGTCCGCCGCGCTCACCGTGGCGATCTGCAGCGGCCGGTCCGCGTTGTCGTCCGTGCCGAACCAGGCGTTGAGCCGCCCGGCCGTGTCGTCGGTGACGAACAGGGCCTTGGCGCCCGCGTCCTGAGCGGCCTGGGCGAGAGCGGCGGGTTCGACACCGTCGGCGAGCCGGGCGAGCACGGCCTTGCCGCGCACGTCCTTGCCGGTGAAGACTCCGTCCCCGACATCGACCAGCGGCAGCCTGCTCCGCCCCTCGATCAGCGTGCCGCCCGGCTGGACGACCGCCTCACCGATGCCGTCGACCTCCAGCAGCGGCTTGCCGAGCCGCCACACCGTCCGGTACTCGAAGCCGCCTTTGGTCACCTTCGCGGTCGGCGCGGCGAAGACGCTGTCGTACTTCACCGGCACCTGCACGGCGCCGAACAGGTCGGAGCCGCCCGCGTTCCGGTCGTACTCCATCAGCAGCTGCCTGGTCTCGGTCCGCCGGTCGACCTTCGCCTTCAGTTCTCTCAACTGCCGCCCATCCAGAGTGACTTCGCGGTCCTGGTCGAGCGTGATCTCGGGCGCCGCGAGGAAACCGAGCCCGAGCGAGTCCCGGCCGTGGCTGCCGTGCACGTCGAGGAAGGACGTGAGGCTGTACGTCCCCGGCTTCAGGCGGAGCTTCAGGGTGCCGGAGTCACCGACCGGCGCGGGGTAGGCGTCGACGCCCTCGGCGAGCTGCTGGACGACGAGGTCGGCGGCGGTGGCGGCGCCCTCCCGGTCCTTGACGTGCACGGTGAGCGTGTACCGCTCCTCTTCCTTGACCAGCCCGAACGTGGTGTGCGCGACGGGGGTGCCGGCGACGGACGCGACGATCTGCCCGGAGGTGTTGCCGACGGGCGCCTTGGAGCCGTCACCCGTCAC
Source organism: Streptomyces sp. R41 (assembly GCF_041053055.1). Taxonomy (NCBI): domain Bacteria; kingdom Bacillati; phylum Actinomycetota; class Actinomycetes; order Kitasatosporales; family Streptomycetaceae; genus Streptomyces; species Streptomyces sp. R41. The sequence goes on from NZ_CP163443.1 coordinate 3,527,477, forward strand.
CGTCGTGGAGGCGGTGCCGTGCGCGGGCACGGTGAGCGTGGAATCGGCGAGGGTCGCGACACCCTCGGCGGCGCCCTGCACGGCCAGGCGCAACTCGACCGCGGCGTCGGATGAATTGCTGTACGTCACCGTCCTCGTGACAGGCTTGTTCGTGTCGTACGGCCAGCTGTAGAAGCCGAGGTCGGCACTGCCCGTGGCGGTCACGGCAGCGTCGACGGCATCGGGCACGCTCAACCGTCCCGAGCCCAACACATAGGCGGACGCGTCGAGTTGCTTCGACGTCGACATCAGCGCGTCCTTCAGCTGGGCGCCGGTCCAGTCGGGGTGCTTCTCGGCGAGCAGCGCGGCCACGCCCGCGACGTGCGGCGTCGCCATCGACGTACCGCTCATGGAGGTGTAGTAGCCGCTGCCGTCCACGAGTTGGGAACGGGCGGCGAGGATGTCGACGCCGGGTGCGGAGAGGTCGGGCTTGAGCGCGTTGTCGCCGTAGCGCGGTCCGGCGCTGGTGAAGTAGGCGGCCTGGTCCTGCGAGTCCACCGCGCCGATGGTCAGTGCGGAGTCGGCGGCGCCGGGCGAGCCGATGGAGGAGGGGGCGCCGGTGTTGCCGGCGGCTATGACGAAGAGGGCGCCGGTCTCCTCGGACAGGGTGTCGACCGCCTCGGCCATGGGATCGGTGCCGTCACTGGCCTCGGTGGAACCAAGGCTCATGGAGATCACCTTGGCGTGCACATCGCGGGCGGCCCACTCCATACCGGCGATGATCTGCGACTCGCTGCCCGAACCCTGGTCGCTGAGCACCTTGCCGACGGCGAGCGTGGCACCGGGCGCGACGCCCTTCTCCGTACCGTCGGAGGCGGCACCGCTGCCGCCGACCGTCGATGTGACATGGGTGCCGTGCCCGTTGCGGTCGGCGACCTCCTGTCCGTCGATGAAACTCTTGGTCTGCGAGACCCTGTCCGCCAGGTCGGGGTGGCTGGTGTCGACACCGGTGTCGAGGACGGCGACCGTGACCCCCTTCCCGGTGAGCCCGGCCTCCCAGGCCTTCGGTGTGCCGATCTGCGCGTTGGACTCGGCCATGTCGGCCTTGACGCGCCCGTCGAGCCAGACCTTGCCTATCCCCTCCTGGCGGGTCATCGCCCGCCAGAACGTCCGCCCCTTGTCCGCCTCGACGGCGGCACCGCGGATGCTCGGCAGCGCGCGCGTCTTCTCCGCCCCACGCGGAGTGGCCGTGCTGCTCTTCTTCTCGTACGTCACGATCAGCGGCAGCTCGTCCGTCTTCCGGTCGGTGAGCCCCTGACGTATCAGCTCGCTCACGTCGAACAGCCGCCGGTCCAGGGTGCCCGCCCGCAGATACGGCAGCGCCTCGTCCGGTACGACGGAGACGGCGCCGTTCGCCACCTGGGTGCGCACGGCTCCGGTGGCCCCCTTGGGGCGCTCGACGGTGACCGTCTTCTTGCCGCCGGCGAGGTCGGTGACCGTCACCTTGTCGCCGGTGACGAGGGTGACGGTGCGGGCGGCGGAGGCGGCCCGGGTCGGCGAAGAGCCGGCTTCTTGCGCGCCCGCCTGCCCCATCGGCAGCAGGGCGAGCACGAGCCCGGCCGACATCAGTCCGGCCCCGCGTCTCGCTGGTCCTTTGGTCATGTGTGCCCTCTCTTCGTCGACGCCCGGGCTGCTGTGTCGCTGCGCTGCGAAGAGTGTCGGGGGGCTTGTGTTGCGGGGGAGTCGACGGGAGCTGGCGGGAAGGCGCCCTGGCGGCTTCCCGCCAGGACAGGCGGGTACGAGCCACAGAAACCGGGACAGCCCACGCCGCCGCAGCCCCCGCCGCCCGACCCGGCGAGGAACCGCCGGAAGCGCAGGGCGGAGGCGAAACAGCGGTCCCTGACCGCCGTCCTGCAGGGCGCCGAGTGCGTACTCCTGGGCTTCGACGGCGTGCTGACGCCGCTGTGGGACGGAGTGGGGCCCGACAGGGCCGCTCACGAGCTCGCCGCCCTCCTCGTGGAACTGCGGAATCCCGAGGAGGCCCTGAGCGGCGAGCCCCTGCTGACGGACTGCGCGTCCTCGGAGCTCGTGGAGGGATACACCAACCCTCTCGACCTGCTGCGCGCGTTCTCGCACCACCGGCTGGGCGACCCTCTGCGCCGGGAACTCCACCGGATCGAGGCAAGGGCCGTCCCTTCGGCAGGGCCCATCACTTGCGCGGACACCCTCGTCCGCACCCTCGCCGCCACCGGCCGGGCCCCGCCGTCGTCGCCGACACCTCACCCCGCGCTGTCATGTCCTATCTGCAGTCCCGGGGACTGACCAACGCCGTGACCGGCGGAATCCACGCGCGTTGCGACGACCTCACCCTGCTCATGCCGAACCCCGGCTGCCTCCACCGCGCCCTGAACGAGCTGGGCGTGGCCGCCTCGGAAGCCGTACTCATCGGATCCACCGTCGCCGAACTGAGCGCCGCGCAGGCCATCCAACTCCCCTTCGTCGGCTACGCCCGCAACGAAACGATCGAGCGGCGTCTGATCCGCGCGGGCTGCGAACAGACCGTCACTACCCTGGAGCCGGTGCTCACAGCCTTCCGTACCGACTGAGTCCGCCGGAGACCACCCATCCAGCGGCACCCCACCCGGCCCCTCAGGAAAGGCGCCCCCTCCCCGGTGACCGCACGATGCGAGAGAGGACCGCCGCCCGGCGAAGTCCCACGGTCCGCGCTCTCGGGAGGAACTGCCATGACCGTCAGTCTGGAGCAGCTGCGCCGCTGTCACTTCGCCGTCGACCTGGGCGCGGCACGGACCCGTGTGTACGTGAAGGGCGCGGGTCTGGTCGTCGACCAGCCGAGCGTCGCCGCGATCAACACGAAGACCGGCGCGCTGATCGCGGTCGGCGAGTTCGCCGAGAAGATGACGGGCCGTACGCCCGACTACATCCGTGTCGTCCGGCCGGTGACCGGCGGCACCGTCGTCGACATCGAGATGGCCCAGCGCATGCTGCGCCATCTGCTCGGCGACAAGGTGCGCCGCACGCTGCGCCGCAAGCCGCGGCTGCGGGCCGCTGCCTGCACCCCGCACGACGCCGACCCGCTGGCGCAGCGCGCCGCGATCGAGACGCTGGTGGGGCTGGGGGCGCGGCGGGTCGAGCTGGTCGACACGCTGATCGCCGCCGCGGTCGGGTGCGGTCTGCCCGTGGAGCGGCCCGAAGCCACCATGGTCATGGTGTGCGGGGCCGCCGCGACCCAACTCGCCGTGCTGTCGCTGGGCTCGATCGTCACCGCCGAGCGCATCCCGGTGGGCGGCGAGGCCGTCGACCACGCGATCGTGCAGCACCTGCGGCATCAGCACGAGCTGATGCTGCCCAGTCAGGCCGTACGGCCCCTGCAGCTTGCCCTCTCCGGGAACGGGCTCACTCCGCACGGTCCCGCGTCGACGGAGATCCACGGGCGGGATGTGGCGACCGGCCTGGCCCGTTCCGTGCAGGTCGACACCGCCGCCGTACGCGATGCCATCCAGACCCCGCTCACCGCGGTGCTCGACGGGATCGGGAAGGTGCTGCGCTCGTGCCCGCCGGACCTGGTGGCCGACCTCGCGGACCGCGGGATCATGATGGTCGGCGGCAGCGCGCTGCTGCCGGGTCTCGACCAGATGCTGCGGCACGCGACAGGCATGCCGGTACACATCGCCGAGCGGCCCGACGTGTGTGCCGTGCAGGGGCTCGGCTACATGCTGGAGGGCAAGATCGAGCCGCTGGTTCTCGACCCGCTGGTGAGCTGACGGCCCGGCGTCCCAGGGGCCTCGCGTGACCGACCCCGTCCCCCGCCTCCCGGCCCTCCTGGAAGCCGTCCTCAGCGTCGGTACCGACCTCGAACTGCGGGCCACGCTCCAGCGCATCGTGGACGGCGCCGCCGAGCTGACGGGGGCCCGGTACGCGGCGCTGGGCGTGGTCGACCCGGGGCACGACGGGCTGATGGAGATCGGTACGGCGGAGCTGCCCGAGTCCGGCCGAAGGAGCTTCATCGGGCGGACGGACGACTCTCTGGGCGTACCCATCCGTGTCCACGACGAGGTGTTCGGGAACCTGTGTCTCGCCGAGAAGTCCGGCGGCCCGTTCACCGACCAGGACGAGCAGTTGCTGCGCGTCCTCGCCGCCCAGGCGGGCATCGCGATCGCCAACGCCCGGCTGTACGAGACGGCCAGGCAGCGCGAGCGGTGGATCCAGGGCGCGGCGGCCGTCACCACCGCGCTGCTCACCGGTGAGGACGCCGCCGACGCGCTGACGACCGTGGCCGACCGGGCCCGGGTCCTCGCCGACGCCGCGGCGGGCGTCATCCTCCAGCCGACGGCGGAGGGCGGCATGGAGATCGTGACCGCGTCCACGCTTGACGACCCCGGCGACATCGTGGGCACCACGATCGCGCCCGGCAGCCCGGTCCTTGAACAACTCCTCGGCGGCGAGCCGGTGTTCATCGAGGACTCGGCGACCGACCCCCGGATGACGACTCACGTACGGACGCGCTTCGGGCCCAGCATGATGCTCCCCCTCCAGGCGGGCGGCCGCCTCATCGGCACGCTCGCGCTCCCCCGCCGGCGCGGCGACCGGCCGTACACCTCCGTGGAACGGCTGCTGGCCACGCAGTTCGCCTCGCAGGCCGCGCTGGCCCTGGTCCTCGCCGACGCCCAGCACAGCCGTGAGCGCCTCGCGGTCTACGAGGACCGTGACCGCATCGCCCGCGATCTGCACGATCTGGTCGTCCAGCGCCTGTTCGCGACCGGCATGATGCTCGAATCCACGCAGCGAAGGAGCGCGGGCGCCGGCGGCGACATGGAATCCGGCGGCTCGGGCGAGGACGTGCACGCCACGCTCGGCCGGGCGGTCGACGAGCTGCAGTCCACCATCCAGGAGGTCCGCACGGCCATCTTCGCGCTGCAGCAGCCGCCGGCGGACGCCCCCACCACGTTCCGCGGCAAGGTGCTGCGCGAGACGGCCGGGGCGGCGGCGGTGCTCGGCTTCCAGCCGTCCACACGGTTCACCGGCGCCGTGGAGAACCGTATCCCGGAGTCCGTGGCCGGTCATCTGCTCGCGAGCCTGCGCCGCGCGCTGGCCGCCGCGTCCCGCCGCGCCGGAGTGTCCCGCATCGACGTCACGGTCGACGCGACGGCGACCCTGCCCGACGGCCGCGCCGGCGTCCGACTGACCGTCCACGACGACGGCACCACGGAGGACGGCGGAGCGGGCACCACGGTCACCTGGCAGTCACCGCTGCGAGCACCACCGAGGTGAGCCGTCACCGCTGTGAGCACCACCGAGGTGAGCCGTCACCGCTGTGAGCACCAGCGATGTGAGCCGTCACCGCTCCTCGCAACCGACACCCGCCGAACTGACGTCTCCCCGGCCGAGCCTTCGCGTCGCCGGGAAATCGGATTCACACTGTCGGCCCCGCTCCGATTGCGTAAACCCGGACTCGGCGCTAAGCATGAAATCTAGGAAGAATCAACCCCGCACCAGAGATCCAACTGATAGCCTCCGCCTCGACAGTCACTCAACCCAACGAAAGTCCCAAAAAATGAACCTTTCGGTGACGCCGGCGACGCACCACTCCGCCGCCCCCAGGCCCGTGCGCCGACCGCACACGCCCCTGTCGGCCATCGACCCGCTCGGGGCTGCCGCCGTGAGGTCCGCCGGTCGAGTGACGGACATCCCCGGACGACGTCCGGTCAAGCCGATCACTTTTGACTCGGCGCTGTAGGCGCCGTAGATCACGCAGACTTCGGCACGGGCGCATCCGGCGGTACGACGACCGCCCGGTGCGCCCGCGCGCGTGCGCCGGAGCCCTCAACCGCCTTGACCGATCAAGGGGTTGGCGGTACAAGCAACCCTCCGTCGGCACTATTCTCACCCCGTGAAGCTGCAGCAGTTCGTCCTCAAGATCCACAGTCGATGCGACCTCGCCTGTGATCACTGTTATGTGTACGAGCATGCCGATCAGAGCTGGAAAGGCCGCCCGACCTTCATTTCCGAAGAAACGCTCGGAAAAGTGGCCCGGCGATTCGCGGACTATGCGGAAGAACAAAAACTACCCTCCGTTTCCGTGATCCTTCACGGTGGCGAACCTCTTCTCGTGGGTCCCGTCCGTATGAGAAACATCTGTGCGGAACTCACTCGAACCATCGCCCCGGTGACCGCTCTCGATCTCCGTATTCACACCAATGGCGTGCAGCTCAACACGCGCCATCTCGATGTGTTCAAGGAATTCGGCGTCAAGGTCAGCATCTCGCTCGACGGCGACCGTGCAGCCAACGACCGGCACCGACGCGATCGGCGGCGGCGCAGCAGCTACGACCGGGTGCTGCGCGCGATCGAGCTGCTGCGCACACCCGAGTACCGGCATCTCTACAGCGGTCTGCTGTGCACCGTGGACGTGGTCAACGACCCCGTCGCCGTGCACGACGCGCTCGCTGCCCTGCATCCGCCCCGCATCGACTATCTGCTGCCGCACTCCACCTGGGACAGTCCACCGCCCAGGCCGGTCGACTCGCCCACCGCGTACGCCGATTGGCTGCTCAAGATCTTCGACCGGTGGGACCGGCAGGGGCGCACCGTCTCGGTGCGGACCTTCGAGTCGGTCCTCAGCACCCTGCGGGGCGGGCCGAGCCTGACGGAGGCGATGGGGCTCGCGCCGAGCGATCTCGCGGTGGTGGAGACCGACGGCAGTTTCGAGCAGGCGGACTCGCTGAAGACGGCGTACGACGGGGCACCGGCGACCGGTTACGACGTCTTCCAGCATCGCTTCGCGGAGTTCGCGCGGCATCCCGGCGTCCGCGCCCGCCAGCTGGGCCTCGCCGGTGTCAGCGCGACCTGCCGCCGCTGCCCGGTGATCGAATCGTGCGGCGGAGGCCTCTACGCCCACCGGTACAGCAGCGGCCGCGGCTTCGACAATCCGTCCGTTTTCTGTTCCGACCTGCGCGCTTTCGTCGACGGCGTGGCCGAGCGCATCACCGACCACACCCTCAGCCCGGCCGTCCGCGACCGGGACGAACTCCGTTTTGCTCAGGGTGAGTTGAATCGGCACTCGCTCTCCCACGCGGTGGCCCGGCACTCCGGAGAGCCGGACTGGGACGAAATGTGGCGGGCCTTCCTGTACTTGGACGGCACGCCGGACGCGACGCCCGAGGTCGACGAGATCCTCGCCCACCCCTATCTGCACACCGCGCTGAAGCACTGTCTGCACGACCGGGTCACCACCCCGGCGCCGCTCGCCTCAGCGATCGTCGCGGTCGCCGTCCGCGCACGGGCCGACCTCAAGCTCACCTGGGACCAGACCGCCCCCGAGCTGCACCTCCCCACCCTGGGGACCCTCGCGCTCCCGGAAGGGGGCCGCCTCGAAGTCACCGTGACCGCCGGCCGGCTCCGGGTGCGTACCACCACGGGCGAGGAGTGCGGCCCCGAGGACACCCCCGCTCCATGGCGCCCCCTGCACCCCATGACCCTCACGGACGGCACCCCGCTGCTCCTCGACGACGCCGACCCCCTGCGCGACTGCTACCCCGCCCGCGTCACCCCGCCCCTCGACCCCGACGAGCTCGCCAGGTTCACCGAACGGCTGTGCACGGCCTACGAGTTGATGGAGGAGCGCGAGCCCGGCTGGCGTGACGACGTCAACGCGCTGCTCGCCACCACGGTCACCCCGCTCGTGGCGGGCGCCGGAGTGCGGCTCGGCGCGCACGGGCTCGGCGCGGTGGGCGTGGCCGTCGACTTCGAGCCGGAGGAGTTCGTGCGTGAACTGCCGCGCACCGGACGTCTGGCGCGGCTCGCGGCGCTGCGGGAGACGGCGGATCTGAACGTGCCGGGCAGCAGGGCCGGACGGCTGCTCGACGAGGCGAGCCGGGAGCTCGGCAACGCCGCCTTCTGGAAGGGCGACGACGACGCGCGCGCCGCCGCGCTGGAGCGGACGGGCCGCGCCCTGGAGCAGCTGGCCACCCGATCTCAGGGCGAACTCACCGAGACGGGCGCGGTGTTGGCCGAGGAACTGCGGGCCGAGTGGGCGGGCCACCGTGACTGATCGCACCCAACTGGCTCATTTATTCGCCGAGTTGGGGGTGCGCCCCGGCGGCATCCTCATGGTCCACGCCTCCCTCGGCGGTGCGGGGCTGCGCGACACCCACGTACGGGACGCGCTGCTCGACGCGCTCGGCCCCGACGGCACGCTCGTCGTGCCCGCCTTCTCGCCGGAGAACTCCTTCACCTCCCGGGCGTACAAGGCGCTCACCGACGGCATGTCCGAGGACGAGGAGGCGGTGTTCCGGGCGTCGGCGCCCCCGTTCGATCCCGATACGACGCCCTGCCCGACGATGGGCGTGCTCGCCGAGTGCGTACGGACCACCCCGGGCGCCGTGCGCAGCGGGCATCCGCACACCTCGCTGGCCGGGCTCGGCCCCCGGGCCGGGGAGCTGCTGGGCCAGCACGATCCGCACTGCCATCTCGGTGAGCGCTCCCCGCTGGCGCGGCTGTACGCCGCCGACGCCCAAGTCCTGCTGTTCCGCGTGGGGTTCGAGGTGTGCAGCGCGTTCCATCTCGCCGAGTACCGGATGCGGCCCGCGCCCGCGCGACGGGCGTACCACTGTGTGACGGTCGAGAAGGGCCACTGGACCGCGTACGAGGACATCGTGCTGTACGACGGGGACTTCGGGGCGATCGGGGCGCGGCTGCCGCGTGATCTCGTGACGGAACGGGAAATGGCGGGGAAAGCGGTACTGCTCCTCGGGATGCGGGAAGCGGTCGACCAGGCCGGTGTCCAGATGTCTGAATATCGCCATGGATTGACGTGAAAGAGGCGACCCGTGCGGGCGCTCGGTCGGGAAGATTGTGGGTTCCGGCCAGGTGAACCGAACATCCCGTAGGGGCTCATCCACAGGCAGGGGGGCGCGTGGACATACCTGAACGGGCTTCGGACAACCGGCCATATTTCTTCCTGAGTTACGCCCACACGCCGGCCTGGGGGCCCGGCGGCGGCGATCCGGATCACTGGGTGCACGTCCTCTTCACGGACCTGTGCGACCACATCATGGCGCTCACGGATCTTCCGGCGGGCGCGCCCGCCGGATTCATGGACCGGGAGATGCGCTCGGGGGACGGATGGCCGGAAAAGCTCAGTGAGAATCTCGCGACGTGCCGGGTGTTCGTGCCGCTGTTCTCGCCGCGGTACTTCACGAGTGAGAGTTGCGGTCGGGAATGGTTCGCTTTCAATGAACGTATTCTGCGGGCGCGGGCGACCGGTTCCGGTGCCGTGCCGGCCATCGTCCCCGCACTGTGGACGCATATCGATTACGCCCAACTCCCCGACTCCGTACGGCATATACACGTGGATCACGGGGCTTTCGGCGACCGGTACGCGGCCAACGGGATCTACGGTCTGATCAAGCTCAACCGGCTGCACGACGAGTACGAGGAGACCGTCCTCGGGCTCGCCCAGCGGATCGTGCGGGTCGCCCACGAGTCGCCGCTGCCGTCCAGCAGGCCCCGCCCGTACGAGAGCACGCCGAGCGCGTTCAAGCCGCGCGGCGAGGGCCCCCGGAGCATCCATCTGACGGTGGCGGCGCCCACCCGGCACAGCATCCCCGAGCACCGCGACGCCCGCCCGTACGGCGAGGACGCGCAGGACTGGAATCCGTACCACTCGGAGTCGACCCGCCCGCTGCCCTCGCTCGCCGAGGAGCTGATCCGTTCCCTCGACTACCGGATCACGGTGTCGTCCTTCGACGACGAGGACACCGGCGAGAGCCTGGTGACGGACGACTCCGACAAGGCGGCGCCGAGCCACCCCGGCATCCTGCTCATCGACCGGTGGGCGCTGACCGACGAGGAACGCACGCGCAGACTCAAGGCCTTCGACGCGAACGCCCGCCCCTGGGTCAGCGCGATCGTCCCCTGGAACCGGGCCGACATCCAGTGCCACGGCGAGGAGGGCCGCAAGCTCGCGGCGGACCTGGAGCGGACGCTGCCGCTGATCCTGGACCGGGGGCGGCGCACCGACTGCCGGGTCGCCGTCAACGGCGTACCCACTCTGAAGGCCTTCACCGACGTCCTGCCGGCCGTCGTCGCGCACGCGACCCGGCAGTACCTCAAGCACGCCGAGGCGCATCCGCCCCCGGGCCCGCCGATCCGCAGGCCCCGTCTGATGGGCCCCACCACGGGCCCCACCCACCCGCCGCTGCCCGAAGGCGGATCCGACCACGGAGGAGAAGAAGCATGACGGCCGCGCAGGACGGACGCATCATCACCTTCTACTCGTACAAAGGGGGCACCGGCCGGACGATGGCCCTGGCCAACACCGCGTGGATCCTCGCCGCCAACGGCAAACGCGTCCTGGCCGTCGACTGGGACCTGGAGGCTCCGGGTCTGCACCGCTTCTTCCACCCCTTCCTCGACCCCAACGCGCTCGCGGCCACCACCGGTGTCATCGACATCATCAACGAGTACGCCTGGGCCGCGACCACCGGAACCCAGCGCTCCGGCGCCTGGCACCTGGACTACGCGCGGGTGGAGCAGCACGCCATCTCACTGACCCCCGAGCGGCTCGGGCTGCGCTTCGTGGACGGCGGTTCGCTCGACTTCCTCTCCGCCGGGCGCCAGGACCGCTCGTACTCCGCGACCGTGTCCTCCTTCGAGTGGGACAACTTCTACGAGCGGCTGGGCGGCGGGCTGTTCCTCGACGCGCTGCGCGACGACATGAAGGCCTCGTACGACTACGTCCTGATCGACAGCCGGACCGGGCTCTCGGACAACGCCGACATCTGCACCATGCAGATGCCCGACGTACTCGTGGACTGCTTCACGCTCAGCGACCAGTCCCTCGACGGCGCGGCGGCCGTCGCCCGCAGCGTCGAGGACGGCTACCGCAAGCGCAAGATCCGCGTGCTGCCGGTGCCGATGCGGATCGACGAGGGCGAGAAGGAGAAGGTCGACGCGGGACGGGCGCTGGCCCGGCTGAAGTTCGACGGGCTGCCCAAGGGGCTCGGGGGCGAGGAGCTCGGCGGCGAGGAGCTGACCGCGTACTGGGGTGCCGTCGAGATCCCGTACCGCCCGTACTACGCCTACGAGGAGACGCTCGCCACCGTCGGCGACGAGAGCGGCATCGCCAACTCGCTGCTGTCCGCCTTCGAACGGCTCACCGCGGTCATCTCGGACGGCGAGGTCACCACGCTGCCCCCGGTGCCGGAGCCGGTGCGGCTGCGCTGCCGCGACGCGTTCCTGCGGCGGCGGCCGATGACCACCGCGGCGGACGTCGTCATCACGTACGCGGCCGAGAACCGCATGTGGGCCGACTGGACCGAGGGCCTCCTCAAGCGCGCCGGCTGCAATGTCATCCCGCACGACATCGCCACCGGACCCGTCGAGCACCAGGACCCGGCCACGCACAACCTCGTCCTGCTGTCGAACGCCTTCCGCAAGTCCCGCTACGCCGACGCCGTGTGGCGCGCCCTCATCGAGTCCGGCACGGACGCCCCGGGTGCCGCGCTGATCCCGCTGCGGGTCGACGAGGTCCGGCTGCCGGAGTCGTATCTCGACCACAACCCGGTCGATCTGCACCGGCTCGACGAGTCCCAGTGCGTCACCGCGCTGCTCGGCGTCCTCGAGCTGCCGGGCCGGCCCCTCGACGGCGGGCCCTCGGGTCCCCGCTTCCCCGGCAGCACCCCGGCGATCTGGAACGCGCCCCAGCGCAACAACACCTTCACCGGCCGCAACGTCATCCTGGACCGGGTCCGCGACCAGCTCGGCGGCGGCATCTCCGTCGTCCTGCCGCAGCCGCAGGCGCTGTTCGGACTCGGCGGCGTCGGCAAGACGCAGGTGGCGCTGGAGTACGTGCACCGGTTCATGGCGGACTACGACCTCGTGTGGTGGATCTCCGCCGAGGACCCCGGAAACGTCGTCTCCTCACTCGCCGAGCTCGCCGCCCGCATCGGGGCGCCCGGCGGCGAGGACATCAACCTGGCCAGCCAGGAAGCCGTGCAGATGCTGGGGCGCGGCGCGCCGACCAAACGCTGGATCCTGGTCTTCGACAACGCCGACGACCCCGCACGGCTCACCCGTTACTTCCCGACCGGAGGCGGCGGGCACATCCTCGTCACCTCCCGCAACCAGGCCTGGGCGCAGCAGGGCGCCTCCCTGCCCATCGACGTGTTCCTGCGCGAGGAGAGCGTGGAACACCTCACCCGGCGCGCCTCGGGGCTCACCGCCGAGGAGGCCGACCAGGTGGCGATCGCGGTGGGCGACCTGCCGCTGGCCGTGGAACAGGCGGCGGCCTGGCTCGCCGAGACGGCCACCCCGATCGAGGAGTACCTGCGGCAGCTGGCCGAGCAGACGACGGAGGTGCTGGACCTCAACCAGCCCGCCGACTACCCCAAGACGGTGGCGGCGACCTGGAACATCTCCATAGCGAGGCTCCGGGAACGCTCCCCGGCCTCCGTACGACTGCTGCAGCTCTGCGCGTTCCTGGCCGCCGAACCGATCTCCTCGCACCTGCTCTACAGCAAGGAGATGATCGACGCCCTCAAGCCGTACGACCCCGCCCTCCAGGAGAGTCTGCTGCTCGGCCGGGTGATCCGGGAGATCGGCCGGTTCGCGCTCGCCAAGGTCGACCAGGTCAGCAACAGCATCCAGGTGCACCGGCTGGTCCAGGCGGTGATCCGCTCGCAGCTGACCGAGGAGGAGCAGCGGCACGCCCGGCATGTCGTGCACACGGTGCTCGCGGGCTGCCGGCCCGACGGCGACGAGCCGATCGACGACCCCGAGACCTGGCCGCGGTTCGCGGTCATCTGGCCGCACCTGAGCGCCTCCGACGCCCGCAACTGCACCGAGGCGGAGACCCGGAGGCTGCTCATCGACCGCGTCCGCTATCTGTGGAAGCGCGGTGAGTTCCCCGGCGCCCAGGCACTCGCCGAGGAGCTCCTCGACCACTGGAAGCCGATACTCGGCGAGGACGACGTGCAGTACCTGTATCTGCGCTGCCAGCTGGGCAACGTGCTGCGCTCGCAGGGCCGTTACGTGGAGGCCCGGGAGATCAACACCGAACTCCTCGAACGCCAGAAGCGGGTACTCGGCCCCTCGCACCCGCACACCTACGTGACCATGTCCGGCCTCGCCAGTGACCTCGCGGCGCTCGGTGTGTACGGGTCTGCGGTGGAGTTCGCGCGCGAGGCGCACGAAGGCTTCAGCCAGATCTTCCACGAGTCGCACCGCCGCACCCTCAGCGCCGCCAACAATCTCGCGCTCGCGCTGCGCATGGTCGGCCGCTACGGCGAGGCCCGCGTCCTCGACCAGGACACCTACGACCGCCGCATCGAGGTGCTGGGCCCCGACCACCCGTACACGCTGGCGTCGGCCGCGCGCCTGGGCCGCGACCTACGGGAGGTCGGCCGCTACACGGAATCGGTCTCCCTCCTCTCCCGCGCCTACGACGCGCACAAGCGCATCCTCGGCAAGGAGTTCCCCGGCACGCTGAGCTGCGCCAAGTCACTGGCCGTGTCGCTGCGCAGGGCGGGACAGTTCGAGGACGCGCGCCGGCTGACGACGGCGACGCGCGCGCAGTACCGGGCGCAGTACCCGACGTCGACCCCCGACTCGCTCGCCTGCGATCTGAACATGGCGGCCGATCTGTTCGCCGCGGATGAGCGGGAGGCCGCGCGCGAGGTCGCCCGGGAGGCGCTGGCCGAGTACATGAAGGTCCCGGGTGAGGCCCACCCCTACACCCAGGCCGCGCTGAACAACCTCGGCATCTTCCACTGGGGCTGCGGCGACACCGAGGAAGCGGAAACCGTCTTCCGCCAAGTCCTGCGCCGCATGGGCGAGGTACTCGGCGAACAGCACCCGCACACCCTCTTCACCGGCATCAATTACGCCAACGTCCTCGCCGACCAGGGCCGCCTCGCCGAGGCCCGCAAGCTGGAGGAGAACGCGGTCGTCAAACTCCGTGCGGTCCTCGGAGCCCACCACCCGGAAACCCTCGCCATCGTCACCAACTCCGCGCTCACGCTCGCCGCGCTGGGCCACAAGGACGAGGCCCGCCGCCTCCGTGACGAAGCCCTCGGCGAACTGCGCACGCTGCTGGGCGACGACAACGGGATGACCCGGGTGGCGGCGGACGAGCGCCGCATTTACCGGGACTTGGAGCCGCTGGCGGTGTGAGGGGCTGGGGGTCGGGTTTTTCGCGCAGTTCCCCGCGCCCCTGAAAAGGGGCGCGGGGAACTGCGCAATCTTTTAAGCGGGGGTCTGGGGGCGGCAGCCCCCAGGTACGATGGGGGTCCCCCCGCTCGAGCGAAGCCGAGAGTGGGGGAGGGCAGGGGCGGAGGGGGCGAGAACCCGAGTGTCCGCCAGCAGCCACGTCAGTACCTTCGGCAGGGCCCGCAACGCCGCGAAGTGCGCCGCGGTCGGTTCGAGGACGGCCGTGGCCCGCGGAATCCGGGCGGCGAGCCAGGACGAGTGCGACGCCGGCGAGAAGACATCCTTCACGCCGTGCCACAACAGCACCGGCACCTGGATCTGCGCCGGATCGAACCCCCAGTGCCCGGTCAGCGCCAGCGCGTCGTCGATCCACCCGTACGGCGAAGTCCGCAACGCCTCACGGTAGTTGCGGAGCAGCATCGACCGAATGGTGTTGTCCGAGACGATCTGCCGGTCGTCGTCGGTGAGTTCGTGCCGCAGCTCCTGCAGGAGCCGCACCGGGTCGCGCCGAATCGCGGCCGACCGCGGAATCAGCCGCGCGACGAACCGCTCGGGATCGTTGAACGCGGTCCGGAACTCGTTGACGTTCGACGGCGCCATCCCCGCGAACCAGTCGAGCCCCTCCGCGTTCCGCGGCGCCAGCCCGACCAGCGCGGCGGCCCGCGTCACCCGCTCCGGCATCAGCGCGGCACACGCCAGCGCGTGCGGCGCGCCTCCGGACCGCCCGGCCACCGCGAACCGCTCCACCCCCAGGGCGTCGGCGACCTCCGCCACGTCCCGCACCACGTCGACGACACGGCGGCCCGGCATACGGTCGGAACCCCCGTACCCCGGGCGGTCGTAGCTGATGAGCCGCGTGCCGCGCTGGTACAGGAACATGGATCGCGGCCGGGGTCCCACCCGGCTGCCGGGCATCCCGTGCAGCAGGAACACCGGGCGACCACGCGGATCCCCCGAGACCTCGACGCGCAGCACCCGCCCGTCCGCCGTCCGTACATGGTCACGCACAGCGCTCCCCCTCCCCCGGTCTCCCCCGGCCCGGTGGACCGGGACAAACGCTGCACGATCCTTGCCCACCCGCCTGCGCGACGAAACGAATCCGCAGGTCAACCACGCTTCATATCAAGCCACTTGACGCCACCCGGCGGCCTCCGTAGCGTCGCACCCCGTACGCACATGTGACCAGCATTCACACTCAAGGACGAGGGCGGAGCGGCATGACCCAGCGAGCGCGACGACGTGTGGTGGTGTCCGGCGGCGGAACCGGAATCGGCCTGGCGACGGCGGAGGCGTTCGCCGCGGACGGAGACCGGGTGGTGCTCCTGGGCCGCCGTGAAGACGTCCTGCGCAAGGCTGCCGACGGACTGGACGAGCGGTACGGGGGCGGGACCGCGTCCTGGTACGCGGCGGACCTGGCCGACCCCGAACAGGTCGGCGCGGCACGGGAGTTCATCACCGCGGACGACACCCCCATCGACGTGCTGGTCGCCAACGCGGGTGGAAACGTGGCCCCTTCGCACGACGGCTCGCTCGCGTCCGTCGCCGACAGCTACCGCCGCAACTTCGACGCCAACGTCCTGACCGCGGTCCTGCTCACCGAGGCCCTGCTCCCGCACGTACGGCGCCCCGGCGGCCGTATCGTGCAGCTCTCCTCGATCGCCTCGCTGCGCGGCCCAGGCTCCTACGGCGGCTCCAAGGGCTGGATCAACACCTACACGTACGACCTCGCCCAGCGCGTCGGTTCCGAAGGCATCACCGTGAACGCGGTCGCCCCCGGCTTCGTCGGCGACACGGAGTTCTTCGGCGACCGCGCGACTGCGGAGTTCGTCGCGTCCCGGGTGGCCCAGTCCCTCACGGGCCGGCCGGGCCACCCGTCGGAGATCGCGGCGGCCATCCGGTATGTGGCCTCTCCCGAGGCGGCGTACATGACGGGCCAGCTCCTCCACATCAACGGCGGTGCGGCGCTGGGGCGTTAGGACCTGGCAACCCCGGCCGGCCGGCCGGTGCCGCGGCGGCGCAGCACCGTGCTCGAAGGGCGGCCCCTCGGCGCAGGACTTCCTCGACCAGGTCCGCGATGGCGTGGGTGCCGGGGCTCGCCTCCTGCGCCGCGTCGACCGGCTTGGCCCGAAGGGCCGACTCACGGCGGCGAGCGCCCTCGACCAGGTCCTCCATGGCGCAGCCCGCCGCGCCCGTGATGCGATGAGCCCATGGAGCTGCGGGAAATGCGCGCGTTCGTCGCGGTCGTCGAGGAGGGCGGCCTGTCCGCGGCGGCACGCAGGCTGCACATCAGCCAGCCGGCCCTGTCCCAGACAGTGGTCGGGCTGGAGCGCCAATTCGGTGTGCGGTTGCTGGTGCGCAGCAGTACCGGAGTCCGGCCCACCGACGCCGGGCTCATCCTGCTCGCCGAGGCGCGCGCGGTGCTGGCCCGCCACGACCAGGCACTGGCCGCCATGGCCGCCCACACCGCGTCCGGCGGCACCGTCCTGCGCATCGGCATCCCGCTGGAACTGCCCACCGATCTGCTCTCCCGTGCCCTCGCCGAGCTCGCCGACGCCCATCCCGCCACCCGGGTCCAGGCCCGCCATCTGTCGACAGCCGAACAGCTCACCGCCCTGCGCGCCGGCGAACTCGACCTCGGCCTGCTGCGCGAACGCCCCACGGGGCAGGACCTCGACGCCATTCTGGTCGTGGAGGAGCGCCTCGGGGTGCTGCTGGCCACGGAGCTCGCCGAGCAGCTCGCCGGCCCCGACGGGATCCGCCTGGACGCCCTGGCCGGACTGGACTGGATCGGCTTCCCCCGCTCGGGCAGCCCCGCCTGGTACGACGCCCTCACCGCGATCCTGCGCAGTCACGGCATCGACCTCGGCCCCGAACCCCCCGCGGGCCAGGCGCTGATCGCCGAGGTCAAACTCGCCTCCGTCGCGGCCGGCGGCGCCTTCACCCTCGCGCCCCCCGACTGGTCCCAGCCGCTGCCGGAGTCCGTCACCTGGTCCCCGCTCGTCGGCCACCCCCTCGTGCGCCGCACCTGGGCGGTCTGGCCCGCGAGCTCCCACCGCCGCGACCTCGGCCACCTGGTCGCCGCCCTGGACCAGCCGCCGTCGGCCTGAGCCGAAGGACTGGGCGAAACACCAGGTCAGAGGCCTCTAGGGGCCACTTATAGGGGCCATCGGCCCCGCGTATGACCTCCCGGGAAGTGTGCGGAACGTCCGCTGCTTACACCACGTGCATCGAGTCGCCGAAGACCCGGCGACTGGATCACCAGGCCCCTTCGGGGAGCACACACATCCGAGAGCGAGCAGTGAGCACCCATGTCGGAAGCATCCATGTCTGAAGCATCCGCGTCCGCCGCGGCCACGTCCGAACTGTCCGGGACTTCGGTACTGGTGACAGGCGGGACCAGCGGAATCGGCCGGGCGACCGCCCTCGCGCTGGCCGGACTCGGCGCGCGGGTCGTGCTGTCGGGCCGTGACGCCGAGCGCGGCAAGAAGGTCGTACGGGAGATCGAGGCGGCCGGCGGCGAGGGCCACTTCGTGGCGGCCGATCTGCGGGACGAGGCCTCGGCACGGGCGCTGGCCAGGCAGGCCGGAGCGCTCGCCGGCGGGATCGACGTGCTGGTCAACAACGCGGGCGTCTTCCCCTTCGGCCCGACCGGGGAGACCACGGAGGCCGACTTCGACTCGGTCTACGGGCTGAATGTGAAGGCGCCGTACTTCCTGGTCGCCGAGCTCGCCCCCGCCATGGCCGAGCGCGGTCGCGGCGCGATCGTCAACGTCACGACGATGGTCGCGGAGTACGGCGTGGACGGTATGAGCCTGTACGGGTCGAGCAAGGCCGCCCTGGTCCTGCTGACGAAGGCGTGGGCGGCGGAGTTCGGGCCGCGCGGCGTGCGCGTGAACGCGGTCAGCCCCGGCCCGACGCTCACCGAGGGAACCTCGGGAATGACCGAGGCGCTCGACGTGCTGGCCTCCCAGGCACCGGCCGGGCGACCGGGAACCGCCCAGGAGGTGGCCGACGCCATCGCCTACCTGGTCACCGACCGGTCCAGCTTCGTCCACGGCGCCGTACTGCCGGTGGACGGCGGCCGTATCGCCGTCTGACGCACCGTCGCCTCAGGATCCTCGGTAACGGCGACTGCCGCCCCTCGGCGTGGCGGCGCAGGCGCTTGGTGTCCGCCTCCGTCCAGCCCCCGGGCGGGACGGTCGCGGCCCAGCCGTCCACGGGATCGGCCCGTACCGGTGTCCGTGCGGGGCCGCCACACCGTACGAGACCGTCATGTCGGCCGCGGTCTGCCAGAAGGGGACTAGCGGGAACCAGCGGATGGCCGAGGTGATGTCCTGGCCCAGTGGCTTGTCGACCCGCTGCGGCTTGTGCAGCAGCGGGTCGGACGACCACCACACGACCGCGTCGGAGCCGTTCTGCAGGAAGACGACCAGGCAGGCACCTCGGCGCGCATGATCTGTACGCCAGCCATCCGTACGCCAACCGCCCCCTGACTCCGTCCGTACGCCAACCGCCCCCCTGACTCCGTCCGTGCGCTCACACGTCGCACGACGGAGTGACCGTCCGGGGCCAGGTGGCCGCGTTTGGGTGGGCCACCGCACGAGGGGATCACCACACAGTCGGCCGCGCCCCCTGCCGGAGGGCTCATCCCCTTGTCCCACGCCCCGCTCCCGCGCGTTCGACGCTTCTCCCCGCGGCGGTCCGTCACAACGGCGAAGGCCCTCGTCACCACCGTCGTGGTGCTGGTGTTCACCCGTCCTGGGTGTGGTCCTGGTCGACGCCGGAGCCGTGCCGTTCACGGCCGCGGCGGGCTGCCTGTTCTGCGAACCGCGGCGCCGCGGCGGCAGCCTGCTCGCCCCCATGGGGCTGCACTGGGCCACCAACCGCCCTCGGCTACCTCTTCGCCTTCCCCCTGCGCCGACGGGGACCGCCCGCACCGGGGGAACCGACGACCCGCACGCCCGTCCCGGGGGCCCGTCGGGCGGCTTCGGCGTGTCGGGTTCCCTCCGGCGCCACATCTCGCGTACACAGGCCCGAACAGCACTCCGCCCCGACGGGTGATTCTCCGTCAGGGCGGTGACCACGCAGGTCAGATCGTTTCTTCACGCGTAGCGCGGAGTGGGGCGGGTGGGACTCGAACCCACGGCCGACGGATTATGAGTCCGCTGCTCTAACCGGCTGAGCTACCGCCCCATACGGCGTGTCGCGCACATTTGTGCGCGCCGTCTGCCGCAGCATAGCCGCTCATACGATCTCCTGCTTCGGATGGTCGGCATCGCACGACCATGAGGACTTCGGCGCGGCCTGCGCGGTTCCCGCGGACATGAAAAAGGACCCCAGAGGGGTCCTCTTCCGCTGCTCTCCCGACTGGACTCGAACCAGTAACCTGCCGGTTAACAGCCGGCTGCTCTGCCAATTGAGCTACAGGAGATCGAGCTCCCCCGACTGGACTCGAACCAGTAACCTGCCGGTTAACAGCCGGCTGCTCTGCCAATTGAGCTACGGAGGATTGCCTCGTTGCATCGAACGTACCTACCTGGGTATTCGCCAGGGGGCGTGCGCTCGCTGCGACACATACATTAGCGCAAGCAGGGGGGTGCTCCGCCAATCGGTTCCCTCCGCACCGATGCCGACGCAAGGGAAGGGTGGCCGTCATGCGCTACCGGCTCACATTCGTCGCCGGACTGGTCCTGGGTTACGTGCTCGGCACGCGCGCCGGGCGCGAGCGCTACGAGCAGCTGAAGAAGTCCGCGCGCCAGGTCGCGGAGAACCCCGCGGTGCGCAACACCGCGGAGACCGCCGCCCAGCAGGGCCGCGAGTTCGCGGGCAAGGCGTACCACGCGGTGAGCGAGAAGGTGGGCGACCACGTCCCCGACTCGGTGACCGCGCGCGTCCGCTCCCTGCGCGAGCGCAACACCAACGGCACCCGCGAGGACGACTGGGGCACCAGCAACACCTAGGGCACTGCCTTTCGGACCATGCCTGGGCCGCGCGCTCTGACCCCACGGCGCCCGCGCGGCGCGGTCATGCCCCTGCGTACGGCAGAATTTCCGCCATGGGGATAGTCGCCGGGTTGGACAGTTCGCCCGATTTCACTCGTATCGTCGTCTGCGACACGGACACGGGTGCCGTGCTCAGGCAGGGGTATGCGCCGCATCCGGTGGAAGCCACCGAGGGCGGCGGGCGTCCTTCCGACGTCGATCCGCAGGCCTGGCTGCTGTCCCTGGGCGAGGCCGCGGGCGGCGGGCTGCTCGAGGGCGTGCAGGCCATCGGGGTCTCCGCGCAGCAGAACGCCCTGGTCCCGCTGGATGTGCAGGGCAATACGGTGCGTCCGGCGCTGGTGGGCGGTGACAAGCGGGCGCAGGTCGCCGCCGCCGATCTCATCGACGCGCTCGGCGGGCGCGAGGCGTGGGCGCAGGCCGTGGGCTGCGTACCGCAGGCCGCGCAGCCGGTGACCAAGCTGCGCTGGCTGAACAAGACCGAGCCGGAGGCCGCGCTGCGGACCACCGTGCTCATGCAGGCGCACGACTGGCTGGTCTGGCAGCTGCTGGGGCGGCCGGTGCGCAGGACCACCGACCGGGGCGGGGCCTCCGGTACCGGGTACTGGTCGGCGGCGACCGGCGCGTACCGGCCGGATCTCGTCGAGCTGGCACTCGGGCACCAGGCCTCGCTGCCGGAGGTGCTCGGCCCGTCCGACGCGGCCGGTACGACGCCGGAGGGGCTGCTGATCTCCGCCGGGACCGGCGAGACGATGGCGGCGGCGTTCGGACTCGGCATCGGGCTCGGGGACGCGGTGGTGTCCCTGGGCGCCTCCGGGTCCGTGATGGCCGTACACCCCGAGGCACTGGTGGACGCCACCGGCATGATCACCTCCCTCGCGGACGCGACCGGCATGCATCTGCCCGTCGTCACCACGCTCAATGCCGTACGGGCGCTGCGCGGCGCCGTCGAACTCCTCGGCGTGCCCGACCTGGAGGGCCTGTCCGACCTGGCGATGAAGTCGACGCCCGGCGCCCACGGACTCGTACTGCTGCCCTATCTGGAGGGCGAGCGGACGCCGAATCTGCCGCACACCGCGGGGACGCTGTCCGGGTTGCGGCGTGAGTCGATGCGGCCCGAGCATCTGGCGCGGGCCGCCTTCGAGGGGATGCTGTGCGGGCTCGCGGACGCGCTGGACGTGCTGCGCGGGCGCGGTGTCGACGTACGGCGGATCTTCCTCCTCGGACCGGCCGCCGAGCTGCCCGCCGTGCAGGCCGTGGCGCCCGCGCTGTTCGGCGCGCAGGTCGTCGTACCGCAGCCCGCGGACTACGCGGCGCTCGGCGCGGCCCGGCAGGCGGCCTGGGCTCTCGGGGTCTCGCAGGGCACGCTCGACCCGCGACTGCCTCCCGTCTGGCAGGGTGCGGTCGCCCAAGTGCTGGAGCCCGGTGAGGAACTCGCCGTGGGGCAGGCCGTACGACAGCAGTACGTCTCCGTACGCGAACAGACGCATCCGGGGGCGTTCCGGGCGTAACGCGCCCCCACGGGCGTACGTCCGAGGTCGGAGGTCTTGTCCTTCCTTGGCCCGCAGTTGGGTTAATCGGTTGAGGTAACACGGGTGGAGTGTTCGACGATAGGGGGTGGTGCACCACCGATCGCCCACCGATCGACCACTGATCGTCCATCGATCGCCCTGCCGTCGTCGACTCCGAGAGACCCCGCGTGCTCATACGACTCCTTCGGACCTACCTCAGTCCGTACAAGAAGCCCATCTCCCTGCTGGTGCTGCTGCAGTTCCTGCAGACCTGCGCCACTCTCTACTTGCCCACTCTGAACGCGCACATCATTGACAACGGTGTCGTGAAGGGGGACACGGGCTACATCCTGTCCTTCGGCGCCGTGATGATCGGAATTTCGCTGGCGCAGGTGGTCTGCAACACCGGGGCCGTCTACTACGGCGCCCGTACGGCGTCCGCGGTCGGCCGGGACATCCGGGCCGCCGTCTTCGACCGCGTCCAGTCCTTCTCGGCGCGTGAGGTCGGCCACTTCGGGGCGCCCTCGCTGATCACCCGCACCACCAATGACGTCCAGCAGGTGCAGATGCTCGCCCTGATGACGTTCACCCTGCTGGTGTCGGCGCCGATCATGTGCGTGGGCGGCATCATCCTGGCCCTCGGCCTGGACGTGCCGCTGTCCGGGGTGCTCGTCGCCGTGGTGCCGGTCCTCGGCATCTCCGTGACCCTCATCGTGCGCAGGCTGCGCCCGCTGTTCCGCACCATGCAGGTCCGCCTGGACACCGTGAACCGGGTGCTGCGCGAGCAGATCACCGGCAACCGCGTGATCCGTGCCTTCGTGCGCGACGACTACGAGAAGGACCGCTTCCGGGGCGCGAACACCGAGCTGACCGAGGTGTCCCTCGGTACCGGGCGGATGCTGGCGCTGATGTTCCCGATCGTCATGACCGTGGTGAACCTGTCGTCCATCGCGGTGGTCTGGTTCGGCGCCCACCGCATCGACAGCGGCGGCATGCAGATCGGCGATCTGACCGCGTTCCTCGCCTACCTCATGCAGATCGTGATGTCCGTGATGATGGCCACCTTCATGTTCATGATGGTGCCGCGCGCCGAGGTCTGCGCCGAGCGCATCCAGGAGGTCCTGGCCACGGACAGCAGCGTGGTGCCTCCCACCGCGCCCGTCCTGGAGCTGCGGCGCCACGGCCACCTGGAGATCCGCGGGGGCGGGTTCCGCTACCCGGGTGCCGAGGAGCCGGTGCTCAAGGCCATCGACCTGGTGGCGCGGCCCGGCGAGGTGACCGCCGTGATCGGGTCCACCGGCAGCGGCAAGTCGACGCTGCTCGGGCTGGTCCCCCGGCTGTTCGACGCCACCGACGGCGAGGTGCTCGTCGACGGCGTGGACGTCGCGACCATCGAGCCCAAGCTGCTGGCCAGGACGGTCGGCCTCGTCCCGCAGAAGCCCTACCTCTTCGCGGGCACGGTGGCCACGAACCTGCGGTACGGCAACCCGGACGCGACCGACGAGGAGCTGTGGCACGCGCTGGAGGTGGCGCAGGCCAAGGGCTTCGTGAAGGCTCTCGAAAACGGCCTGGACTCGCCGATCTCCCAGGGCGGTACGAATGTGTCGGGCGGTCAGCGCCAGCGCCTGGCCATCGCCCGCACCCTCGTACAGCGCCCGGAGATCTACCTCTTCGACGACTCCTTCTCCGCGCTCGACTACGCGACCGACGCGGCACTGCGGGCGGCGCTCGCCGAGGAGACCGCCGAGGCGACCGTGGTGATCGTCGCCCAGCGGGTGTCGACCATCCGGGACGCCGACCGGATCGTGGTCCTCGACGAGGGCCGGGTCGTCGGCACCGGGCGCCACCACGAGCTGATGGCGGACAACGAGACCTATCGGGAGATCGTGCTCTCCCAGCTGACGGAAGCGGAGGCTGCCTGATGGCGGGGCCGATGGGGCGGATGATGGCCGGGGGCGGTCCCGATCAGCGCTCGATGGATTTCAAGGGGTCCGGCAAACGGCTCCTCGCACAGTTCAAGCCTGAGCGCGCCACGATGTACGTGATGCTGCTCGCCGTCGTGCTGAGCGTGGGGCTCTCGGTGGTCGGACCGAAGATCCTCGGCAAGGCCACCGACCTGGTCTTCGCGGGCATCATCGGGCGGCAGATGCCGTCCGGCGCCACCAAGGCCGAAGTGCTCGAGTCCATGCGGGAGCGTGGCGAGGGCGGCATGGCCGACATGCTCTCGGGGACGGACTTCACACCGGGCAAGGGCATCGACTTCAACGCGGTCGGCGAGGTGCTCGGGCTCGCGGTCGTGGTCTTCGTGCTGGCCGGACTGCTGATGGCGGTGGCGACCCGGCTGGTGAACCGGGCGGTCAACAAGACCGTGTACCGGCTGCGCGAGGACATCCAGGCGAAGCTGTCGCGGCTTCCGCTGTCGTACTTCGACAAGCGGCAGCGCGGTGAGGTGCTCAGCCGGGCGACGAACGACATCGACAACATCGGGCAGACGCTCCAGCAGTCGATGGGCCAGCTCATCAACTCCCTGCTGACCATCGTGGGCGTGCTCGCGATGATGTTCTGGGTCTCCCCGCTGCTCGCGCTCGTGGCGCTGGTGACGGTCCCGCTCTCCTTCTACGTCGCCACGCGCGTCGGCAAGCGGTCGCAGCCGCACTTCGTGCAGCAGTGGCGCACCACCGGCAAGCTCAACGCGCACATCGAGGAGATGTACACCGGGCACACCCTGGTGAAGGTCTTCGGGCGGCAGGAGGAGTCGGCGGCGCAGTTCGCCGAGCAGAACGAGAAGTTGTACGAGGCCGGGTTCAAGGCGCAGTTCAACAGCGGGGTCATGCAGCCGCTGATGATGTTCGTGTCGAACCTCAACTATGTGCTGGTTGCGGTGGTCGGCGGACTGCGCGTCGCGTCCGGCTCGCTGTCGATCGGTGACGTCCAGGCCTTCATCCAGTACTCCCGCCAGTTCTCGATGCCGCTGACGCAGGTCGCGTCGATGGCGAACCTGGTGCAGTCGGGCGTCGCCTCGGCCGAGCGCATCTTCGAACTCCTCGACGCGGACGAGCAGGAGGCCGACCCGCTGCCGAGCGCCCGTCCCGACGAAATGCGCGGGCGGGTGGCGCTGGAGAACGTGTCCTTCCGGTACGACCCCGAGAAGCCGCTGATCGAGGATCTGTCGCTGAAGGTGGAGCCCGGGCACACCGTGGCGATCGTCGGCCCCACGGGCGCCGGCAAGACGACACTGGTGAACCTCCTGATGCGGTTCTACGAGGTCACCGGCGGGCGCATCGCACTCGACGGGGTCGACATCGCGACCATGTCCCGGGACGAGCTCCGGGCCGGGATCGGGATGGTGCTCCAGGACACCTGGCTGTTCGGTGGCACGATCGCCGAGAACATCGCGTACGGGGCCTCGCGGGACGTCACGCGCGGGGAGGTCGAGGAGGCGGCGCGGGCCGCTCACGCGGACCGGTTCATCCGCACGCTTCCCGACGGGTACGACACCGTGATCGACGACGAGGGGACCGGGGTCAGCGCGGGTGAGAAGCAGCTGATCACGATCGCTCGGGCGTTCCTGTCCGATCCGGTGATCCTCGTTCTCGACGAGGCGACGAGTTCGGTGGACACGCGTACGGAGGTGCTGATCCAGAAGGCGATGGCGAAGCTCGCGCATGGGCGGACGTCGTTCGTCATCGCGCACCGTCTGTCGACGATTCGCGACGCCGACACCATCCTCGTGATGGAGAACGGTTCGATCGTGGAGCAGGGCGCACACACCGACCTGCTCGCGGCGAACGGAGCCTACGCCCGCCTGTACCAGGCCCAGTTCGCCCAGGCGGTCGCCGAGGTGGACTGAGGTTTCTCGCCTCCTCCGCCCCAGACCCCGTTCGCGCAGTTCCCCGCGCCCCTGAAAAGGGGCGCGGGGAAGTCTGGGGGCGCAGCCCCCAGAGACGGGACGGGCAGGGGCGGAGGGGGCGAAAAAGCCCGCCTCAGTCCAAGTAGCCCCGCAGCTGGTCCGCGAAGGCGTGGTCCCTGAGCTTGTTCAGGGTCTTGGACTCGATCTGGCGGATGCGTTCGCGGGTGACGCCGAAGATGCGGCCGATCTCCTCCAGGGTGCGCGGGCGGCCGTCCGCGAGGCCGTACCGGAGTTGGACGACCTTGCGTTCACGCTCGCCGAGCGTGGAGAGGACCGCCTCCAGGTGCTCCCGCAGCAGCAGGAAGGCCGCGGACTCGACCGGGCTCGTCGCGTCACCGTCCTCGATCAGGTCACCGAGGGCAACGTCGTCCTCCTCCCCCACGGGCGCGTGGAGCGACACCGGCTCCTGGGCCAGCCGCAGGACTTCGCTGACACGCTCGCTGGGAAGGTCGAGGTGCGCGGCGACCTCCTCGGGAGTCGGCTCGTACCCGCGCTCCTGCAGCATGCGCCGCTGAACGCGCACGACCCGGTTGATCAGCTCGACCACGTGCACCGGGACGCGAATCGTCCGGGCCTGGTCGGCGAGCGCACGCGACATGGCCTGCCGGATCCACCAGGTCGCGTACGTGGAGAACTTGTACCCACGGGCGTAGTCGAACTTCTCGACCGCCCTGATGAGCCCGAGGTTCCCCTCCTGGACCAGGTCGAGCATGGTCAGCCCCCGCCCCACGTACCGCTTGGCGACGGAGACGACGAGCCGCAGGTTCGCCTCGATGAGCCGGCGCTTGGCCATGCGGCCCATGACGACCAGCTTGTCCAGGTCGAGGGCGAGCTGACTGTCCAGGTCGGGGGTGAGGCGGAGCTTCTCCTCGGCGAAGAGTCCGGCCTCGACACGGCGGGCGAGCTCGACCTCCTCGGCCGCGGTGAGCAGCGGAATGCGGCCGATCTCCCGCAGGTACTGGCGGAACAGGTCGGACGAGGGACCACCGGTGTCGGCCGTACGGCCGCGGGGCAGTTCGACGGGCTCGGGGGCCTCGGCCTCGACCTCGGGGGCCTCGACGGCGCCGACGGGCGGCTCGTCCGGCCCGGGCGGGCCCTCCGGCTCCGTCTCGGGGTGGTGCGCGGCACGGCTCTGCGGGG
The DNA here is from genome assembly GCF_041053055.1 of Streptomyces sp. R41. Lineage (NCBI taxonomy): Bacteria > Bacillati > Actinomycetota > Actinomycetes > Kitasatosporales > Streptomycetaceae > Streptomyces > Streptomyces sp. R41. The sequence goes on from NZ_CP163443.1 coordinate 3,554,242, forward strand.
GTACCGCCGTGACGACGTCGGTATCCGCGTCCGTGTCCGTGGTGTTGTCGGTCTGGGTCAGGGTCTGGGTCTGCACGGGGGCGACCTCCAGGAATGTCGCTGCTGAGGCGTGCGGCAGCGGTACGTCGGGGATGGGGTCGACGGCCTCGCCGCTGTCCATCCCGTAGTCGTTTAGCGGAACCGCGGGGATCGGGGACCCGTCGCGTACGGGTCGGCCGCGCTCCGAGGACTCAGGCACCGGAACCCAGTGTGGAGTACGACACATCGCCGCCACGAGGGGCGTGCGGTGACTTTTTGCGTCCGGTCCGTGACCGCGCGGTTACCGTGTCGTACGAGTGCGCAGCTCACCGGGCGCGAAACAGATTGAAGGGCGTACTGGATTTGGCATGTGCGTCCTGCGACGTGCAGCGGGGCTGCCCCACGGCCTCAGAGCGCCTCCGCGCCCCGCTCGCGCAACGCCTGCCCGTACTGCTGCAGCACCCACAGCTCGTTCTGCACGGCGGCCAGCTGTGCCGGGTCGCCGTGGGCGCTCTGCCGGGCCAGGGAGCCCTGGACGTCCCGGATACGGCGGTCGACGGCGCGGCGGCGGACCATGACGAGCTGGTCGCCCGCGTAGCCCTCGTCGACGGTCTTGCGCATGATCGCCTCGACGGCCAGCTCCGTGACCATCGCGCGCACCACGTCGTCCGGGGCGGTCTCGCGGATCCGGACCAGATACTCCTGAGGGTCCTGGACGCCGTACTCGGCGCCGCCCGCCTCCATGATCGCCTGGCGCACGGCCGCGTACGGCGGGGCGGTGAACTCGTCGATCCCGTACGCGTCGAACGCCGGAGAGACCAATTCGGGCCGCTGGAGGGCGAGTTTGAGCAGCTCGCGCTCGGTGGCGAAGACGGGGTTGCGGAGGTTGAGCGCCGGGCCGCCGCTGGGTGCCCGCACGGCGGCGTACGTCTGCTGGGGGCGCTGCCCGGCCGGCGCCGGGCCCTTGCCGCCGCGGTCGCGGGCCCAACGGGCCAGCTGGGCCACCCGCTTGACCACGAACTGGGTGTCGAGGATGCCGAGCATGCCGGCGAGCTGGACGGCCACCTCGTGCTGTGCGCCGCTGTTCTTGATGCGGGCGACGATGGGTGCCGCCTCGTCGAGGGCGGCTGCGCGCCCCGCCGGCGTCTCCAGGTCGTAGCGCAGGACGATCTGGCGCAGCGCGAACTCGAAGAGCGGCGTGCGGGGTTCGACCAGGTCGGCGACCGCCTCGTCGCCCTTGGCGAGGCGCAGCTCGCAGGGGTCCATGCCGTCCGGGGCGATGGCGATGTACGTCTCCGCGGCGAACTTCTGGTCGTCCTCGAAGGCGCGCAGGGCCGCCTTCTGGCCGGCCGCGTCGCCGTCGAAGGTGAAGATCACGCGCGCCGAGCCGTTGTCCATCAGCAGCCGGCGGAGGATCTTGATGTGGTCGCCGCCGAACGCCGTACCGCAGGTCGCGATGGCGGTGGTGATCCCGGCCAGATGGCAGGCCATCACGTCCGTGTAGCCCTCGACCACGACCGCCCGGCTGCTCTTGGCGATCTCCTTCTTGGCGAGGTCGATGCCGTACAGGACCTGGGACTTTCTGTAGATCGCCGTGTCGGGCGTGTTCAGGTACTTCGGCCCGTTGTCCGAGTCGTACAGCTTCCTCGCTCCGAAGCCGACGACCTCGCCGCCGATGTCGCGGATCGGCCACATCAGACGGCCGCGGAAGCGGTCGATGGGGCCGCGGCGGCCCTCCTGGGAGAGGCCGGAGAGGAGCAGCTCCTTGTCGGTGAAGCCCTTGCCGCGGAGATAGCGGGTGAGGTGGTCCCAGCCCTGGGGGCTGTAGCCGACGCCGAAGTGGGCGGCCGCCGCCTGGTCGAAGCCGCGCTCGGCGAGGAATTTGCGGCCCGCGTCGGCCTCGGCGCTGGTGTCGAGCTGCTCGATGTAGAACTGCGCGGCCGCCTTGTGCGCCTCGACCAGGCGGATGCGCTCGCCGCGCTGGTGGGAGGGGTTGTACCCGCCCTCCTCGTACCGCAGCGTGATGCCCGCCTGGCCTGCGAGGCGCTCGACGGCCTCCGAGAAGGAGAGGTGGTCGACCTTCATCACGAACGTGATGGTGTCGCCGCCCTCCTGGCAGCCGAAGCAGTGGAAGAGTCCCTTGCTCGGGCTGACCTGGAAGGACGGTGACTTCTCGTCGTGGAACGGGCACAGGCCCTTGAGGTTGCCGCCGCCCGCGTTGCGAAGCTGGAGGTACTCGGACACCACGGCGTCGATCGGGACCGCGTCCCGAACAGCCTTCACGTCCTCGTCGTTGATCCTTCCAGCCACGCGTGAATTCTACGGTGAGGGTGTGACAGTCGAGCGCCGCCGTCGGTCACGGGGCCAGGCTGTCCAGCGGAACGTGCGGGTCGGCCAGTGCCTCGGTGTCCACCTGGGCCCGGGATCGGATCAGCTGCTGGATCGGCTCCGTGACGTCCCACACATTCACGTTCATCCCGGCCAGCACGCGCCCTTCCTTCACCCAGAAGGCGATGAACTGCCGCTTGCCCGCGTCTCCCCGGATCACCACCTGGTCGTACGACCCCGGGGGCGCCCACCCCGAATACTCCATCCCCACGTCGTACTGGTCGGAGAAGAAGTACGGCACCCGGTCGTAGGTCACCTCGCGCCCCAGCATCGAGCGCGCCGCCGCCGGTCCGCCGTTCAGGGCGTTGGCCCAGTGCTCGACGCGCAGCCGGGTGCCGAAGAGGGTGTGGTGGAAGGCGGCTACGTCCCCGGCCGCGTAGATGTCGGGGTCGGAGGTGCGCAGCCGCTCGTCGACCGCGACGCCGCCGCCGTGCGCGCGGTCGGCGAGGGTGAGGCCCGCGGCCTCGGCGAGGGCGGTGCGCGGGGCGGCACCGATCGCGGCGAGCACGTCGTGGGCGGGGTGCTCCTCGCCGTCGTCCGTACGCGCGGCGAGCACCATGCCGTCCTGGCCGACGATCTCGGTGAGCCGGCGGCCGAAGTGGAATCGGACGCCGTGCTCGCGGTGCAGTTCGGCGAAGACCTGGCCGAGCTCGGGGCCGAGGACCGCGTGCAGCGGGGTCGGCTCGGGCTCGACGACGGTGACCTCGGCGCCGTACTCCCGGGCGGCCGCCGCGACCTCCAGGCCGATCCAGCCGGCGCCCGCGATCACGATGTGCCCGTTGTCACGGCCGAGGGCGGCGAGGACGCCCTTCAGCCGCTCCGCGTGGGCGAGGCGGCGCAGGTGGTGGACGCCCGCGAGGTCGGTGCCCGGGATGTCGAGTCGGCGCGGCTCCGCGCCCGTCGCCAGGAGCAGCTTGTCGTAGTGGACGAGGGTGCCGTCGTCGCCGAAGCGGACGGTCTTCGCGATGCGGTCGATGGCGTCGACGGTCTGGCCGAGGTGCAGCTCGATGTCGTTCTGCGCGTACCAGGCGGGTTCGTGCACGAAAACGCTGTCGCGCTCCTCCTTGCCGAGGAGATAGCCCTTGGACAGCGGCGGGCGTTCGTACGGGTGGTCGCGTTCGTCGCAGATCAGTATCACGCGGCCGGTGAAGCCCTCCGCTCGGAGCGTCTCGGCCGCCTTCGCGCCGGCGAGACCTCCCCCGACGATGACGAATGTCTGATCCGCGTCGACCACTTGATGCCTCCTCGTAAGGATGTCGCCACATGCGAGCGTCCCGCACGGAGCGTGATGCGGGAAGAGGGAGTGCCCCGATCAGGCCACGCAGGGTCACACTCCTCCGCTCCCATAGGAACGCGTGGTGAGCCCGAGGTGCAGGGAACGCGCCGAGGCGTCGGTGAGAGAAGCGATCTGGTCGACGATCACGCGCTTGCGGGCGCGGTCGTCGATCGCGTTGTCGAACAGCGCCCGGAACTGCGGATCCAGGCCGTCGGGCGCGCGGGCCGTGAGCGCCTTGGCCAGTTCGGCGACGACGATCCGCTGGTCGGCGCGGAGCCGCTCCTGCTCGGCGCGCTGCATGACGTACCGGTCGGCGACGGCTTTGAGAACGGCGCACTCGTGCCGGGCACCTCGAGGGACGACCAGCTCTGCCGCGTACCGCGTGAGCCGTCCGCTGCCGTACGTCGCGCGCGTGGCGCCCTCCGCCGCCAGGCAGAAACGGCCGATGAGCTGGCTGGTGGCGTCCTTCAACCGGGCCTGCGCGACGGCCGATCCGTCGTACCCGTGCGGCCACCACTCCTGGTCCAGGAGTCGGTCGAGGGCCTCGGACAGCTCGGCGGGATCCGTGTCCGCGGGCACGTACCGCCCGATGGCCACCGCGAAGATCTCCTGCCGTTCGGGCTCCGCGTGCAGGCAGTTGGGGTCGATGTGGCCCGCGTGCAGACCGTCCTCGACGTCGTGCACCGAATACGCCACGTCGTCCGACCAGTCCATGACCTGGGCCTCGAAGCACGTACGGGTGCCCGGGGCGTCCTTGCGGACCCAGTCGAAGACCGGCCGGTCGTCTTCGTAGACCCCGAACTTGGGCGACTTGTGGTCGGTGGGGTGGGCGCCGCGCGGCCAGGGGTACTTGGTGGCGGCGTCGAGGGCGGCGCGGGTGAGATTGAGCCCGACGCTGACGAGGTCGTCCCCGGCCGCGCCGGCGGCTGATGTCAAAGCCTCCGAGTGGACGAAGCGCTTGGGTTCGATACGGGTGAGCAGCCGCAGCGACTGCGCGTTGCCCTCGAAGCCTCCGCAGTCCTCCGCGAACTCGTTCAGCGCTTGTTCGCCGTTGTGCCCGAAGGGCGGGTGACCCAGGTCGTGCGAGAGGCAGGCCGCCTCGACCAGGTCGGGGTCGCAGCCGAGGGCGGCGCCGAGCTCGCGGCCGACCTGGGCGCACTCCAGGGAGTGGGTCAGCCGCGTACGGGGGCTGGCGTCCCAGACCTGGCTCCGGGTGCCCGGGGTCACGACCTGGGTCTTGCCCGCGAGGCGTCGCAGGGCGGAGGAGTGCAGGACGCGCGCACGGTCGCGCTGGAAGGCGGTGCGACCGGGGCGTTTGTCGGGCTCGACGGCGAAGCGCTCGACGGCGGACTCGTCGTACGCCTGCCGTCCGTCGTGCGCCGTGTGGTTCTCGTATGCCTTGGGTGCCTTCGGTGCGATGCCTTCCATGCCACCGACAGTAAACGCAGGCAGTGACAATCGGGACGTAATCGGCGGCGACGAACGGGGTGGAGCCGTCCGGTTCAGGCCGAGGCCAGTGCGCGCTCCGGGGCGGGCTCGGGGGTCGCGACGGCCTGGTCGTAGCGGTGCAGGACGAGGCGGGCCATCGCCGGGTGGTCGCCCAGCGGATCGGCGGCGATCCAGGGGGCGGCCTCGGCGCACTGGGTGGCGAAGCGCCCGGGGGCGGTGAAGTACGAGGCGACGGCGACCCGGTGGCGGCCGCGGGCGGCGAGGGCGCGCAGGGCCGCGGGGACGGTGGGCGCGGCGGCGGACGCGTACGCCGGGACGACGGGAACACCGAGGCGTTCGGCGAGCAGCTGGGCGGTGCGGCGGGTGTCGACCGCCGCGTCGGGGTCTCGGGAACCGGCGGCGGCGAGCACGACTCCGCTCGCGCGGCGGGCGCTGTCGCTCATTCTGGTGCGCCATCCGGCCTCGACGAGCCGCGCGTACAGCGTCTCCACGAGCAGCGGGTGCGGGCCGAGCGGGGCGGTGACACGGGTGCGTACGTCGGGCGCGGCGGCCGCGGCCTCGGGGATGTCGTGCTTGACGTGGTAGCCGCGGCTGAGCAGCAGCGGCACGAGGACGGCGTCCTCCTTGCCGCCGAGGGAGGCGAGCGTGTCGGTCAGCAGCGGCTCGTTCAGCTCGATGTGGCCCAGGTGCACGGACAGGTGCGGGCGCAGCTCGCGGATCCGCTCGATCAGGGTGCGTATCGTGCTCAGCGCACGCGGATCGCGGCTGCCGTGCCCCACGAGGACGAGCGCGGGCGGCGCCGGACGGCGCGTGCCGTTGAGCGCGACGAGGCTGAGCTGACTGCCGAGCTGGCTGGTGATCCGGTTCATGAGTTGCGCCGTACTGTCGAGGTGACTGTCTGGGTGGGCACCACGCGGCGGCCGGCCGCCGGGGCGGTACAGGGACTCGTCGCGAGGAGGGTTCGACGCCGTCATGGAGCGATCCTGGCGGCAGGAGGTTGCCGGGCCGTTGCGCGGGCATGACGGGTGTTTTCCGGGGGTTCACCATGGGATGCACGGGGTGTGTGAGCCTTCGTGACCTGCGGGGATACTTCCGCGAGTGAATCTGGTCACTCTGCTGGCCGCGAACCGGAGCACCGCGCGCCGCGTCCTCCATGGGCGAGGCCACCTGGGGAGGGGACCGTACCGATGCGCCGTCCGAAGCTGCGTACGTTGCTGAAACCGCGCAGGCCACGCATGCCACGGCTGCCGCGCACCCGTACCGGACAGCGGCGGGCCGTGCAGGGGATCATGCTGCTGTGCGTCCTGGCACTGCTGCCCTCGACCTGGATGTACGTGGTGACGGGCGACCGGCTGCGCACGACGGCGGACGCGCCGCGCACCGAGGTCGCGGTGGTCTTCGGCGCCGGACTGTGGGACGGCGAGCCGTCGCCGTACCTCGCCCACCGCCTCGACGCGGCGGCGAAGCTGTACCGGGCAGGCCGCATCGAGGTCGTCCTCGTCACCGGCGACAACAGCCGGGAGGACTACGACGAGCCGGACGCGATGCGGGCGTATCTGACGAAGCGGGGTGTTCCGGACGGGCGGATCGTCAGCGACTACGCCGGTTTCGACACGTGGGACTCGTGCGTCCGCGCGAAGAAGATCTTCGGCGTCGACCGGGCCGTGCTGATCAGCCAGGGCTTCCACATCCGCCGCGCCGTCGCGTTGTGCCAGGCGGCGGGTGTCTCGTCGTACGGCATCGGTGTCGACGCGAAGCATGACGTCACCTGGTATTACGGGGGTGCTCGGGAGGTGTTCGCGGCCGGGAAGGCCGCGCTGGACGCGGTGTTCAAACCGGATCCGCGGTTCCTGGGGCCCAAGGAGTCGGGGGTTGCTCGGGCGTTGAGTGCGGGGCGGTAGGGGGGTGCTGGGGATGGTTTTTCGCCCCCTCCGCCCCTACCCGTCCCGTACCTGGGGGCTCCGCCCCCAGACCCCCGTATCGCGCTTCGCGCTCGTCCTCAAACGCCGGACGGGCTGAAAGCCCTCACCGCGGGCCATGCCCGGCCGGGAGGTCACCGTCCCGGGCGTGTAACGCTCGCCTCCCCGGCGCGTAACACGGCCGACGCACGCTGAGCGGTATGAACACCACCGCGACGCCCACCCACTGCCCGTACTGCGCCCTGCAGTGCGGGATGAATCTGACGCCCGCGCCCGGCGGGGGCGTCGAGGTGAGCGAGCGCGCGGACTTTCCGGTGAACCGGGGAGCGCTGTGCGGCAAGGGCCGTACGGCGCCCGAGCTGCTCTCGTCCCGGGTGCGGCTGACCTCCCCACTGGTCCGCAACGCGGGCGTTCTGGAGCCCGCGACCTGGGACGAGGCGCTCGACCGGATCGCCGAGGGGCTGTCCCGCACGCGTACGGAGCATGGCCCGGACGCGTGCGGGGTGTTCGGCGGGGGCGGACTGACGAACGAGAAGGCGTACGCGCTCGGGAAGTTCGCCCGCGTCGTCCTCGGCACCTCGCAGATCGACTACAACGGCCGCTTCTGCATGTCGTCCGCGGCGGCGGCCGGCATCAGGGCCTTCGGTCTCGACCGGGGGCTGCCCTTCCCGCTTGAGGACATCCCGAGGACCGGCTGTGTGATCCTCGTCGGCTCCAACCTCGCCGAGACGATGCCGCCCGCACTGCGCTATCTCACCGAGCTGAAGGAGAACGGCGGCACGCTGATCGTCATCGACCCACGCCGCACCCGTACGGCCGAGCAGGCGGACCTGCATCTGGCGCCGCGCCCGGGCACGGACCTGGCGCTCGCGCTGGGGCTGCTCCATCTGATCGTCGCCGAGGGGCGTACGGACGAGGAGTACATCCGGGCCCGTACGAGCGGCTGGGAGGAGGCGCGGGCGGCCGCCATGGCGCACTGGCCCGAGTACGTGGAGCGGATCACGGGGGTATCCGTTCCTCAACTGCGGGAAGCCGTACGGCTGTTCTGCGAGCCGGAGGCCGCCATGGTGCTCACCGCGCGCGGGCCCGAGCAGCAGTCGAAGGGCACGGACACGGTGGGCGCGTGGATCAACCTCTGCCTGGCGACGGGCCGTGCGGGGCGTCCGCTGTCCGGGTACGGCTGCCTCACCGGGCAGGGCAATGGACAGGGCGGACGCGAACACGGCCAGAAGGCCGACCAGTTGCCCGGCTACCGCAAGCTGACGGACCCGGCGGCGCGCCGCCATGTGGCCGAGGTGTGGGGAGTCGACCCGGACTCGCTGCCGGGGCCCGGGCGGAGCGCGTACGAGCTCCTCGACGCGATGGGGACGGACATCCGTTCGTTGCTGTTGATGGGATCGAACCCGGTGGTGTCCGCACCGCGCGCCGCGCACATCGAGGAGCGCCTGAAGTCCCTGGACTTCCTGGCGGTCGCGGACGTCGTCCTCTCCGAGACGGCCGCCCTCGCGGACGTCGTCCTGCCGGTGACGCAATGGGCCGAGGAGACGGGCACGACGACGAACCTGGAGGGGCGGGTGCTGTTGCGCCGCCAGGCGATCACCCCGCCGGAAGGGATACGCAGCGACCTGTACGTCCTGCACGAAATCGCCGCCCGGCTGGGCGTGGAGAAGGGCTTCCCGACGGATCCGGAGGAGGTCTTCGAGGAGCTGCGCAGGGCGAGCGCGGGCGGGGCGGCGGACTACTCGGGGATCACCTACCGGCGGCTCGTGGAGGAGAGCGGGGTGTTCTGGCCGTGCCCGGCGCCGGCCGGCGCGGAGGGCCCCGGCGACTGCGAGGACGCCTCGCTGGACGTGCTCCCGGACGACCCGGCCGAGGACGTCTCGTCGGCCGTGCTCCCGGACGACCCGGCCGAGGATGACATCCCGGGCGGCGTCCACCCGGGCACCCCCCGCCTCTTCCTCGATCGTTTCGCCACCGAGGACGGCCGGGCGTGCTTCGTCCCGGTGTCCCATCGGGCGGCGGCCGAGGAGCCGGACGACGAGTACCCGGTCCTGCTGACCACCGGCCGTGTGGTCGCGCAGTACCAGTCGGGGGCGCAGACGCGGCGGGTCGACGAGCTGAACGCCGCGGCGCCCGGGCCGTTCGTGGAGATGCATCCGCGGCTGGCCGAGCGGCTCGGGGCGGCGGACGGGGACTCCGTAGCCGTCGTGTCACGGCGCGGGCGGGCCGTCGCACCGGCCCGCATCACGACCACCATCCGCCCCGACACCGTGTTCATGCCCTTCCACTGGCCGGGCGAGGGCCGGGCCAACACCCTGACCAACCCGGCCCTCGACCCGATCTCGCGGATGCCGGAGTTCAAGACGTGCGCGGTGCGGGTGGAGTCGGTGAAGTAGGGGTATCGGTCGGGGTGTCGGCATCCCGGGCACGCGGCGCCGCCGTGGGGCGGGAGGCGCGGGCCGGGGGGATCGCATGGCTCAGGAGTCCGGCTACCGCTGGGGGCATTCGGGGCTCACCGCCGACTTCGACCTCGACGGTGACACGCCCCGGCTGGTCCGGCTGGCACGCCCCGGTGACGGTGACGTCAAGGACGCCGCCGAGGCCGCGTTGCCGCTCGTCGACGTGACACTGTTCGGCGTCGGCACCGGCTGGTCCGGGCCGCGCTTCACGGGTACGGCGCTGGGGCCGCGCCTGAGGCACCGCGCCCACTACGCCACATACGGCGACTCCTGGCACCACCTGACGGTCGAGCTCCTCGATCCCGCGAGCCGGTTGGCGGTGTTCGTCGAGTACTCCTCGCCGGACGGTGTGCCGGTGCTGCGCTCCCGCGTCCGGCTGCGCAACGACTCGGACGTGCCGGTCACCGTGCGCTCGGTGAGCAGCCTGCTGCTGGGCGCGCTGCCCTCACCGGACGTGCTCGACGTGCACCGGGCGCGCAACGACTGGCTCGCCGAATGCCGTTGGTACGGGGAGGAGTTGCGGGAGTCCGTGCCCGACGTCGGGCGGGAGTTCCACGGGCACGACGGGCGGGCCGGGATACGGCTCGCCGGGCGTGGCAGCTGGCCGACCGACGGTCATCTTCCGATGGGCGCGTTCACCGACCGTACGGACGGGCGCTGTCTGCTGTGGCAGGTCGAGTCCGCCGCGAGCTGGCTGTGGGAGACGGGCGAGGCGGACCACCACACGTATCTCTCCCTGAGCGGCCCGACGGCGGACGACCACCAGTGGCGCCAAGTCCTGGGTCCTGGTGAGGAGTTCGCGTCGGAGTACGCGGCCCTCGCCCTCGGTGACGGCTTCGACGGAGCGCTGGCCGCGCTGACCTCGTACCGCCGTCTCCTGCGCCGCCCGCACCCGGACCACGAGCGCCTCCCCGTCGTCTTCAACGACTACATGAACACGCTGATGGGCGACCCGACGACGGAGAAACTTCTGCCGCTGATCGACGCGGCGGCCGAGGCGGGTGCGGAGTACTTCTGCGTCGACGCGGGATGGTACGACGACGAGGCCGGTGCCGGGAGCGGGACCGCGGCCGGGGGCTGGTGGGACGGCGTCGGCGCCTGGCTGCCGTCGGCCCGGCGCTTTCCCGGTGGCTTCGGGGCCGTGCTCGACCGGATCCGGGAGCGCGGGATGGTGCCGGGGCTGTGGCTGGAGCCGGAGGTGGTCGGGGTGCGCAGTCCGATCGCGCGCGAACTGCCCGACGAGGCGTTCCTTCGGCACGAGGGCGGGGTGCGGGTCACCGAACAGGGCCGCCACCAGCTGGACTTGACCCATCCCGCGGCCCGCGCCCACCTCGACGGGACGGTCGACCGGCTCGTCGGCGAGCTGGGCGTGGGCTACCTCAAGCTCGACTACAACATCACCACGTCGGCACCCGGACACCTCGCCCACTCCCGCGCCTGGCTCGGCTGGCTCTCGTCCGTCCTGGACCGCCACCCCGGTCTGGTCCTGGAGAACTGCGCCTCGGGCGGCCTGCGCATGGACGGCGCGTCCCTCGCCGTCACCCAGCTCCAGTCCACCTCGGACCAGCAGGACCCTCTGCGCTACCCGCCGATCGCCGCCGCCGCGCCCACGGCGGTGCCGCCGGAGCAGGGCGCCGTGTGGGCGTACCCGCAACCGGACTGCACCGACGCCGAGATCGCCTTCACCCTCGGCTCCGCCCTGCTCGGCCGCGTCCACCTCTCCGGCCACCTCGACCGCATGACGTCCGGTCAGCTCGCCCTGGTACGGGAGGCGATGACCACGTACAAGTCGATACGGGCCGATCTGCGCACCGCGCTGCCCTTCTGGCCACTGGGCCTGCCGGGCTGGACGGACGACTGGGTCGCGCTGGGGTTGCGGACGCCGGTCGCGGGGCCGACGTATGTGTTGGTGTGGCGGAGGGGCGGGGACACCGCCGACCGGCTCCTGCCCGTAGCCCACTTGACGGGCCTGGACGAGGTACGCGTCGAGGTGCTGCACCCTTCGACGCCCAGGGGTTCGGCGGAGTGGGACGGGGCGGGGGTGCGGGTGCGGTTGGGCGAGGTTCCGGCGGTGATGCTGATACGGGTGACGTCGTAGCCGCCGTAGCCGTCTCAGCTGGCTTAGCTGGCTTAGCTGGCTTAGCCGTGGGCAATCGTGCCGCCAGGCGCGGCGCCCGTCCCAAAGAGAGCGGCACCCCGTACAGCGCCGGGCCGCGCGACCCACCCCCGACGGCGACCCAGACCCCCGCTGCCCACACCCCCGCCTCAGCCCCCCGAGCGCCACTCCCCACCCTCAATGAGCTTGCCCCGCCTCCGCAACCGCGCGGCGACGCCAGGCGCGGCCACGTACACCCAGGCCCGCACGACCGACCCGTCCGCGCGGGTCACATCCCGCACCACGCGCTCGTACAGGTTCCGCGGGTCACCCACCACGTACTCCTCCAACCGATCGAGCGCGGCGAGCAACTCCCCGTACGCCTCGGGCAACGCGGTGACCACCTCCCCGCACACGACACCCCCGGGCTCCTCCACGGCGTACGGATACCCGGGCCCGTCGTACAGCACGGCCCCCCGCATGCGTCCCGGTTCCTCGGACTCCGTACGCCCGCGCAGAAACAGGTCGTGGTTGTGCTCGCCGGGACGCAGGGTGCCGTAGACGAAGAAGGGCAGTTCCACCTCGTTCAAGAAGCGGTCTCCTCCTCCAGCCAGCGCAGATAGTCCGCGCTCCCCCGGACGACCGGCGTCGCGACGATCTCAGGGGTGTCGTAGTCGTGCGCCTCGCGCAGATACGCCTCCAGCGCGTCGTACCGGGCGCCCGTCGTCTTGAACAGCACCTGCCACTCGGCTGCGGTCTCGACGGCCCCCTTCCAGCGGTAGACCGACGTCACCGGCCCGGAGATCTGCGCACAGGCCGCGACCCGCGCCTCCACTGCGCCGCGGGCGAGGGTCTCCGCCTTCGCGACGGCGTCGGTCGTGGTCAGGACGGTGAGCCAGTTCGCCGTGGCCATGATCGCCTCCCTTTCGGTCCGTTCCGGAGGCCTCCGGCACAGGCCTTTGCAGAAACGATTCTCACCCCTCACACACCCACACACATCCGCCAGTAGACGCTATGGACATGCCATGTCATGGACCTTTAAATCTGAGTCAACTTCAGCGCCGCCCCCACGCGCGCCCCCCCCACGCGCCCCGAGGCGCCTTCCCTAGGAGACCGATGAGTCGGATACGACACATCCGAGGTTCCCGTTTCGCCACCGCCGGCATAGCCGCGACCACCGCCACGCTGATGGCCGCCGCCCTCGCCCCCACCGCGAACGCGGACGCCAGGCCGAGCCGGACCACCGCGCTCAGCAACGCCGCGTCGGTGCTGACCGCCCAGGCCGCGCGCCTGGGCCTCACCTCGGCCCAGGGCACCAGCGTCCGCGACGTGGTCGTCGACGCGGACGGCAGCCAGCATGTGCGCTACGACCGGACGTACCATCAACTCCCCGTCCTGGGCGGCGACTTCGTTCTCCATCTGGCGCCGAACGGCTCGTACCGCAGCGCGAACCGGGCCACGAAGCGCGACATCTCCGTACCGACGATCACCCCTGCCGTGCGGGCCCCGCAGGCCGCCGACCTGGCCACGAGCGCGCTGCGCGCGGTGAACGCCGGCGAGCTGCTCCGCCAGGTGACGGCCAAGCCCCAGCTCGTCGTCGACGCCCTGCACGGCGCGCCCAAGCTGGCCTGGCGCACCGACGTGGCGGGACAGGACTCGCTGGGCAACCCGGTCGCCCGCACGGTGTTGACCGACGCCCGCACCGGCCGCCAGATCGACGCGTGGGACAGCATCGAGACCGCGAGCGGCGACGGAAAGTCGCTGTACAGCGGAACGGTCCCGCTGGAGACGACGCTCTCCGGGTCGACGTACCAGCTCAAGGACCCGACGCGCGGGAACACGTACACGGGCGACGCCGCGAACAAGACGGACCTCTGCGTCCTGGGGATCTGCGTCAGCCGCGCCCCCGCGACCGTCTTCACCGACGCGGACAACCACTGGGGCACCGGCGCGACGGCCGACCGTTCCTCGGCCGCCGTCGACGCGCAGTACGGCACCAACGAGACCTGGGACTACTACAAGAACGTCCACGGCCGCAACGGCATCGCGGGCGACGGCAAGGGCTCGTACAACCGCGTGCACTACGGCACCAACTACAACAACGCCTTCTGGGACGACAATTGCTTCTGCATGACGTACGGGGACGGTGACGGGACGACGCTCGGCCCGCTCGTCGCGCTGGACGTGGCGGGGCACGAGATGTCGCACGGCGTCACGTCGAAGACGGCGGCGCTGACGTACTCGGGCGAGTCCGGCGGCCTCAACGAGGCGACCTCGGACATCTTCGGCACGATGGTGGAGTGGTACGCGAACAACTCCTCCGACCTCGGTGACTACCTCATCGGCGAGAAGATCGTCCGCTCGGGCTTCGGCAAGACGGCCCTGCGCTACATGGACAAGCCGTCCAAGGACGGCAACTCGGCGGACTGCTGGAGCAGTTCGGTGGGGAACCTGGACGTGCACTACTCGTCTGGCGTGGCCAACCACTTCGCGTACCTGCTGTCGGAAGGCAGCGGCGCGAAGACCATCAACGGCGTCAGCTACAACTCCCCCACGTGCAACGGCTCGACGGTGACGGGCATCGGCCGGGACAAGGTCGGCAAGATCTGGTATCGCGCGCTGACGGTCTACATGACGTCCTCGACGAACTACGCGGGCGCCCGAACGGCCACCCTGAACGCGGCGAAGGACCTGTACGGGGCGGGCAGTACGGAGTACAACGCCGTGGCTGCGGCCTGGTCGGCGGTGGCGGTGAGCTGATCCGCCCGCCCGGCGGTGGGCGGTCACCCATGGGCAGGCGCCGATAGGATCGCCTGCCCATGGGGGCCAACACAGGAAACGAACCGACAGCCATCCCGCCGGGGCGGGTGACGATGATCGCCGTCCCGCCGGGCCGGGTGACGCTGTCCGACCGGCGGACGCGGCGGAGTTGGCCGGTCGAGGTCGCGCCCTACGAGCTGGCGGCGTACGCGGTCACGCAGGAGCTGTACGCGGAGATCACGGGTCTGTGGCCGAGTGCCGCCCGTGGGGACCGGCTGCCCGTCGAGAGCGTGTCCTGGTGGGACGCGGTCCGGTTCTGCAACGCGCTGTCCGAGCGCGACGGGCTCGCGCCCGCCTACCACGTCCACGGTGATGGCGAGCGCGTCGAGTGGACGGCGTCTGCCGACGGGTACCGGCTGCCGACCGAGGCCGAGTGGGAACACGCCTGCCGTGCCGGCACCACCGGACCGCGGTACGGGCCGCTCGACGAGATCGCCTGGTACCGCGGCAACTCGCACGAGCGGATCCACGACGTGGGCACCAAGCGGCCCAATCCGTGGGGCCTCCACGACATGATCGGCAGCGTCTGGGACTGGTGCTGGGACCTCTACGACCCCGAGGTCTACGGCAGCTACCGCGTGCTGCGCGGCGGCGGATGGTTCGACGAACACTGGAGCTGCCGCGCCTCGGCACGCCGCCGCAGCCACCCGACCTTCCGGGTCGACGACGTGGGATTCCGGGTGGCGCGCACCACGTTCCGTGGCCCCGGCGACACTCAGGCGCCTGGCGCATGACATGGGTGCGGGGCCGCCCCCTCCGGGACGGCCCCGCACCCGACGGGTCAGTCGATCGCGATCAGATCCCCCCACTGGTACGGGACGGGTAGGGGCGGAGGGAGCGAAAAAACCACCCCTAACCCCCGTACGGCCTCCTCCTCTTCGCCTCGCTCAACGCCCGTGCCCACCACCCCAGCTGATCCAGCATCACCTTCGCGGCAGCCGCCGGAGCCGCGGGATCGCGCGGCTGTCCCTCCGCGTCGAACGCGGCACCCGCGCCATGGAAGGACACCGTGTCCCGCACGGTCACGGCGTGAAGTTCCGCGAAGACCTGGCGAAGGTGTTCGACGGCGCGGAGGCCTCCGGAGAGGCCGCCGTACGAGACGAGGGCGACGGGCTTGGCGCGCCACTCGGCGTAGTGCCAGTCGATGAGGTTCTTCAGGCCGGCGGGGAAGGAGTGGTTGTACTCGGGGGTGAGGACGACGAAGGCGTCGGCGGCGGCGAGAGCGGGCGTGACCTTCGCGAGCTCGGCGGCCACCGAGGGGGACGGGGAGTGCGAGAGGGCCGTCGGGAGCTGGACGGAGGCGACGTCGACGACCTCGGGGGCGAAGTCGTCGCGTTCGCGGATCCGGGCCAGCAGCCAGTCGGCGACGACGGGCCCGAAGCGGCCGTCCCGGTTGCTGCCGATGACTACGGCGACCCGCACGGGGGTCTCCGACGTCTGGACGGGGACGGTGGAATCAGCTGTGGCTGTCTTCATGAGCACAGCCTCATACCTCAAGTTTCGTTGAGGTCAAGCCGCGCGGGAGCACACGGGCTTCAAGCCGTACGAACTTCGAGCCGTACGAACTTCGAGCCGCACAGGCATCCACTCGGCATCCACCCCGACACCCGACATCCACTCGACATCCCCCAGCACCTGGCACAGACCCGGCATCGACTCCGGCACCCGGCGTCGACTCGGGCACCCGGCGTCGACTCGGCAGCATCCCCCGACGCCCCCCGACACCCGCCCCAGTCACCCGTTCACACCCCCACCCCCCACCCTTCGGTTCTCTTCCTCCACGCACCCTCCACACGTCGGCGACCTGCTGAAATGCCACCGCGCCTGCCCCCTCCGACCTCCCGCCTGACACCCATTCACATCAATTCTGACGCCCCCTCAGGAAGCGCACGCGGCCATGTGCCACTTACCTCGGTAGGGCAGGGGCACGACCGACGCAGCGGCACTTGGGGGTGTCGCGGGCCGCGCCCCCTCGGAGGAGCAAGCACGATGCGACGTACCGCCCGTCTGCTGACCGGTACCGCACTCGCCGTCGCCGCCGCGGGCCTCGCCACCGCGCCCGCGTACGGCGGGGACGCGGGCCGCCTGGAGGTGTTCCCCTCCACCGTCATCCCGGGCTCGGCAGTCACCGTCAACACGGCGGCGTGCGGCGCGGACACGGCGACGGGCGACGCCAGCGCGGTGGGCGCGGGCGTCTTCGCCCTCGCCCCGAGCTCGCACGAGCACGACGTGATCGGGCAGTTCCGGGTGCCGCCGAGCGCGCAGCCGGGGACGTACGAGATCGTCGCGACGTGCGGCGGCCGGAAGGTGACGGGGGACCTGATGGTGACCCTGACGTCCACGCGCGAACAGATCCAACCGCGTGGACATGTGAATACGGGGGTCGGCGGCGCACTGGGCCCCGATCCCGTGCAGACCGCGGCGGGAGTGGCGGCCTTGGCCGTCGCCGCCGCGGGCGGTACCTGGCTCCTGCATCGCCGGGCGAGAGGCGACGGGATCTGACGGACACCCTCCGCTGTCCGTCCACCGGTACCGCCGTCCCCTCCCCCTCCGTGGCCCGACGCCCCTCGCGGCCCGGAGGGGGAACGGGGCTGAGAGAGGAGTAGCAGAGAGGAGGCTCACGTGCGGCGTTTCGGCAAGCCCGGCAAGATCTGCGAGATCGGCAGGATCCGCAAGGTTCGCAGGATTCGCAGGGTCCGCAAGATCGGCGGGATCCGGAAGACCGGTCAGGCCGGCAACATCGCCATAGCATCCGTCACCGCGGTCGCACTCTGCTCCGGCGCCTGGCTGCTGCGCAGTGGCGCCGAGACCCACGCGCCGCCCCAGCCGTCCGCCGCGCAGGCCGCGTCGCCCGACACCCATGGCCGGCCGTCCGCGGCGCCCGCGCTGCCGCACTCCCCGCCCGAACGCATCCGCATCCCCTCGATCCGGGTGGATGCCCCATTGATGGGCCTCGGCCTCACCCCGCAGGGCAGTCTGGACGTCCCGCCCCCCGAGAAGAAGAACCTGGCCGGCTGGTACGAGGCCGGCACCTCCCCCGGCGAGCGGGGCACCGCCATCGTCGCCGGACACGTCGACAACGCCGAGGGCCCCGCCGTCTTCTACGACCTCGGCGCCGTCAAGAAGGGCAGCGTCATCGAGGTGGCGCGGCGCGACGGCGGCACGGCCGTCTTCACCGTCGACGCCGTCGAGGTGTACGAGGCCCGCGACTTCCCCGACGACAAGGTGTACGGCGCCGCCCCGCGCCCCGAACTCCGCGTCATCACCTGCGGCGGCGGCTACTCGAAGACGACGGGATACCAGGGCAACGTCGTCGTCTTCGCCCATCTGACGGGGAGCCGCCCCGGAGCCGCCTGATGGGCCGGATGACCAGCGGTGATCCCTCACCGCGACAGGAGTTTTCCAGGGCATTAGTCTGAAAAGGGCAGTTCTTCTCCCCGGCTTGAGTGTTGGGGCCTCCGGCCGGGAGCTGGGAGGGCCCATATGCGGCCGATAGCGAGAATGGTCGTCACCGCCGTGTCCGCCATGGCATTGAGCGGCGGTCTCACCGCGACCGAGGCGCGAGCGGACGACTTGTCACCGAAAGAGATCTTCGAAAAGGTGGCGCCCGCGACCGTGCAGGTACTGGCCGACAATCAGGCCGACGGTACGGGAATCATCTACGACGCCGAACAAGGTCTCATCCTGACCAACGACCATGTGGTGGCCGGTCAGACCTCCCTCCAGGTCCGTATCAAGGACGGCACGCCCGTGCCGGTCCGGGTGATGGCCAGCGACCCCTGCGAGGACCTGGCGGTCATCAAACTCGCCACGCCCCAGGACGACCTCAAGCAGGTGGAGTTCGGCGACAGCGGCGATCTCCAGCAGGGGGACGAAGTGACCGCGATCGGCTACCCGATCGCGGCCGGCGACATCAGCCATGAAAAGCCCGTACTGACCAGCGGCGTGGTCCAGTCGCCCGACGTCGCTCTGACGGACCAGGTCAGTTCGCCCAACCTGCCGTCCGCCGTGCAGCATTCGGCAACGCTCAACCAGGGCAATTCCGGAGGCCCACTGCTCAACAGCGATGCGAAGCTTGTCGGAATCAACACCTACAGCCTCTCGGGCACCGAGGGTCAGTACTACTCCATCAGCAGCGATCACGCCGAGCCCCTTCTCAAAGGGCTGGCCGACGGAAAGAGCAAGAACAATCCCGGGTGGCAGGGACTGGTCGCGCTCAACGACCCGGATTTCGCCGCCAACTTCACCGCTGAGGACCAGGCCGCGGCACAGGCGCTCCAGAAGCGGCTCGCCGCCAAGAACATCGACGGTCTTTACGTGTCGACCGTGGACAGCAACTCCCCGGCCGCCGAGGCCGGCATTTACGACGGTGTCGTCATCACCCACCTCAAGAACACGCCGGTCACTACGGTCCCGCAGATGTGCGACATCCTTCGGTCGTCCACACCGGGTGAGAAGCTCAGCGTCGACGGAGCGTTCACGGACAGCGGGAAGTACGACGACGGGACGTCCTACTCGTTCGGCGACGCCTGGAACGCTAACGTCAAGCTGGAGTAGTGACGCCCCGCCACCGCACTACGCGACCCACTGCTGATACGCCAGATTCGCCACCAGCGCGAACACCACCGTCAGCAGCACCACCCGTACGAACCCGCTGCCCTTCTTGAGCGCGGTGCGTGCCCCCACCGTACCGCCCACCAGATTGAAGACGGCCATCAGGGCGGCCAACTGCCAGTGCACCGTGCCCTTCCAGGCGAAGGTCGCGAGGGCGCCGGCGTTGGTGCAGCAGTTGACGATCTTGGCGGTGGCGGAGGCGGTCACCAGGTCGAGGTGGAGGAGCGCGGTGAGGGCGAGCACGAGGAACGTACCCGTGCCGGGGCCGATCAGCCCGTCGTAGAAGCCGATGCCGAGGCCCGCGAGCCCGATCGCGGCGAGGACGCGGCGCGGGGAGACCGGGGTGGTCGAGGGCGCCGTACCGAAGGCGGGCTTGAGGATAACAAAGGTGCCGACGCCGACGAGGACCACCATGACGACCGGCTTCAGGACGTCGGTGCTCAGCCCGGCCGCGACGAACGCTCCCGCCGTCGAACCGGCGAGCGCCGCGAGCCCGATCCGTACGGCGAGACGCACATCGACGGGCGCCTTGCGCGCGTACGTCACCGCCGCACCGGTCGTGCCGACGATCGCCACCGCCTTGTTGGTGCCGAGCGCGTACGCCGCCGGGGTGCCGCCGGGCAGGCCGAGCAGCAGCACTGGGAGCAGAAGCAGCCCGCCGCCGCCCACGACCGCGTCGATCCAGCCCGCCGCCAGGGAGGCGAGGCACAGGACGGCGACCATGGTCAGCGATATGTCGGGCATGATCGCGACCCTATGGACGGGGTAGATGTGCCGTCCATGAATCTTGATGAAGCTTGAGGGTCTTCTGAGGTTGAGCCCCGTTTCGCCTGTGCGCTCTCAGTTCACCGTGTCCAGGTAGCGCAGGACCGCCAGCACCCGACGGTGCCCGGTGTCGGACGGGGGCAGGTCGAGCTTGGCGAAGATGTTGGCGATGTGCTTCTCGACGGCCCGTTCGGAGACGGTGAAGGCGGCCGCGATCGCGTGGTTCGTGCGGCCCTCCGCCATCAGGGCGAGGACCTCGCGCTCACGGGGCGTGAGCGTGTCGAGGGCGGTGGCGCGACGGCTCGCCCCGAAGAGCTGGGCGACGACCTCGGGGTCGAGGGCCGTGCCGCCGCCGGCGACCCGTTCCATGGCATCCACGAACTCGCCGATGTCGACGACGCGTTCCTTGAGGAGGTAACCGAACCCGGCCGGGTCACCGAGGAGTTGGGTCGCGTACTTCGTCTCCACGTACTGCGAGAAGATCAGCACGCCGGTGCCGGAGTGGTCCTTGCGCAGTCGTACGGCCGCCCGGATCCCCTCGTCGGTCTGGGTCGGCGGCAGCCGGATGTCGACGACCGCGACGTCCGGACGGTGCTCGGCCACGGCGGCCAGCAGAGCGTCGGCGTCCCCCACGGCCGCCACGACCTCCACGCCCCGCAACTGGAGGAGCTGCACCAGCCCGTCCCGCAGCAGGGCGGAGTCCTCGGCGATGACGACGCGCATGCGACCCATGTGACCCTCGTGATCAGTACGGCAGCTCGACCGTGACCACCGTAGGCCCTCCCGGCGGGCTGTCGCAGGTGAGCGTGCCGTCGACGGTCCGGGCCCGGGTGAGCAGCCCGGTCAGGCCCGAGCCCGCGCCGATCACCGCTCCCCCGCGTCCGTCGTCGCGCACGCCCAGCCGCAGCAGCCCGTCCCGCGCGGTCACCGTCACGGTGGCTCCGCTCGCCCCGCTGTGCTTGGTCGCGTTCGCGAGGAGTTCGGCGGCGCAGAAATACGCGATCGACTCGACCGCCGGGCTCGGGCGGGCCGCGATGTCGGTGCGGACGTCGACGGGCAGGGCGCTGTCGGCGGCGAGCGTGGCCAGGGCGGTGTCCAGGCCCTGGTCCAGTACGGGCGGGTGGATGCCCTTGACGAGATTACGCAGATCGGCGATGGCCTGCGTGGCGTTGCCCCGCGCGGTGTCGACGACGGCGAGCAGCTGGTCCGGGGAAGCGCCCGCGCCGATCAGCTCGCGGATCATCGTGAGGTGCATCGCGAGGCCGACGAGCCGGGCCTGTGTGCCGTCGTGCAGGTCGCGTTCGATACGCCGCAGGGTCGCCGCCGCGTCGTCCACGGCCTGGGCACGGGTCTCCTCCAGGGCGCGGATGCGGCGCTCGGCGGCATCGGGACCGAGCAGCACCGTGAGCAGCGCGCGGTGCGGGCCGAGTCCGTACCGCAGCAGCCAGGTGGCGGTGGCGAGGAGCAGCAGTCCGAGCGCCACGGGGATCAACCACCGCGGCCAGGAGTCGACTTGGAACCCGAAGAACTCCAGCGACACACGGTGCTCCGTGCCGTCGCTCGCCCGCTCGGTGTTGTAGTTCCACTGCTTGAGAAGGGGGTGGAGGGTGAGCAGGACGCCGTACACGTAGCCGATGACGATGGCGGCGTACGCGAAGACGGCGGTGAAGGGCGTCGCCAGCGCGCAGCCGACGGCGCGCCATCCGCTCCGGTCGCCAAGCAGCGCCCGCCGCCAGCCCAGGATCCCGGCGCCCTCGCGGCGCGCGGAGTCCTCGATCTCCAGCCCCAGCAGACGCCGGGCCAGCGCGCGCTGGAGCCTGCCCAGGGCGAGCGCTCCCCGTACGGTGACGGCGATCAGCCACAGTCCCA
This sequence comes from Streptomyces sp. R41, assembly GCF_041053055.1. Lineage (NCBI taxonomy): Bacteria > Bacillati > Actinomycetota > Actinomycetes > Kitasatosporales > Streptomycetaceae > Streptomyces > Streptomyces sp. R41. Next base: position 3,575,914 of record NZ_CP163443.1, read on the forward strand.
GCGTGGTCACGGACAACACGCCGCCGACCAGCAGCCCCACGAGGGTGAGGACGAACCCGACCAGGGCGAGCGGGAAGGCGATCAGCCCGTAGAGGAGGGCCGCGAGGGCCTGCCGCCCGAAGGGGAAGCTCAGCGTGGCGCGGAGGCGGTTCATGGGATCAACCTAGGAGAGGAGCGCCGCCGCGAGGCGGAGCTGTACGGATGCCATGACCCGGCCGAGGCACGGCATGAGGAGCAGGAAGCCGACCCCGCCGACGATCGCGTGGAAGGTCCAGGCGCCGGCGAAGGTGGGCCCGCCCCAGGCGTCCGCGTAGTCGGATCCGGCGGCGCGCAGGGGCCAGCCCAGGTTCATCGGCACCAGGGACCAGCCGTAGCCCGTGACCGCCAGGACCACGAGGTTGAGGGGCGTCGCGAGGACCGCGTGGGCCAGAGCGCGCGAGGACCCGGGCGGCTCCCTGCCCGGGACGCCCAGGCCGCCCGGGCCGCCCGGGACGTCCAGGAAACGGCGTACGAGCGCTCGCTGCCAGCGCCCCGTCGGAGCACCGAGCAGCGTCAGTGGGATGCAGATCACCCCCACCGGGAAGGCCAGCAGCGCGTAGGCGACCCGGCGCCAGGTGTCCGCCGTGAACGGTTCCCGGACGAGCCGCCAGACGCGTACGGCGGAGTCGTCGCGGACGGGCGGCGGCTGGAGTTTCCGGGCGATGGCCATGATGTGTCCCCCTGGGTGTGAGCTGGTGGAACCCGACACCCCAAGGCTTCCGCGCCGGGCCGCCGTGATCGATCGTGCCTGCACGGAAACCGCAGGTTCGGTTAACCCCACCTCACACCGTGCCCGGGCGGGTGCGCCGAACCCTCACATCCGGACCCCGCCCCCGCTGAGGGCAGCGTTCCTCCCGGGAAACAGCCGTGATGCGGCCGGGTAACACCGGCACCGCACGGTGTGGTCATGACCTCGAATACGCGTGTGGTGGTGATCGGCGCCGGGCTCGCGGGCGCCCGGCTCGCCCGACGGCTCGGTGAGCTCGGCGCGTCCGGCGGCACGGCGGGCGCCCCCGCCCTGTCCGTCGAGCTCGTCGGCGAGGAGGAGCACCGCCCGTACAACCGCGTCCTGCTCGCCGAGGTCCTGGCCGGCCGGTACGCCCCCGAGGTGATCGCCCTCCCGGTGCCGGGCCGGCTGACCCGCGCCCGGGTCACCGGCATCGACCGGGCCGCGCGCACACTGCGCTGCGCGGACGGCTCGGTGATCGCATACGACACGCTGGTCCTCGCGACCGGCTCGAACCCCGTACTCCCGCCGCTGCGCGGCCTGTTCGGCCACGGCGGGCACGAACTCCCCGAAGGCGTCCACGCGTTCCGCACGATGGACGACTGCCTGGGTCTGTCGAAGGCCGTGCGGCCCGGCGCCCGCGCCGTGGTGATCGGCGGCGGCCTCCTCGGCGTCTCCGCCGCCCGCGCGCTCGCCGTGCGCGGCGCCCAGGTGGTGCTGGCCCAGCAGGCCGAACGGCTCATGGAGCGCCAGCTCGACCCGTCCGCGTCCCGGCTGGTCCACCGGCACCTGACGGAACTGGGCGTCGAGGTGCACACCGAGTGCCGGGTGCGCGACGTGCGCTGTGTCGGCGGCGCGGTCCGCTCGGTGGAGATGGCCGACGGGTACGCCCTCGACGCCGACCTCGTCGTCCTGGCCTGCGGTGTCCACCCGCGTGTGGGCCTCGCCCAGGACGCGGGACTCGCCGTCCACAAGGGCATCCTCGTCGACGACGAACTGCGTACGTCCGACCCGCACATCCGGGCGATCGGCGACTGCGCCCAGCACGAGGGCACTCTCTACGGCTTGGCCACACCGGCGCTCGAACAGGCCGACATCCTCGCCGAGTTGATCGCGGGAGACACGACTTCCCGTTACACCGGCACCCGTTCCCTGACCCGTCTCACTCTCACCGGCGGCGACACCCCCTTCGACCTCGCCGCGTTCGGCGAGCCCGAACCCCGCCCCGGCGACGACGTCATCCAGCTCGCCGACGCCACCCGCGGCACCTACCGCAAGGTCGTCGTCCGCGACGACCGCGTGGTCGGCGGCGTACTCGTCGGCGAACTCGGCACCGTCGGCGCGCTCGCCCGCGCCTGGGAGGGAGCAGAGCCGCTCCCCTCGGACGGCGCACCACTGCTCCACCTGCTCACCAACGATGGAGGCTCCTGAATGTCCACGGACGCGACGAAGGCGGCGAACGCCACCGACGGGACCGCGCACACGATCGTGCTCGTCGGACACGGCATGGTCGGCCAGCGCTTCCTCGAAGCGCTCGCCGAGCGCGGCCTGACCGCCACGCACCGCGTGGTCGTGCTGTGCGAGGAGCCCCGCCCGGCGTACGACCGGGTCCAGCTCACCTCGTACTTCTCGGGCCGCACCCCGGACGAACTCTCGCTCACCGACGAGGAGTTCATCAAGGAGCACGGCATCGAGCTGCACCTGGGCGACCCGGCCGAGTCGATCGACCGCGAGGGGCGGACCGTGACGGCCCGCTCCGGCCTGGTGATCTCGTACGACACCCTCGTCCTCGCCACCGGCTCGTACCCCTTCGTCCCGCCGGTCCCCGGCAAGGACGCCGAGGGCTGCTTCGTCTACCGCACGATCGAGGACCTCCTCGCGATCGAGGAGTACGCGAAGGCACGGGCGACGACCGGTGCGGTGGTCGGCGGCGGACTGCTCGGACTCGAAGCGGCGGGCGCGCTCAAGGGGCTCGGACTGACCACGCACATCGTGGAGTTCGCGCCGCGTCTGATGCCGGTGCAGGTGGACGACGGCGGTGGCGCCGCCCTTCTGCGCACCATCGAGGACATGGGCCTGACGGTCCACACCGGCACGGGCACACAGGAGATCGTCACCGGCGACGACGACGCCGTGACCGGCATGAAGCTTTCCGACGGCTCCGAACTCCCCACGGATCTGGTGGTGTTCTCGGCGGGTGTACGCCCCCGGGACCAGCTCGCCCGCGACACCGGGCTCGATGTCGGCGAGCGCGGCGGCATCACGGTCGACGAGCAGTGCCGCACCTCGGACCCGCACGTGTTCGCGATCGGCGAGTGCGCACTGGCGTCCGACGGCCGCGTATACGGTCTGGTCGCGCCGGGTTACGAGATGGCCGAGACCGCCGCCGCCACGATCGCGGCCGACGAGGCGAGCTTCACCGGCGCCGACCTCTCCACCAAGCTCAAGCTCCTCGGCGTCGACGTCGCGTCCTTCGGCGACGCGCACGGCGCCACCGCGGACTGCCTCGACGTCGTCTACGCCGACTCCCGCTCGGGCACGTACAAGAAGCTGGTCATAGGCCGCGACGGCGAACTGCTCGGCGGCATCCTGGTCGGCGACGCGGATGCGTACGGCACCCTGCGCGCCCTGACGGGCTCCGTGCCGCCGATCGCCCCCGAGCAGCTGGTCCTGCCGGCGGGCGCGGGTGCCCCGGTGGCCCTCGGCCCTTCCGCGCTCCCGGACTCCGCCGTCATCTGCTCCTGCCACAACGTCACCAAGGGCACGATCCGCGGCGCGGTCACCGAGCACTCCTGCACGACGGTCCCGGAAGTCAAGAAGTGCACCAAGGCCGGTACGGGCTGCGGCAGTTGCGTCAAGGTCCTCGGCCAGCTGGTCACCGCCGAGCTGGAGGCGAGCGGCGTCGAGGTCGACAAGGGCCTGTGCGGCTGCTTCTCGCAGACGCGCGAGGAGCTGTACGAGATCGTCCTGGCCCTGCGTATCACCTCGTACCAGCAACTCCTCGACCGCTACGGCCGTGAGGGCGCCCGGGGCGGCGACGGCTGCGAGACCTGCAAGCCCGCCGTCGCCTCGATCATCGCCTCGCTCGCCCCGACGGTCGGCGCGGACGGCTATGTCCTGGGCGGCGAACAGGCCGCGCTCCAGGACACCAACGACCACTTCCTCGCCAACCTCCAGAAGAACGGCTCGTACTCCATCGTGCCGCGCATCCCCGGCGGCGAGATCACCCCCGAGAAACTCATCGTGATCGGCGAGGTGGCCAGGGACTTCGGCCTCTACACGAAGATCACGGGCGGCCAGCGCATCGACATGTTCGGGGCGCGGGTGGAGCAACTCCCGCTGATCTGGGCGAGGTTGGTGGACGCCGGCTTCGAGTCGGGTCACGCGTACGGGAAGGCGCTGCGCACGGTCAAGTCGTGCGTGGGCCAGACCTGGTGCCGCTACGGCGTCCAGGACTCGGTCCGCATGGCCATCGACCTGGAGCTGCGCTACCGGGGGCTCAGGTCCCCGCACAAACTGAAGTCGGCGGTCTCCGGGTGCGCCCGCGAGTGCGCCGAGGCCCAGTCCAAGGACTTCGGCGTGATCGCCACCGCGAGCGGCTGGAACCTGTACGTCGGCGGCAACGGCGGCGCGACTCCGCGCCACGCGGACCTGCTGGCCCAGGACCTGTCCGACGCCGAACTGGTCCGCCTCATCGACCGGTTCCTGATGTTCTACATCCGTACGGCCGACCGCCTGGAACGCACATCGACCTGGCTGGAGCGGATCGAGGGCGGCCTGGACCACGTACGCGATGTGGTGGTCCACGACTCGCTGGGCATCTGCGAGGAGCTCGAGTCGCTGATGTCGGCGCACGTGGCGAACTACCGCGACGAGTGGGCCGAGACCATCAACGACCCCGAGAAACTGGCCCGGTTCGTGTCCTTCGTGAACGCCCCGGACACCCCCGACCCGGTCGTCGGCTTCGTCCCCGAGCGCGACCAGATCAAGCCCGACCTGCCGCTGCTGACCATCGGCACGCGCCCCCTGGAAGGAAGCGCCCAGCGATGACCCTGGCACCCGAGACGACCGGCCTGAAGATCCAACTGCGGCTGGAGGACAGCTGGCTGACGGTCTGTGAACTGGCCCAGCTGGTCCCCGGCCGCGGAGTCGCCGCACTCCTCCCCGACGGCCGCCAGGTCGCGGTGTTCCTGGACCGCGCGGGCCGGACGTACGCCATCGACAACCGCGACCCGTTCAGCGGAGCGGCGGTGCTCTCCCGCGGCCTGACGGGCACCCACCAGGGCCGCCCGTTCGTCGCCTCCCCTCTCCTCAAGCAGCGCTTCGACCTGGAGTCGGGGCAGTGCCTGGACGACGAGACGATGCGGGTGGCGACGTACGAGGTGCGGAGCGCCTGAGAGGCGAGAGCGACGGCGCCGGCTCCTGACCGATCGCGCTCCTGACCGATCGCGCTCCTGACTGATCACGCTCTTGACTGATCGTTCCAGAAAAACCTAGGCTACTTCACGTGGCCAGGACCAAGGAGTTCGATCCCGACGCCGCGCTGCAGGCAGCCCTGGAGCTGTTCTGGCAGCGCGGCTACGAGGCGACGTCGATGTCCGATCTCGTCGAGCGTCTCGGTGTCGGGCGGGCCAGCATCTACGCGACCTTCGGCAACAAGCACGAGCTGTACCTGAAGGCGCTGGACCGCTATCAGCAGGCGCGCGACCCGCGGCTGCTGCGCGAACTGTCCCAGCCGGGCCCCGCGCTGCCCGCCGTGCGCACGGTGGTGCGCCGCTTCGCGACCGAGGCGGCGACCGAAGGCAAGCGCCTGAGCGGCTGTTTCGTCACCAACACGGCCGCCGAGCTCGCCGCGCACGACGCGACCGCGGCCCGCCGGGTCGAGCACAGCTGGGACCACATCGAGACCGTGCTGCACTCGGCGCTCGTCCGCGCGCAGGCACAGGGAGAGCTGCCCGAGGACCGCGACCCGCGGGCGCTGGCCCGCATGCTCCTCGTCCTGATGCAGGGCCTGCGCGTGGTGGGCAAGGCCTCCACGGACCCGGCCCGCGTCCAGGACGCGGCGGAACAGGCCCTGGTACTGCTCGACTGAACCGCCCTCGCCTCGGGGGCGCTTTCGCATGCCTCCGTCCTTCACATGCCTCCATAATGAACCGATCGGTCAAGAAAAGCCGGTCGAGAAAAGAGACCTCATGTCTACGCGTTTCCTTGGCCGGACGGCCCTCGTCACCGGCGCCGGCTCCGGCATAGGCCGCGCCACCGCCCTCGCGCTCGCCACGGAAGGCGCGCAGGTCGTCGTCGCCGGGCGCACCGCGACCCCGCTCGACGAAACCGTCGCGCTGATCGAGGAGCGGGGTGGCAAGGCCCTTGCGGTGACCGCCGACGTGTCGCGCGCCGCCGACTGGCAGACCCTCGTCGCGGCGACCGTGGACCGCTTCGGCTCCCTCGACGTGGCAGTGAACAACGCGGGCGTCTTCCGCGGCGGCCAACCGCTCGCCGACCTCCCCGAGACGGACTGGCACGCACAGCTCGACACCAACGTCACCGGCGTATTCCTCGCCCTGCGGGCGGAGATCGCCCACATGCGCACGCAGCCCACCGGCGGCGCGATCGTGAACATCGCCTCCACCATCGGCCGACACACCCGCCGCCCGGGCGTCGCCGCCTACGCCGCCTCCAAGGCCGCCGTCACCGCGCTGACCCGCGCCGCCGCCCTCGACCACATCGCCGACGGCGTCCGTATCAACGCCGTCAGCCCCGGCGCCTCCGCCACCACCATGTCACTGCGCCCCGGCGAGACGGAGTCCGAGCGCGTGGAGCGCGTACGCCACGAACTGCCGCTCGGCCGCGTGTCGGCGACCGAGGAGGTGGCCGCGGCCGTCCTCTACCTGGCCTCCGACGACGCGGCGTCGGTCGTCGGCACGGACCTGGTGGTCGACAGTGGAGGTTCCCTCTGAGAGGCGAGAGCGACGAAGCGCGCTCCTCCCGGCGTCACACCGTGAGCGCGTCGTACGTCACTCCGGTCAGCCGCTCCGATGCGGCCCAAAGCCGTTCCGCCGCCGTGTCGTTCAGCGTCCATCCGGTACGCCAGGACTTTCCGGGCGAGCCGCGCCACATCGCGAACGACGGTCCGATGAACGCGTCGGGCCGCACGTCGGGGGCGGTGGCCGCGTACAGCGAGGGCAGCGCCCCGGCCTCGGCGCTCTGGGCGAAGACCCGGTTGCCGATCTCCATGAACCGCTCGGCGCCCCTGCGTCCCTCCAGCTTCGGCCCGGCGGTCTGCAGGTTGGTGGAGGCGTACCCGGGGTGCGCGGCGGCCGCGACGACATCGGAACCGCCGGCGGCGAGCCGCCGCGCCAGCTCATGGGTGAACAGGAGATTGGCGGTCTTGGACCGCGCGTAAGCGATCCACTTCCTGTACGGCCCGCGCTCGCTGTTGAGGTCGTCGATGTCGATGTTGGCCAGCGCGTGCACCATGCTGGAGACGGTCACGACCCGGGCGCCCGGGGTCCCGAGCAGCGCGGGCAGCAACAGCCCGGTGAGCGCGAAGTGCCCGAGGTGGTTGACCCCGAACTGGGTCTCGAACCCGTCGGCGGTGCGGCCGAGGGGCAGGGCCATGACGCCCGCGTTGTTGACGAGGAGATCGAGGCGGTCGTACGGGTAGGCATCCGCGAACTCCCGCACGGAGTTCAGGTCCCCGAGATCGAGCCGTACGAACTCCACGTCCGCGCCCGGCGCCTCGGCCACGAGCCGATCCCCCGCCGCATGCCCACGCGCCTCACCCCGACAGGCGAGCACGACCCGAGCGCCCTTCCGCGCCAGCTCCCGCGCCGTGACGTATCCGAGGCCGCTGTTGGCCCCGGTGACGACCGCGGTACGCCCGCTCTGATCGGGGATGTCGCTCACGTTCCAGCCTGCCATGACGGATTCCCTTTCCGGCGGTGTCCGGCACCCACGGTACGCCGCACCCGCCTCTCTCCCCCCGTCGGTCCCGCCGGATCAATTCGGGTTCGATCCGCCGCCCGACCAGCGGCAACGCTGCCCGGTTCCCCGGTCGCCGGGGCCGCGACGGTAAGCCGGAAGCCCCAAGAGGGCGGCACCCCCCGCACAGGGGTGCCGCCCTCTCTCGGTGCGCCGGGACCGCTGTCTGTCGGTGAGGGTCAGGTGACCGACGGCAGTCCCGGGGGTCTCAGGGGATCAGCGGTGGTCGCTGCCCTTCGCCGTCGACGCCGCGCGCCCCGCCTCCAGGCGGGCCACCGGGATCCGGAACGGCGAGCAGGAGACGTAGTCGAGTCCGACCTCGTGGAAGAAGTGGACCGACTCCGGGTCACCGCCGTGCTCGCCGCAGACGCCCAGCTTCAGGTCGGGGCGCGTCTCGCGGCCGGCCTTCGCCGCGGACTTCACCAGCGAACCGACGCCGTCCTTGTCGATCGTCTCGAAGGGGGAGACACCGAAGATGCCCTTCTCCAGGTATGCCGTGAAGAAGGAGGCCTCCACGTCGTCCCGGGAGAAGCCCCACACCGTCTGGGTGAGGTCGTTCGTGCCGAAGCTGAAGAACTCCGCCGCCTCCGCGATCTGACCTGCCGTCAGGGCGGCCCGCGGCAGCTCGATCATCGTGCCGATCGCCAGCTTCAGCTCCGTACCCGTCGCCGCCTGCACCTCCGCGATGACCTGGTCGGCCTCGTCGCGGACGATCTCCAGCTCCTGGACGGTTCCGACGAGCGGGATCATGATCTCCGCGCGCGGGTCGCCCTTCGCGTTCTTGCGCTCGGCGGCCGCCTCCGCGATCGCACGGACCTGCATCGTGAAGAGGCCCGGGATCACCAGGCCGAGGCGCACGCCGCGCAGGCCCAGCATCGGGTTCTGCTCGTGCAGACGGTGCACCGCCTGGAGCAGACGCAGGTCGTTCTCGTTGGAGTCCTTGCGGGACTCCGCGAGGGCCACACGGACCGACAGCTCCGTGATGTCCGGCAGGAACTCGTGCAGCGGCGGGTCCAGGAGACGGACCGTGACCGGGAGGCCGTCCATCGCCTCGAAGAGTTCGACGAAGTCCTGCTTCTGGAGCGGGAGCAGCTCCTTCAGCGAGTCCTCGCGCTCGGTGTCCGTGTCCGCCAGGATCAGGCGCTCGACCAGTTCGCGGCGGTCACCGAGGAACATGTGCTCCGTGCGGCACAGGCCGATGCCCTGGGCGCCGAAGCGACGGGCCCGCAGGGCGTCTTCCGCGTTGTCGGCGTTGGCGCGGACACGGAGGCGGCGCACCCGGTCCGCGTACGCCATGATCCGGTGCACCGCGGCGACCAGCTCATCCGCGTCGTCGGCACCGGCGTGCATCCGGCCCTCGAAGTACTCGACGACCGGCGACGGGACGACCGGGACCTCGCCCAGGTACACCTTGCCGGTGGAGCCGTCGATGGAGATGAGGTCGCCCTCCTCCACGACGTGCCCGCCGGGCACCGTCATCCGGCGCCGCTTGGTGTCGACCTCCAGCTCCTCGGCGCCGCAGACACAGGTCTTGCCCATGCCGCGCGCCACGACGGCCGCGTGGGAGGTCTTGCCGCCGCGGGAGGTCAGGATGCCCTCCGCCGCGATCATGCCGTCGAGGTCGTCCGGGTTGGTCTCACGGCGGACGAGGATGACCTTCTCGCCGGAGCGCGACCACTTCACCGCGGTGTACGAGTCGAAGACCGCCTTGCCGACCGCCGCGCCCGGCGAGGCAGCGATGCCGCGGCCGACCTGCTCGACCTTGGCCTCGTCGTCGAAGCGCGGGAACATCAGCTGGGCGAGCTGCGCGCCCGTCACCCGCTGGAGCGCCTCCGCCTCGTCGATCAGGCCCTGGTCCACCAGCTGCGTGGCGATACGGAACGCCGCACCCGCCGTGCGCTTGCCGACGCGGGTCTGGAGCATCCACAGCTGGCCGCGCTCGATGGTGAACTCGATGTCGCAGAGATCCTTGTAGTGGTTCTCCAGGGTCTCCATGATCTGCATGAGCTGGTCGTACGACTTCTTGTCGATCTGCTCCAGCTCCGCGAGCGGAACCGTGTTGCGGATGCCCGCCACCACGTCCTCGCCCTGCGCGTTCTGCAGGTAGTCGCCGTACACGCCCTGGTGGCCGGAGGCCGGGTCGCGGGTGAAGGCGACGCCCGTGCCCGAGTCGGGGCCCAGGTTGCCGAAGACCATCGAGCAGATGTTGACCGCCGTACCGAGGTCGTGCGGGATGCGCTCCTGGCGGCGGTACAGCTTCGCGCGGTCGCCGTTCCACGAGTCGAAGACCGCCTTGATGGCGAGGTCCATCTGCTCGCGCGGGTCCTGCGGGAAGTCGCGACCGGCCTCGGTCTTGACGATCTTCTTGAACTTGGTGACGAGCTTCTTCAGGTCGCCCGCTTCGAGGTCCGTGTCGACCGTGACCTTCTTGGCGTCCTTGGCCGCCTCCAGGGCGTCCTCGAAGAGCTCCCCGTCCACGCCGAGGACCGTCTTGCCGAACATCTGGATGAGGCGGCGGTACGAGTCCCACGCGAAGCGCTCGTCGCCGGCCTGCTTGGCCAGGCCCTGGACCGACTTGTCGGAGAGGCCGATGTTCAGGACCGTGTCCATCATGCCCGGCATGGAGAATTTCGCCCCGGAACGGACGGATACGAGCAGAGGGTTGTCGGCCTGGCCGAGCTTCTTGCCCATCTTCGTTTCGAGAGCTTCGAGGTGCGCACTCACCTCGTCACGCAGTGCCGCCGGCTCCTCGCCACTGTCGAGGTACGTCTTGCACGCCTCGGTGGTGATGGTGAAGCCGGGAGGGACGGGAAGGCCCAGGTTGGTCATCTCGGCAAGGTTCGCACCCTTGCCGCCAAGGAGGTCCTTGAGGTCCTTGTTGCCCTCGGTGAAGTCATAAACGAACTTCACGCCCTCGACGCCGCTCTCAGCTACGTGGGGATCTTTGTTTTCCGACACGAGTCTCGACTCCTCGACGTCGCGGTGGCTGCCCTGACGACGGGGAACATACCCAGATCGAAGGCGCCTGGGTACGTCCACTTGCGCGTCATGCGCCTGTAACCACTCGTCCGCCAGCAGATCGAAAGTCAAAGCTTGGCAAGCGCTGACGAACAGATGTTTTCACTTCTTGAACGCATCAACACCCGTAGACCCGGATTTTCGCTCAGATGAGCAGCTGTCGGCACGTCTGATTTCGATCGATGAACGATCAAGGGGTGGCACTGAGTGCCACCCCTTGGAGAAGTGCAGTCGCTCATGATCCGCTCATCTGAGCGTACCCCTTATCAAGGGTGGCGAGAATCACGCTGCCACAGGCGCCCAGATTTCACCATGCGGACGGGTATCCGGACGGAAACACAGCTGTCACAGAGACCTTCGGAGGCTCATACGCCGAGCGCCCGCAACCGCTCCTCGGCCCGCTCCGGCGCGTACAGGTACTCCACGACCAGTGCCCCGGCCCCGACCAGGCCGGCCCGCTCGCCCAGCCGCGAGGTCACTACGTCCAGATGAGCGGTGGAGCGGGGCAGCGCCCGCTGGTACAGCAGCTCGCGCACCCCGGTGAGGAAGGGGGTTCCGGCCAAATCCCCGGCGATCATCAGCACGCCGGGGTTGAGCAGCGTGACCACGGTGGCCAGTACGTCACCGACCTGCCGCCCCGCCTCCCGGGCGAGTGCCATCGCCTCCGGGTGCCCGGCCGTCAGCAGGTCGCGCACATCTGAGCCGGAGGCGGCCGGAACCCCGGACTCGGCGAGCCGTCGCGCCACCGCGCCACCGCTGGCTACTGCGGCCAGGCAGCCGTGCGAGCCGCACCGGCACAGCGCGTCGGCACCCACCCGGATGTGCCCGATGTCCCCGGCGCCTCCGTCGATGCCCCGGTAGATGGCACCGCCCACGACCATGCCCGCGCCGATACCGGTGGAGACCTTGACCAGGGCGAACGCCGAACAGTCCGGGTATCCGGTGCGCTGTTCGCCGTACGCCATGAGGTTGGCGTCGTTGTCGACGAGTACCGGGATGTCCGCCCTGGCGCCCGAGCGCTCGGCGAAGGCGCGGCCCAGGCGTCCCCTTATGTCGTAGCCGTCCCAGCCCGGCATGATCGGCGGCTGTACGACGCGGCCGGTGTCGCTGTCGACGGGGCCCGGCACCGCGAGGCCGATGCCGCACACCGCGTCCGCCGGGTGCCCGGCCTTCTCCAGCAGTTCGGCGAACCAGCGCCCGAGTTCGCCGAGGACCGCCTCCGGGCCCTCGTCGATCACGAGGACGCCGGAGTGCTCGGCCAGGATCTCGCCGGTCAGGGTGAGGACGGCCGCCCGGCCGTGCCGAGTGTCCAGGTCGGCGGCGAGGACGACGGCGTGGGCGTCGTCGAACTCAAGGGTGATGGAGGGGCGGCCGCCCAGCGGCGAATCCACCGGACCCCCCGCGCCCTCGCGCAGCCAGCCCGCGCGGAAGAGCCGGTCGAGCCGCTGGCCGACCGTGGCCCGCGACAGGCCGGTGGCCTGTTGCAGCGCGCCGCGCGTCGTGGCGCGGCCACTGCGCACCAGTTCGAGCAGATCTCCGGCGCTTGCCTGATTCCCGGCCTTCACGGTTCTCCCTGCCCTTCCTGTCATGCGCACCCCCTTGCGTTCCTCAACTCTGCATTACATATTGAGTTTTGCGTGTTAAATAGACGTAACCCTACGGTAGCTACTGCCGAACTGGTCGGCCGGACGTCTTCGGGGAGACCTGAGTGGACAGCACAACCCAGCTCACCGCCCTGCGCATGGGCATCACCACCCCCGTGCGCACCTCCGGCACTCCCGTGCACACCTCCGGCCCGCCCTCTTCGCCCGGTCCGGGCGAGATCAGCCATTCCGGATCGCTTGTATACGATCCCGCCGACCCGACGGGTTCCCTGCACCTCAGGGCCGCCCGGGTCCTGAACGGCAACTGGACGGGAACGTCCACGGTGCCCTCGCGCGGTCTGTATCCGCACCAGTGGTCGTGGGACTCCGCGTTCATCGCGATCGGACTACGCCATCTGTCGCCGCTGCGGGCACAGACGGAGCTGGAGACCCTGCTCGGCGCGCAGTGGGCCGACGGGCGGATCCCGCACATCGTGTTCAACCCCTCCGTGCCGCTGGACGCGTACTTCCCGAGCCCCGACTTCTGGCGCTCCTCGACCGCGGGGCGCGCTGCGGGCGCCCCGCGCACCGTACAGACGTCGGGCATCGTGCAGCCACCGGTGCACGCGCTCGCCGTGTGGCTGGTGCACCGGGCCGACCCGGGGCTGTCCCGGGCCCGCTCCTTCCTCCACCGGATGTATCCCCGCCTGGCGGCCTGGCACCGCTATCTCCTGCACCGCCGGGACCTGGGCGGCGGGGGTCTCGCCTCCGTGGTCCACCCCTGGGAACAGGGCATGGACAACAGCCCGTGCTGGGACGCCCCGCTGAGCCGGATCACGCCGGCCCCGGCCCGCTCCTTCCGCCGTGCCGACCTCGACCACGGGGCCCCCGAGGACCGTCCGACCGACCTCGACTACGGGCGGTACGTGCGCCTCGCCGCCGACTACCGCGACCGCGGGTACGCCGATGGCGGCGGCGACTTCGCGGTCGAGGACCCGGCGTTCAACGCCCTGCTGATCGCGTCGGAGCACGCGCTGGCGCGCATCGCGCAGGAGCTGGGCGCGGCGGGGACGGCCCGGCACGCGCGGGCCGAACGCCTGACGGCGGCGCTGGTGGATCGGCTGTGGGATCCGGCGGAGGGGATGTTCTTCTGCCGGGATGTGTATGGCGGGGGCAGGGGCGAGAGCGGTGCTCTCGAATCGGAGCAGGGGTCACAGAGCGGTGCTCGCATTCCGGAGCGGCGCTCGCAGAGCGGTGCTCTCGGTTTGGAGCGGCGCTCGCAGAGCGGTGCTCACGCCGTGGAGCAGCGCTTCCAGAGCAGTGCTCACGCTTCGGAGCGGCGCTCTCCCAGTGGTGCCCTGATCCCCGAGCGCAGTGTCGCCGGGCTGCTCCCGCTCATCCTCCCCGCACTGCCCCGCGACATCGCCGCCACCCTCGTACGCACCGCGAGCGGCCGACACTTCGGGCTCGGCGGAGCGACACGGCTCGTGCCGAGTTACGACCTGACCGGGCACGCGTTCGATCCGCACCGGTACTGGCGGGGGCCGGCCTGGTTCAACACCAACTGGCTGCTGGAGCGGGGGCTGCGGCTGCACGGGGAGCACGCGCGGGCGGACGGACTGCGGGCCGCGCTGCTCGACACGGCCGGGGAGTCCGGGTTCGCGGAGTATGTGGACCCGTACACCGGCGAGGCCTGCGGAGCGCTCGGCTTCAGCTGGACGGCCGCGCTGACGCTGGACCTGCTGCACGAGCCCTCGGGGGCGGACCAGGTCGTGTCCCACCCGGGGCACGACGCGTTCGACAAGACACACGGCTCCACGGGGCACAGCACAACACGACACAGCGCATTCGAGACGGGCGCCAAGGGAGGGGACCGGGGATGACGGACCGGCATCATCTGCTCGTGCACGGTGGGACGTTCGCCGCCGTGGGCGACGGCGGGGACATCAGCGGCGTGCGGGGCGGCAGCTCCCCGGACGGGTTATTCGTACGGGACGCCCGGCACCTCAGCCGCTGGCAGCTCACCGTCGACGGCGCGGTGCCCGAGGCGCTCACACCGGTCGCGGACGGCGACACGGCACGCTGCGTGCTGGTGCCGCGCGGCGGCCGCACCGAGCCGCCCGCGTACACGCTCTTCCGTGAACAGGCCGTCGCCGACAGCGCGTTCGTGGAGGCGTTGCGCGTCACCAGCAATCGTCCGACGCCCACGACGGTCCGTATCGCGGTCACCGCGGACGCGGACTTCACGGACCAGTTCGAGCTGCGCTCCGACTACCGTACGTACGCCAAGACGGGCGTGGTCCGCCAGCGCCAAGTCCTCGACGACGGGGTGGAGTTCAGCTACCGGCGCGGTGAGTGGCGGTCCTGTACGACGGTCACCGCCGAGCCCGCCCCTGACGGCGTCGAGGAGACGGGCACGGGCGCGCGTCGGCTCGTATGGACCCTGGATCTCGAACCGCACGGTTCGGCGGAGCTGTCGCTGCGGGTCGCGGCGCGTCCGCACGGTGCCGCGCACGATCCGCGGGTACCACTCTCCCCCGCTGCCGCCAACGAGCAACTCCTCGCTCTGGAGGGCGAGTTCGCGGAGGGCGTGCCGTTCCCGACCGGCTGGCCGGAGCTGGCCGCGGCCTGCGCGCGGGGCCTGTCCGACCTGGCGGTGCTGCAGGTCCCGGCGACGGGCCCGGACGGTGAGGAGCTGCGCGTCCCGGCGGCCGGAGTGCCGTGGTTCCTCACCCTGTTGGGCCGCGACGCCCTCCTGACCTCCCTCTTCGCGCTCCCCTACCGCCCCCAGCTCGCCGCCGCCACCCTGCCCGCGCTGGCCGCGACCCAGGCGACGGAGACGGGAGCCGAGGCGGTGGCCCAGCCCGGCAAGATCGTGCACGAGGTGCGGCACGGTGAGCTGGCGCACTTCGGGCAGGTGCCGTACGGGCGTTATTACGGTTCGGTCGACGCGACGCCGCTGTTCCTGGTGCTGCTCGGCGCGTACACCGAGCAGACCGGTGATGTCACCCTGGCCCGGCGCCTGGAGGCCAACGCCCGCGCAGCGATCGGCTGGATGCTGGACCACGGCGGGCTGACCTCGCGCGGCTATCTCGTCTACCGCGCGGACGGCGGCGGCCTCGCCAACCAGAACTGGAAGGACTCCCCGGGCGCCATCTGCTCGGCCGACGGCAGCCGCCCCACCGGCCCGGTGATGGCGGCGGGCGCGCAGGGATACGCGTACGACGCCCTGCGCCGCACCGCGCACCTGGCCCGCACGGTCTGGGACGACGAGGTCTACGCGGCCCTGCTCGAACAGGCCGCCGGTGACCTGCGCGACCGCTTCCAGCGGGACTTCTGGATGGCCGAACACACCTTCCCGGCACTGGCGTTGGACGGCGACGGCCACCACGTCGACGCGCTCGCCTCCGACGCGGGCCACCTCCTGTGGTCCGGGCTCCTGGACAAGGAGTACGGCGAACTGGTCGGCCGCCGTCTGCTGGAGCCGGATTTCTTCTCCGGCTGGGGCGTGCGCACGCTGGCCGCCGATCAGCCGGCGTACCACCCGCTCTCGTACCACCGCGGCTCGGTCTGGCCGCACGACAACGCGCTGATCACGCTGGGGTTGGCGCGGTACGGACTGCACGACGAGGCCCGTACGGTCGCCCATGCCCTCGTCGACGCCGCGACCGCCGCAGGACACCGCCTTCCCGAGGTCCTCGCGGGCTACGGCCGCGACACCCACGGCGAGCCGGTGCCCTACCCGCACGCGTGCGTACGGGAGTCGAGGTCGGCGGCGGCACCACTGGCGCTGCTCACGGCGGTGGGAGGCGCTTGATTCCCTCAGTTTTCCTTGCCCATTGAGCGATGAGGAGTTGATCTTTCCGGGGAGCGCGGGCCCCGTGTGGACCGGCATCAGCCCCCGGAGGTGTCCAGCTCCGCATCCTCGCTGATCCCCGCGCAGTCGTACGGGTCCTTCAGCCAACCGTCCGGCAGGACGACCCTGTTGTTGCCGGAGGTACGGCCGCGGGGTCCGTCCGCGCCGAGGGGCCAGGGCTGGTCGAGGTCCAACTCGGCCAGGCCCTCGGAGAGTTCGGCGAGCGACGAGGTGATCGCGAGGCGCTTGCGCATTTCGGAGCCGACCGCGAAGCCCTTCAGGTACCAGGCGACGTGCTTGCGGAAGTCGATGACACCGCGCGCCTCGTCGCCGATCCACTCACCGAGCAGGGTGGCGTGGCGGACCATGACGGCCGCGACCTCGCGGAGCGTCGGGCGGGCGTAGCCGTCCGTACGGCCTTCGAAGGCGGCCACCAGGTCGCCGAACAGCCACGGCCGGCCCAGGCAGCCGCGCCCGACCACGACACCGTCGCACCCGGTCTCCCGCACCATCCGTACCGCGTCCTCCGCGGACCAGATGTCGCCGTTGCCGAGCACCGGGATCTCCGGCACGTGCTCCTTGAGGCGCGCGATGGCGTCCCAGTCCGCCGTGCCGCCGTAGTGCTGCGCGGCGGTGCGTCCGTGCAGCGCGATCGCGGTCACGCCCTCTTCTACCGCGATCCGGCCGGCGTCGAGGAACGTGATGTGGTCGTCGTCGATGCCCTTGCGCATCTTCATCGTGACGGGCAGGTCTCCGGCGCCGCTGACGGCCTCGCGCAGGATCGCCCGCAGCAGGTTCCGCTTGTACGGGAGGGCCGAGCCGCCGCCCTTGCGGGTCACCTTCGGGACCGGGCAGCCGAAGTTCAGGTCGATGTGGTCGGCAAGACCCTCCTCCGCGATCATGCGGACGGCCTTGCCGACGGTCGCCGGGTCCACGCCGTACAGCTGGATCGAGCGCGGCTTCTCGCTCGCGTCGAAGTGGATCAGCTGCATGGTCTTCTCGTTGCGCTCGACGAGCGCCCGCGTAGTGATCATCTCGCTCACGAACAGGCCCTTGCCGCCGCTGAACTCGCGGCACAGCGTGCGGAACGGCGCGTTCGTGATCCCCGCCATGGGCGCGAGGACGACGGGCGGCTGCACCGTGTGGGGGCCGATCGACAACGGGGTCGCGGGAGCGAGGGTCGGCGTGGACATTCCCCCATTGTCGCGTACGGCGACGTGTGCTCGTACGGCCCTATGTCACGTACCACGACGCGTGCCCGTACGGCCCTATGTCGCGCGCTGCGACGCGTGCTCGTACGGCCCTGGGGCGGGTGCCTGCCGAGATGCGAGACAGAAGATCATGTAGCGGTCATTAGTTAGACGCACTATTGAAAACGGCGTACCCTGGTGGAATGCCCGAGCTCAGCCCTCGTCACCGGATGCTGGTGCTCGCGATCTGCTGTATGAGCCTGCTGATCGTGAGCCTCGACAACACGGTTCTGAACGTCGCCCTGCCCTCGATGCAGAAGGAACTGCACGCGAGCGTGGCGGGCCTGCAGTGGACGATCGACGCGTACACCCTGGTGCTGGCCTCGCTGTTGATGCTCGCGGGCTCGACCGCGGACCGCATCGGGCGGCGCAAGGTCTTCATGGCGGGCCTGATCATCTTCACGATCGGCTCGGTGCTCTGCTCCCTCGCCCCGAACCTCGACTCCCTCATCGCCTTCCGCATGGTGCAGGCGGTCGGCGGTTCGATGCTGAACCCGGTGGCGATGTCGATCATCACCAACACCTTCACGGACCCGCGCGAGCGCGCCCGCGCGATCGGTGTGTGGGGCGGCGTGGTCGGCATCTCGATGGCTGCCGGGCCGCTGGTCGGCGGCCTGCTCGTGGACTCGGTCGGCTGGCGGTCGATCTTCTGGATCAACCTCCCGGTGGGCCTGGCCGCGCTCCTGCTCACCCTGCGCTACGTCCCCGAGTCCCGCGCGCCCAAGGCCCGCCGCCCCGACCCGGTCGGCCAGTTCCTCGTCATCGCCCTGCTCGGCTCGCTGACGTACGCGATCATCGAGGCGCCCAGCTCCGGCGCCCTGAAGACCCTCGCCTTCGGCGTGATCGCCGTCGCCGCGCTGCTCGGCCTGCTGCGTTACGAGCCCCGGCGCGCCGAACCCCTCATCGACCTGCGCTTCTTCCGCTCGGCGCCGTTCAGCGGGGCCACGGTCATCGCCATCAGCGCGTTCGCGGCGCTCAGCGGCTTCCTGTTCCTGTCGACGCTCTATCTGCAGAACGTCCGCGGCCTGGACGCGCTGCACGCGGGCCTGTGGATGCTGCCGATGGCGGCCATGTGCTTCGTGTGCGCGCCCGTGTCGGGCCGGCTGGTCGGCAGCCGCGGCCCGCGCTTCTCGCTCCTGGTCGCCGGGGTCGCGATGACCGCGAGCGGCATCCTCTTCGCCGCCTTCGAGGCCGAGACCTCGAACGCCACACTGGTCCTCGGTTACGTCCTCTTCGGCCTGGGCTTCGGCTTCGTGAACGCCCCCATCACCAACACCGCCGTCTCCGGCATGCCCCGCAGCCAGGCGGGCGTCGCCGCCGCCGTCGCCTCGACCAGCCGCCAGATCGGCGGCACCCTCGGCGTCGCCGTGGTCGGCGCCGTGCTGGCCTCCGGAGTGGGGGCGTCGGCATACAAGGACACGTTCGTGTCGGCCGCCCGCCCCGGCTGGTGGATCATCGCCGGGTGCGGTCTGGCGGTCCTGGTCCTGGGCGCGCTGACCAGCGGACGCTGGGCACGCGGGACGGCCGTGCGGACGGCGCAACAGCTGGAGTCCCCGGAGGTACGGGACCCGGTGGGCGTACGGGCCCAGGACGCACCCGCCGCCTAGGCGATCACCACCGGCTCGACGGTCGCCGCCGGCTCGACGATCTGCGTCGGCTCGATGGTCTAGGCAGCCTCGGCCTCCGCCGTCAGCGCGCTCTCGTACAGCTGCTCCAAGCGCTCGCGGCTCTCCTCGTCCGTGGGGGCGTACGTCACCATCCGGGCGCCCATGTCGGGGGCCAGCCACAGGTCGGTGTGGTCGAGGGTGAGCAGCCCGACGTACGGGTTGAGGAACTGCTTGGTCTTGCTGCGGGCGCCGCCGACCACCTCGTACCGCTCCCAGATCTCCCGGAATTCCGCCGACTCCGTCTTCAGCCGCTTGACCAGCATCTTCCAGGCAGGTTCACCGAGGTGTCCGGCCATCGAGGCGCGCAGCTTGGCGGCCATCATGCGCATGGTCTCGTCGAGGAGCACGATCGATTTGCGCCACTCCTCGTTCGTGTAGACGAGGATCATGCAGTTGCGGTCCTCGGGCGGTATGGCGTCGAGGTCGCTCATCATCAGGCGGGCGTACGTGCGGTTGTACGCGAGGATGTCGTACCGGCTGTTCTGGATGCAGGCCGGGACCGGCTCCAGCTGGGTCAGCATCAGGCGCAGGGCCGGAGTGATGGTCGGGCACTGCGCGGCGGGCGAGGGGTCGATGGCGCCGGCCAGCTGGAAGAGGTGGGCGCGCTCGCTGGAGTCGAGGAGCAGGGTGCGGGCCAGGGCGTCGAGGACCTGCTCGGAGACCTGGATGTCACGGGCCTGTTCGAGCCAGGTGTACCAGGTGACGCCGACGGCGGAGAGCTGCGCCACCTCCTCGCGGCGCAGGCCCGGGGTGCGTCGGCGGCGGCCACGGGGCAGTCCGACCTGCTCGGGCGTGATGCGTTCGCGGCGGTTGCGCAGGAAGGCGGCGAGCTCGTGCCGCCGGATCTCGCTGCCGCGGGGGGCAGCGGTGCCGTGCGGCTGCGGGGGCTCGGGGGTGCCCACCGGCGCCGACGTCGTGCCCGTCGGGGCAGGGCCGCTGGTCGTCGTCTCCTGCGCCATGGTCGTCATGCCTCCAGCCTGCCGCTCACCGGAACCTGTTTCCAGGTACTGCTTCTACCAGGATAAGAAGACTCTGGTACCAGCCTGAGGCCGGGAGAAGGCTGGAGCACGTGACCGAAACCGGAACTATCACGACCCCAGTCCGTTCCCCTGTCGCACCACCCGTGCTCGGCGGCCTCGGACTCTTCACCGTGCTGCTCGGTGCGGCACTGCCGCTCATCGACTTCTTCATCGTCAACGTAGCCCTGCCGACCATCGGCCGTGACCTGAACGCGAGCGAGGCCGTCCTCGAACTCGTCGTCGCCGGCTACGGAGTCGCGTACGCCGTCCTGCTCGTCCTGGGCGGACGCCTCGGCGACCTCTTCGGGCGGCGTCAGTTCTTCCTCGGCGGCATGGCGGCCTTCGGCCTGACCTCGCTGGCGTGCGGGCTCGCGCCCACCGCCTGGACGCTGGTGGCGGCGCGTGTCGCGCAGGGCGCGGCATCCGCGGCGATGCTGCCGCAGGTGCTCGCCACCATCCAGTCGGCGACCGCGGGCCCGCGCCGTGCGAAGGCCATGGGTCTGTACGGGGCCACGGCCGGCCTGTCCATGGTGACCGGGCAGATCCTCGGCGGCGTCCTGGTCGCGGCGGACATCGCCGGTACCGGCTGGCGCGCGGTCTTCCTCGTCAACGTGCCCGTCGTGATCCTCGGCCTGATCCTGGCCGCGCGTGCCGTGCCCGAGACGCGCTCGCAGCGCCCGGAGCCGATCGACGCGCCGGGCACGGTACTGCTCGCGATCTCCCTGGTGACGCTCCTCGCCCCGCTGACGGAGGGCAGGGCGGCGGGCTGGCCCCTGTGGACGTGGGTATCACTCGCTCTGTTCCCCGTCGCGGCGGCGGCGTTCTACTTCGTCGAACGCCGGGAGGACCGCAGCGGCCGCACACCCCTGGTCCCGCCGAGCCTCTTCTCCCTGCTCTCCCTGCGCCGCGGCCTGGTGATGATCGTTCCGTTCTCGATCGGCTTCAGCGGGTTCATGTTCGTGATCGCGGTGGCGTTGCAGCGGGGTGCGGGCCTCGGTCCGGTGCCCGCGGGCCTGGCTCTCGCGCCCATGGCGGTCGTCTTCTTCGTCGTCTCCCTGTGCGGCCCCCGGCTGGTCGCCCGGTACGGCACCCGGATCGTCACCGTAGGCGGGCTGATCCAGGCGGTGGGCGTGGCCCTTCTGGTGGTGACCGCGTGGCGGTCCTGGCCGAACCTCGGAGTATGGGAGCTGGCGCCGGGCGCGGCGGTCGCGGGCGCGGGCCAGGCCCTCCAACTCCCCGTCATCTTCCGCATCATCCTCTCCGAGGTCCCGCCCGCCCGCGCCGGCGTCGGCAGCGGCGTCATGATCACCACCCAGCAGTCGGCCCTCGCCCTCGGCGTCGCCACCCTGGGCACCCTTTTCCTCTCCTTGGTACCGGGTCACGGCATGCAGGACGCCCTCGTGACAACCCTCCTGGTCCAGCTGGCGGGCGTGGCCCTGACGACGGCCTTGAGCCTGCGCCTGCCGCGCACGATCAGCTGAGCGCGCGGGCCGATCCCGGGCCGGGCGCAGGACGACCTCCCCGAGCGCGCCCCTCCCGCCGCCTACGCGGGTGGAGCGACCAGCGTCTGCGACTGGTGCGCGCGGCGAAGGGCGTCCGTGACGAAGCCGTTCGTCTTCAGTTCCTCGACGAGGTCGCGGAGGAAGCGGACGGTCTCGGGGCGACGGGTCGTGGTCGTGCCGACCGCCTGGCGGATCTGCGTGAATCGGTCCTCGATCAGGCGGAGTTCGGGGTGCCGTGTGACGAACTCGGTCATCGGCTGCCTGATGCCGGCGGCGACCTCCAGGCCCTCGGTGCGGAACACCTCGACTCCTTCCTCCCCGCGCACCACGCTCGCGTGCCGGAGGGTGCGGGAGAGGAAGAGGTCGTAGGCGGAACCGCGCTTCACACCGATCCGTACGCCGGGACGGTCCACGTCCGCGACGGTGGTGAGGTCCGAGTCACGGGGCACGGCGTACACGCCCTCGATCACGACGTACGGCGCCGTGAAGGCGACCTCGGCCTCGCGTGCGGGCTCGACGGCCAGGAAGCAGATGTCGGCGCGGCCTTCCGCCATCGCCTCGTACGACTTGCGCGCGGCGTCGAAGCAGAGGAGTTCGACGGGCAGTTTCAGCCGGGCGCCGATCTCGCGCGCGAGGTCGACGGTGATGCCGGCCGGAGCCGCCGGGGTGCCCTGGGCGAGTACCGGATTGCCCAGGTTGATCGAGGCCCGCAGGGTGCCGTTCGGGGCGAGGTCCTTGGCGATGGCGGCAGTTCCGGTCCCGGTCGTCATGGAGCGGAGTGTAGGTTCAACGTACCCACCGCCGCCGTAGAGACCGCCGAGGGACACCTGACCCCTTCATGAACGCGACCGACCCCACACGGAACTCGCCACCGAAGAACCCCCGTTGATCTTCGCCATGCTGCACACTCCTTGCTGCGCAAGCGAAGCGGTAACACCTGGAGGTGTCATGCTGCAGATCAACACGAGCAAGGTAAGCCGCTGGGACCAGCACGGCCGCGAGCACGTCGTACGCGTCCAACGAGCGGGCGTACAACGCACGATCAGATGCGACACCTGCGGGTGGCGCAAGGCCGCGCAGTTCCTGCCGTGGCTGAAGGCGGAGGAACACCTGGCGGAGGCGCATCAGGCGACGGTGGATCCGACGGAGGCGTAGGCCCGGCGGGCAGCCCCCGCCGGGCGCCGGTCAGCGGCGCAGTCCGCGCAGGACCAGGTCGACGACCGCCGTGAACTCGGCTTCGATGCCCGGCTGTTCCCACTCGTGGGCGTAACACGGATCGTGGAAGCGGTTCGTGGCGTCGAAGATCGCGCGGGCCGTCGCGGCGGAGTCGCCTTCCACGGCCGTGAAATCGCCCTCCTGCACGCCGCGGAACACGATCTGCGTCAGCTGCTCGACGAGGTCGGTGATGTGTTCCTGGACCACGGCACTGGCCTCGCCGAGCAGCACCGAGTACGTGGCGAACAGCTCGGGATCGTCGCCCGCCTTGTGCCGCTTGGCCGTGAACAGCGCGCCCAACCAGTGCCGCAGGGCCACGGGAGGCGTCTGGGTCGGAATGTTGACGATCTCCTCCAGCATCTGCGACGTACGGTCCAGCCAGCGCTTCGTGACCGCCTCCCGCAGCGCCGCCTTCGTACGGAAGTGTCGGTAGACGCTGCCGTGGCTGACGCCGAGCGCGCGGGCCACGTCCACCACGGTGGCCTTGGCCGGGCCGTGGCGGCGCAGCACCTCCTCGGTCGCTTCGAGGATGCGCTCGGCGGTCAGTGCTTCGGTGGTCGGTGCCATGACGAAGACCGTACCTGCCGGTACCGTCAGCGCTCCGTGCCGAGGTGCGACATCTGCGCCTGCGGGTAGCGGTCACCGGCCGCGGCGCCCTCGGGTACGGCCTGCTCGATCGCGGTGAGGTCGCCCGCCTCGAGCGTGACGTCCAGCGCGCCCAGCGCCTCCGCCAGACGCTCCCGGGTCCGCGAGCCGACCAGCGGCACGATGTCCTCGCCCCGAGACAGCACCCAGGCGATCGCGATCTGCGCCACCGAGACGCCCTTCTGCTCGGCGACCTTCCGCAGCGCCTCGACGAGGCCGAGGTTGTGCCGGAGGTTGTCGCCCTGGAAGCGGGGGCTCATGGAACGGAAGTCGGTCGGGGCCAGCTGCCGGTCCGGCGTGAAGTGCCCGGAGATCAGACCGCGCGACAGCACTCCGTACGCCGTGATGCCGATGCCCAGCTCACGCGTGGTCGGCAGGACCTCGTCCTCGATGCCGCGCGAGATGAGCGAGTACTCGATCTGCAGGTCCGAGATGGGCGCGGTGGCGGCGGCCCGGCGGATGGTGTCCGCGCCGACCTCGCTCAGGCCGATGTGCCGTACGTGCCCGGCCTCCACCAGCTCCGCGATCGCGCCGACCGTCTCCTCGATCGGCACGTTGGGGTCGGCCCGCGCGATCCGGTACACGTCGATGTGGTCCACGCCGAGACGCTGCAGCGAGTACGCGGCGAAGTTCTTCACGGCGGCCGGGCGACCGTCGTATCCCGACCAGCCGCCGTCCGGGTCGCGCAGCGCGCCGAACTTCACGCTGGTCAGCGCCTGCTCACGCCGCGCCGCGGGGGCCGCGCGCAGCGCCTCGCCGATCAGCATCTCGTTGTGACCCATGGCGTAGAAGTCACCGGTGTCGAGCAGGGTCACGCCGGCCTCCAGGGCGGCGTGGATCGTCGCAATGGACTCGGTCCGGTCGGCCTCGCCGTACAGCGCGGACATGCCCATGCAGCCGAGGCCGAGGGCGGAGACCTGGGGGCCGGTGGTTCCGAGGGGGCGGGTTTGCATGAGGACTCCTTGGGTGTCCGTGGTGGGTGATGCGTCCACCATGGCATGACAGATGACAGATTTCAATATCTGTCAGCTGTTATCTGTCATCTGATATCTGTCATCCGTCAGCTGTTATCCGTTACCTGTCATCCGTCAGCTGTCAGCTGTCATCCGTTATCTGCCAGCCGTCAGCCGTCACCCGTCAGCTGTCATTCGTCAGCCGTGCCGCCCCCTCCGGCCCGACCGACCCCACAGACCCAGCCCTCATCTGGTCCAGACCTATTGACGACAGGTCTGGACCGCGCGACTGTCATGCCTACGACACATACGGCACCTACGACACCTCGCCGCACCCCCACCGGGAGGCCTCGCATGATCCGTCGCAAGCTGCGCCTGCTCGCCGTCGCGCTGACGGCAACCGTCCTCGTCCCACTGTCGATCGCCACCGCCCCCACCGCATCCGCGGCGGACACCTGCGCCGTGAAGTCCCGCCCGGCCGGCAAGGTCCTCCAGGGCTACTGGGAGAACTGGGACGGCTCGTCCAACGGTGTGCACCCGCCCTTCGGGTGGACGCCGATCACCGACTCCCGTATCGCCGCGCACGGCTACAACGTGATCAACGCGGCGTTCCCGGTCATCCGCTCCGACGGCACCGCGCTGTGGGAGGACGGGATGGACACGGGCGTGAAGGTGGCGACACCGGCCGAGATGTGCGCGGCCAAGGCGTCCGGCCGGACGATCCTGCTGTCCATCGGCGGGGCGGCGGCCGGGATCGACCTCAGTTCGTCCACGGTGGCCGACCGGTTCGTCGCGACGATCGTGCCCATCCTGAAGAAGTACAACTTCGACGGGATCGACATCGACATCGAGACGGGTCTCGTCGGCAGTGGCACCATCGGCCAACTCTCCACCTCGCAGGCCAACTTGATCCGCATCATCGACGGGGTGCTGTCCCAGATGCCGTCCAACTTCGGGCTGACCATGGCGCCCGAGACCGCGTACGTCACGGGCGGCAGCATCACGTACGGCTCGATATGGGGCGCGTATCTGCCGATCGTCAAGAAGTACGCGGACAACGGGCGCCTGTGGTGGCTGAACATGCAGTACTACAACGGCAGCATGTACGGCTGCTCCGGCGACTCGTACTCCGCGGGCACCGTCCAGGGTTTCACCGCCCAGACCGACTGCCTGAACAGGGGCCTTGTCGTCCAGGGCACCACCATCAAGGTGCCCTACGACAAGCAGGTGCCCGGACTCCCCGCGCAGTCGGGCGCCGGCGGCGGCTACATGTCACCGAGCCTCGTCTCCCAGGCCTGGAAGCACTACGGCACCAGCCTCAAGGGTCTGATGACCTGGTCGATCAACTGGGACGGCTCGAAGAACTGGACGTTCGGCGACAACGTGAAGACCCTGCAGGGCCGTTGACGCTCCAGTGCCGTACTTGGCGAGTCCGGCCAAGTACGGCACTCAGTCGTCGGCATCCCGAATCGCACCGTTGACGACGCGGTTGAGCATGAGAGCTCGGCACGCCGCTGGACTGCTCAAGCCACGGGAGGCGCTCGGCCCGGGAATACCGTGTCGCCATGGTGCGCGCCGGTGGCTCCCAGGCCGATCGAACGGACAGGCCTGCGGCTTCGGGCCGGCCCCTGGCCCCGCTTCTCGCGGTCTGCGCGGGCTACTTCATGGTCATCCTGGATGTGACCGTCATCAACGTCGCCGTTCCGGTGGTGGGACGGGAACTGTCGGCCTCGCTCACGGGGATCCAGTGGATCACGGACGGCTACACCCTGGTCTTCGCCGGTCTGCTGCTCACCGGCGGCGCGCTGGGCGACCGGCTGGGCAACCGCCGGATCTTCTGCACCGGGGTGGTGGTGTTCACCGTCGCCTCGGCCGGCTGCGGACTGGCCCGGAGTACAGGCACCCTGGTCGCCGCGCGGCTGTTGGAAGGACTCGGCGCGGCACTGATCGTGCCCGGCTCCCTGGCCCTCCTGCAACAGGCCTATCCCTCAGCCTCCGAGCGCTCTCGGGCCTTCGGCCTGTGGGGCTCCATGGCGGGCATCGCCGCCTCCGCCGGCCCTCTGCTGGGCGGCCTCCTGGTCACCACCGTGGGCTGGCGCTGGGTGTTCTTCATCAACCTGCCCGTCGGATGCGCGTGCCTGTGGCTGACGCTGCGCCATGTGCCCGCTTCGGCCCGGCGCAGGGACCGCCCGGTGGACTGGCCGGCCCAGTGCGCGCTCATCGCGATGGTGGCCCTGCTGACGGCCGTCCTCAACGAGGCCGGACGACGTGGCTGGACGGACCCGCTGATCCTCATGGGGGCCGGTTTGTGCCTGCTGGCGGCCGCCGCGTTCGTCCTGCGCGAGCATCTGGCCCGCGCCCCTGTGCTGCCCCTGCGACTGCTGCGCTCCCGCCCGATGAGCGGGGGAGCGGCCATCGGCCTGCTGTTCAACTTCGCCTTCTACGGCATGATCTTCACCGCCAGCGTGTACTTCCAGCATCATCGCGGCCTGACCGCGCTGCGCACCGGGATCGCCCTCTTCCCGGCGGTGGCCATGACCATGTTCGCCTCCATCCTGTCCGGGCGGCTGGCACGCCGCACCGGACACCGCCCGCTTGTGGTCACGGGCATGCTCCTGGGAGCGGCAGGTCTGGCGGGCTGGGCCGCCGCCGGCCCGAACCCGGACTACGTCCTGCTCGTGGCGCCGATGATGGCGGCGGGCTTCGGCACGTCCTTCGCCCTCACCGGATCAACCGCCACCGTGATGGCGGCCGCCCCGGACAAGTACTCCGGTACCGCCTCCGCCCTGTTCAACACCACCCGTCAGATCGGCAGCGCCACAGGCGTCGCGCTGGGAGGCTCACTGCTGGCGGGCGCCGCCGGCTTCACCACCGGGCTGCGGACCAGCATGGCCATCGGCGCGGCCGCGTACCTGACGGCCGCCGCCCTCGCGCTCTTCTGCGTCCCGCAGAAGGCACCTCGCACGGTCACCGACTGAACAGCGGCGGGGCCAGGGCAGGTACGCCGAAGAACGGGACATTCACGGCGTCGAGGCAGCACGAAGCCCCCGGTTCCCGCGAAGGGATCCGGGGGCTTGCGCGTGCAGAGCCGTACGAAATTCCGGGTCAGCAGCCGATCGGAATTCCGGGTCAGCAGCCGATCAGACGCGAGGCCAGGTAGCCCTCGATCTGGTCCAGCGACACGCGCTCCTGCTTCATCGAGTCGCGCTCGCGCACCGTCACCGCGTTGTCGTCGAGCGTGTCGAAGTCGACCGTGACGCAGAACGGCGTACCGATCTCGTCCTGGCGGCGGTAGCGGCGGCCGATGGCGCCGGCGTCGTCGAACTCGATGTTCCAGTGCTGGCGCAGGGCGGTGGCCAGACCCTTGGCCTTCGGGGAGAGCTCGGGGTTGCGCGACAGCGGGAGGACGGCGACCTTGACCGGCGCGAGGCGCGGGTCGAGGCGCAGCACCGTGCGCTTCTCCATCTTGCCCTTGGCGTTGGGGGCCTCGTCCTCGACGTAGGCGTCGAGGAGGAAGGCCAGCATCGCGCGGCCGACACCGGCGGCGGGCTCGATGACGTACGGAGTCCAGCGCTCGCCGGCCTCCTGGTCGAAGTAGGAGAGGTCCTGGCCGGAGGCTTTGGAGTGTGCGCTCAGGTCGTAGTCCGTGCGGTTGGCGACGCCCTCCAGCTCACCCCACTCGTTGCCGCCGAACTGGAAGCGGTACTCGATGTCGGCGGTGCGCTTGGAGTAGTGCGAGAGCTTCTCGGCCGGGTGGTCGTACCAGCGCATGTTCTCTTCGCGCAGACCGAGGCCGGTGTACCAGTTCCAGCGCTCCTGCATCCAGTACTCCTGCCACTTCTCGTCCTCGCCCGGCTTGACGAAGAACTCCATCTCCATCTGCTCGAACTCGCGGGTGCGGAAGATGAAGTTGCCGGGCGTGATCTCGTTGCGGAAGGACTTGCCCATCTGGGCGATGCCGAACGGCGGCTTGCGGCGCGAGGTGGTCTGCACCTGGGAGAAGTTGGTGAAGATGCCCTGCGCGGTCTCGGGGCGCAGGTAGGCGATGGAGCCGCTGTCCTGCGTGGGGCCGAGGTGGGTGGAGAGCAGGCCGGAGAACTGCTTGGGCTCGGTGAACTGGCCCTTGTTGCCGCAGTTGGGGCAGTTGATGTCCGCGAGGCCGTTCTCGGGCTGGCGGTGGTGCTTCGCCTCGTACGCCTCCTCCAGATGGTCGGCGCGGAAGCGCTTGTGGCAGGAGGTGCACTCGGTGAGCGGGTCGGTGAAGGTGGCGACGTGACCCGACGCGACCCAGACCTCGGTGGCAAGGATCACCGACGAGTCGATACCGACGACGTCCTCACGGGAGGTGACCATGTAGCGCCACCACTGGCGCTTGATGTTCTCCTTGAGCTCGACGCCGAGCGGGCCGTAGTCCCAGGCGGCGCGCTGTCCGCCGTAGATCTCACTACAGGGGAAAACGAAGCCACGGCGCTTGCTCAGGCTGACGATGGTGTCGATCTTGTCGGCGGCCACGGTGCTCTCTTCATTACGAACGGACGGCAGCGAATGCTTCAGGTTACCGGCGGGGCCCACCCCCGTATCAAATCGGTTGGGCACTGTGCCCGGAGTGCGGGCTTACCGACTGCTTACTCAAGGCCTTGACGAAGGGCTTGTTGACAATCGTTTCCAGATTTGTTGAAAATGACTGTCATGAACGTACGACGACGCCTCATATCCGGGTCCGCGGTCGCGGCGGCCACCGCCCTCGGCCTGGGCACCCTTTCCGCCTGCTCGGACTCGTCCGCGGCCGACAGCAGGAGCGGCGGGAAGCTCGACGTGGTGGCGTCGTTCTACCCCCTGCAGTACCTCGCCGAACAGATCGGCGGGACGCATGTGAAGGTCACGAACCTGACGCAGCCCGGTCAGGAGCCGCACGACCTGGAGATCAGCGCCAAGCAGACCGCGCAGCTCCAGGAGGCGGACGCCGTCCTCTACCTCAAGAACCTGCAGCCGGCCGTCGACGACGCCGTGGCGCAGTCCGAGGTCAAGACCAAGATCGACGCCGCGTCGCTGACCACGCTGGAGAAGCACGGCAACGAGGTCGGCGGGCACGCGGCCGCCCACGACGACACCAAGGGCGAGGAGACCGGCGGCACTGACCCGCACGTCTGGCTCGACCCGGTGAGGTACGCCGAGGTCGCCCAGGGTGTCGGCAAGGCCCTGGAGAAGGAAGACCCGGACCACGCGGCGGACTACAAGAAGAACACCGAAGCGCTGGTCAAGAAGCTGGACGGCCTCAACACCCAGTACAAGGACGGGCTGGCGAACACCAGGACCAAGGTCTTCATCACCACGCACGCCGCCTTCGGTTACCTCGCCGAGCGCTATGGCCTCACCGAGGAGGCCATCAACGGCCTGGACCCGGAGTCGGAGCCCAGCGCGAACCGTGTGAAGGACCTTGAGAAGATGGCGAAGGCCGACGGCGTCTCGACGGTCTTCTACGAGACGCTCGTCAGCGACAAGACCGCCAGGACCATCGCCGGCGACGCGGGCCTCAAGACGGACGTCCTCGACCCGATCGAGGGCATCACCGACAAGTCCAAGGGCAGCGACTACCTGCAGGTCATGGAGTCGAACCTGAAGGCGCTGCAGACGGCTCTCGGCGCCAAGTGATCACCATGGAGGACCCCGTGAGCGAGCCCGTCATATCCCTGCGCGGCGTGACCGCCGAGCTGGGCTCGCGCCCGGTCCTGCGTGGCATCGACCTCAGCGTGCACCGCGGTGAGGTCGTCGCGCTGCTCGGCGCCAACGGCTCCGGGAAGTCGACCGCCGTACGCAGTGTCATCGGCCAAGTCGCCATCAGCGGCGGGGAGATCGAGATCTTCGGCACCCCGCGCCGCCGCTTCCGGGACTGGCACCGCGTGGGGTACGTCCCGCAGCGCACGACCGCCGCCGGTGGCGTGCCCGCGACGGTCACCGAGATCGTCTCCTCCGGGCGACTGTCCCGTGCCCGCTTCGGCATGCTGCGCAAGGCCGACCACGAGGCCGTACGACGGGCCCTGGAGCTCGTCGGGATGGCGGACCGCGCCAAGGACTCGGTGAACGCGCTGTCGGGCGGCCAGCACCAGCGTGTGCTGATCGCCCGCGCGCTCGCCTCCGAACCCGAGCTGCTGATCATGGACGAGCCGATGGCGGGCGTCGACCTGGCCAGCCAGGAGGTGCTGGCGGCGACCCTGCGCGAGCAGGTCGCCCAGGGCACCTCCGTCCTGCTCGTCCTGCACGAGCTGGGCCCCCTGGAGCCGCTGATCGACCGCGCGGTCGTGCTGCGCGACGGCTGCGTCCTGCACGACGGCCCGCCCCCGCAGGCGGTCGGCCAGCACGCGCTGCCCGGCCACGACCACGTACACCCGCACGCGGCTCACGATGCCGAACCGATCCGGACGGGACTGCTGAGCTGATGGACATCCTCGAATACGCCTTCATGCAGCGGGCCCTGCTCGCCGCCGTCCTCGTGGGCATCACCGCGCCCGCCGTCGGCATCTACCTCGTGCAGCGCCGCCAGGCCCTCATGGGTGACGGAATCGGCCACGTCGCGATGACGGGAGTCGGGCTCGGCTTCCTGCTGTCCACCAACCCCGTGTGGATGGCGACGGCCGTCTCGGTCCTCGGCGCCGTCCTCATGGAGCTGATCCGCTGGTACGGCAAGACGCGCGGCGACATCGCCCTCGCCATGCTCTTCTACGGCGGTATGGCGGGCGGCGTGATGTTCATCAACCTCGCGCCGACCGGCTCGAACGCCAACCTGACCTCGTACCTCTTCGGCTCGCTGTCCACCGTCTCCGAGTCCGACGTGACGGCGATCTGCGTGCTGGCCGCCTTCGTCGTCCTCGTCACCCTGGGCCTGCGCCGCCAGCTGTTCGCGGTCAGCCAGGACGAGGAGTTCGCGCGGGTGACGGGGCTGCCGGTGCGCGCCCTGAACCTGCTCACGGCGATCACGGCGGCGGTGACGGTCACGGTCGCGATGCGGGTCGTGGGCCTGCTCCTGGTGTCCGCCCTGATGGTGGTCCCGGTGGCCGCGGCCCAGCAGCTCAGCCGCAGCTTCGCCGCCACCTTCGCGATTGCGGTGGCCATCGGCGTGAGCGTGACCATCGGCGGCACCGTGACCTCGTACTACCAGGACGTGCCGCCGGGCGCGACGATCGTGCTGCTGACGATTGGCGCGTTCATTGCGCTGACGGCGCTGGCGACTCCGCTGGCCCGGCGCCGGGCCCGGGCACTCGCCGCCGCGCAGGCCGCCGGGGACCCGGCAGAATGCGCGATTCCGGCCACGCGCGGCCAGGAGACGAAGGTCGGCGTCTGACTACGCACAGTCCGGACTGGCACAATGGCCGGGCAAGGGCAGACGCGAGGAGGCAACGGTGACAACCGCTGGATCGCCCGTACGGGGCCGTTCCACCCGGCAGCGTGCCGCCGTGGCGGCGGCGCTCGACGAGGTGGACGAGTTCCGCAGTGCGCAGGAGCTCCACGACATGCTCAAGCACAAGGGCGACTCCGTCGGGCTCACCACCGTGTACCGCACGCTGCAGTCCCTCGCCGACGCGGGCGAGGTGGACGTCCTGCGCACCTCCGACGGCGAGTCCGTCTACCGCCGCTGCTCCACCGGCGAGCACCACCACCACCTCGTCTGCCGCGTCTGCGGCAAGGCCGTCGAGGTCGAGGGCCCGGCCGTCGAGAAGTGGGCGGAGGCCATCGCGTCGGAACACGGGTACGTGAACGTGGCGCACACGGTGGAGATCTTCGGCACCTGCGCGGAGTGCGCCGCCGCGAAGGGCTGACGCGACCGCCGCAGCCGTGCGCGTCCCCGCCCCCACCTTCTCAACCGTCATAGCTGCGGGCATGCGCGCCGCTGGGGGCGGCGCCCTGGACGCCGGGTGCCGTCGCAGCCGTCATAGCTGTGGGCATGCGTGCCGCTAAGGGCGGCACCCACACGCAGCTCCCGTAGATGTGTGCACGCGCGCCGCCCCCCGCCTTCGTAGCTGTGGGCATGCGTGCCGCTAGGGGCGGCACGGGTGGGCACAGCGGCACCCCGTAACCGCCGGGCCGCGTGACCCACCCTCGACCTCAGCCCCGGTGCCGGGAACCCTTGTCACAACGGCACCCGGTGCTGGTGGCTGTGCCCACCCGTCCCGCCCAGCGGGACGATTGCCCACAGCGGTACCAGCAGGACGGCCGCCCACAGCGGAAGCGGTACCGGTGGCGGTTGCAGGCGGCGTCAGTTGCCTTCGGGGCGGCCCTTCATGGCCTCCTCCATCGCGAGCAGCTGCTCGTTCGGGACGGCGCCGCCGAAGCGGCGGTCGCGGGAGGCGTACTCGACGCAGGCGCGCCACAGGTCACGGCGGTCGAAGTCCGGCCACAGCACGTTCTGGAAGACCATCTCGGCGTAGGCGCTCTGCCAGAGCAGGTAGTTCGAGGTGCGCTGCTCGCCGCTGGGCCGCAGGAACAGGTCCACGTCCGGCATGTCCGGGTAGTAGAGGTACTTCGCGAAGGTCTTCTCGGTGACCTTGGACGGATCGAGCCGCCCCGCCTTCACGTCCTCCGCCAAGGCCAGCGCGGCATCGGCGATCTCGGCACGACCGCCGTAGTTCATGCAGAAGTACAGCGTCAGCCGGTCGTTGCCCTTGGTCTGCTCCTGGGCGACCTGAAGCTCCTTGGCCACCGACTTCCACAGCTTGGGCATCCGGCCCACCCAGCGGACCCGGATGCCGAGTTCGTCGAGCTGGTCACGGGTCTTGCGGATGAAGTCGCGGTTGAAGTTCATCAGGAAGCGCACCTCGTCGGGCGAGCGCTTCCAGTTCTCGGTGGAGAAGGCGTACAGCGAGATCGCGCCGACGCCCATCTCGATCGCGCCCTGCAACACGTCGAGGACGCGCTCGGCACCGACCTTGTGCCCCTCGGTACGCGGCAGCCCACGGTCCTTGGCCCAGCGTCCGTTCCCGTCCATGACGATCGCCACATGGTTCGGCACCAGCTCACCGGGGAGCTTCGGCGCGCGGGCACCGGACGGGTGCGGTTCCGGCGTCCTGTACTCGCGGCGCTGGCGTCCCAGGATCCCGCGTACGACCATGTGCTTCTCGTCTCCTCGGTTCTCTTACGTCGGTTCTCTTAAGGCTGTTTCTCTACGTAACGCAGGGAGCGCAGTCCGCGCTCCAGATGCCAGTGCAGATAGGCCGACACCAGCCCGCTGCCCTCCCTGACATGTCGCGGCTCGCACGCGTCCGCGGTCTCCCAGTCTCCCGTCAGCAGCGCGCCGAGCAGTTCCAGGGCCTGCGCCGAGGGTACGACGCTGCCGGGCACCCGGCAGTCGACGCAGACGGAACCTCCCGCCGCGACCGAGAAGAACCGATTCGGTCCCGGCATCCCGCACTTCGCGCAGGCGCTGAAGCTGGGCGCGTAGCCGTTCACGGCGAGGGAGCGCAGCAGGAAGGCGTCGAGGACGAGGTGCGGTTCGTGCTCGCCGCGGGCGAGGGTGCGGAGCGCGCCGACCAGCAGCAGATACTGCTGCACGGCGGGCTCCCCTTCATGGTCGGTGAACCGCTCGGCGGTCTCCAGCATGGCCGTCCCGGCGGTGTACCGCGCGTAGTCGGTGACGATCCCGCCACCGTAGGGAGCGATCGTCTCGCTCTGCGTGCACAGCGGCAGCCCACGCCCGACCAGCTCGCTCCCCCGCGCGAAGAACTGCACGTCCACGTGCGAGAAGGGCTCGAGCCGCGCCCCGAACTTCGACTTGGTGCGCCGCACGCCACGGGCGACGGCGCGTACGCGACCGTGACCACGGGTGAGCAAGGTGATGATCCGGTCCGCCTCACCCAGCTTCTGCGTCCGCAGGACAACGCCGTCGTCCCGAAAAAGACTCATCGCGCACTCCCGCGGGATTTCGGCTGGAGGTACGGCCCGCGGCGCAGCCGCAATCGGATGCAGTGTCCCCCGGGAGACTGCATCATGATCCGGTCCGCCTCACCCAGCTTCTGGGTGCGCAGCACGATGCCGTCGTCGCGGAACAGACTCATGGGGCCATTCTCGCGTACGGAGTCAGCGTGCGTGGTCGGGGTGGCTGATCGCTTCCCAGGGAGCCAAGTTCCAGGGGCTGGCCTTGTTCGCCGGGTCCAGGAGGGACTTCAGGTGCGCGTCGGAGGCGGCCTGCGGGGCGGGGAAGTTCGCGTCCGGCGTGCCCTGCAGGTTGTCCCGCCAGACCATCCGGCCCAGCAGATAGTGCTCGGCGTACTCGTTCCAGGAGGCGTACGACCGCACCACCGCCGGCACGATGTTCTTGAGCGCGGTCCACGCCTCGGCCTCGCTCAGCATCCCGCAGGCGAAGCCCCGGCGGGAGATGTCCACATACAGCCCGGCGTCCCACGCCAGTGGTTCGAAGCCGAGCCGCAGCCGCGCCCGGGTGCGGTATCCGGTCCGCGAGAGGTCGTCGAGCCGGCCGACCAGAGCGTCACGCGAGGTGATCTCCCACTGGTCGGCCAGCCACCGCCGGGCCTTCTCGTCGTCGATGCGGGTGAACGGGTACAGGGTCGTCCGCGACGCGTCCCGGTCCCGGCTCACCGGCGCACTGAGCGACACCATCCACAGCTGGTGCGTGGTGAGGGGAACGGGGTACTTGCTCGCAGCCTTCGGCTTGCGACGGTTCCATATCGCCATGGCGCCGCACCCTATGTCACGCCGTGGCTCACAGGGAGCAGGGCACTTCCCCCTTCAAGCCCCTCCAAGCCCCTTCAAGGGACCTCCCCCCGACTGCGTGCGTTCGCGTACGCCGTCGCCGCGCTGAGCCGTTCCGCCGCGGTGGCTCGCCGTACGGCGTCCGGTTCACAGTCCCACTCCTTGCCACCGCCGAGCGGTCTCAGCTGTACGTACGGCCCCTCGTACCCCATGACCATTCCCACCTTCCCTGTACGCGTGTCCACGGCGTAGGAGCCGATCGGTGGCGGCTTCACCGCAGGGCCGCCGCGAGCCGGGCGGCGACCTCGACGGAACAGCCGCCCAATTCGACCAGCGGACAAGGTGCCTCGCGCGCCAAAGTCGCCGGGTCGATCCGCAGTGACGGCAACGAAATTCCGGCGTCGGCGAGCGCCGCCCGCAATTCCTTCACTGTTTCCTCCGCCTCTTCGACGCACTGCGCCGAGTGTCGTCCCCCGAGTAGTACGTGTCGTTCCTTCACCGTGCTCCCCTGTCCCTTTGAGTTTCACTCTTCGCATCTCCAGGGTGACGCTCTGCATCTACACTCGGCAGGAGTCTGTCCTCTACAAGTGCGGCGCAGCGTAAGGGGGTTGGCCTGTGGCCAACGGTTCGCGGCAGGCGGCCTGGGACTTCTTCGGGGCGGAGCTGAAGCGACGCCGCGAGGAAGCCGGTTTCACTCAGGTGGAGTTGGGCGCCCGGGTTTTCGTATCCGGGGGTTACATCGGTCAGTTCGAACAGGCTATTCGGAAACCCCAGTTGGATGTGGCGCAGAGGATCGACGAGATCCTGCAAACCGACGGTTTTTTCGAGCGCACGTGGCGAAAGCTGATCGATGACAAGCGGTACGCGGATTATTTCGCGGAGGTTGTGGAGCTGGAGCGGACGGCGACGAAGATTGCCGAGTTCGCCCCGACGCTCGTGCCGGGCTTGTTGCAGACGGCCGCATACGCACATGCGGTCACGCTCGCGGCCAACCCGTTCGTCACGGACGAGTACGTCGAGGAGAAGGTGACCGCACGACTGGAGCGGGCTCGTATCCTCGGCGACGCTACAAGGCCCGAGTATTGGGTGGTGCTGCACGAGAACGCGCTGCGTATCCCGGTGGGCGGGGCGGCGGCGATGGCCGGGCAGCTCGACCGCATCGCGGGGATGGTGCGGGAGCACAAAGTGGTGGTGCAGGTACTGCCGTATGCGGCTGGAGCGCACGCTTCTATGACCGGGGACCTGCGGCTCATGGAGTTCGAGGATGCGCCGCCAACTGCCTATACAGAGACCTCGTTTTCAGGAACGCTGATGGACGACCCAGCAGTGGTGAAGCGCACACAGCGGGCATACGATCTGCTCAGGGCCGTCGCACTGTCGCCGGAGACGTCCCTCGCCCTGATCGAATCGGCGGCGGAGGACTTCAGACGATGCGCGAGTACGACCTGAGCAACGCCCGCTGGCGCAAGAGCAGTTACAGCAACGGCGAGGGCGGAAACTGCATCGAGGTCGCGTACGACTTCATCGGCGCCGCCGAGTGGCGTAAGAGCACGTACAGCAACGGCGAAGGCGGCGAGTGCGTCGAAGTAGCCGACGGAGTCCCCGGCGTCGTACCCGTCCGTGACAGCAAGGTCCCGGACGGCCCCGTCCTGCTGGTCAGTGCCCTCGCCTGGACGGAGTTCGTCGGCGCCGTCACGAGGTGACCGTGCCGCCGGTTCTCACGTGGCTGTGGGACCGCCCCCACAGCCACGCCACCGACCGGACCTCACCGGTTCGCGGAAACCAACCCCGCCTCATAAGCGATGATCACCAGCTGCACCCGGTCCCTCGCGTCCAGCTTCGACAGCAGGCGGGTGAGGTACGTCTTCGCCGTGGCCACGCTGATGAAGAGCTGTTCGGCTATCTCGGTGTTGGACAGGCCCGTGCCGACCAGGGTCAGGACCTCGCGCTCCCGCTCCGTGATGCCCTTCAACTCCCGGCGCCTGCCGGTCTGTTCGGGGCGTGAGGCCGTGAGGTCCTGGATCAGGCGGCGCGTGACGCTGGGGGCGATGAGCGCGTCGCCGGCGGCCACGACTCGTACCGCCCCGATGATGTCGTCCAGCGCCATGTCCTTGACGAGGAAGCCGGACGCGCCCGCGCGGAGCGCCCCGTACACGTAATCGTCGTCGTCGAAGGTGGTGAGGACGACGATCCGCGCGTCGCCGGAACCGTCCGCCGTGATCAGGCGGGTCGCCTCGATGCCGTCCATGCCCGGCATGCGGATGTCCATGACGACGACGTCCGGGGCGAGCTGCCCGGCCAGCGCCACCGCCTCTTCGCCGTCGGCGGCCTCCCCCACCACCTCCAGGTCCTCGATGTCGGCGATGACCATCCGCAGGGCCGTACGGATGAGTTGCTGGTCGTCGGCCAGTACGACCCGGATCGTCATCGCGCTCCCACCTGGACCGGGACCGGGAGACGGGCCGTCACCCGGAAGCCGCCCTCGGGGCGCGGTCCGGCCGTGAACTCGCCGTGCAACAGGGACACTCGCTCGCGCATGCCGACGATTCCGAAGCCCGTGTCGGTGATGCTGCCCCGGCCCCGGCCGTGGTCAGTGACGTCGATGGCGACTTCCTCGTCCCGGTAGTCGACGGTCACCCGGCAGGCGGTCGTGCCCGCGTGGCGTACGACGTTGGTGATGGACTCCTGGATTATCCGGAACGCCGACAGGTCTATGCCCGAGGGGAGTTGGCGCCGCTCGCCCCGCAGGCTGACCTGCACGCGGACGCCCGCAGCCGTCGTCGCGGCGGCCAGCCGGTCGAGGTCGGCGAGCCCCTCGGCGGGGCGCAATTGCAGGGGGTCGGGGGCCCGGCCCTGGTCCGCCTGCCGCAGCGCCACCAGCATGCGCCGCAGCCCGGCGAGGGTCTCCCGTCCCGCCGTCTCGACCGCCGTCATCGCCTCGCGCGCGGCGTCCGGCTGGGTGTGCACGACGCGGGCCGCCGCTCCCGCCTGGAGGGCGATGATGCCGATGCTGTGGGCGACCATGTCGTGCATCTCGCGGGCGATGCGCAGGCGTTCGTCGGTGACGGCCTGGGTGGCGGACTGGAGGCGCAGCTTCTCGGCGTACGCGCGGGTGCGGTGGGAGGCGTCGCCGAGCAGCCAGGCCACGACGGCCGTCAGCGCGACGGCGATTTCCTCCGACACGCCGATGCCCCAGCCGGACAGCAGCCGTACGGTGAGCCAGGCCACCAGCAGGCCGAGCGCCATGGAAACCGCGGAGACCCCCGTACGCCGGGGGCGGGCGGCCGCGATGAAGTAGAGGGCGACGTCGACCGCGAGGAACTGGGTCAGCTGGATCGCCCCCACGCCCAGGTTCATGGTCGCGAAGCCGGCAGCCGCGAGCAGCATCGCGAGAGCCCCCAACGGCCGTCGCGACAGCAGCCGGCCGCCCGCCAGTGCCAGCGCGGTGGCGAGCGCGAGGATCACCAGTCCGTCCCACCGGTAGAACTGAGCCGCGGCCAGCTCGTCCGGTGTCACCTCGCCGGGGAGCCTGATGCGCGCGAGAAACGTGAACACGGCGCTCGCGCACCAGGTCAGGGCCACCCAGGCACCCGGCGGCACGCGCTTGAGCAGGGGAAGCGGCGGCGTGACATGCATGCGCCGATCGTAGGGTCGCGCCACCGGCACGGCATCGGCCCGCGGACGTACAACCCGGGTCGACATCCGCCCGTGGCGAGTGTCCGCGCCGGGCCGATGTCCCGGGCCCGTCCCCGGCGAGACGGTGTTCCGCGTGATCGAAGTCAACGAACTGACCAAACGCTACGGCGACACCACAGCCGTACGACAACTGACGTTCCAGGTGCGCCCGGGGCACGTCACCGGGTTCCTCGGCCCGAACGGCGCGGGCAAGACGACGACCCTGCGCATGCTCCTCGGCCTGATCGCCCCGACCGGCGGAACGGCCACCGTCGACGGACGCCCCTTCCGGGACCATCCGCGCGGGCTGCGCCACGTCGGCGCGCTGCTCGACGCGGGTGATGTGCACGGCGGACGCAGCGCGCGGGCCCATCTGTCGGCCCTGGCGCGCAGCAACCGGATCCCGTACAGCCGGGTGGACGAGGTGCTGGCTGAGGTGGGGCTGTCGGGCGCGGCGGCCCGGCGCCGCGTCGACGGGTTCTCGCTCGGCATGAGACAACGCCTCGGCATCGCCACGGCGTTGCTCGGCGATCCCCCGGTGCTGATGTTCGACGAACCACTCAACGGGCTCGATCCTGAAGGTGTGTTGTGGGTACGCGGGCTGTTCCGGCGACTCGCCGCCGAGGGCCGCACCGTCTTCGTGTCCAGTCACCTGATGTCCGAAATGGAGAACACCGCCGACCAGTTGATCGTCATCGGGCGCGGTGAGCTGATCGCCGCGGAGAGCGTGACGGACTTCGCGGCGCGCGGCACGCAGCTCACCGTTACGGTCCGTACGCCGGACACCGACCGGCTGACGGCCGTGCTGTCGGCCGAGGGCGCGGCGGTTGCGCCGTACGACGACCGGACCCTCAAGGTGACGGCCCTGAGCGCGGCGCGCATCGGCGCACTCGCCTTCGATCACCGGATCCTGCTCGAAGAGCTGACCCCGCAGGCCGCCTCTTTGGAGGCGGCCTTCATGGAACTGACCGCCTACAGTGCCGAATTCCTCGCCGGAGACTCCCGATGACGCCGACCACGCCCACGGTTGCCCTCGCCCCGCCCGCCGCCCGGTTCGTGGACCTCCTCGCCGCCGAGTGGATCAAACTCCGGTCCCTGCGCTCGACGTACTGGGCGCTCGGCACCGGCGCCCTGGCGGTCATCGCCTTCAACGCGAACGCGGCACGGGTGGACGCGAGCGACTTCCCCAGGTTCGACCCGCAGATGCGGGCCAACATGCAGTGGCTGGCCCTCCGTGACGCCTTCACCAACGGCTCCGCCATGATCCTGATCCTCGCGGTGGCGAGCATCGGCGCGATCACGGTCGTGGGCGAGTACTCGACGGGCCTGGTCCGTACGACGTTCGCGGTGGTTCCGGACCGCCGTGCCCTGATGGCGGCGAAGGTGACCCTGGTGACCGCCGTCATGACGGTCTACGGCGCGCTCGTCGCGGGCGCCTCCTTCGCCTCGACGCAGGCCATCCTCGACACCCGTGACCGGGGTCTTCCGCTCTCCCACCCCGGCGCCCTGCGTGTCGTCGTGGCCTCCGCGCTCCTCGCCCCGGTCTGCGCCCTGGCGGGCATGGCCCTGGGCGCCCTGATCCGGCACAGCGCGACCACGATGGTCGCCACCACCGCCGTACTCCTGCTGATCCCCACCTTCATCACCGACCGCTATCAGTGGACGGCCGCCGTGAAGCACGCCCAGCCCGTCAACGCCTGGACCCGCCTGACCGACATCGCCTTCGGCCACGACCCCTTCACCCTGGTCCCCCGCTACCCCGCGACGGTCACGGGCGCCTGGATCACGTTCGCGGCGTGGGCGGCGGTGTCGGCGGTGGTCGCGGTCGTGACGGTGGACCGCCGGGACGTGTGACGCTCAGTGGCCTCAACGGCTACTGGTCGCCGGCGAACGCGTCCATGAGGGCGTCGATGCGGATGCGCAGGTCGGCGGAGGTGGCGCCGGACTTTCCGTCGGCGGCCTCTGGTTCCGCGCCGCTCATCCCCCGGCCGTGAAGCGGCGTACGTACCTTCGCTGCCAGGGCGTCTCCACCGCGTGGCGGTCGTAGTGGCGGCGGACGAAGGTCACCGCCTCCTGAGGCGGTACTCCGTCGAGGACGGCCAGGCAGGCCAGGGCTGTGCCGGTGCGGCCGCGGCCGCCGCCGCAGGCGATCTCGACGCGGTCGGCCGGGGCCCGCTGCCAGGCCTCGGCGAGTACCGTACGGGCCTCGCCCCGGTCGGCGGGCAGACGGAAGTCCGGCCAGCGCAACCAGCGGGTCTCCCATGGGACTTCGGGGGGCTGCCTGCCGAGCAGGTACACGGCGTACGTCGGTGCCGGGCCGTCTTCCGGGAGCGGCCCGCGCAGGGCGCGGCCGCGCACCAGCCGACCGGAGGGCAGGCGCAGCACTCCGGCGCCGTGCGGGTCCCAGCTCTCGGTCATGGGTTTCGCCCCCTCCGCCCCTGCCCGTCCCGTACCTGGGGCTCCGCCCAGGTTTGGGTGAGGGCTTGTCGCGCAGTTCCCCGTGCCCCTTCAGCCAGCCCCCCGGTTCAACTCACCCCGCGTGACTCCTGTGCCGCCCGCGCCTCGATTCCCCGGAAATGGTCCGCCATCGCCCGCTGCGCGCCCTCGACGTCGCGGGCGCGCAGCGCGGTGACGATGTCGCGGTGCCGGCGGACGGTCACCTCGGGTGCCGGGTCGTCGGTCCAGCCGCGTGCGCCGGCGACGCGGCGGAACACCGTCCAGAAGGCGCTGAGGAGCTGCGGTACGAAGGTGTTGCCGAGGGACGCGTACAGCAGCTCGTGGAATTCGCGGTCGAGTTCGGGGAAGGGACGGCCCGCGCGGCCCGCCTCCTCCATCTGGGACACCACGGATTCGAGGTGGTCGAGCTCCGCCTCGGAGAGCGTCGCCGCGACCCGGCGGATCAGCCCCTCCTCCAGGACCTCGCGGACCTGGAGTATCTCCGTCAACGCACCCGTCTCGTCGTCCGGCTGGGCGAGCGTACGGAAGGTGAGGCCGTCGACGAGCGGGGTCAGGGAGGCATGGCCGACGTAGGTGCCATAACCGTGTCTGATCTCGACTATGTCCAGCGCCTGCAGGGCCTTGAGGGCCTCGCGGACGGAGTTCCGGCTCACGCCGAGGTCGGTCATCAGCTCGGTCTCGGTGGGCAGCGGCGCACCGGCCTGGAGCTTGCGGTCGAGGATCAGCTGCATGACCTCGCGCTGGATCTGGCTGCTCACCCGGCGCTCGGTCCGGCGCCGGTTCCCGGTCTCCTCAGACATGCGCCGCATCGTACGCTCGCTGGACATCGGACGTCCCACCTCCGGGCTGATTAAACGCCAACTGCCGCCAACTACCCTGTTTCACACCGCCATTGGTCGCACCTCTGGAAGATACGCCATTCGTGTGCGATCCCTTGACCCCCTCCACGCCCCCTCTTATGGTCACGCTGCTCCCTATGACGTAGGACGTCGTATCTCCTACTCACTGGATCACTTCACTGGACCACTCCTTGCTGGAGGAACCGTGCGCGACGTGACCCACACTCCGGCGCTGCACCGCCGGTCGTTCCTGAAGTACACCGGCACCCTCGGCGCGGCCGCCGCCCTCTCCTCGTCGCTGGCGGCCTGCTCGTCCGGGCCGGAGTCCACGAACGACACCGGAGGCGGAGGCGGCGGCAAGAACGCCACGCTGACGGCTGTCATCGGCTACGGGAACGACGGCAGCTGGGATCCGACACAGACCGCGTCCGCCTTCTGCATGGCCGCCAACAACCACATCTACGAGGGCCTGCTCGACACGGACCCGATCTCCCGCGAGCCGTACGCCGCGCTCGCCACCGAGGTGCCGTCCGATCTGAGTGGCACGTCCTGGAAGTTCACGCTGCGGGCGGGCGCCAAGTTCCACGACGGGAAGCCGGTCACCGCCGACGACGTGGTGTTCGTCTTCGACCGGATACTCGATCCGAAGACGCCGACCCTCGCCAAGGGCTTCTTCGCCAGCTGGCTGAAGGAAGTCAAGAAGATCGACGCGCAGAACGTCGAGCTGGTCCTCAAGTTCCCCTTCCCCGAGGGGATTTCACGGCTCACCCTCGCGAAGATCATGCCGAAGCACATCTTCTCCCAGCCGGGCGCCTGGGACGACGCGATCAAGGGCAAGGCGGTCGGCTCGGGGCCGTACCGGCAGACCGCGCACCACCCGAAGTCGAACACCACCTTCGAGGCGTTCG
This sequence comes from Streptomyces sp. R41, assembly GCF_041053055.1. Taxonomy (NCBI): domain Bacteria; kingdom Bacillati; phylum Actinomycetota; class Actinomycetes; order Kitasatosporales; family Streptomycetaceae; genus Streptomyces; species Streptomyces sp. R41. The sequence continues at coordinate 3,618,949 of NZ_CP163443.1, forward strand.
CCGACTACAACGGGCCGCGCAAGCCCGCGTTCAAGAAGATGAACTGGCTGACCATAGTGGATGCCGCGCCCCGCGTCGCGAAGATCTCGGGTGCCAGCGCCGGCGCGCAGATCGCCGACAACATCCCGTACGCCAACATCGAACAGCTCAAGAAGGGCGGCATGACCGTCCAGGGCGGCGCGGGCATGAACAACCTCTTCCTCATGTTCAACACCAAGCACAAGCCCTTCGACGACGTACGCGTCCGGCAGGCGCTGCACTACGCGATCGACACCGGCAAGATGGTCGAGGTCGCCCTCAAGGGGCACGGAAAGCCGTCGAGTTCCTTCCTCAACGAAGGCAACCCGAGCTACCGGCCCGCCAAGACCGTCTACTCGTACGACCCCGAGAAGGCGAAGAAGCTCCTGAAGGAGGCCGGGGTCAAGGGGCTGAAGATCGAGATCCTGTCGGTGAACGTCAGTTGGATCGTCGACTGCCTGCCGACCATCAAGGCGTCCTGGGACGCGATCGGTGTGGAGACCACCCTGTCCCCGCAGGAGACGACCGCCGTCTTCACCAAGATGGACCAGAAGCAGGACTACCAGGTCGTCGCGGCCGCCTCGAATCCGAATCAGTTCGGGCTGGATGCCGACCTGATCATGCACTACAACTACGGGCCCGAGAACCTGTGGATGGGCTACGCCCGCTGGGCCGACAACTCCGTGGCGAAGAAGCTCTTCAAGGACATGGACCAGGCGACGCAGGAGCCGGACGCCGACAAGAAGAAGGCGATGATCCAGGACTACATCGACATCGTCGCCGAAGAGGCCGTGCTCTACCCGGTCGTGCACAACGAGCTGATGACGGCATGGGACCCGAAGAAGCTCACGGGGATAAGGGCCCAGCCGTACCCGGGTATCAACCTGCTGCAAGCCAAGTGGGTCTAGGCGACGAAGGAGTTCGTACGTGGTCGCCATCGCCAGGATCCTGCTGCGCCGCGTCGCGCTGCTCGTGCCGCTGATGCTCGGGATCGTCCTGTTCGTGTTCCTCGTGATGCGGTTCTCCGACGTCGATCCGGCGTCGGCGTTCTTCCAGGGCGCCAATCCGACCCCGCAGCAGCTGCACGACTTCCGCGAGCAGAACGGGCTCCTCGACCCGCTGCCGGTCCGCTACTTCCATTTCGTCGGGGACCTGCTCCACGGCGACATGGGCACCAGCGCGCTGACCCGGGGGTCGGTCCTCGACCAGGTCACCACCGCGCTGCCGCTCACGCTCCAGCTCACCTTCCTGGGGCTCGGCATCGCGGTGGTGCTCGCGCTGCTCGGCGGGGTCATCGCCGCGATCTACCGCGACCGGCTGCCCGACCAGATCATCCGGGTCGTCTCGCTCACGGGGGTCGCGGCGCCGGGTTTCTGGCTGGCGCTGCTGATGATCCAGTATCTGGCCGTCGACCAGGGCTGGTTCCCGACCGGCGGCTACATCAACCCGGCCGACTCGCTGAGCGGCTGGCTGAAGACCATGGCCCTGCCCGCGCTCGCGCTCTCCCTCCCGGTCGCCGCGCAGCTCACCCGGATCGTGCGGACCTCCGTGGTCGAGGAGCTGGACAAGGACTACGTACGGACGGCGATCGGGAGCGGTCTGCCGCCGCGGGTGGTGGTCGGGCGGAACGTGCTGCGCAACGCCCTGATCAACCCGCTCACCGTGCTGGGCCTGCGCGTGGGCTATCTGCTCGGCGGCGCGGTCGTCATCGAGACGATCTTCTCGCTGCCGGGCATGGGCAAGCTGATGATCGACGCGGTGAAGAACGGCGACCCGGCGGTCGTGCAGGGCGTCGTGCTGACCACGGCCACCGGCTTCGTGGTCGTGAACCTCGTCATCGACATCCTGTATCTGCTGGTCAACCCGCGGCTGAGGGATGCCACCTGATGTCGCTGCCTGGGGGTGCGACCTGATGTCACTACTGAGGGATGCGACCTGATGTTCACGCGCAAGAGCCTCACCGAGGCCCTCTCCCGGCCCGGCGTCCGGCTGCGCGGCTGGCGCCGGCTGCCGCTGCTGTCGAAGGTCGCGGTCTGCTTCCTGGCCGTGGTCGTACTGGTGGCGCTCTTCGCCCCGCTGCTGGCCCCGCACGACCCGCTCGATCAGCAGGCGCCGGTGGACGGCACCGGACACCCGTCCGCCGACCACTGGATGGGTCAGGACAGCCTCGGCCGGGACATCCTCAGCCGGCTGATGTACGGCGCCCGCTGGTCCCTCGCGATCGGCCTGGGCGCCACCGCGCTCGCCCTGGTCGTGGGAGCGCTCCTCGGCGCGGTCGCGGCGACCTCCCGCAAGGCGGTCGACGAGACGCTGATGCGCTGCCTGGACGTGGTGATGGCGTTTCCCGGCATCGCGCTCGCCGCCGTCCTGGTGGCCGTCTTCGGCGGCGGCATCACGGTGCTGATCTGCGCGATCGCCTTCCTGTTCACCCCGCCGGTCGCCAGGGTCGTACGGGCGAACGTCCTGGCACAGTACGGCGAGGACTATGTGACCGCCGAGCACGTGATCGGCGCCCGCACCCCGCACATCGTCCTCAAGCACGTGGCCATCAACTGCGCCGCGCCCGTACTGGTGTTCTGCACCGTGCAGGTCGCGGAGGCCATCGTCTTCGAGGCGTCGCTGTCCTTCATCGGCGCGGGCGTACGGCCCCCGGACCCGTCCTGGGGCAGCGTCATCGCGGATGGCAAGAACATGGTGCTGACGGGCGGCTGGTGGGCCACGGTCTTCCCCGGCCTGCTGATGCTGATCACCGTACTGTCGCTGAACATCCTGTCCGAGGGCGTCTCGGACGCGTGGGCGGCCCCGGCGGCAAGGGACGTGTCCGCGCCCGCGGCGGAGGACCGGCTGGAGGCCCCCGAGCCGGGCAGCGGCAAGGTCCTGGAACTGCCGGGCCTCGCGGAGGCGGCAGCGCGCCTGCGCGCACGGGCCCGGCCACTGCCCTCCGGCCGGCAGCCCGTCCTCGCCGTCGAGAACCTGGCCATCGGCTTCGACGCCCGCCACGGGGGCGTGGACATCGTCGACGGCATCAGCTTCGAGGTACAGCCGGGTGAAGTCCTCGGTCTGGTCGGCGAGTCCGGCTGCGGCAAGTCGCTGACGGCGCTCACGGTGATGGGCCTGGAGCCCAAGGGGGCCCGGGTCCGTGGCCATGTCCGGTTCAACCAGCGGCAGTTGATCGGTGAGCCCATGCGCGTACGGCGCCGGCTGCTGGGCCACGAGATGGCGATGATCTACCAGGACGCGCTGTCGTCCCTGAACCCGGCGATGACGATCCGGGCACAGCTGAAGCAGGTCGTACGCAGGGGCGGGAAGCGTTCCCCGGCCCAGCTGCTGGAACTGGTCGGCCTCGACCCCGACCGCACCCTGCGCAGCTACCCCCACGAGCTCTCGGGCGGCCAGCGCCAGCGCGTCCTGATCGCGATGGCCCTGTCCCGCAGCCCCAAGCTGATCGTCGCCGACGAACCGACCACGGCCCTCGACGTGACGGTGCAGGCGCAGGTCATAGAGCTGCTGCTGCGGCTGCGCGCGGAGCTGGACTTCGCGCTGATCCTCGTCTCTCACGACCTGGCGCTGGTCTCGGCGGTCACCGACCGGGTGGTCGTCATGTACGGCGGACAGATCGTCGAGACCGGGGTGACCGCCGACCTGGTGGAGGTCCCGGCCCACCACTACACGCGCGGGCTGCTCGGCAGCGTGCTCTCGCTGGAGTCGGCGGCCGAGCGCATGACCCAGATCAAGGGGGTCGTGCCCTCCCCGGCCGACTTCCCGGCCGGCTGCCGCTTCGCCGACCGCTGCCCGATGGCGAGCGAGGTGTGCCGTACGACGGTGCCTGACCTGGTGGGGACACGGACGCACACGGCGGCCTGTCACCACCCGGCCGCCGACCTCGGGACCATGGAGAGGGACAGCGGGGGCGCCGTCGCGCTGGCCGATCCCAACGGAAGCGAGGGGGCCGTCACGTGACCCGCGCGGACTGGGAAAGGCCGAAGCCGACAAGTGACCCGCGCGGACCGGGAAAGCCGAGGCCGATACGTGACCAGCGCCGACCGGGAAGGTCGGGGCCGACAAGTGGCGGGCCGACCGGAAGGGCCGAGGCCTGCAAGTGACCGCGCTGACGGGGAAAGCCGAGGCCGACAAGTGACCGCGCCGACCGGGAAAGCCGAGGCCCTCAAGTGACCGCACTGGTAGCGCTGTCCGACACCCACGTCGTCCACAAGGCCCGCACCGGTGGGCTGTTCGCCCGCGACCGGGTGTACGCCCTCACCGGCGCCGACCTCGCCATCGCGCCCGGCGAGACGGTCGGCGTCGTCGGCGAGTCCGGCTGCGGCAAGTCGACGCTCGCGAAGGTGCTGGTCGGGGTGCAGCGGCCGACGGCCGGGACGGTGACCTTCCGCGGCCAGGACGTCTGGTCCATGAAGCCCGCGGAACGGCGCACGGCCATCGGCAGCAGCACCGGCATGATCTTCCAGGACCCGTCGACGGCGCTGAACCGACGGCTGACGATCCACCAGATCCTGCGGGACCCGCTGGACGTCCACCGGCGCGGCACGACCGCCGAACGCGCGGATCGTGTACGGGAGTTGATGTCGCTGGTCGGCCTCCCCCGCGCCCTCGCGGACGCCCTGCCCGGCCAGCTCTCCGGCGGCCAGCGCCAACGCGTGGCGATCGCCCGGGCCCTGGCGCTGGACCCGGACCTGGTGGTGGCCGACGAGCCGACGAGCGCGCTGGACGTGTCGGTCCGCGCCCAGATCCTGAACCTCCTCCTGGACCTGAAGGAGCGGCTCGGGCTGGCCCTGGTGTTCGTCTCGCACGACATCCAGACCGTACGGCGGATGAGCGACCGGGTGATCACGATGTACCTCGGCCGGATCGTCGAGGAGTCACCGGCCGACGAGGTCACCGACCGCTCCCGCCACCCGTACACGCGTGCCCTCTTCTCGGCGACCCCGGGCCTCCTCGACCCCATCGACCCGATCCCCCTGGCGGGCCCGGTCCCGTCGGCGACCCGCCCGCCGAGCGGCTGCCCGTTCCGCACGCGTTGCTGGAAGGCTGATGAGGAGTGTGCCGCCTCGATGCCGGACTTCACGGCCGCGTCGACCCCCGATCACCGCTACCGGTGCCACCATCCTGTGGAGGAGGGCCAGACCACGCGCGCGCTGGTCGCGCAGGCCGAGTCCGCCGCCCCGGCCACCGCCATGGCCGACGTTCCGTTCCAGCAGCACATCAGGGAGCCTTCATGACCATTCCCACCCCGTTGACCGGTGTCGTACCGCCCGTCTGCACTCCCCTGACACCGGAACGCGAGGTGGATGTCCCCTCGCTCATCAGGCTCGTGGACCATCTGGTGGACGGCGGGGTGGACGGTCTGTTCGTGCTCGGCTCGACGTCGGAGGCGGCGTACCTGACGGATGCGCAGCGCAGGCTGGTCGTGGAGACCGTGGCCGGCCATGTCGCCGGCCGGCTCCCCGTCCTCGCGGGCGCGATCGACATGACGACGCCGCGCGTCCTGGACCACGTCCGGGACGTGACGGCGGCGGGCGCGGATGCCGTGGTCGTCACCGCCCCCTTCTACACCCGCACCCACCCGGCGGAGATCGCCCGCCACTACCGCGTGATCGCCACGCGCTCGCCCGTGCCGGTCTTCGCCTACGACCTCCCCGTCTCCGTCCACACCAAGCTGAGCGCGGACCTGGTCCTGGAGCTGGCCGCGGACGGTGTCCTCGCCGGCCTCAAGGACTCCAGCGGCGACCTCGGCACCTTCCGCACCGTCGTCACCGGCGCCCGGTCCCACCCCGACATCAGCGGTTTCACCCTCCTCACCGGTTCCGAGGTCGTCGTCGACTCCGCGCTCGCCCTCGGGGCGGACGGGGCGGTGCCCGGGCTCGGGAACGTCGATCCCGTCGGATACGTGCGCCTGTTCCGGCTCTGCCGCGAGGGTGACTGGGAGCGGGCTCGGGCCGAACAGGAACGGCTGTGCGCGCTGTTCCGGATGGTGGGCGTGGGGGACCCCGCCCGGATGGGCGGTAGCTCGTCGGCCCTCGGTGCGTTCAAGGCTGCGCTGTATCTGCGGGGGGTCATCGACTGTCCGGCTACGGCGGAGCCGCAGGTTCCGTTGTCGGAGGGGGAGGTCGAGCGGGTGGGGAAGTATCTGGCGGGGGCGGGGCTGCTGTAAGGGGTGGTTTTCGCCCCCTCCGCCCCTACCCGACCCGACCTGGGGCTCCGCCCCTGAAGGGGCGCGGGGAACTGCGCGACAAGCCCCCACCCACCCGCAGCCGACAGGCTGGTCGGGACGGGCAGGGGCGGAGGGGGCGAAAAAACCTCACCCCAGCAAGTCGCCCACCGGCACCCGTCGGAACTCGATCGTGTCGTACGTCCCCGTCGCGCCGGTCTCGTAGAGAAGACCGACCCGGCTCGCGCCGAGCTGCACGAGGTCGGAGTACGCGGCCCGCTGCGAGGAGAGGGTCATCGCCTTGGTGAAGGACGCGCCGGCGTCCGTGCTGCGCCAGATGGCCATGGACTGACGGGCGGTCGGGACGGAGGGACCGGAGAAGAGGAGGGGGGCGGAAGGACCCGTCAGTTGGAGGACGCTCGCCTGGACGACGGGGACGTCGTCCAGGGTGGGCTGGATGGTGTAGGGGCGGGACAGGGTCTCCCCACCGTCGCCGGAGTAGGCGTCGAGACGGTTCCCGGCACTCGTGCCGTTCTGGTCGCGGGACGTGAAGTACAGCCGCCCGTCGGGGAGTTCCGCGACACCGCTCTCGTTCGCGTTGTCGACCCCGTCGTAGGAGTCGTCCACGAAGCCCAGCCGCCAGGTGACCCCGCCGTCGTCGCTGTAGATGGCGTGCCCGCCGTAGTACTTGGGCTCCTGCCCGGTATCGGCGGAGCCCACCGGCGGGGCCGCGGAGTGGTTGGCGGCGACGACCAGGCGCCCGGCGTGCGGGCCGTGGCGGAGAGCGATCGCGTGGCCGGGGCCGGTGGCGTACCACCGCCAGCCCGGCAGCTTCACCTCCGCCGTGATGTCGCGCGGAGCGGAGAAGTGCCGGCCGTCGTCGCGGCTCGTCTGGACGAAGACGCGACGGCTCTGTTCCGGAGTGACCTCGCCCCGCATGATCTGCGCCTCGGTCACGGCACCGCTGTTGTAGGACGTGACCAACACGATCCGGCCGGTCTTCGGATCCACCACCGGCGCCGGGTTGCCCCGGGTGTCGCCGTCACCGGACGCGACGACCCGCAGCGGGCCCCACGTGCAGCCGCCGTCGAAGGATCGTCTGAGGACGACGTCGATGTTGCCGGTGTCGCCCGCGCCGTTGTGTCTCCCCTCGGCGAAGGCGAGCAGCGTGCCCACGCGCGTGGTGACCGTCGCCGGGATGCGATACGTGTCGTAGCCGTCCTGGCCCGCCGTGTACGGCACGGAGGAGGTACAGCCCCGGGTGGCGAGCGGCGCGCCCGACGCGGTGCCGGTGACGGCGAGCGCGGTGAGGAGTCCGATGGCTGCCGCCAGCGCGACCCTGCGGCTCGTGATGCTCATGGCGCTCCCTGGCTCCGGTGGACATAGGACGTGGGATGTCCAGGAGAACCTAGTGCGCCCAGGGAGACGTATCAATATCCGTGCGGCTACGGCGTGTTGATGAGGCGTCAGCTCAGCAGGCGGTGCCGGGGTGACGAGTCCCGACTCGTCAGGCGGCGCCGGGAGTGACGAGTCCCGACTCGTACGCCACGATCACCAGCTGGGCCCGGTCGCGGGCGCCCAGCTTGCCCATGATGCGGCTCACGTGGGTCTTCGCGGTGAGCGGGCTCAGTCCCAGCGCCCCGGCTATCTCGGTGTTGTTGAGGCCGCGCGCGACCAGCGTCAGCACCTCGCGCTCCCGCTCGGAGAGGCCGCCGGGACCACCCGCCGCGGGCGCGGGAGCCGACGGGCTGCGCAGGAAACGGGCGATCAGCCGGGCGGTCGGGCCCGGCGAGAGCAGGGCCTCGCCGCCGGCCACCGTACGGATGGCGTCGAGGAGCTCGGCGGGCCTCGTGTCCTTCACCAGGAAGCCGGAGGCACCCGCGCGCAGCGCCTCCGCGATGTATTCGTCCGTGTCGTACGTGGTGAGGACCAGGACCCTGACCCCGGCCAGGTTCTCGTCGGCCGCGATGAGCCGGGTCGCCTCGATGCCGTCCAGGTCGGGCATCCGGATGTCCATGACGACCAGATCGGCCCGCGCGCTGCGCGCCAGCTCCACCGCCTCCCGCCCGGTGGCCGCCTGCCCGACGACCTCCATGTCCCGCGCCGACTCGACCAGCATGGCGAACGCGGCCCGCACCAGCGTCTGATCGTCGGCGAGGAGTACTCGGATGGTCATCGGGAATCGCCTCGTTCGAGTTCGGCGGCACGCACCGGATCGGATGCACCTACGGGATCGGACGCACGTACGGGACCGGGCTCACGTACGGGATCGGACGCACGTACGGGACCGGGCTCACGTACGGGATCGGACGCACGTACGGGACCGGGTTCACGTACGGGACCGGGCTCACGTACGGCTTCGAAAACACCTGCGGCTTGAGGATCAGGTACGGCTTCGCGATCACGTACGGCTTGAGGATCACGTACGGCTTCCACATCACGCGCGGCTTGAGGATCGCTTACGGCCTCGAGATCACGTACAGCCCCAGAAGCACGTACGCCGTCCCGCCCGGACGTCTGCGCCGGCACCCCGGCCCCCAGTGGCAGCACCGCCCACACCCCGAACCCACCCCCCTCCCGCACCCCGGCCTCCAACGTCCCGCCCACACTACGAGCCCGCTCCCGCATTCCCACGAGGCCGAACCCGGGTGTGCCGCCCGCGTCGCCGACGCCGTCGTCCGTGACCGTGACGTGCAGCGCCCAGCCCTCCGCCCGCAGGCCCACGCGTACCGTCACGTCGGGACCCGCGTGCCGGACCGCGTTGGTGAGCGCCTCCTGGACGATCCGGTAGGCGGCGGCGCCGACGGCGGACGGTACGTCACCCGCTTCCACCGCGACCGCGGTCTCCACCGTTGCGCCCGCGGTCCGTGCCGCCGTCACCAGGTCCGGCACCCCGTCGAGCCCGGGCAGCGGCCCGCGCCCGTCTCCGCCGAACTCGGAGGCGCGCAGTACCTCCAGCGTGGTGCGCAGTTCGCCGCGTGCGGTGCGGCAGGTCTCTGAGATGTCCTCGAGGGCCCGGGCGACCGCCGTACGGTCGAGGCGGTCGGGGTCGGCGGCCAGCACGTGCGCGGCGACGGACGTCTGGACGCCGATGAGGGTGATGCTGTGGGCGAGCAGATCGTGCAGGTCGCGGGCGATGCGCAGGCGTTCCTCGGCGACCCGGCGGCGGGCCTCCTCCTCGCGGGTCCGCTCGGCGCGTTCGGCGCGTTCGACGACCGAGGTGACGTACTGGCGGTGCACGCGCGCGTACACGCCGAGGACGAGGAGCGCGACGATCCAGCCGGTGACGCGCAGCGCCTGGGCGCCCTCGGTGGTGCCCTGCGAGAACTTGACGGAGAGCATGATGCCGATGACGCCGCCGCCGACCAGGGCGGAGCGCAGCGGGCGCCCCGTCACGGCGACGGTGAACAGGCCAAGCATCGAGACGGGCAGCGGCGCCGTGTGGTCGAAGTCGAGCGCGTGGTACGGGCCGATGCAGGCGACGAGCGCGAGGAACGAGACGAGCGGGGCGCGGCGCCGCCACACCATCGGGACGTGCCCGGCGATCAGGAGGGTCCAGCCGAGCCCGTCCGGCCGTCGGCCGTCGGTGTCGAGCACGAGCGCCACGGACACGTCGACGACCAGCAGCGCGGCGGCCAGCAGCGCGTCCTGGCGCAGGACCCGGGCGGGGCTGACGCTCCCCGGGTGGGCGAAGCCCGTGAGCAGTATGCGTTTGGCGTCCACCGGTTCATCCTCCGTGAGGAGGCGCCCCTGCGGGAGACAGGGGCGCCCACATGCCGCTCAGGCGACGACGACGGGTTCCTTCTGCCGCGGCTCGGGTGGCTCCGACGGCTCCCGTGACAGCTGCCCCGGCCACCACACCCTCCTCCGCAGCGCCACACTGGCGCTGGTCACCAGGTAGGTGCGGACGAGGAAGGTGTCGAGCAGCACCCCGACCGCGATCACGAACCCGAGCTCGACGAGCTGCAGCAGCCCCATGTTCGTCAGCACCGCGAAGGTCGCCGCCAGGACCAGTCCGGCCGAGGCGATCACGCCTCCCGTCGTGCGCAGCGCGGTCAGCGCGGCGGTGGCGGGCTCGGCGCCCGCGAGGGACTCCTCGCGCATCCGGTGCATGAGGAAGATCCCGTAGTCGACGCCGAGCGCGACGAGGAAGACGAAGGACAGCAGCCCGAGCCCCGGGTCGGTCCCCTCGAACCCGAACAGCGGCCCGAAGACCAGCCCGCCGATGCCGAGCGCCGCGCCCCACACCGCGATCACGGCGGCGACCAGCAGCAGCGGAGCGACCAGGCTGCGCAGCAGCGCGATCAGGATCAGCAGCACGGAGGCGAGCACGATCGGTACGACGACGAGCCGGTCGCGGGCGTTGGTGTCCTGCAGGTCGATCTGCTGGGCGCTCGGGCCACCGACGTAAGAGCCCGATCCATCGAGATCTCCCCGCAGGGACTTGATCGTGGCGGTCTCGGCCGCCGACTGGGGCGCGCCCTTCGCCGTCACGGAGATCTCCGTCCAGCCGCCGCCGCTGCGCCCCCGTGCGGCGGTCGCGACGCCCTGGTGGTCCCGCACCGCGGCCAGCGTGGCGTCCGCCCGTCCGGTGGGGGTGATCACGGTGATCGGCTGGGTGCCCTGCCCCGGGTAGGCCTTTGCGAGTGTCTCGATCGCGACGACCGAGTCGGGCTTGTGGACGAAGGAGTCCTGCTGCTTGAGCGCGCCGGGCAGGTTCAGCGCGCCGAGGGCGAGCGCCCCGAGCAGTACGGCGCCGCCCGCGAGGACGGCGTACGGCCGGCGCCCGGCGGAGGACCCCATCGCGGAGAACAGGCTCCGCCGCTGCTTGGGCTCGCTGCCGTAGGCGGGCACGAGCGGCCAGAACACCCGGCGCCCGAGCAGGACGAGTACGGCGGGCAGCAGGGTCAGCATGGCGACGAGCGCGCACAGCACGCCGACCGTGCCCATCGGGCCCATGCCCCGGCTGCTGTTGAGGTCGGCGGCGAGCAGGCAGAGCAGTCCGGCGGCGACGGTGCCGGAGGAGGCGAGCACGGCGGGCCCGCAGCCGCGCAGTGCCTGCCGCATGGCGTCGTACGGCCGCTCCACGCGCCGCAGCTCCTCGCGGTAGCGGGAGATGAGCAGCAGCGCGTAGTCGGTTCCGGCGCCGAAGACGAGGATCGTCATCACGCCCGAGCTCTGGCCGGAGATGGTGGTCCCGAAGGCCTGGTGGAGGCCGTAGGCCACGCCCATCGACAGATAGTCGGCGACGCCCGCGACGGCGAGCGGCACGAGCCACAGCAGGGGGCTGCGGTAGATGAGGATCAGCAGGACGGCGACGACGGCGACGGTGGTGTAGAGCAGCGGGCCGCCGAGGGAGTTGTAGACCTCGGCGGCGTCGGTGGCGAGCGCGCCGGGGCCGCCCACGTCGACGGTCATGCCGTTCTCGGTGCGGGCGACATCGCGAACGTCGTTCACGAACGCGTCCCGCTTCTTCTCGTCGGTCCCTGGCGCGGAGCTGGCGACCGGGTACATCAGCGTGGTGCCGTCCCGCGACGGCACGCCCTTCGGGGGTGCGGTGAGCGGGTTCTCCTTGGTGATCTCGGTGACCTGGCGCGCGGCCGTCGCGCGGTCCGCGGCGCTCAGCCCGCCGTCGCGGTGATAGACGAGCACCAGCTCGGTGGTCTCACCGCCGGGCAACCGGTCCTCGATCTTGGCCACTTGGGTCGAGTCCGCGCTCGCCGGCAGGTAGTCGACGGCTCGGTCGTGCTGCACGTCCGCGAGCTTCGACGCGAACGGCCCGACGACGGCCAGCACGGCCACCCAGAGCCCGAGCAGCGCCCAGGGCACGGCCCTGCGCCGCCTGTGCGTGGTTGTCTTTCCGGGCCCCATGACGGGGTCCTCCCCTCCTGGCCGGGTGTCTGGACAAGCACCAGACTCCCGGCACGCGGGAGCGGAATCGTCGCGCGGGAGGGCGAGTTCGGGGCTACTCCGAGGGGTGTCGGGACGGGGGGATTACTCCCTGGGGAGTACTACGACGGCGTACGCGCCGCCACCAGCAGCCGCGTCACATCGTCCGAGCAGATCGTCAGCGCCGCGCCCACGGTGGCCAGCACGTCCCGCTCGGCGGGCGTGTAGGGGCCGTCCGCCAGCGCGATGCGGGCGCCCTGGAGAAGGATCGCCTCCCGGCCGGTCGGCGCGAGGTGCGGTGCCAGCGGGTCCAGGGCCTCGTGGAGCTCTATTGCCAGACTCGCCCCGCACGGCTCCCCGAAGACCCGGCCGGTGTCCGCGGCGAGCGCCTCGACGAGCGCGGCGAGCTGGTCCTCCGTGCAGTCGTCGAAGCCGGCCGAGCGCACCGCGCCCGCGGCGGTCTCCAGCGACGTACGGGCGCAGGTGCCGCCCGCGGCGAGCACGGCGAGGGCGACGGTGTGGACGGCGTCGCGCAGCATCGCCGAGAAGCGGGTGGTGGTGGGGTGGTCGAGGACGTCGGCGCCGTAGTGGTGGCCGCAGGCGGCGCATTCGACGACGGGTCCGGTCTCGCCGCGCGGCAGGACGGGAACGCCGAGGAGGGTGAAGCGGCGACGGCCGGTGAGGCGCTGGTAGTTGCGGTCGCCTCCGCAGCCGGGGCAGAAGAACTCGCCGTCGCCGACGGTGGTCCACGCGGTACGGGTGCCCAGGACGCGGGAAACCTGAACTGCACGACCGTTTCGTCCCCATTCCGGCAGCACCGTCGCACACCTCCGTAACGCCGCGGCAACATCGCCGCGCTGGCGTGATGTTAGCCACATTGTTGATGCGGAGTCAGTACCCCGGACGAGACCTGCTCGTGACCTCCACGCGGATTGGCCGGTAAACGACGCGGCTCCGCCCGCCTCGAAGGGCGGACGGAGCCGGAAAGAACCAGGTGAACGAGGTCAGCGGGCCGCGCGGTTGACCGCGGAGACGACCGCCTTCAGCGAAGCACGTGTCGTATTCGCGTCGATGCCGATTCCCCACAGAACCTTGTCGTCGATCGCGCATTCGATGTACGAGGCGGCCTGCGCGGAGGCGCCCTCGCTCATCGTGTGCTCCTGGTAGTCCAGCAGGCGTACGTCGATGCCGATGGACTGCAGTGCGTCGAAGAACGCCGAGATCGGACCGTTGCCGGAGCCGGTCAGGACGGTGTCCTGGCCGTCGACCGTGGCCTCGACCTTCAGCGTGTCCACGCCGTCGGTGTCGGTCGTCGACTGGCCGTTCTTGACCTGGATACGGCCCCACGCGTTCTCGGGGTTGGGCAGGTACTCGTCCTGGAAGGTCGCCCAGATGTCCTTCGGCGTGACCTCGCCGCCCTCGGCGTCCGTCTTCGCCTGGATGATCTTCGAGAACTCGATCTGCATCCGGCGCGGCAGGTCCAGCTTGTGGTCGTTCTTCAGGACGTACGCGATACCGCCCTTGCCGGACTGCGAGTTGACGCGGATGACGGCCTCGTACGAGCGGCCGACGTCCTTCGGGTCGATCGGCAGGTACGGGACGGCCCACTCGATGTCGTCGACCGTGACGCCCTTGGCGGCCGCGTCGGCCTCCATCGCGTCGAAGCCCTTCTTGATGGCGTCCTGGTGGGAGCCGGAGAAGGAGGTGTAGACGAGGTCGCCGACGTACGGGTGGCGTGCGTGGACCTCCATCTGGTTGCAGTACTCCCACGTACGACGGATCTCGTCGATGTCGGAGAAGTCGATCTGCGGGTCGACGCCCTGCGAGAACAGGTTCATGCCCAGGGTGACCAGGTCGACGTTGCCGGTGCGCTCGCCCTGACCGAACAGACAGCCCTCGACGCGGTCGGCGCCGGCCATCAGCGCCAGCTCGGCGGCGGCGACGGCCGTACCGCGGTCGTTGTGCGGGTGGATGGACAGGCAGACGTGCTCGCGGCGGGACAGGTTGCGGCCCATCCACTCGAAGCGGTCCGCGTGCGTCGACGGGGTCGAACGCTCAACGGTGGCGGGCAGGTTGAGGATGATCTCGCGGCCCGGGCCGGGCTGCCAGACGTCCATGACCGCCTCGCAGACCTCCAGGGCGAAGTCCAGCTCGGTGTCGGTGAAGATCTCGGGGCTGTACTGATAGCCGAATTCCGTCTCCGGGCCCAGCAGCTTCTCCGCGTACTCCATGACCAGGCGTGTGCCGTCGACGGCGATCTGCTTGATGTCGTCCTTGGAGCCGCGGAAGACGACCCGGCGGAAGACCGGCGCGGTCGCGTTGTACAGGTGCACGGTGGCGCGCTTGGCGCCCTTCAGCGACTCCACGGTCCGCTCGATCAGGTCCTCACGGGCCTGGGTCAGCACGGAGATCGTCACGTCGTCCGGGATCGCGCTCTCGTCCTCGATGATCGACCGTACGAAGTCGAAGTCCGTCTGCCCCGACGCGGGGAAGCCGACCTCGATCTCCTTGTAGCCCATCTTCACCAGCAGGTCGAACATCGCGCGCTTGCGCGCGGGCGACATGGGGTCGATCAGGGCTTGGTTGCCGTCGCGCAGATCCGTGGAGAGCCAGCGGGGGGCGACGGTGATCCGGTTCTCCGGCCAGGTGCGGTCCGGGATGTCCACCTGGTCGTACCGACCGTACTTGTGGATCGGCATGGACGTGGGCTGCTGGCGGTTCTGGCTGTTCGCCATGGTGCGTGGGCTCCTCGTGGTGTCCGGAAAGGACGGCCGACGGCGCAACGCCAGACTCCGCGGGGAGGGGGTCGGCCTCGACTACAGGCCCTCGCCGCGGCAGCTAAGGAGAAGCAGCCCGAAACGCATGATGCTCCGCAGCCTAGCCGAGCCGTGCTCCGTGCGGGGGGCTGTATCAGTATGCGGGATCGCGGCCACGAAGGGAACGAAAGGTGCAAAAAGGTGCGCCATACCACTCCCGGCCGGACTCCGAGGCTCCTTATTGCCCCATTTCACCAATCATGGTTGCAGGTAGTGACAGAGGCATAACTCAGTGCAAGGGTGCCGGGCATGACGACCAACGGGGGCTTCGAGCCCGTCTTCTGCACCATCGTGCCGCCCCATGTCCTCGACAAGCTCGCCCAGCACGAGGACCCCGCGCTCGCCGGTCCCGCGCGCCAGACCCTGGAGCGCGACGCCTACGAGCGCACCCACCGCCGGCTGACCACGGTCATCGGCGCCCCGACCGTCGCCCCACCCAAGGAAGCGGCCGAGCAGAAGCCGCACCGCACGATCTACGACGCCCGCCACCACCAGGACCTGCCCGGCAAGAAGGTCCGCGGCGAGGGCGACAAGCCGGGCAAGGACGCCACGGTCAACCGCGCGTACGCCGGTCTGGGCGCGACCTTCGAGCTCTACCTCAACGCGTACCAGCGCAACTCCATCAATGGCGAGGGCCTGCCCCTCGACGCCACCGTGCACTTCGACCAGAACTACAACAACGCCTTCTGGAACGGCGAGCAGATGGTGTTCGGCGACGGTGACGGCGAGATCTTCCTCGACTTCACCATCCCGGTCGACGTCATCGGCCACGAGCTGACCCACGGCGTCACCCAGTACACCGCGAACCTCACCTACTTCGGCCAGCCCGGCGCCCTGAACGAGTCCATGTCGGACGTCTTCGGCTCGCTGATCAAGCAGTACACGCTCGGCCAGACCGCCGCCGAGGCCGACTGGCTGATCGGCGCGAGCCTGCTCGCCCCGCGCGTCACCGGCACGGCCCTGCGCTCCATGAAGGAGCCGGGCAGCGCGTACGACGACGACGTGCTCGGCAAGGACCCGCAGCCCGCGACGATGGACCACTACGTCCGCACCGGCCGCGACAACGGCGGGGTCCACATCAACTCCGGCATCCCCAACCACGCCTTCTATCTCGTCGCCGAGGCGCTCGGTGGCCACGCGTGGGAGCGGGCCGGGCAGATCTGGTACGACGTGCTGACCGGCGGGGAGCTTCCCTCACAGGCGCTGTTCTCGGACTTCGCACGACTCACGCTCGCCGCGGCCCGCTCCCGGTACAACGAGGGGGAGGAACTGCAGGCCGTGGAGAAGGCCTGGGAGCAGGTCGGAGTGCCGACCACGTAGCCCCGGCCCCCGACTCGTACTAGACAGGACCCATGCGTATTCAGGTGAGGCGCACGGGCGGATTCGCGGGCATCGAGCGGCATGCCGAGGTGAACACCTCGGGACGGCCCGACGCCCAGGAGTGGCACGCCCTGGCCGAGCAGGCGATCGCCGCCAGCCGGGGCGCGCCGCCCATCGGCGTCCCGGACGGCTTCAGCTACGAGATCACGGTGGACGGGAAGACGGTGTACGCGGCCGATCCACGCCTGACGGAGGACCAGCGGAAGCTGATTTCGAGGGTGCTGAAGGAGGGTGCGTAAGAACCGAGCGTGCGGGGGAGCGCCCTCAAGGGGCGCGGGCTGTGACATTTGCGGCTCCGCCGTGTGGGCGCGACCAGCCACAGACGGTCGGCGGTCGCGCGATCACAGCACCACCCCACCGCTCGGGCGCCCATGAAGTAACTGCCAGTTCACACCGCACCGTTGACTTCCGTTACCGCCGGTACGGATGATCGCGCGCATGGCGACGAACCCCCTACCGCAGTTCCCGCCCGGCTTCCTCTGGGGCGTGTCCACCTCGGCCCACCAGATCGAGGGGGCCGCGGCCGAGCGCGCCCCCTCGGTATGGGACGCCTTCACGGCCGAGCCGGGCCGGATCAAGGACGGCTCCACCGCGACGGTGGCCTGCGACCACTACCACCGCTACCGCGAGGACGTGGCACTCCTCGCCGGCCTCGGAGTGGACGCATACCGCTTCTCCGTCTCCTGGCCCCGCGTGAACTCCCCCGGCGGTCTCGACTTCTACGACCGCCTGGTCGACGAGCTGTGCACCGCGGGCGTACGCCCCGTGCCGACCCTCTTCCACTGGGACCTGCCGCTGGAGCTGGACTGGCTGAACCGGGACACGGCGGAGCGCTTCGCCGAGTACGCCGGTGTCGTCGCCGCACGCCTCGGCGACCGCGTGAAGAAGTGGATCACTCTCAACGAGCCCGCCGAGCACACCCTGCTCGGCCACGCGCTCGGCGCGCACGCCCCCGGCAAGCAGCTCCTGTTCGACGCCCTGCCGGTGGCCCACCACCAGCTCCTCGCCCACGGCCTCGGCGTACGGGCCCTGCGCGCGGCAGGAGCCACGGACATCGGGATCGCCAACTCCCACGGGCCCACCTGGGCGGCATCGCGCCGGACCGAGGACGTGGAAGCCGCCGACTTCTACGACATCCTCCTCAACCGCCTGTTCGCGGACCCGCTGCTGCTCGGCCAATATCCCGAGGGCATCGGGGAGTTGATGCCGGGAGACGTCGAGTCGGACCTGAAGATCATCGCGGAGCCGCTGGACTGGTACGGGATCAACTACTACCAGCCGACCAAGGTGGGCGCGCCCGAGGGCGAGGAGATCGAGTTCAGCGGACTGACACTGCCCGCCGAACTTCCCTTCTCCGTACGCGAACTGGAGGGTTACCCGGTCACCGACTTCGGCTGGCCGGTCGTACCGGAGGCGCTGACCGAGCTGCTCGTCGGCTTCCACGAGCGCTACGGGGACCGGCTCCCGCCCGTGGTCATCACCGAGAACGGCTGCTCGTACGAAGGCATCGACGACCAGGAACGGATCACCTTCCTGGACGGTCATGTCCGGGCGCTGCACCGGGCGTTGGAGCAGGGCGTGGACGTACGCGGCTACTTCGTCTGGTCGCTGATGGACAACTTCGAGTGGGCGGAGGGGTACGCGCGCCGCTTCGGTCTCGTCCACGTCGACTACGACACGCTGGAGCGGACTCCCAAGGCGTCGTACGCGTGGCTGCGGGACGCCCTGCGGGCGCGGAGATGACCACCGAGGACCCCGTACGGGTGGCTGCTCTCACCGAGCCCGTCGAGCGGGTCGGCCGGGGCTGGACCTCCGCGCTCTCGCTCGCCAACGGGGCGATCTGGGTGGGCTGGTACGGCCCCCTGCAGATCCTCCTCGCCTCCCAGGCCGAGGACTTCGCGCCCGGTACCGGCATGTCGAAGGAGACGATGCTGGCGTGGGTCACGGGCGCGGGCGCGGTCGTCTCGCTGGTCGCCAACCCGCTCTTCGGCGCGCTGTCCGACCGCACGACCGCGCGCTGGGGCCGCCGTACACCGTGGATCGTGGCGGGAGCGGCCGGGGGCGCGCTGTCCCTGCTGCTCCTGGCGGGCGCGGGCGGCGTGTGGACGATGGCGGCCGGCTGGTGTCTGGTCCAGCTGACGCTGAACGCCGCCTTCGCGGCGGTCACGGCGGCCGTGCCCGACCGGGTGCCGCGGCTCCAGCGGGGTTCCGTGGGCGGCTGGCTGGGCGCGGCGCAGATCCTGGGCGTGGTCGGCGGGACGGGCCTGGCGACGGTGGCGGGGGGTGTGGGCGGCGGATACGCGGCCTGCGCGGTGTTCACGCTCGTGGGCGTCCTGCCGTACGTACTGCGCCACCAGGACCTGCGCCTGCCCGCCTCGGCCCGCCCCGCCTGGTCCTGGCGCTCCTTCCTGGCCTCCTTCTGGCTTAGCCCGCGCCGCTACCCGGACCTCGCCTGGGCCTGGCTGACCCGCTTCCTGATCAACCTGAGCAACGCCCTCGTACTCCTCTACCTGCTCTATTACCTGAGGGACCGGCTGCACTACGACGACCCCGAGAACGGCGTGCTGATCCTGACCGCGGTGAACGGTGTCACGCTGCTCGCCACGGTCGTGGTGGGCGGGGTGTGGTCGGACCGGTTGGGCCGCCGCAAGCCGTTCGTGATCTGGTCGGGCATCCTGATGGCGGTGGCCACGGCGGCCCTCTCCGGCTGGCAGACCTGGCCGGGCGCGATCGTCGCGGCGGCCGTCCTGGGCATCGGCTTCGGCGTCTTCACCTCGGTCGACTTCGCCCTGATGACGGACGTCCTGCCCAAGGCTCTGGACCGCGGCAAGGACCTCGGCGTCATCAACATCGCCAACGCCCTGCCCCAGGTCGCCGCACCCGCGCTGGCCGCGCCGATCGTGACGTATCTGGGCGGCTATCGAGTGCTGTACCTGGTGGCGGCGGTGATCGGGCTGGCGGGTGCGGTGCTGGTGGGGCGGATCAAGGGCGTGGACTGAGCGGCTACCTGCCGGCTGAGCGGGCGACTGCCGGCTGAGCAGCTACCTGCTTACAGCGCGCCCGCGTCCTGGGCTGTCCAGACCGACGGGTACAGCGGGCGGTAGCCCAATTCCCGGCGGATTCGGGCCGTGGACACGATCCCGAACCAGGGATCGGGGTCCGTGCGCTCGTACAGCGCCGACGGGATGTCGACACCGTTGAGCTGGTGCAGGTCGACGGTGGTGACGGGGGCGTCGTCCGCGATGTTGTAGATGGCGCCCGCCGCGCCCGGGGCGTACAGCAGGCGGCACAAGCCCTGCGCGACATCCGCGTGGTGGACCAGCTGGAGGCGCTGGGTGGCGGCCCAGTGCGCGGCCCAGCGCATCGACGCGGCGAGATGCGGGTCGCCTTCGCCGTAGACGAAGGCGAGACGCCCGATCCGTACATCCATGCCTCCCTCCAGGGTGAGAAGGCCCCGCTCCGCCTCCCCCTTCGACTCCGGGTACGCGCCCCACATCTCGCCGCCGGGTACGGTCGGGTCCTCCTCGGTGAGGGGGCGGCCGCGGCCCGTTCCGTAGACGAGGTTCGTGCTGACCTGCACGAAGCGGCGTACGCCGGAGGTCACGGCCGCGCGGCCCAGCTCCAGCGCGGCGTCGCGGTTGACCGCCCAGGCCTCCTCGTCGGGTACGCCGCGGAAGGCGGCCGCGATGTTCACCACCGCGTCGGCGCCCGCGAGGGCCTTGCCGAGCGCCTCCGCGTCCCGCAGATCACCGACCGCGACCTGGGCGCCGAGGTCGGCGAGGGCGGCCGCCTTCGCCTCGTCGCGGACCAGGACCCGTACCTGGTCACCCCGGGGCGTCTGCTGCAGCAGCCGCGGTACGAAGCGGCGGCCGACCTCACCGGTGGTTCCTGTCACCAACGTCAACATGATGGGTTCCTCTCGTCGGCCTTCAGCGTCTCCCCGCGCCCACGGCAGCGGGAGAGACCCGCTGATCCGGGGACTGGCAGTGCCTGGATAAGACGGGCGGGTTCGGTCAGGCTGGAGAGGTGAACCGAGCCGAACTCGCCGACTTCCTGCGCCGCAGCCGCGCCCGGCTGGAGCCTTCCGACGTGGGCCTCACGGCCGGGGCCCGACGCCGTACGCCGGGCCTGCGCCGCGAGGAGGTGGCGGCGCTGGCGGGCATGTCCGTGGACTACTACACCCGGCTCGAACAGTCGCGGGGGCCACGCCCGTCCCGTCAGATGCTGGGCGCGCTGGCGCGGGCGCTGCGCCTCACCGGCGACGAACGGGACCACCTCTTCCACCTGGTGGGCGAGGAACCGCCGCGCGCCGAGAGCGCCTCGGCGCATGTCCGCCCCGGTCTGCTGCTGATCCTCGACCGGCTGCACGACGCGCCCGCGCAGGTGATGACCGACTACGGTGATGTGCTCGCGCAGAATGCGATGGCGGCGGCGCTGGTGGGCGAGGCGGATGCCGACCGCAATGTCGTACGGCGCTTCTTCACCGAGCCGCGGGCCCGTGCCCTCTTCCCGCCCGAGGACCGCGCCGAGCACGCGCGCTCTCATGTCGCGAACCTGCGCGCGGTCACGGCGGCCCGCCCGGATGACCCGGCCCCGGCCCGTCTGGTGGCCGAACTCCGCTCCGTGAGCGAGGAGTTCGCAGGGCTCTGGGAGTCGCACGAGGTGGCCGTGCGGCGCGCCTCGACCAAGAGGTTTCTGCACCCCACCGTCGGGCTCCTCGACCTGGACTGCGAAATCCTTCTCAGCTCCGGCGACAACCAACTCCTGATCGTCCACACGGCCCGCCCCGGCACCGAGTCCCACGAACGCCTCCAACTGCTCCGCGTGGTGGGCCTCCAGGACATGTCACCGACAGCGGGCCGCTCCTGAAGGCTTCCCTCCGCCCCCAGGAGCGCCCCGTCAGGGGCGCGGGGAACTGCGCGACAAGCCCCCACCCACCCGCAGAAGAAAGACAACCCAGGGGGTCTGGGGGCGGAGCCCCCAGGTACGGGACGGGTAGGGGCGGAGGGGGCGAACAACCCAACCCGACACCCAACTTCGGCCACTTTTGATGACCGTTGAAGGAAAGCCCGGTCACCCCTTGCAATCGTGAGCCACCCGCGCATCAATGGAACCGCAAGTTCCGACGGACCGTCAGATACGCCGCCGCAAGGCGTCCCGCACCCCACTCGCGGACGGTCCGCGCACACATCTCCCCGCACACTCACCGGCACAGAGGTGAGAAGCCCGTGTGCCCGGACAGGGCGGCCCCGTCCCACCATCCCCACATGGCAATTCCCGTACAAGGGAAGGGAATCCGATGAGAGGCAAGCAACTCGGAATCGCCGCGGCGTTAGCCGCCGGCACCCTCGCCGCGACCGGCCTGGCCTTCGCGCCCGCCGCCGCGGCCGTCACCCCACAGACGGCCACCATCAACGCGACCTGCAGCATCGGCGGCAGCGGCGCGGCCACCCTCACCGCCACCCAGGACGGCACGGCCGCGACCATCACCCTCAGCTCCACCGAGATCACGGCCCCGATCGACGTGGCCCAGGACTCGGTCGCCTCCACCCTGACCATGGTGAAGGCGAGCGGCGGCACCACCGTCTTCTCCGGCACGAAGAACCCCGCCATCCCCGCGGGCGGCGGCGTCTCCGTGGGCCCGCTCGACGGCACGGTCGCCTCCGGCGACAGCCTGGAGGCATACGGCGGCTCCCTGCAGATGGTGGTCTTCGGCATCACCATCACCTGCACGGCGGACGCACCGCAGTCCCCGGGCCCGTTCGTGTTCGACTGAGCCCGCATACGTGAAGACCGGTGCCGCCCGCGCGCAGCGGCACCGGTTCATGCACCGCCGAGTCGTCGTAGCTGTGGGCATGCGTGCCGCCAGGGGCGGCACCCGTCCCAAAGAGAGCGGCACCCCGTAAGCGCCGGGCCACGCGACCCACCCCCGACCTCAGCCCCGGTGCCGGGAGCCTTGATTGCGACGGCACCCGGCGCTGGTGGCTGTGCCCACCCGTCCCCACTCTCGGCTTCGCTCGAGCGGGGGGACCCCCATCGCCCAGCGGGACGATTGCCCACAGCAGTAGCGGCAGGTGTGCAACCTGCCAGGCGAACCCACAGCGGTAGCGGCAGCGGCGGCCCCACGGACTCCGACGTCAGCGGCAGCGGCAGCGGCAGCGGCACGATTTGCCCGCTGCCAGGCGGAGGGTCAGAGCGCGTCGGGCCCCCGCTCCCCCGTCCGTACCCGCACCACCGTCTCCACCGGCACCGCCCACACCTTCCCGTCCCCGATCTTCCCGGTCTTCGCGGCCTTCACCACCGCGTCGATGACCGCGTCGGCGTCCGCGTCCTCGACGACGACCTCGATCCGGACCTTGGGGACGAGGTCGACCTGGTACTCGGCGCCGCGGTACACCTCGGTGTGGCCGCGCTGGCGTCCGTAGCCGCTGGCCTCCGTGACGGTCAGCCCGTGCACACCGATTTCCTGCAGAGCGGTCTTGACCTCGTCGAGGCGGTACGGCTTGACGATCGCGGTGATGAGCTTCATGCCTGGGTCTTGACCTTCTGAGCGGTGGGGAGGGATGAGGAGACCGGGGCGCCGTGGCCCAGGACCCCGTGATCGTAGGCGCTCTCGGCGTGCACCGTAAGGTCCAGGCCGGTCTGCTCCTGCTCCTCGTCCGCCCGGAAGCCCATAAGCCGGTCGATCAGCTTCCCGATGCCGTACGTGACGGCGAAGGCGTACGCCCCGACGGCCACCACGGCGACCAGCTGCTTGCCGAGCTGGCCGAGCCCGCCGCCGTACAGGAGCCCCTCGACCCCGCCCGTCATCTCCTTGGCCGCGAAGACCCCGATGAGCAGCGTGCCGATGATCCCGCCGACCAGGTGCACGCCGACGACGTCCAGCGAGTCGTCGTAGTTCAGCTTGAACTTCCAGCTCACGGCGTACGAGCAGACGACACCGGCGGCGAGACCGACGACCAGCGCGCCCAGCAGCGACACGGACCCGCAGGACGGGGTGATGGCCACCAGACCCGCGACCGCGCCGGACGCCGCGCCCAGTGTGGTCGGGTGCCCGTCACGCTTCTGCTCGACGAAGAGCCAGCCGAGCAGGCCGGTGCACCCGGCGGCGAGGGTGTTGAGAAACGCGGCGGCGGCCAGGCCGTTGGCGCCGAGGGCCGAGCCCGCGTTGAAGCCGAACCAGCCGAACCACAGCAGTCCGGCGCCCAGCATCACCATCGGCAGGTTGTGCGGCCGCATGGCGTCCTTCTTGAAGCCGAGGCGCGGGCCGAGGACCAGGCAGAGCGCGAGCCCGGAGGCGCCCGAGGTGATCTCGACCGGCAGACCGCCCGCGAAGTCCAGCGCGCCCAGCCTGTCCAGGATCCAGCCGCCGGGACCCCACACCCAGTGGGCCACGGGAACGTATACGAGCAGTGCCCAGACCGGCACGAGGACCAGCCAGGCCCCGAACTTCGCGCGGTCCGCGATCGCGCCGCTGATCAGCGCGGCGGTGATGATCGCGAAGGTGAGCTGGAAGGTGGCGAAGAGAAGGGTGGGAACCGTGCCCTGGACGCTGTCCGGGCCGAGGCCCGCCATGCCCGCGTGCTTCAGCCCTCCGATGAGTCCGCCGAAGGCGTCGTCCCCGAACGCGAGCGAGTAGCCGGCGGCCAGCCACACCACCGTGACCAGGGCGATCGACACGAAGCTCATCATCAGCATGTTGAGGACGCTCTTCGTGCGAACCATGCCGCCGTAGAACAGGGCGAGGCCCGGGGTCATCAGCAGCACGAGCGCGGTGGCGGCGAGCAGCCAGGCCGTGTCACCGGTGTCGATGTGCGGGGCAGCCAGGGTCACGGTCTCTCCAGCGGTCCGGGGGCGTCGTCAGAGCGTCACGGGCGCGCGTTTCCGGTTGTGCACACACGCGTTTCCGGCGTGTTTCGTGTTGCGTGGGGGTTTCCGGAACCTCACGGCGCACGGCCGGGGCGCACGGCCGGGGCGCACGGCGTGCGGCGGGGGCTTGTGGATCAGGGACAATGGGCGCCATGAGCGTTCGTACCCCGTCATCCAAGCCGTCCGAGGCCCCCCACCGCGCCGGCTTCGCCTGCTTCGTGGGCCGCCCCAACGCGGGCAAGTCCACCCTTACGAATGCTCTGGTCGGCCAGAAGGTGGCGATCACCGCGAACCAGCCGCAGACGACGCGGCACACGGTACGGGGCATCGTGCACCGGCCCGACGCCCAGCTGATCCTGGTGGACACCCCGGGGCTGCACAAGCCGCGCACGCTCCTCGGCGAGCGGCTCAACGACATCGTGCGGACCACCTGGGCCGAGGTCGACGTCATCGGCTTCTGTCTGCCGGCCAATGAGAAGCTCGGCCCCGGCGACCGTTTCATCGCGAAGGAACTGGCGTCCATCAAGAAGACGCCGAAGATCGCGATCGTCACGAAGACCGACCTCGTGGACAGCAAGACGCTCGCCGAGCAGCTCATCGCCATCGACCAGCTCGGCAAGGAGCTCGGCTTCGAGTGGGCGGAGATCGTGCCGGTGTCGGCGGTCGGCGACAAGCAGGTGGGCCTGCTGGCCGACCTGATCGTGCCGCTGCTGCCGGAGGGCCCGGCCCTCTACCCCGAGGGTGATCTCACCGACGAGCCCGAGCAGGTCATGATCGCCGAGCTGATCCGCGAAGCCGCCCTTGAGGGCGTGCGCGACGAGCTGCCGCACTCCATCGCCGTGGTCGTCGAGGAGATGCTGCCGCGCGAGGACCGGCCCGCCGACAAGCCCCTCCTCGACATCCACGCCTTCGTCTACATCGAGCGGCCCAGTCAGAAGGGCATCATCATCGGCCCCAAGGGCAAGCGCCTGAAGGAGGTCGGCATCAAGTCCCGCAAGCAGATCGAGGCGTTGCTGGGTACGCCGGTCTTCCTGGACCTGCATGTGAAGGTCGCCAAGGACTGGCAGCGGGATCCTCGGCAGTTGCGGAAGCTGGGGTTCTGATCCCTGGGGGCTCCGCACCCGGACCCGGACCTCTGTCAGTGGGCCTCCCTACACTTCCCGCCCATGACCTACGCGGAAGAGCACGTACACCCGGAACCCCCCGTCGCCGGCGACGAGACCGCCACTCTGCTCGGCTCGCTGGAGCGGCAGCGCGCGACCCTGGCCTGGAAGTGCGGGGGACTGGACACGGCCGGCCTGACGGCGACGGTCGGAGCTTCGTCGATCACCCTGGGCGGGCTGCTCAAGCATCTGGCCCATGTCGAGGACGACTACTTCGCCGGGCGGCTGTTCGATCGGCAGCCCAGTCCCCCGTTCGACACGGCGGACTGGGACAACGACCCCGAGTGGGACTGGCACTCGGCCGCCGACGACACCCCCGACCAGCTCTACGCCCTGTGGCGGGACGCCGTGGCCCGTTCCCGCACCCTGGTCGCGCAGGCACTGACCGAGGGCGGCCTGGACCGCCTCGCCGACCGCCGCTGGCCCGACGGCCGCGCCCCCAGCCTGCGCCGCATCCTCATCGACATGATCGAGGAGTACGCACGCCACACCGGCCACGCCGACCTGATCAGGGAATCGGTGGACGGCTTGGTGGGCGAGGACCCCGTTTAGCCCGTCCGGCGTTCGAGGACGAGCGCGTCAGCGCGACACGGGGGGACTGGGGGGCGAAGCCCCCCAGGTACGGGACGGGTAGGCGCGGAAGGGGCGAAAAACCCGTGGCTCAGCCCGCGCTGACCACGGCGCGCACCGCCCCGTCGGGCCCCGCGAGGAGCACCGACGTATCGGCCCCGCCGAGGTCCCGCACCGCGGCCCGATCCTCCGCGGACACGGCCTCCGTCTCGGACACCACAGCCGCCGCTTCCAAAGACTTCGCCCCCGAAGCGACCGCCATGGCCACGGCGGTCTGGAGGGCACTCAGCCGCAGGGAGGGCAGAGCCACCGTCCCGGCGACATACGTACGGCCCGTCTCGTCCCGTACGGCCGCCCCCTCGGGCACACCATTGCGGGCCCGCGCGGAACGGGCCAGGGTCACGATCTTGCGGTCCTCGGGGTCGAGCGCGCTGCTGTCGGTCATGCCCTGAGCATACGAAGGTCCGGTACGCCGCTACGCGACTACCCCGCCACCAGTACGCGGCTACCCCGCCACCGGATACATCGACCCCCGCCGCCCCTCCGGCGAGGCGAGCCACTCCAGCTTCGTCGCCGTATTCGCCTCCGGCAACGGCGTGTGCAGCACGATCGTGAGATCGGGCCGCGCCGGCACCTTCATGGCGGTGGACTCGACGGCGAGCAGTCCGACCAGCGGATGGTCGAGCTCCTTGCGGATCTGCCCGGCGTCCTCGATGTCCCGCCGCTCCCACAGCTCGGTGAACTCGTCGCTTTCCTCCCGGAGTTGGGCCAGCAGCTCCTGGAAGCCCTCGTCGTCGGGCGCGGCGGCGCACGACGCGCGGAACTGGGCGACGACCGTGCGCGCGTTCACCTCCCACGTCCGGGACCGGCCCCGGTAGAGGGGATCGGTGAAGAAGTCGACGATGCAGTTCTGCGTGTTCTCGGGGCGCATGCCGAGGACCATCCCGGCGGCGTCGTTGTACATCACGCAGTTGTAGTACCGGTCCATGATGTGCGCCGGATACGGCATCCAGGTGTCGATCAGCCGCCGCAGCCCGTCGCACATGTCCCGGTCCTCGGGCGCGACCTCGGCAGCGGGCGGATTCAGACCGGCGAGTACGTACAGATGGCGCCGCTCGGCGTTGCTGAGCCGCAGCACGCGGGCGACCGCGTCGAGGACCTGCGGGGAGACGGAGATGTCCCGCCCCTGCTCCAGCCACTGGTACCAGGAGGCGCCCACGCCGGCGAGCACGGCGACCTCCTCGCGGCGCAGCCCGGGAGTGCGGCGGCGCGCCCCGCCGTCCGGCAGGCCGGCCTCCGCCGGGGTCACGCGCGCCCGGCGGCTCATCAGGAAGTCCCGCAGTTCCCGCCGTCGGTGGGTCCTGAGCGCGTCCTCCGTCACGTTCGAATCCCCCTCTTGGTGACTGGTGGTGCGACCACCAGCATAAGTTCCCGCTCCCCACGGTTATTCCGGCCGCAGCAAGCTCTTGCCCATGGCGATCGACACCACCGAAACCACCTCCGCTCCCGTCCTCACACCTCCCGCGGACGTCCTCCAACCCCCGCCCGGCACCCGGCTGTCGACCCGCGACAAGCTCGTCCTGTTCGTGCTGTGCGCGGCGCAGTTCATGGTCGCGCTCGACTTCTCCGTACTGAACGTGGCACTGCCCGTGCTCGGCAGGGACCTGGGCATGAGCCAGTCCGCGCTGCAATGGGCGGTCACCGCCTTCGCGTTGCCGTCCGGCGGTTTCCTGCTCCTGTTCGGCCGCATCGGCGACCTGTACGGCCGGCGCAGGCTGTTCCTGACGGGCCTCGCCCTCTTCGGCGCGGCCTCGCTGCTCGCGACCTTCGCCTGGGACCCGGCGTCGTTCCTGGCCGGGCGGGCGTTGCAGGGGCTGGGCGCGGCGGCGATCGTGCCGACGGGCATGTCGCTGCTGACGACGACCTTCCCCGAGGGGCCGGCCCGTGACCGTGCCCTGGGCATCTCCGGCACGCTGCTGTCTCTCGGCTTCACGGTCGGCATGGTGGCGGGCGGCGTCCTGACCGACGCGCTGAGCTGGCGCTCGACGATGGGCCTGCTGTCGGTCTTCGCGCTGATCGTGCTGCCGCTGGCACCGGGTCTGCTGCCCGAGTCCCGCACCCCGGACCGGCCACGCCTGGACATCCCCGGCGCGGTCACCGTCACCGGCGGTCTGCTGGCCCTGATCTACTCCCTGTCGACGGCGGCCGAGCGCGGCTTCGGCGGCGCGGACGTCATCGCGACCCTCGTCGCGGGTGTGTTCCTGCTGGCCGCGTTCGTGTTCGTCGAGTCCCGCGCCCACGCCCCGCTCGTCTCCCTGCCCATGCTGCGCCGTCGCACGGTGGCGTGGGGCAACCTGGGCGGTCTGATCACCTTCTCCATGATGTCGACGGTGGTCTTCGTCCTGACCCTGTACTTGCAGGAGACGCTCGACCTGTCCGCCTTCGAGACCGGTCTGGTCTTCGGCGTCCAGGGCCTGCTGTCGGCCGTCGCCGGGGTGTACGCCCCGAAGGTCATCGGCCGCTTCGGCGCCCGCCGTACGCTGGTCGGCTCGCTGGCAGGGCAGGGCCTGTTCGTGGCGGCGCTGGTGGGGCTGAACGCGCACACCTGGTCCGTCTGGCTCGCCACCGCCGCTGTCTCACTGGCCAGCATGTGCCACCTGGGCGCGATCATCTCGTACGGCCTGACCGTCACCTCGGGCGTCCCCGACGAGGAACAGGGCCTGGCCACGGGTCTGGTGACCTCCACTCAGCAGGTCGGCCTCACCATCGGCATCCCGCTGCTCGGCGTCCTGGCGACGACGTCGGACGACCTGCTCAGCGGCGTCCACACGGTCCTCGCCCTGGACGCGGCGATCGTCCTGGCGGCGGCGGTCCTGGTCGCGGTGGGACTCGGCCGGCGAGGCCCGAAGGCGGGCTCAGGATCGGTCGAGGCGGAGGCGCTCGGCCTTCGGTAGACCGGCGACGACGAGATCGTAGGAATCCTCGATGAGCTCCCGGACCAGCCGGTCCGGGAGCTCGCCGTCGACCGTCACCGTGTTCCAGTGCCGCTTGTTCATGTGATACCCGGGGATGATCAGCCCCGGGTACTCGCCGCGCAGCCGGACCGCGTCGTCCGGGTCGCACTTCAGGTTGACCGTGAGCGGGCGCGCGTCCAGGTGCGTCAGCGCGAAGAGCTTGCCCAGCACCTTGAAGACCGAGACCTCCGGGGCGAAGGGGAAGTCCTCGACGGTCGCGTTGAAGGACAGGCAGAACGCGCGCAGCTGCTGCGGGGTCACTCCGGCTTCTCCTCCTCGGGGGGGTCGACCGGGCCGACCGGCTCGACGAGCACGGTGACGATCTTGTTCCGGCGCCCGGCCGCGGCCTCCGCGGTCAGCCGCAGTTCGCGCCCGTCGGGCAGCTCGACCACCGACGAGGCCGCGGCGATCGGGACCCGCCCGAGCGCCTTGGCGAGCAGTCCGCCGACGGTCTCCACGTCCTCGTCGTCGTACGCCTCGAAGCCGTACAGCTCGCCGAGGTCGCCGATGTCAAGGCGGGCGGTGACGCGGTAGCGGTCGTCGCCGAGCTCCTGGACGGGCGGCAGTTCGCGGTCGTACTCGTCGGTGATCTCGCCGACGATCTCCTCGAGGATGTCCTCGATGGTGACGATGCCGGCCGTGCCGCCGTACTCGTCGATGACGACGGCGACGTGGTTGCGCTCCTGCTGCATCTCGCGCAGCAGATCGCCCGCGTTCTTGGTGTCGGGCACGAAGGCGGCGGGCCGCATGGCCGTCGACACCAGCTCGGACTCGGCCTCCCGGCTGATGTGCGTCTTGCGGGCCAGGTCCTTCAGATACACGATCCCCACGACGTCGTCCTCGCTCTCCCCGGTGACGGGGATGCGCGAGAAGCCCGAGCGCAGCGCGAGGGTCAGCGCCTGACGGATGGTCTTGTAGCGCTCGATGACGACGAGGTCGGTCCTCGGGACCATGACCTCGCGTACGAGGGTGTCGCCCAACTCGAAGACGGAGTGCACCATACGGCGCTCCTCGTCCTCGATGAGGGACTCCTTCTCGGCGAGGTCGACCAGCGCGCGCAGCTCGGCCTCGGAGGCGAACGGGCCGCGTCTGAAGCCCTTGCCGGGCGTCAGCGCGTTGCCGATGAGGATGAGCAGGGGCGGGATCGGGCCCATGACCCGGGCCAGCGGTAGCAGTACGTACGCCGCCGCGGTCGCCGTGTTCAGCGGGTGCTGGCGGCCGATGGTGCGCGGGGAGACGCCGACCGCGACGTACGAGACGAGGACCATGACGCCGATGGCGACGGTCAGTGCCTGCCAGGTCCTGTCGAACTCCTTCAGGCAGGCGTACGTGACGAGCGTGGCGGCCGCCATTTCGCAGGCGACGCGCACGAGCAGCGCCACGTTCAGGTAGCGGGTCGGGTCGGCGGCGACCTGCGCGAGCTTGGCACTGCCGCGCCGGCCGCTGCGTACGGCCTCCTCGGCGCGGAAGCTGGAGACGCGCGCGAGGCCCGCCTCCGCGCAGGCGGCGAGCCAGGCGACGACGACCAGCAGGACGGCGCCGAGGACGAGTTGGGGACTCATGACACGGTCGGCGCCGGCGAGGGGCCCGTCATGCCCTTCTCCGCGCGCCAGCCGTCCACGATGGCGGCCTGGAGGCCGAACATCTCGGCCTTCTCGTCCGCCTCCTCGTGGTCGTAGCCGAGCAGGTGCAGCACTCCATGGACGGTGAGGAGCTGGAGCTCCTCGTCCATGGAGTGCTGCGTCGCGGCTTCCTTGCCCTGCCGCTCGGCGACCTCCGGGCAGAGCACGATGTCGCCGAGCAGGCCCTGCGGCGGCTCGTCGTCGTCCTTCGACGGCGGCCGCAGCTCATCCATGGGAAAGGACATGACATCCGTCGGGCCCGGCAGGTCCATCCACTGGATGTGCAGCTGCTCCATGGCGTCGGCGTCCACGACGATCACCGAGAGCTCGGAGAGCGGGTGGATGCGCATCCGTGCGAGCGCGTAGCGGGCGATGTCGAGGATCGCCTGCTCGTCGACCTCGGTTCCGGACTCGTTGTTGACGTCGATCGACATGGTCGTGCTGGTCTACTTCCCCTTGTGGCCGGCTTTGCCGCGGCCCTTGTGGGAGCCGTTCTCGGTGCCGTTCTCGTTGTCGTACTTCTCGTACGCGTCGACGATACGGCCGACCAGCTTGTGCCGTACGACATCGTGGGACGTGAGCCGCGAGAAGTGGACGTCGTCGAGGCCCTCCAGGATGTCCTGGACCTGGCGCAGACCCGACTTCGTCCCGTTCGGAAGGTCGACCTGCGTCACGTCACCCGTGACCACGATCTTCGAGTCGAAGCCGAGGCGGGTGAGGAACATCTTCATCTGCTCGGCGCTCGTGTTCTGGGCCTCGTCGAGAATGATGAAGGCGTCGTTGAGGGTGCGACCGCGCATGTACGCCAGGGGCGCCACCTCGATCGTCCCGGCCGCCATGAGGCGCGGGATGGAGTCGGGGTCGAGCATGTCGTGCAGCGCGTCGTAGAGCGGGCGCAGGTAGGGGTCGATCTTCTCGTAGAGCGTGCCCGGGAGGAATCCCAGGCGCTCCCCCGCCTCGACCGCCGGGCGGGTCAGGATGATCCGGTTGACCTGCTTGGACTGCAGCGCCTGGACGGCCTTCGCCATGGCGAGGTACGTCTTGCCGGTACCGGCGGGGCCGATGCCGAAGACGATGGTGTGCTTGTCGATGGCGTCGACGTACCGCTTCTGGTTGAGCGTCTTGGGGCGGATGGTGCGGCCTCGCGAGGACAGGATGTTCTGCGTGAGCACCTCGGCCGGAGTCTCCTGGCCGTCGCCCTCCCCGTTCTCGCTCGCCCTGAGCATGGCGATCGAGCGTTCCACTGCGTCCTCCGTCATCGGCTGCCCCGTACGGAGCACGAGCATCATCTCGTCGAACAGGCGCTGGACGAGGGCGACTTCACCGGCGTCGCCGACCGCACTGATCTCGTTTCCCCGGACGTGGATGTCGGCCGCCGGGAAGGCCTTCTCGATCACACGCAGGAGGGAGTCGCCGGAGCCCAGCACGGTCACCATGGGGTGCGCGGCCGGAACGGTGAACTGCGCTCTCGCTTGTCCCTGCGCGGGGGTGTGAGCTGTGGGTGTCTGAGTCATGGGCCGGCTCTGTAGGCCTGCTTTTCCTCCTTGATCGGCACGCTTGCCACGGGGGCAGCCTTGCGGTTCCAAGCGTACGTCGCCGCACTGACAGAGCCGTAGGGCTTTTCCTCACCTCACGCGGAGCGCCTCCTCACGTGACACCGAGCGCCTCCTCACGTCACGCGGAGCGCCACACGGAGCCTCACGCGGAGCGTCCGAACCCGATCGTCGGCACCGCACGGCGCAGCGGCCACGGCCGCGTCACCTCGGGCAGCAGCCCCTCCAGAAACGCATAGCGTCTCAGGGCCGTCGGATCCTGATCGTCGACGGACTGGACACGACGCCACCAGGCGGCGATCTCGGACCAGCCGGGCGCCGACAGCGACCCCCCGAACTCCTGGACGGAGAGGGCGGCGGTCAGCCCGGCGAAGGCGAGGCGGTCGGCGAGGGGCCAGTCGGCCAGGGTGCCCATGACGAAGCCCGCGACGAAGACGTCACCGGCGCCGGTGGGGTCCATGGCCTCGACGGCGATCGCCGGGACCTCGGCGGTCTCACCGGTACGGCCGTCCACGGCGTACGCGCCCTCCGAGCCGAGGGTGACGACCGCCAGCGGTACGTGCTCGGTCAGCGCGTGCGCCGCCGCGCGCGGGCAGTCGGCGCCGGTGTACCGCATGGCCTCCTCCGCGTTCGGCAGAAACGCCTCGCAGTGCTCCAGATCGGCGAGGCCCGCCAGGTCCCAGCGGCCGGTGTCGTCCCAGCCGACGTCCGCGAAGATCCGGGTGCCCTTGCTCGCGGCCTGCCCGATCCATGGCGCGCGCGTGCCCGGCGTCAGCGCGGCTACGGCGGCACGCGCGCGTGGCGGGCAGTCCGGCGCGGGTTCCTCGGGTGGCGGCTCGTGCCCGTGGCTGACCATCGTGCGCTCGCCCTCGTACGCCATCGACACGGTGACCGGGGAGTGCCAGCCGGGTACGGTGCGCGACGGGGCGAGGTCGATGCCCTCGCCCTGCTCCAGGGCGTCCCAGCAGTACTCCCCGTAGTGGTCGTCGCCGAAGGCCGCCGCCAGGGAGGTTTTCAGCCCCAGCCGTGCGAGGGCGGTCGCCATGTTGGCGACTCCGCCCGGGCTTGAACCCATCCCCCGCGCCCAGGACTCCGTCCCCCGCACGGGGGCGGAGTCGAGCCCGGTGAAGATGATGTCCAGGAAGACCGTGCCCGTGAGATAGACGTCCCAGGGCGGGTCCTGGGGGGTGCGCAGGCCGGCGAGCGGGTCGACGTGGGCCTGGCAGTACGGTCGCTCTCCGTTGGACGCGATCACGGTGCGCTCCCTGACGTGGTGCGGATCTGGCCAGTGTGCACCACCCCACCCACCGGACACCCGCCCGGTCAGGGCCGTTTTCACCCCCTCCGCCCCGTCAGGGGCGAGGGGAACTGCGCGACAAGCCCCCACCGACCCGTAGCCAAAAGACAGTCCGAGGGGGGCCTGGGGGGCGAAGCCTCCCAGGTACGGGAATGGGTAGGGGGGAGGGGGGCGAAAAAGTCACCACCGCGGCATGGACGGCGCAACCCACCCCGGCTCAGCCACCCGCATGGCCCCCGCGTCATCACGCTCCCGCAGCGAACCGTCGTCATCGAGCCACCGCCGGTGGAGCACCCCCAAAGCCCCCCGGTCGAGCTCGACCCCGAGCCCAGGCGCGTCGGAGACCTTCACACACCCGCCCTCGAAAGCGAGCCGCTCGGTCAGCACATCCTCGGACTGCCACGGATAGTGGGAGTCGCAGGCATGGTGAAGACCAGGAATCGTCGACGCGACCTGCGTCATCGCGGCGAGCGAGATCCCCAGATGGGTGTTGGAGTGCATGGACACCCCGACGCCGAACGTCCGGCAGATGGCAGCCAGTTCCCGGGTGTTCCGCAGCCCACCCCAGTAGTGGTGATCGGACAGCACGACCCGCACGGCCCCCGCCATGAAGGCCTCCGGGATCTCCGCGAACGTCGTCACGCACATGTTGGTGGCCAGCGGCACGGACGTCCCCGCCGCGACCTCGGCCATCGCGGCCGTCCCGAGCGTCGGATCCTCCAGGTACTCGAGTACGTCCGCCAACGCCTCCGCGACCTTCAGCGAGGTCGTAACGGACCAGGCCCCGTTGGGGTCGAGCCGCAGCGGATGCCCGGGGAAGGCCTCCGCGAGCGCCCGCACGGCGGCGATCTCCTGCTCGGGAGGAAAGACCCCGCCCTTGAGCTTGAACGAAGTGAACCCGTACCGCTCGGTGAACGTCCGCGCCTGCGCGACGACTCCGGCCGGGTCGAGCGCGGCTCCCCAGTCGTCCTTCTCTCCGGCGACCCCTTCGGGATGGCCGGCCCACTTGTAGAAGAGGTACGCGCTGTACTCCACCGCATCCCGCACCTTGCCGCCGAGCAGCGCGTGCACAGGCAGTCCCAGCGCCTTGCCGAGCGCGTCCAGACAGGCCACCTCGAAGCCGGAGACAACCGACAGCCGCAGCTTGTCCGCGGTCTGCACCCCGCGCAGGCCGCCGACGTCGACCTGGCCCTCCACCCGCGCCCGTTCGACGGCAACCTCGTTCACCACCGTGAACAGTCCGTTCAGATCGGAGACCTGCCGCCCCACCAGCTTCCGCGCGAACGGCTGGGCGAGCTCCAGATACGTGCCGTCGCCGTACGTCTCGCCGACGCCCGTCACCCCGTCCGCCGTGACGACCTCCACGATCAGCCGGGGGGTGTACGGCTGGTGCACGCCCTGCGTGTTCAGCAGGGGCGGGTCGGCGACGAGGATCGGGGTCAGCCGGACCTCGGTGATGGTCAGATCGCGAGTCACGGGACGACTCCTACGGTGGGCGACACCAGCTGCGTACACCATCTATGTATGAAGATGAAGATTAGGTAGGCGAACAACTGGCCGTCAATGGACCCGCCATGGGTGTCGCCAACCACCCGGCACGGCGGCAGGCGAAAGCAACCTGTCTACCCCAGCACACCCACCCCAAACAGAACGTGCCCCACATCACACCGCCCCGCCTTCTTCGCAGCCCCACCCCCTTGATACAAATTGCCCGCGCGTTCCTGTCCGTCGACAGCCGCCCAACCCCCTTCTTGAGCCGCTTCTTTCGCATGCCCTGGGAACGCCCGTGTCCGCCCGCACCACCACACCCTGGCCCCTCGTCGCCCTTTTCACGGCCGGGTACCTCGCCGCGTATCTGCTGCCGACCACCGTCGGCAGACTCGACGCCGGCCTCCCGCTCTCGGCCACGCAGGCCGGCGCCATCGGCAGCGCGCTGCTGCTGAGTTCGGCGGCGGCGGGGTTCCTGCTCGCCGCCCGGGTCGACCGCTTCGGCCCGCGCAGGCTCGCCCGCACGGGCCTGCTCCTCGCGGCCGTCGGCTACGGCACCGCCGCCCTCAGCTCGACCGTCCCGCTGGTCATCGCCGGCGCGATCGTCGGCGGCTTCGGCTCCGGTACGGCCACCACGGTCGCCGCGACCGGCATCGCCGCCCAGCGCGACCCCCACCGCACCACCACCCTGGGCCTGCTCGGCGTCTCCGCCCTCGCGGGCGCGCTGTATCTGACGATCCCCCACCTCGGCCCGGCCCACGGCCTCCCCCTCGCCGCGATCGCCTGCACGGCGCTGCTCGTGCTGCCCCTGGCCGGACGCCTCCCGGCCCGCACCCCCGCGACCCGGACGCTCCGCGCCACGACCCCGCTCCCGCACCCCCGCTCCGGCCTGGTCCTCGCCGCCGCCATGCTCTTCTGGTCCCTCGCCCAGAACTCCCTCTGGGGCGTCAGCGGCCGCATCGGACTGACGCAGGCGGGGCTCACCGAAGTCACGGTCGGAGTGGTCTTCGCGGTGGCGCTCGGCGCCGGGCTGCTGGGTGTGATCGGCGCGGGCGCGCTGGGCCCGCGGCTCGGTCTGGCGCTGCCGATCGGCGCGGGTACGGCGCTGATCGCCGGCTGCATCGCGCTCAGCGCGGCGGCGAGCGACCTGTCCTCGTTCGCGACGGGCGAGATCGCCTGGAACACGCTCTACCCGGTCGTGCTCTCGTACGTGATCGGCCTCGCCGCTTCCCTGGACCCGCGCGGACGGTGGGCTGTCCTCGTCGGCTCGGCCTCCTCACTGGGCACGGCGTGCGGCCCGCTCGCCGGCAGTCTGCTCTCCGCGCGGGCGGGTTTCCCGGCGATGGGCGTGCTCCTGGCGCTCGGACTGCTCCTGGTCACCGTCCCGATGACGGCCGTGGCGCTGCGCCCCAGGCGCGGCACCCCGCAGGAACACCCGGTCGTCGAGATCCCGCTGGAGGCCGTGCCCGCCCAGCGGACGGCGTACGACATGGCGGGACCCCGGCAGGCGGCAGCGGCCACACCGGGGTCCGGAACCGCCTGACGGCTACGCGAACTCGAGCTGCTCGATCGAACGCGAGCTACCCGAACTCGTACGCCTCGACCTCGGCGAAGTAGCGGGCCCGCCGCTCCTCGTCGTGCTCCAGGAAGGACGCCTCGAACGAATTGCGCGCCAGCTCCCGCATCCGTTCCCGATCCAGCCCCAGCGCGTCGTGCACGGCGTGGAAGGTGTCGCCGATATAGCCCCCGAAGTACGCGGGGTCGTCGGAGTTGACGGTGCACAGCAGCCCGGCGTCCATCATGGCGGGCAGCGGGTGGTCCTCCAGGACGTCCACGGCGCGCAGCCGTACGTTCGACAGCGGGCACAGCGTCAGCGGCACCCGGTCCCGTACCAGCCGCTCGACGAGCTCGGGGTCCTCCATGCAGCGCAGCCCGTGGTCGATGCGCTCGACGCCGAGCACGTCCAGCGCCTCGGTGATGTAGGCGGGCGGGCCCTCCTCGCCGGCGTGCGCGACGCGCCGCAGACCGAGCGCGGCGGCGGCCTCGTACACCTCGCGGAACTTGACCGGCGGGTGTCCCACCTCTGCGGAGTCGAGGCCGATGCCGACGATCCGGTCGAGGTACGGCTTCGCGGCCTCCAGAGTCTCCATCGCCGACTCGGCGGACTCGTCCCGCAGGAAGCACATGATCAGCTGCGTGGAGATGCCGTGCGTCTCCTCGCTGCGGGCCAGCGCCCGGGACAATCCCTCGACGACCGTGCCCATCCCCACCCCACGGGCGATGTGGGCCTGCGGATCGAAGAAGATCTCCGCGTGCCGCACGCCCTGCGCGGCGGCCCGCGCCAGGTAGGCGTCGGCCAGGTCGGCGAAGTCCTGTTCCGTCCGCAGTACGGCCATGAGCTCGTAGTACAGGTTCAGGAACGACTGCAGATCGTCGAAGAGATACGCCTTGCGCAGCTCTTCGGTGTCCGCGTACGGCAGCGTCACGCCGTTGCGCGCGGCGAGCGCGAAGGCCAGCTCGGGTTCGAGGGTGCCTTCGATGTGGAGGTGCAGTTCTGCTTTGGGGAGGGGCATCAAAGCATCGTACGGTCGTTTCCCGGGCACTCCGGGATCGGCACCCGGAGCACTGTCACCTGCGCTTCGCGACCCGCACCCCGCGCACCCTCACCGGCGCTTCGCGACCCGCAGCCGGAGCACCCTCACCGGCGCTTCGGAACCGGCACCCGCACCAGATCGTGCGCCACGGTCAGCTCCCCCTCGAACCCCGCGGCCCGAGCCTGCCGCTCGAACTCGTCGGGCTCGGAGTAGCGCTGGCTGAAGTGGGTGAGCACGAGATGCCGTACGCCGGCCTCCACGGCCACGCGTCCCGCCTGACCTGCCGTCAAGTGCCCGTGATCGACGGCGAGTTGCTCGTCCTCGTCGAGGAACGTCGACTCGATGACCAGCAGGTCGCACCCTTCGGCGAGCGCGTACACTCCCTCGCACATCCGGGTGTCCATGACGAACGCGAACCGCTGCCCGCGCCGCACCTCGCTGACGTCGTCGAGGGACACCCCGTGGAGCGAGCCCTCCCGCTGCAGACGCCCGACGTCGGGCCCCCTGATACCGCGCTCGGCGAGCCGCTCGGGAAGTATCCGCCGCCCGTCCGGCTCGACCAGCCGGTACCCGAACGACTCCACGGGGTGGGAGAGCCTGCGGGCCTCCAAGGTGTACGAGGGCGTGGTCGCGAGCACACCGTCGACCTCGATCGGCGCTTCCGTCAGCGCGACGGTCTCGCGGTAGGCGGTCGCATACCGCAGCCGGTCGAAGAACCGCTGCCCGGAGCGCGGATAGTGGGCGGTCACCTCGTGCGGCACGCGGTCGAGGTTGATGCGCTGGATCACGCCGGCGAGCCCGAGTGAATGGTCCCCGTGGAAGTGGGTGACACAGATCCGGTGCAGGTCGTGCGCGGCGACTCCGGCACGCAGCATCTGGCGCTGCGTGCCCTCGCCGGGGTCGAAGAGCAGTCCCTCGCCGTCCCACCGCAGCAGATAGCCGTTGTGGTTGCGATGCCGGGTCGGGACCTGGCTGGCGGTGCCGAGGACCACCAATTCACGTACGGACAAGGTCGGTTACCCCGGGGGCCACTGCATACCGCGGCCGCCCAGCACGTGGGCGTGCGCGTGGAAGACGGTCTGGCCCGCGCCGCTGCCGGTGTTGAACACGACCCGGTAGCTCTCCAGTTTGTCCTCGGCCGCCACCTCGGCGGACTCGCGCAGCAGGTCCGCGGCGATGCCGGGTTCGGCGTCCGCCAGCGCAGCCGCGTTCGGGTAGTGCACCTTGGGGATGACCAGGACGTGGCTGGGCGCCTGAGGGTTTATGTCACGGAAGGCGACGGTCGTCTCCGTCTCCCGGACCACGGTCGCCGGAATGTGCCCCGCGACGATCTTGCAGAACAAGCAGTCGTCCTGCGGCTCTCCCGCCATGCGTGTGCCTCCTCACGCCAGCCGATCATTACGTCCGCATGCTATCGGCCCGACAGAGCGGGCGGCTTACGGCTCTGCCGCCGCGCGGGGCTGTGCCGGACGCCCGGGACTCCGCCGGCGTCCGGACCCCGCGCCCGCCCGAAAGGGCGGGCGGGGAACATCCGCCGCGCAGCGGTGGATCACCCCCGCCACCGTGGCGGCACAGGTCACAGCGGTGGCAGAGCGGGCGCAGCCTTCGCCGGGTTCTCCGTGAGGGCCGCCAGGGCGATCCGGATCGCCTCGTCGAGCTGGGTGTCGCGTCCGGCGGCGTAGTCCTGTGGAGCCTGGACGACCTCGACGTCGGGGTCGACACCGTGGTTCTCGACGCCCCACTCGTAACCCTCCAGCCAGAAGGCGTACTTGGGCTGGGTGACGAGCGTGCCGTCGACGAGCCGGTAGCGGCTGTCGATGCCGATCACACCGCCCCAGGTGCGCGTGCCGACCACGGGCCCGATCCCGAGCGCCTTGATCGCCGCGTTGACGATGTCGCCGTCCGAACCGGAGAACTCGTTGGCGACGGCGACGACCGGGCCACGCGGCGCGTCCTCCGGGTAGCTGTACGGGCGCAGGCCGCGCGGCAGGTCCCAGCCGACGATCCGCCGCGCCAGCTTCTCGACGACGAGCTGGGAGGTGTGCCCGCCGCGGTTCTCGCGGACGTCCACGACCAGCCCCTCCCGGGCCACCTCGATGCGCAGATCGCGGTGGAGCTGGGCCCACCCGGAGCCGACCATGTCCGGCACGTGCAGATACCCGAGGCGGCCCCCGGACTGCTCGTGGACGTAGGCCCGCCGGTCCGCCACCCACGCGTGGTACCGCAGCGGCTCCTCGTCCGCGAGCGGGACGACGACCGCATGACGTGGATCGCCGCCTCCCGAGGGCGAGATGGTCAGCTCCACCGGCTTGCCCGCCGTGCCGACGAGCAGCGGCCCGGGCCCGGCCACCGGGTCCACCGGCTGCCCGGCGACCGCGACGATCGCGTCCCCGGCGCGCACCGCGACCCCGGGCGCGGCGAGCGGCGCCCGCGCGTCCGGGTCGGAGGTCTCGGACGGGAGGATCCGGTCGATGCGCCAACTGCCGTCCCCATGACGGGAGATGTCCGCGCCGAGCAGCCCCTGCGCCCGGTCGCCGCCGCCCCCTCCGCCGCGCGGCATGACGTACGCGTGCGAGGTGCCGAGCTCGCCGTGCACCTCCCAGAGCAGGTCGACGAGGTCGTCGTGCGTGGCGACCCGTTCGAGAACCGGCCGATAGCGGTCGAGTACGGCGTCCCAGTCGACCCCGCCCAGGTCGGGCCGCCAGAAGTTGTCCCGCATGAGGCGGCCCGTCTCGTCGTACATCTGCCGCCACTCGGCGACCGGGTCGACGGTCTGCCGGACCCGCGACAGATCGACGGTGATGTTCGTGTCGCTCTCGTCGTCGTTCGAGGCGCGCCGGTCGCTGGGTACGACCTTGAGCTTGCCGTCGGTCCACAGCAGGACCCGCTTGCCGTCGCCGCTGACGGCGAAGTGGTCGGCGTCGGCGGCGAGATGCTCGATGCGCTGCTGGACGAGGTCGTACCGCTCCAGCTCGGTCTGCGGGTCCGGGTCGTCGGGGGTGGCGCGGGAGGCGCCGAGCACACCGCGGACGGGGTGCCGCAGCCACAGCAGCCCGTCCTTGGCGGCGCGCAGCGTCGAGTAGCGGGCCGCCTCGACGGGGAACGGCACGATCCGGTCGGCGAGCCCGTCGAGGTCGATGCGGGTCGTGGGGGTGCCCTCGCTGTCAGGCGTCTCGTCCTTGTCCGGCGCCTCGAAGGGGCGGCCGTGCCGCTGCGGCCCGAAGGGGGACGGCGTGGTCGCGGCCAGGGTGATCAGGTAGGGCCGCGAGCCGCCCACGAACGCCAGGTCGAAGACGTGCTCGTCGTAGACGGGGTCGAACGCGCGCGCCGAGAGGAAGGCGAGGTGCTTGCCGTCGAGCGTGAACGCGGGCTCGTAGTCCCGGAACCGGAGCGGGGTCGCCTCGGTCACCGACAGGTCGGCGGTGTTGGCCAGCTTGAGCTGGCGCAGCGGGCGCGGCCCGGGGTGCGACCAGGCGAGCCAGGCCGAGTCGGGCGAGAAGACAAGCCCGCTGACCTCACCGTCCTCGCTGCGGTCGACCTCGCGCACCTCGCCGCTCTCCCGCTCGACGAGCAGCACGCGTCCGTCGTGCGAGGCGACGGCGGCGCGGCTCCCGTCGGGCGCCATCGCGAGCCCGAGGACGCGCCCGAGCTGCCCGGCGGCGAGTCGGCGCGGGGTGGCCCCCGGCGCGACTCCCGTCGCCGGGGCGAACTCCAGGGCATCATCGCCCTCCGCGTCCGTCACCCACACCACGTGCTCCTCGCCCTCCGCCCGGAAGGTTCGGGGCAGCCGGGAGCGCACGCCCTGCTCGGCGGCGAGGGCGCGGGCCGGGCCCGAGCGGTGGGTGACCCAGTGGACGGCGCCGCGCACGGAGACCGCGCTGCCGCGTCCGGTGTGGTCGGGCGCGGCGGCGGAGAACCAGCGCGACGCGCTCACGGGGCGCGGCTGCTGGTCGACGCGCTGGCCGCCGAGCCGGAAGTCCAGCCGGCGCGGCTCGGCGCCCTCCAGGTCGTCGAGGAGCCACAGCTCACCGGCGCAGGCGTACACGACCCGCGTGCCGTCGGTGGCCGCGTGGCGGGCGTAGAACCGGTCGATCGGCGTGTGCCGCCGCAGGTCGGACCCGTCGGCGAGGGAGGAGTAGAGCGCCCCGACACCTTCGTGGTCGGACAGGAAGGCGATCCGCTCCCCCGCCCACATGGGGTACTCGATGTTCCCGTCGAGCGACTCATGCAGCCGTACGAATGCGGAGTCCCCGTCGCCCTCCCGGTCGATCCACAGCTTGCCCGCCGTACCGCCGCGATACCGCTTCCACCAGGCGGCCTCGCGCCCCATGGGCGCGGACAGCAGCACGACACCCGGACCGCCGTGGGCGACGTCGCCGACAGGCCCGTACGGAAGGGTCGTCGCGGGGCCGCCGTCGAGCGGGACGGCCCGGGCCCAGCTGCGCCGCAGGCTCGCCTGCCCCTGGGTGCTGAGCGCGAGCACCTGACCGTCCGGGGTCCAGCCGCGCACCTGGGTCTTCGAACTCCCCCAGTACGTCAGCCGTTTGGACGGTCCGCCCGCCAGGGCGGCGGCGTGCACCTCCGGCGCCCCGTCACGCGTGGACGTCCAGGCGACGGTCGCGCCGTCCGGGGAGATGCGCGGATGGTTCACCGGGACGTTGTCGGCGCTGACCCGCCAGGCCCTGCCTTCGCCGTCGAGCGGGGCGGCCCAGACGTCGTCCTCGGCCGTGAAGACGACCAACTCGCCGTGCAGATGCGGAAACCGGAGATACGCGGAGGCTGCGGACTCTGTCACCCGATCACCCTATGCAGCGACCGCAACCCTTGAAAGGGGTTTCGATCACTTGATCCGCGTGTGCCGGGCAGGTCACCGGGCAGGTCACTTGCCCTGGGAGGGCCAGCAGGTCGGGTCGCCCTTGCACCACATGGTCTTCGTCACGGTGACGGTGACGGTGGGGTTGGGCTGTCCGTTCGTGGGGTGGTACGAGATGGGCGGGTTGGGGGCGTTCGTGGCGTTGCAGTTCCCCAGACCGTTCACGTGGAACCACTCCTTGCCGCCGACCGTGGCGCGCAGGTCCCCGCGTACGCACGCGCCGTCGACGGCCCGGGTGACCTTGCCCTTGACGACGATCTCCCGTCCGTCGTCCGTCTGCCCCTGGCAGTCGACGGAGGCGACGGTGCTCACGGTCGGCGCGGGCGTCTTGCCGGGCGTGTAGGCCTTGTTGGCCCCGCCGTACGACGCCGTGCAGCTGAGCCAGCGCACGTTCACATGCTGTCGTTCGAGTTCCTTGGTCGCGGTCTGGTCGGTCGTGTACGCCACCGTGGCCGAACTCAGCCCGCCCGTCGGCTCGCACGCGGCCACCCCGAACACTCCGGCCGCTCCGAGCCCCACCGCCACCAGCACCTGCCGGCGCCCTGTCCGACGCCTTATCCGCCTCAAAACCCCCATAGACGGCAGCCTGCCACTGTCCCGCGACCGACGGTAGACCGCATGCGGCCACGATCCCCACGACCACCCGAAGGAGGGTTTTTTCGCCCGTATGTGAGGACGGCGCCCCGCCAGGGGCGCGGGGAACTGCGCGACAAGCCCCCACCGGTCCGTAGCCGAAAGGCCGGCACGGGACGGGCAGGGGCGGAGGGGGCGAAGAAAGCCTGGACCTCAGGTGCGCAGCAGCAGCCACTCCTGAAGCTCCACCAGGTTGCCCTCCGGGTCCTTGAGGTGGGCGACGCGCATGCGGTCGGTCATGGGGGCAGGCCCGTGCAGGATCGTCGCGCCACGCGAGGCGATCTGCTCGCAGTACGCGTCCAGGTCGTCCACCCGAAGCACCACCAACGACCGATGCCCACTCGCCAAGTCACCCAGCTCACCAAGGACTTCGGCCATCACGGAGCGGTCCTGTATGGCGATCCCCGCCGACCCGGTGGCGGGGCTGAACTTCTCGTACGGCCCCTCCGTCGCACCCGACTGGGGCTTGAGCCCCAGCACCTCGGCGTAGAAGCGGTAACACACGGCGAAGTCCGAGACGAGCAGCCGTACCTGGGCGAGTTCCAAGGCGATCCCCCGTGGGTGTCAGGACCAGCGACCGGTACGGGCCAGCAGCAGCGCCGCCGCCACGGTCCCGGCGGTCGATGTACGCAGCACGGTACGCCCCAGGTGGAACGTCCTCGCACCCGCCTCGACGAACAGAGCGACCTCCTCGGGAGAAATCCCGCCCTCGGGGCCGACCACCAGCACGATCTCCCCGGAGGAGGGGAGCTCGGCCGTGGCGAACGGCTCGGTCCCGAGCTCAGTGTCCTCGTGCAGCACCGCCGCCAGATCCGCTGTGGCCAGAAGTGCGGCAACCTGCTTGGTCGACATCGCGTCCGCGACCTCGGGGAAGCGGACGCGCCGGGACTGCTTGCCGGCTTCCCGGGCCGTGGCCCGCCACTTGGCGAGCGCCTTCAGACCCCGGTCGCCCTTCCACTGCGTGATGCAGCGGGATGCCGCCCAGGGGACGATCGCGTCCACGCCGGTCTCGGTCATCGTCTCGACGGCCAGCTCGCCCCGGTCACCCTTTGGCAGGGCCTGGACGACGGTGATGCGCGGCTCCTCCGCCGGCTCCTCGGCCACCGAGCCCATCCGGACGATCAGCCGGTCCTTGCCCTCGGTCTCCAGCACCACGCAGTCCGCCCAGCGCCCGGCCCCGTCGGTGAGGACGACGTCCTCACCGGGCCGCAGCCGCTTCACGGAGACGGCGTGCCGTCCCTCGGGCCCGTCGAGGACGTAGCGTCCACCGCCGCCCGCGTCGAAGTGATCGACCACGAACACCGGGGCGGTCATCGGCCCGCACCCCCGTTCCCTTCCGGGAGCGCCGACAACGCTGTCTTCGCGGCGGCGAGTTCGGCGCTCAGCACCTCCACCAGCTGCCCAGCGGGCAGTTCACGGGCCATGCGGTGGCCCTGCCCGGCCCACAGCGCCATGCCCTGCGCGTCGCCCGCCGCGGCGGCCGCCTTGCGCAGCGGGGAGGTGAGGTGGTGGATCTCGGGATACGCGGCGGGCGCGTACGGGCCGTGCTCGCGCATGAAGCGGTTGACCAGTCCGCGCGCCGGGCGGCCGGAGAACGCGCGCGTCAACTCCGTCCGTACGAACAGGGGGTTGGTCAGCGCCTGCTTGTGCACGACGTTCGCGCCGGACTCGGGGGTGGCGAGGAACGCGGTGCCGAGCTGGGCCGCGCTCGCGCCCGCCGCGAGCACCGCCGCGATCTGGCTGCCGCGCATGATGCCGCCGGCCGCGACGATCGGGATCTGCACGGTCTCGCGGACCTGCGCGATCAGCGAGAGCAGTCCGATGCCGGTGCCGTCCGTCTCCGGATTGTCGCGATGGGTGCCCTGGTGACCGCCGGCCTCGACACCCTGCGCGATCACCGCGGCGGCGCCCGCCCGC
Source organism: Streptomyces sp. R41 (assembly GCF_041053055.1). Taxonomy (NCBI): domain Bacteria; kingdom Bacillati; phylum Actinomycetota; class Actinomycetes; order Kitasatosporales; family Streptomycetaceae; genus Streptomyces; species Streptomyces sp. R41. Next base: position 3,663,811 of record NZ_CP163443.1, read on the forward strand.
TGCACGGCCAGCGCCTCCTCGGCGGTGGTCGCGGTGACCATCGTCAGCGTGCCGGCGCGGGCCAGGGAGTCCAGGACGTCGCGGGTGGGGATGCCGAAGTGGAAGGAGACCACCGGCACCGGGTTGTCGAGGAGGACGGCGAGCTTGGCGTCGTAGCCGTCGTCGCGCCCGCTGTCGGGGTCGCCGAGCTCGGTCTCGTACCAGGCGGCCTCACCCGCGAGCTGGTTGGCGTACACCTCGACGGCGGCCGAGTCCGCATACTCGGGCTGCGGCATGAAGAGGTTCACGCCGAAGGGGCGGCCCGTGAGTCCGCGCAGCTGCTTGATCTCCTGGTACATGCCGTCGGCGGTCTTGTACCCGGCGGCGAGGAACCCGAGCCCACCGGCCTCGGACACGGCGGCCGCGAGATGCGGGACGGAGACGCCGCCCGCCATGGGGGCCTGCACGATCGGGTGAGGGAAGAGATCGGTCAGTGCGGAGGACATGACGGCATGTTGTCACGTCCTCCGTACAAGTCCGAATCCGGCCTTCCGCCTGGCATAGGCCACCGGGATGGGCGGTCGCGAGGCGGATTTTCCGCGCCCCGCAAGGGGCGCGGGGAACTGCGCGACCAGCCCCCACCCACCCGCGGTGAAAGAAACACCCGGGGGTCTGGGGCGGAGCCCCAGTTACGGGATGGGTAGGGGCGGAGGGGGCGAGAAACCCCACCTCAGCGACCGTTGAACGCGTCCTTCAGCCGCGAGAACAGCCCCTGCTGCCCGGGCTGGAACTGCCCGGTCGGCCGCTCCTCACCCCGCAGCTTGGCAAGCTCCCGCAGCAACCGCTCCTGCTCGGGATCGAGCTTCGTAGGCGTCATCACCTCGACGTGGACGATCAGATCCCCACGTCCGCCGCCCCGCAGATGCGTGACGCCCCGCCCGTGCAGCGGAATCGACTGCCCGGACTGCGTACCCGGACGGATGTCGACCTCTTCCAGCCCGTCGAGGGTCTCCAGCGGCACCTTCGTACCGAGGCACGCCGCGGTCATCGGGATGGTGACCGTGCAGTGCAGATCGTCACCGCGCCGCTGGAACACGGCGTGCGGCAGCTCGTGGATCTCGACGTAGAGGTCACCGGCGGGGCCTCCGCCGGGGCCGACCTCGCCCTCGCCCGCGAGCTGGATCCGCGTGCCGTTGTCGACACCGGCCGGGATCTTCACGGTCAGCGTCCGACGGGAGCGCACCCGCCCGTCACCCGCGCACTCGGGGCACGGAGTGGGGACGACAGTCCCGAAGCCCTGGCACTGCGGACACGGCCGCGAGGTCATGACCTGGCCCAGGAAGGACCGCGTCACCTGCGACACCTCACCGCGACCGCGGCACATGTCACACGTCTGCGCCGAAGTGCCCGGCGCCGCGCCTTCCCCATTACAGGTGGCGCAGACGACGGCCGTGTCGACCTGGATGTCCTTCGTCGTGCCGAAGGCGGCCTCGTCCAGCTCGATCTCGAGCCGGATCATGGCGTCCTGGCCACGGCGCGTACGCGACCGGGGGCCGCGCTGCGACGCCGTACCGAAGAAGGCGTCCATGATGTCCGAGAAGTTCCCGAAGCCGCCCGCGCCGAAGCCGCCCGCGCCCGCGCCGCCCGCCTGGGACAGCGGGTCACCGCCGAGGTCGTAGACCTGCTTCTTCTGTGGGTCCGACAACACCTCGTACGCGGCGTTGATCTCCTTGAACCGCTCCTGCGTCTTCGGATCGGGATTGACGTCCGGGTGCAGCTCGCGCGCGAGCCTCCGGAACGCCTTCTTGATCTCGTCCTGGGACGCGTCGCGGCGCACGCCGAGTACGGCGTAGTAGTCCGTGGCCACTTACGACTCCGCCAGGATCTGTCCGACGTACCGTGCCACCGCTCGTACCGCTCCCATCGTTCCCGGGTAATCCATGCGGGTCGGGCCGACCACGCCGAGTTTGGCTACTGCCTCGCCGCCCGAACCGTAGCCGACCGAGACCACGGACGTGGAGTTGAGTCCCTCATACGCGTTCTCGTGACCGATTCGCACGGTCATGCTCGAATCCCCGGCCTCACCAAGCAACTTGAGAAGCACGACCTGCTCCTCCAGCGCTTCGAGCACCGGCCGGATGGTGAGAGGGAAGTCATGTCCGAAACGGGTGAGATTGGCGGTGCCGCCGATCATCAGCCGCTCCTCGGTCTCCTCGACGAGTGTCTCCAGGAGGGTGGAGAGCACCGTCGCGACCGTACCGCGGTCCTCCGCCTCGAAGGCCTCCGGCAGGTCCTGCACGAGCTGCGGGACGTCCGCGAAGCGGCGGCCCGCGATCCGGCTGTTGAGCCGGGCCCGCAGATCCGCGAGCGACGTCTCGCCGAACGGCGCCGGGCAGTCGATCATGCGCTGCTCGACCCGGCCGGTGTCCGTGATCAGCACGAGCATCACGCGGGCGGGGGCGAGGGACAGCAGCTCCACGTGCCGCACGGTCGAGCGCGTCAGCGAGGGGTACTGCACCACGGCGACCTGCCGCGTGAGCTGCGCGAGCAGCCGTACGGTCCGGCCGACGACGTCGTCGAGGTCGACGGCGCCGTCGAGGAAGTTCTGGATGGCGCGCCGCTCGGGCGCGGTCATCGGCTTGACGCCCGCGAGCTTGTCGACGAAGAGCCGGTAGCCCTTGTCCGTGGGGATGCGCCCGGCGCTGGTGTGCGGCTGGGCGATGTAGCCCTCGTCCTCCAGCGCGGCCATGTCGTTGCGCACGGTCGCCGGCGAGACACCGAGGCGGTGCCGCTCCGTCAGCGCCTTGGAACCGACCGGCTCCTCGGTGCCCACGTAGTCCTGGACGATGGCGCGGAGCACCTCGAGCCTGCGTTCACTGAGCATCGCGCACACCTCCAGAAGTCTTCCCCGCGCTGTTCGTGGCCTTCGGCCTGGCACTCAGCGCACAAGAGTGCCAGCGTTCCCCGGCCCAGTGTACGGCGGTGAGGTACGGCCCCGGCAAGGGCGGGCCTGCGATGTCGTGCCTGGCAGGCTCTCACGGCTAGCGTCTCCGTATGAGGCTGACTTGGGAAGAGCTCGGGTGGGAACGGCTGGCGCCCCGGGTCGGGCGGCGGCGGCTTCCGGCCTGGGACTGCACGGCCGGGCTCGTGCTGGGCGAGGGCGCGGCGCTGATGATCGACGCGGGGTCGAACCTGCGGGAGGGCGCGCAGCTGCGGACCGAGGCACGGCGGCTCCTCGGTGACGACCGCAGAGTGACGCACCTCGCACTCACGCATCCCCACTTCGACCATGTCTTCGGGGCGGCGGCGTTCGCCGGGGTGGAGGTGTTCGGGGCGGTCGGCCTGGACACGGTCTTCGCGCACGACCGCGACGAGCTGCGCGCGGACGCTGTGCGCAACGGTCTCGACCCGCGCGAGGCGGAGGAAGCCGCGGACCTCCTGGTCCACCCCCGCCATCTGGTGTCCGGCGAGTGGACCCTCGACCTGGGCGGCGGCACCCAGGTCCTGCTGGCGAACGTCGGCCCGGCTCACACGTGCTACGACCTGGTGGTGCTGGTCCCCGGGTCGCCGTCCTCCCCGGAGATCGTCTTCTGCGGTGACCTGGTGGAGGAGTCGGGCGAGCCCCAGGCGGGTCCGGATGCCGTCCCGTCCCACTGGCCGGCGGCCCTGGACCGGCTGCTCGACCTGGGCGGGGAGGACGCGGTGTACGTGCCAGGACACGGCGCGGCGGTGAATGCGGCGTTTGTCCGTGCGCAGCGGGACGCGTTGGCCAGACGTTTCGGCGTGTCTTCGTAGCGGGCCGGGAGCTTCTCCTATCGTCATCCGAATGCGCCAGTACTCTCCGGACCTGACCCCGCCGTGGAAGAAGCCCAAGGCCGTGCCCGAGGTCCCCGCGGACCCAGGCCTGGTGGTCGAGGATCCCGGCACCGGCTTCTGCGGCGCGGTGATCCGCTGCGAGGCGGGCACGGTGACCCTGGAGGACCGCTTCGGCAAGCACCGCGTGTTCCCGCTGGAGCCGCGCGGCTTCCTCCTGGAGGGCAAGGCGGTGACGCTGGTCCGCCCCGCCGCCGGTCCAGTACGTCCCACTCGCACGGCCTCCGGTTCGGTCGCCGTCCCCGGGGCGCGGGCCCGGGTCGCGCGAGCCGGCCGCATCTACGTGGAGGGCCGCCACGACGCCGAACTGGTCGAGCGCGTCTGGGGCGACGACCTCCGCATCGAGGGCGTCGTCGTCGAGTACCTGGAGGGCATCGACGACCTCCCGTCGATCGTCGCGGACTTCGCGCCGGGACCGGACGCCCGCCTGGGCGTCCTCGTCGACCACCTCGTCCCCGGCACGAAGGAGTCCCGCATCGCGGAGTCGGTCACGAGCGAGCACGCCCTGGTGCTGGGCCACCCGTACATCGACATCTGGGAGGCGGTGAAGCCGTCCTCCGTGGGCATCCGGGCCTGGCCCCGGATCCCGCACGGCCAGGACTGGAAGACGGGCGTCTGCCGCGCCCTGGACTGGCCGGAGAACACCGGCGCGGCCTGGCAGCACATCCTGTCCCGGGTGCGCTCCTACAAGGACCTGGAGCCGGAACTCCTGGGCCGAGTGGAGGAGTTGATCGACTTCGTGACCGCACCGGCGTAGCTGTGGGCGGTCGTACGCAGCCGTGGCAGCCATACGCACCTGTGGGCGGTCGTACGCAGCTGTGGCAGCCGTACGCAGCCGTGGGCGGTCGTGCCGCTGGGGCGGCGCCCGTCGCGCAAACAGCGGCACCCTGCGCCTGCGAGTGCCGGTAAGCGCACCGCCCCCGGCCCCAGCCGGGCGCCTCAGTCCACCAGGTCCCGCACCACCGCGTCGGCCAGCAGCCGCCCCCGCAGGGTGAGAACGGCGCGACCGGCGTCGTACGGGCCGGGTTCGAGGAGTCCGTCGGACAGTGCGCGGCGGGAGGCGGCCAGCCCGTCGGGCCTGAGCAGGGACAGCGGGCAGCCCTCGCGCAGCCGCAGTTCGAGCAGGATGCGCTCGACGCGGCGGTCCTCCTCGGAGAGGAGTTCGCGGCCCGCGCCCGGGGAGCGGCCGGAGGCCAGGGCGGCGGCGTACGCCCCCGGATGCTTCACGTTCCACCAGCGCACGCCGCCGACGTGGCTGTGGGCGCCGGGACCCGCGCCCCACCAGTCGGCGCCGCGCCAGTACAGCTCGTTGTGCAGGCAGCGAGCGGCGTCGGAGGTGGCCCAGTTCGACACCTCGTACCAGTCGAAGCCTGCCGACGACATCACCTCGTCGGCGATGAGGTAGCGGTCCGCGTGGACGTCGTCGTCCGTCATCGGAACCTCGCCACGGCGGATGCGGCGGGCGAGCTGGGTGCCCTCCTCGACGATCAGGGCGTACGCGGAAATGTGGTCGGGACCGGCGCCGAGGGCCGCGTCGAGCGATGCGCGCCAGTCGTCGTCGGACTCGCCGGGCGTGCCGTAGATCAGGTCGAGGTTCACATGCTCGAAGCCCGCCGCGCGGGCCTCGGCGACACAGGCCTCGGGGCGGCCGGGGGTGTGCGTGCGGTCGAGCACCTTCAGTACGTGCTGCCGGGCGCTCTGCATGCCGAAGGAGATCCGGTTGAAGCCCCCCGCGCGCAGGGTCGCGAGGTACGCCGGGTCCACCGACTCCGGGTTCGCCTCGGTCGTGATCTCCGCATCGTCCGCGAGCCCGAACTCGTCGCGGATCGCCCCCAGCATCCGTACGAGATCGTCGGCGGCCAGCAGGGTCGGCGTACCGCCGCCGACGAAGACCGTGCGGACGGAGCGCGGGTCGTCGCCGAGGACCTTGCGGGCGAGGCGGACCTCGTCGATCAACGTGTCCGCGTAGTTGTCGCGGGAGGCGAGCACGCCTCCGGTGCCCCGCAGCTCGGTCGCCGTGTAGGTGTTGAAGTCGCAGTAGCCGCAGCGGGTCGCGCAGTACGGCACGTGGAGGTAGAACCCGAGGGGCCGCTCGGCCGCCCCGGCCAGGGCGTGCGCGGGCAACGCCCCGTCGTCGGGGACGGGCTCACCATCGGGGAGTGCGGAAGGCATGTCTTCCATTGTCCAGCACGGACAGCCATGCCCAGGTGTGCCCCGTCAGGGGCGCGGGGAACTGCGCGACCCGCCCCCACCGGCCCTCGCCGAGAAGACAACCCAGGGGGTCTGGGGGCAGAGCCCCCAGGTACGGGACGGGCAGGGGCGGAGGGGGCGAAAAACCGCCGTGCCCCTACTCGGCCTGCAGCACCAGCAACGCCATGTCGTCCTCCGGCGGCCGCGCCCCGAACTCATGCACCAGCCGGCGGATCCGTTCCGCGATCAGCTCGGCACTCAGCCCCGCACAGCCCTCCAGAGCCTTCGCGAGCCCGTCCTCGTCGTCGAACTGCCGGGCCCCACTGCGCCGCTCCGTCACACCGTCCGTGACACACAGCAAGGTGTCACCGGCATGCAGCTCGAAGGTCTCCGAGGTGTAGCCGGCGTCCTCGAAGACGCCGAGAAGGGTCTGCGGCCCCGCCACTTCCCGTACATCACCGTCGGGCCCGAGGAGCAGGGGCAGCGGATGCCCGGCGGAGGCCAGAGTGCAGCGCACACCACCGTCGAACGGGACGAGCTCGCCGTACAGCATCGAAAGGAACCGCGTCTGCGGCCCGAGGTCCGCACCGAGCCCGGGCCCACCCGCCGCCACGAGCGCACGCGCCGCCGCGTCGGCGGCCTCCGTCGCATCGTCGAGCAGGAGCTGGTTGAGGCGGTCGAGGACGTCCGCGACCTGGTAGCCCTCGCGGGCCAGCAGCCGCAGCCAGGGCCGGGCCAGGCCGATCACGACGGCGGCCTCGGGCCCCTTGCCCTGGACGTCGCCCACCGCGAAGCACCAGCGCCCGTCGCCCGCGGGGAACAGGTCGTAGAAGTCACCGCTGGGCCCGCCCTTGTCGAGCGGCTCGTACACGAGGGCACTGCGCACGCCCGGGATCTCGGCGACCGCGCCGGGCAGCAGGCCGCGCTGGAGGACCCGGCTGATGGTGGCCTGGCGCGCGTACTGGCGGGCCGCGCCGATGGAGAGAGCGATACGGCGGCTGAGGTCCTCGACCAGCCCGGTGATCTCGTCGGGGAAGACGGCCGGCCCGGCCCGCCCGATGACGAGCGTGCCCAGCGGCCGCCCGCCCGCGATCAGCCGGTACGCGAGCGCCGCCCCGCTCGCCCCGCGCCCGCCGAGTGCCTCGCCGGGCCAGGGCACGGGGACGGCCCGGGAACGCACCGCGTCGGGCAGCAGCGGCGGGTCCTTCTCCAGGGCACGGCGCAGTTCCTCGATGCGGTTCTCGCTGCCGTGCCAGACGCGCGCGAGCCGGGGTCCCAGCGCGAGGCCGAGACCGCCCGCCCGGTCGGTGGCCTCGTCCTCCAGCCACACGGCGCACCAGTCGGCGAGGCGCGGCACGAGCAGCTGTCCGGCGAGCGCGGCCACCAGGTCCTCGTCGAGCTGCCCGGCGAGCAGATCGGAAGCCTCGGCGAGGAAGGAGAGGGCCCCGCGGTTGAGCCAGTCCTGGTCCTGCTGGGCGTTCCGCCGCGGCTCGGGCGGGAGTATCTCGGGGGCGAGTATCTCGCCGACCCGCATCCCGCGCTCAAGCGCCTGTTCACCGGCGTACGCCGCTATCTTCTCCGCGACTCCGGACATCCTGTCGGTTCCCGAAATCCTGCCGGCTCCCGAGATCCTTCCCGCATCCGAGATCCGCCTCGAATCGGAGCCCCTTCCAGCGTCCGGGCCCCTTCCCGAACCCGAACCCCTTCTCGCGTCCGAGATCGGCCCCGAATCCGAGGTCCCTCCCGAGTCCGAGATCTTTCCCGTATCCGAGATCCTTCCCGCATCCGAGATCCTTCCCGCATCCGAGATCCTTCCGGATTCGGAATTCCTGTCGGCTCCCGAAATCATTTCGGCGCCCGGGACGCCTTCCGCGCACGGGACACCTTCCGCACCCGAGGGACTTTCCACACCCCCGACGCTTTCCGCACCCGAAACACCCCCCACCTCCATGACCGCGCTCCCGTCGACAGGCAGCCGCGCCCACACGGTCTTGACCCCGGTGCGATACGTGATCCCCCAGGCGTCGGAGAGCGCGGACACGAGCCGTAACCCGCGCCCGTACTCCGGTGTGCCGTACGGCCGTTCGACGCTGTCGTCCCGTACCGCGCGCGAGGGGTGGTGGTCGGAGACCTCGACGACCAGCGGGCCCGGCGCCCCGTCGCCCGCGGTCTCGAGGCGGCACAGCAGTTCGACGTCGGTGCCCGCGTGCACGACGGCGTTGGTGACGAGTTCGCTGGTCACGAGGACGGCGTCGTCGGTGAGGCGGTCGTCGATGATCTCGGCGCCGGGCAGGGCGAGTTCGGTCCAGTCGGCGAGCGCGCCGCGCACGAACCGACGGGCGGCTCCGGGGGCGAGCGGAGTACCCGGCAGCACGGTGCGGGCCACGACTTCCTGGCCGGCGCGGTTGTGCGCAGACGCATCAGGGGCACGCGCCATGGACTCGCGTTGCGTCGGAATGGCCCCCACTGTGCAGCTCCCTGAGCAGTTCGGACGAATACGCCTCAGACGATGCGGACAGAGTGACAGACTGGCCATGCCCATAAGCGCCGAGTTACCGAAGTGGGCCGCCATGAGTGAGAACAGTGGTATGCGTGTGCTCGAAGACGGACAGATTCGAGCATCGGATCTGCGTCCGCTGCTCGCCGCGATGACCGCCGCACGGGACGGCGACTTCAGCAAGGTGCCGGAAACGGGGCACGGTCCGGTGGCCGACCTCAGCACCATGTTCAACCAGATCATGGACCGCAGCGCCCACTTCAACTCCGAGGTGCAGCGCGTCCGCCGGGAGTTGGTACGGCACGGGCGGCTCGACGAGCGCCTTTCGGCCAGCCCTGGCCAGGGCAGCTGGACGACCCGGGTCAACGACGTGAACCAGCTGCTCGACGCCCTGGTGGCCCCCGCGGCGAACGCGACCCGCGTCCTCGACGCGGTGGCCGGCGGCGATCTCACCCAGCGGGTCGACCTGCACGACGGCAACCGCCAACTCCGCGGCGACTTACGCCGACTGGGCCGTGCCGTCAACAAGATGGTCGATCAGCTCTCCCTCTTCACCGGCGAGGTCACCCGCGTCGCCCGCGAGGTCGGCACGGAGGGGCGGCTCGGTGGCCGCGCCAAGGTGACGGGTCTGTCGGGGAGTTGGCGTGATGTGACCGAGGCGGTCAACACGATGGCGTCCCGTCTGACGGCCCAGGTGCGGGACATCGCCCTGGTGACCACGGCGGTGGCGCGCGGCGACCTGACCCGTACGGTGACCGTCGAGGCGACCGGCGAGCTCCTCGAACTGAAGCTCACCGTGAACACGATGGTCGACCAGCTCTCCGCCTTCGCCGACGAGGTGACGCGCGTCGCCCGCGAGGTCGGCACCGAGGGCCAGTTGGGCGGTCGCGCACAGGTGCGGGGCGTGAGCGGGGTCTGGAAGGACCTCACCGACAACGTCAACTTCATGGCCTCGAACCTGACGTCACAGGTACGGAACATCGCCCAGGTCACGACGGCCGTCGCGAACGGCGACCTCAGTCAGAAGATCACCGTCGACGCGCAGGGCGAGATCCTCGAACTCAAGTCGACGATCAACACGATGGTCGACCAGCTCTCCGCCTTCGCCGACGAGGTCACCCGCGTCGCCCGCGAGGTCGGCACCGAAGGAAACCTCGGCGGCCGGGCGCAAGTACGCGGAGTGAGTGGCGTCTGGAAGGACCTCACGGACAACGTCAACTTCATGGCGGACAACCTGACGTCACAGGTCCGCAATATCGCCCTCGTCTCCACGGCCGTGGCGCAGGGCGACCTCGGCAAGAAGATCACCGTCGAGGCGAAGGGCGAGATCCTCGAACTCAAGTCGACGATCAACACGATGGTCGATCAGCTCTCCGCCTTCGCCGACGAGGTCACCCGCGTCGCCCGCGAGGTCGGCACGGAAGGAAACCTCGGCGGCCAGGCGCAGGTGAGAGGCGTCTCCGGGGTCTGGAAGGACCTCACCGACAACGTCAACTTCATGGCTCTGAACCTGACGTCACAGGTACGGAACATCGCCCAGGTGACGACGGCGGTCGCGAACGGCGACCTGTCGAAGAAGATCACCGTCGACGCCCGCGGCGAGATCCTGGAGCTGAAGGACACCGTCAACACGATGGTGGAGCAGCTGCGTGCCTTCGCCGACGAGGTGACCCGCGTGGCCCGCGAGGTCGGCACCGACGGCCGCCTCGGCGGCCGCGCCCAGGTGCTCGGCGTGTCCGGCGTCTGGCGCGATCTGACCGACAACGTCAACTACATGGCCGACAACCTGACGTCACAGGTACGGAACATCGCGCAGGTCGCCACGGCCGTGGCCCAGGGAGACCTGTCGAAGAAGATCGACGTGGATGCCCGCGGCGAGATCCTCGAACTGAAGACGACCATCAACACGATGGTCGACACCCTCTCCTCCTTCTCCTCCGAGGTCACCCGCGTGGCCCGCGAGGTGGGCTCCGAGGGTCAACTCGGCGGCCAGGCCAGGGTCGAGGGCGTGTACGGCACCTGGAAGCGCCTGACGACGAACGTGAACGAGCTCGCCTCCAACCTCACCACCCAGGTCCGCGCGATCGCCGAAGTGGCGTCCGCCGTGGCCCAGGGCGACATGTCCCGCTCCATCACCGTGGAGACCCAGGGAGAGGTCGCCGAGCTGAAGGACAACATCAACCTGATGGTGGCCAACCTTCGCGAGACCACGCGCGCGAAGGACTGGCTGGAGTCGAACCTCGCCCGCCTCGCCGCGCTGATGCAGGGCCACCGCGACCTGATGGAGGTCGCCGACCTGATCCTGCGCGAGCTGACCCCGCTGGTGAACGCGCAGTACGGCGCCTTCTTCCTGGCCGACCCGGAGGAGGACGGGACGTCCCTGCGAACGGCGGTGCCCACCAAGGGACTTGCCTTCATCGCCGGGTACGGATCGGCGCAGGGCGCCACCGTCGACACGGGCGGTATGCCGGTGCACGGGCTGGTCCGGCAGGCGGCCCGCGAGAAGAAGCGGATCCTCGTCGAAGAGGCGCCGCCGGACTACATCAAAATCAACAGTGGCCTCGGCGAGGCGGCCCCGGCGAGCGTCGTGATCATCCCGATCCTCTTCGAGGACAAACTGCTCGGCGTCATCGAACTCGCCTCCTTCTCCCGCTTCTCGGACGTCCACCTGGCCTTCTTCGACCAGTTCGTGAACACCATCGGCGTCGCCATCAACACCATCATCGCCAACTCCCGTACGGAATCCCTGCTCGGCGAGTCCCAGCGCCTGGCCATCCAGCTCCAGGACCGCTCGGACGAACTCCAGTCGCAACAGGCCGAGCTGCAGCGCTCGAACGCCGAACTCGAAGAGAAGGCCGCCCTGCTGGCGACCAGCTCGCAGTACAAGTCCGAGTTCCTGGCGAACATGTCGCACGAACTGCGCACACCGCTCAACTCGCTGCTGATCCTCGCCCGGCTGCTCTCCGACAACCCGGACGGCCATCTCTCCGACCAGGAGGTGCAGTTCGCGACCACGATCCACCGCTCGGGCTCCGACCTCCTCCAGCTGATCAACGACATCCTGGACCTGTCGAAGATCGAGGCCGGCCGGATGGACGTACGCCCCAAGAAGCTTCCCCTGATCAAGCTGCTCGACTACGTCCACGCGACCTTCCGCCCGCTCACCCTGGACCGGGGGCTCGCCTTCGAGGTGACGGTCGGCGAGGACGTACCGCGGGAGATGTACTCGGACGAGCAGCGGCTTCAGCAGATCCTGCGCAACCTGCTCTCCAATGCGATCAAGTTCACCGCGACCGGCCGGGTCGAGTTGCGCGTCAACCGCCTCAAGGACCCGGAACACAACTTCACCCGCGAGAACAGCGACGACGTGATCGCCTTCGCGGTCTCCGACACCGGCATCGGCATCGCCGCGGAGAAACTCCCGGTGATCTTCGAGGCGTTCCAGCAGGCCGACGGCACCACCAACCGCAAGTACGGCGGCACGGGCCTCGGCCTGTCCATCAGCCGGGAGATCGCCGGGCTGCTCGGCGGTCGGATCATCGCGGAGAGCAAGCCCGGCAAGGGCTCCACCTTCACGCTGTACGTCCCTGTCGTGAGCCCCGGGCACACGGCGACCGGACCCACCCCCGAGGACCGCCAGGCGCCCGTGCCCGAGCAGCTGTCCAGCGAGCCGTACACCGCGCACGACACCGACGACACCTGGCCGACACCCACCAAGCTGGAGGCCTGGAAGTCCGGCCGAGCAGGCCAAGTCCTGCCGGGGCGCCGGGTGTTGATCGTGGACGACGACATCCGCAACGTCTTCGCGCTCACCCATGTCCTGGGCCGCGTCGGCATGCCCGTCCTGTACGCGGAGAACGGCCGCGAGGGCATCGAGACGCTCGAGCGCAATCCCGACGTCGAACTCGTCCTGATGGACATCATGATGCCGGAGATGGACGGCTACGAGACGATCTCCGCCATCCGCCGCACCCCGCGCTGGACCGGCCTGCCCATCGTCGCGCTGACCGCGAAGGCGATGCCCGGCGACCGCGAGAAGTCCATCGCACGGGGTGCCAACGACTACGTACCGAAGCCCGTGGACGTCGACCAGCTCCTCACCGTCGTCTGCGCCCTTCTCGACCCGGAGAGCATGGACGAGCCGGAGCAGGACGCCGCGGGCGGTGCGGTTGTACCGGGACCGAGCACATCAGGGGAGCCCGCGGTTCCGCCGACGACTGAGTGAGGCACAGTCACCATGAGCGCTGAGGAAACGACCGACGAGCGCGCCAGCATCCTTCTTGTCGACGACATGGAGGACAACCTGATCGCACTGGAGGCCGTCCTGGGGTCCCTCAACGAACCGCTGGTGCGCGCGCGTTCCGGCGAGGAGGCGATGAAGGCCCTGCTGCGGCAGCGGTTCGCCGTCGTCCTGCTCGACATCCGGATGCCGGGCATGGACGGTTTCGAGACCGCCGCGAACATCAAGCGGCTCGACCAGACGAAGGACGTCCCCATCATCTTCCTGACGGGCACGGACGCCGACGCGGGCTACGCCTTCCGCGGGTACGCGACCGGCGCCGCCGACTATCTGACGAAACCCTTCGACCCCTGGGTCCTGCGTGCCAAGGTCACCGTCTTCCTCGACCTGCACCGCAAGAACCAGCAGCTGGAGCGGATGCTCGCACGCGAGCAGGAACAGTTCGACGAGCTCGCCAACCGCCTGAAGAAGATCGAGACGCACATGGCGGCCAGCAGCCTCCAGGACGTCTTCGAACTGCGCCATCAGGTACGGCAGATGGAGGAGCTGTTGAGAGAGATGCGGAGGGGGCGGGGCCTGTAGCCCCCGCCCCGGGTGCCGCTCGAGATCAGGCCTCGCGCGTCCCCGCGTACATCTCGTCGATCAGGTGCTTGTACTCCCGCTCGACGACCGGGCGCTTCAGCTTCAGGCTCGGCGTGATCTCGCCGTGTTCGACGTCGAGGTCACGCGGGAGGAGGCGGAACTTCTTGATGGTCTGCCAGCGCTGGAGGCCCTCGTTGAGTTCCTTCACATAGCCCTCGACGAGGGCGACCGTGGCGGGCGCGGCGACGACATCGGCGTACGACTTGCCCTCCAGGCCGTTCTCCTTCGCCCAGTCCAGGATGGACGGCTCGTCGAGGGCGATGAGCGCGGTGCAGAAGTTCCGGTCGGCGCCGTGCACGAGGATGTTGGAGACGTACGGGCAGACGGCCTTGAACTGGCCCTCGACCTCGGCGGGCGCGATGTACTTGCCGCCGGACGTCTTGATCAGGTCCTTCTTGCGGTCGGTGATGCGGAGGTAGCCGTCGGGGGACAGCTCGCCGATGTCGCCCGTGTGGAACCAGCCGTCCGACTCCAGGACCTCGGCGGTCTTCTCGGGCAGCCCGTGGTAGCCCTCCATGATGCCGGGGCCGCGCAGCAGGATCTCGCCGTCGTCCGCGATGCGCACCTCGGTGCCGGGCAGCGGCTTGCCGACGGTGCCGGTGCGGTACGCCTCGCCGGGGTTCACGAAGGAGGCCGCGGAGGACTCCGTGAGGCCGTACCCCTCCAGGATGTGGATGCCGGCGCCCGCGAAGAAGTAGCCGATCTCGGGCGCGAGCGCGGCGGAGCCGGAGACGCAGGCGCGCAGGTTGCCGCCGAAGGCCTCGCGGATCTTGGCGAAGACGAGCGCGTCGGCGACCTTGTGCTTGGCGCCGAGCGAGAAGGGGACGGAGGCGGTGCCGGTGCGGCGGAAGTTGTCCTGGCTGGCCTTCGCGTACTCGCGGGAGACCTCGGCGGCCCACTGGAAGATCTTGTACTTGGCGCCGCCGCCGGCCCGTGCCTTGGCCGCGACCCCGTTGTAGACCTTCTCGAAGATGCGCGGCACGGCCGCCATGTACGTCGGCTGCACGACCGGCAGATTCTCGATGATCTTGTCCACGCGGCCGTCGACGGCGGTGACGTGCCCGACCTCGATCTGGCCGGAGGTGAGCACCTTGCCGAAGACGTGCGCGAGCGGCAGCCAGAGGTACTGCACGTCCTCGCCACTGATCAGACCGGTCGCGGCGATGGCCTTGGCCATGTACGCCCAGTTGTCGTGCGGGAGGCGGACGCCCTTGGGGCGGCCCGTGGTGCCGGAGGTGTAGATGAGGGTGGCGAGCTGATCGGCGGTGATCGCGCCGACCTTCTCCTTGATCAGGTCGGGGTTCTTCTCCAGGTAGGCGGCGCCGCGCGTCTCCAGCTCGGCGAGCGTGAGGACCCAGTCACCGGTCTCGACGCCGGCCGGGTCGATGACGACCACGTGGGTCAGCTCGGGCAACTCGGCGCGCTTCTCCTGGGCCTTGGCGAGCTGGGCCGCGTCCTCCGCGATGAGCACCTTGCTCTCGGAGTCGGAGAGGATGAACGCCGACTCCTCGGCGTTGGTCTGCGGGTACACGGTCGTCGTGGCCGCGCCCGCGCACAGGATGCCGAGGTCGGCCAGTATCCACTCGACCCGGGTGGAGGAGGCGAGCGCGACGCGCTGCTCCGGCTGCACACCCAGTTCGATCAGACCGGCCGCGATGGCGAAGACCCGCTCAGCGGCCTGCCCCCAGCTCAGCGACTTCCATTCGTCCGGGCCCTCACCCGAGGCCGGTGGCACCGGGTAGCGGTAGGCCTCGGCGTCCGGTGTGGCCGCCACGCGCTCCAGGAAGAGGGCCGCCACGGACGGCGGACGGTTCTCGATCAGGGTCTGTGTGTCGCTCACGACATCCTCCGGGGCCCGCGACAGTGCGTGCGTCTGGCTCGACCGACTGTTGGCTGCTGCCAACTGCTGTCTCTTGGCTGCCGACTACTGCTGTGCGGCTGGCTGGTTTCGGCTGTTGTTTAACTCGCGAGTAACCATCGAGCAGAGATCAGAGTAAAGCGCGTCCGCCCGGTGCGTAAGAGGCGGCGGCCTGTCACTTCCTACAGAGAGCAACCCTACGCACGCGTACGGGCTCGCCGCACCGAAGCGCGACGAGCCCGCATTGTGCCCGAGTTTCCGGGGGTAACAGACGACTGTTCCCGAGGAACGGACGCCTACTTCTTGCCCTTGGCCGAGCCACCGCTGTCGTCGCTGGACAGCACGGCGATGAAGGCCTCTTGCGGAACCTCCACAGAGCCCACCATCTTCATCCGCTTCTTGCCTTCCTTCTGCTTCTCCAGCAGCTTCCGCTTACGGGAGATGTCACCGCCGTAGCATTTGGCGAGGACGTCCTTGCGGATGGCGCGGATGGTCTCGCGGGCGATGACCCGGGAGCCGATGGCCGCCTGGATGGGCACCTCGAAGGCCTGCCGAGGGATGAGCTCCCGCAGCTTGGCGACGAGCCGCACACCGTACGCGTACGCCTGGTCCTTGTGCGTGATCGCCGAGAAGGCGTCCACCTTGTCGCCGTGCAGCAGGATGTCGACCTTGACCAGGCTGGAGGTCTGCTCGCCGGTGGGCTCGTAGTCGAGCGAGGCATAGCCACGGGTCTTGGACTTCAACTGGTCGAAGAAGTCGAAGACGATCTCGGCGAGCGGCAGCGTGTAGCGGATCTCGACCCGGTCCTCGGACAGATAGTCCATGCCGAGCAGGGTGCCGCGTCGGGTCTGGCACAGCTCCATGATCGAGCCGATGAACTCGGAGGGCGCGAGGATCGTGGCGCGTACGACGGGTTCGTACACCTCACTGATCTTCCCCTCCGGGAACTCGCTGGGGTTGGTGACCGTGTGCTCGGTCCCGTCCTCCATGACCACGCGGTACACCACGTTCGGCGCGGTGGCGATGAGATCGAGTCCGAACTCACGCTCAAGCCGCTCACGGATCACATCAAGGTGCAGCAGCCCCAGGAAGCCGACACGGAATCCGAAGCCGAGGGCGGCGGACGTCTCGGGCTCATAGACGAGCGCGGCATCGTTGAGCTGCAGCTTGTCGAGGGCGTCGCGCAACTCGGGGTAGTCGGACCCGTCGAGCGGATACAGCCCGGAGAAGACCATGGGCTTGGGGTCCTTGTACCCGCCGAGCGCCTCGGTCGCGCCCTTGTGCAGGGTGGTGATGGTGTCACCGACCTTGGACTGGCGAACGTCCTTCACACCGGTGATGAGGTAACCGACCTCACCGACCCCGAGCCCGTCGGCCGGAAGCATCTCCGGCGAGTTGGTCCCGATCTCCAGGAGCTCATGCGTGGCCCCCGTGGACATCATCCGGATCCGCTCACGCTTGGTGAGCTGCCCGTCGATGACTCGTACGTAGGTGACGACACCCCGGTAGGAGTCGTACACGGAGTCGAAGATCATCGCGCGGGCGGGCGCATCGGCGACACCGACGGGGGCCGGGATCTCCGCAACGACCTTGTCCAGCAGCGCCTCGACACCGAGCCCGGTCTTGGCGGAGACACGCAGCACGTCATCAGGCTCGCAGCCGACAAGATTCGCGAGCTCTTCAGCGAACTTCTCGGGCTGAGCGGCCGGCAGATCGATCTTGTTGAGTACGGGGATGATCGTGAGGTCGTTCTCCATCGCCAGGTAGAGATTGGCGAGGGTCTGGGCCTCGATTCCCTGGGCTGCGTCGACGAGCAGGACCGTGCCCTCGCAGGCCGCCAGGGACCGCGACACCTCGTACGTGAAGTCGACGTGCCCGGGGGTGTCGATCATGTTGAGGATGTGGGTTTTGCCCTTGTCCTCGGTCGGCGCCCAGGGCAGACGGACCGCCTGGGACTTGATCGTGATGCCACGCTCGCGCTCGATGTCCATGCGGTCGAGGTACTGGGCACGCATCTGCCGCTGCTCGACCACCCCGGTCAGCTGGAGCATGCGGTCGGCGAGCGTGGACTTGCCGTGGTCGATGTGCGCGATGATGCAGAAATTGCGGATCAGAGCCGGGGCGGTACGGCTCGGCTCGGGCACATTGTTAGGGGTCGCGGGCACGCAGGGTCCTGTCTCTTGAGGCGCCTGTCGCCTCGGGTCGGATCGATACGTAGGCTCCATGGTCCCACGGGTGAGGAGCTGCGACCGGTTTGGGCCGCGTGAGCTGGCGGCTTCGGGCCGTGGGAGCGGCCGGCCGACGACCGGTTTGGGCTGGTCGTACGACGGCTGGTAGCCTGGGTGGCTGTGTCTCGTGCCCTCTCTGCAGGAGGCACACCCCAAGGAAATCAAACGGCGAGTGAGACGTGCTGTCTCGCGCGCCTGAACCTGTAAAGGCTCATTCGTGGCGAACATCAAGTCCCAGATCAAGCGGATCAAGACCAACGAGAAGGCCCGGCTGCGCAACAAGGCCGTCAAGTCTTCCCTGAAGACCGCGATCCGCAAGGCCCGCGAGGCCGCTGCCGCGGGTGACGTCGAGAAGGCCACCGAGTACACGCGCGCCGCGTCGCGCGCCCTCGACAAGGCCGTCTCGAAGGGCGTCATCCACAAGAACCAGGCCGCCAACAAGAAGTCGGCGCTTGCTTCGAAGGTCGCTTCCCTCAACGGCTGAGTCGGCTGAGCCCTGCTGGGCTCAACCCCTGACTTGACCGCCGGAAAGGACCAAGCGGGCCCTCTCTTCCGCTCCTGACCGGCACCCCCGGACCCGTGCGCGGCCTGCGTTCGCCACGCGGGCACGGATCCATCAGCTTGAACCGAAGGCCTCGTGTCCTCTCCTTCCCCAGGAGAGGGGCGGGGCCTTCGGGACTTTTTGCCGACCAGCGGTAGTGGTTCTCAGCCCGTCCGGCGTTTGAGGGCGAGGCCGTTCAGGCCGATACGAAGGTCTGGGAGCGGAGCCCCCAGGCACGGAACGGGCAGGGGCGGAGGAGGCGCAAAACGCCCTGGGTGGCACCGGCGCGGGGAAACCTAACCCCGTCGGGACCGAGCCGCCCGAGCAATGGCAACGACCGCTTTCTCCAGGGCGTACTCAGGATCATCCCCGCCCCCCTTGACGCCGGCATCGGCCTCGGCGACGGCCCGCAGGGCAACGGCAACCCCATCCGGAGTCCACCCCCGCATCTGCTGCCGAACCCGATCAATCTTCCACGGCGGCATCCCGAGCTCACGGGCAAGGTCGGTCGGCCGCCCGCCCCGCGCGGAGGACAGCTTCCCAATGGCCCGCACCCCCTGCGCCAGCGCACTGGTGATCAGCACAGGCGCGACCCCGGTCGACAGCGACCAGCGCAACGCCTCCAACGCCTCCGCGGCCCGCCCCTCCACGGCCCGATCGGCCACCGTGAAACTCGACGCCTCGGCGCGCCCGGTGTAGTACCGCCCGACGACAGCCTCGTCGATCGTCCCCTCGACGTCCGCCGTCAACTGAGACACCGCGGAAGCGAGCTCCCGCAGATCACTCCCGATGGAGTCGACAAGCGCCTGACAGGCCTCAGGCGTGGCAGACCTCCCGAGCGCCCGAAACTCCCCCCTCACAAACGCCAGCCGATCCGCCGGCTTCGTCATCTTGGGGCACGCCACCTCCCGCGCCCCCAGCTTGCGCGCGGCGTCGAGCAGTCCCTTGCCCTTGGCCCCACCGGCGTGCAGCAGCACGAGGGTGATCTCCTCGGCCGGTGCCTCCAGGTACGCCTTCACGTCCTTGATGGTGTCGGCCGACAGATCCTGCGCGTTGCGTACGACCACGACCTTGCGCTCGGAGAAGAGCGACGGACTCGTCAGCTCGGCAAGCGTGCCGGGCTGCAACTGGTCCGGAGTGAGGTCCCGTACATCCGTGTCGGCGTCGGCGGCCTTTGCGGCGACCACCACCTCCCGCACGGCACGGTCGAGCAGGAGATCCTCCTGGCCCACGGCAAGCGTGACGGGGGCGAGAGGGTCGTCATGAGCGGTCTTCTTGGCCATCACCGAAAGCATCCCATGCGCCACTGACAACGCGGACCGGTCGCGGCGCTCGCCAGGGGGCGGACCCGGGGGAAGGGGGCGCCCCCTGGCGGGCGGCCCTTGGCGACAGCAGTTCCTCTACCGCGCCCCGACGTCGGCGCGCGATACAGCCGTTCCTCTACCGCGCCCCGACGGCGACGCGCGGAACCGCACGACCAGCCACGCGCGCCCCCAGCCGACGAACCGCCCGCGGTTTGCCGCTCCTCAGTCAGAACACTCCGGCTTCCCACACGGAACGCTCCACCCACGGTTTGCCCCTCCTCAGTCAGAACACTCCGGCTTCCCACACGGAACGCCACAGCTCCCCCAGCAGAGAGCCACACCCCCCGGGCGGAGCGCTACGGCTCCTCGCGCCAGCCGTCCCACTCCCCCGCGAACTCGTCCAGCTCCTTCGGGTCGAGCCGCTCCCCGGGATCCGCCAGAACCACCAGCCACTGCGCGTCCTCGGCATCGTCCTCACCGGCCAGCGCGTCCCGTACGAGCTGCGGCTCCTCGTCGAGCCCGAACCGGTCACCGAGCGCCTCCGCCGCCTCTTCCGCGGCATCGCGGTCGGGCAGTACCAGCACATGTCTCACATCACTCACGTGGACATTTTCCGATATGCCCGCCAGCACCGACGACGGGGTCTGCCCTCGCACCAGCCATGCCCGAACGCCAGGTCGGCCCAGGTCTCCCCCACCCGCCGCACTTCCCGCAGCCGATGCCCTCCCGACGTCGACGCGCCTCCCGCGCCCCTGTCACCCCCGCCCCCATCTCACTCCCGCGCCTTCCTCACCTCCGGCACCTCGTCCAACTCGATCCCGAAGCGCTCCCGATACGTGGCCAGCACCTCCTCGTCCGTGGCCAGTTCCGACACATCCTTCGTCCCGTCGGCCGTCGTCACCGTGAAGTTCCGCCCGCTGAGCGTGATCCTTCCTCCGTCCTTCGTGACCCGCGAACAGACCAGCGACCGCCCGAAATGCGACACCGGCGAGGTGCTGTGCCACCAGGCCCCGGCGACGAAGTCCCCGAGCACCCGCGGCCGCACCTCCAAGCGGTACTGCGCCTTGCCGTTCCGGACGACGTCGAGATCCTCGCCCTCACGCGAACCGCCGACCCCGCGAACCCCCGCAGCATCCGGCCCCGACTCGACGACCCGGAACATGCCGCCCGGATCCTCCTGTTCCCCTCTCTCCCCGAAGGCCAGCGGGTAGTGACTGTGCGCCCCGAACCCGACGTCGGCCAGCCAGTCGCCCCCGTCCGCCGTCCGCACCCGCAGCGCGAGATGGTCGTACGGAATCCCGAGCCGCCCCTCCTCGCCGTACACCCGCGCCGCGAGCAGCGTCACGTCGAAGCCCAGCGCCCCCAGCAACGCCCCGAACGCGCCGTTCAGTTCGTAACAGAACCCACCCCTGCGAGCGCCCACCAGCTTCTCCAGCAGGCTCTCCTCTTCCAGCACGATCTCCTCACCGAGATGGATCGACAGGTTCTCGAACGGCACCGTCTCCAGATGGCGCAGCTGTAGTTCCCGGAGCACATCGGAGGTGGGCCACGCGGGGTGCTGGGCCCCGATCCGGCGGAGGTAGGCGTCGGCCTGTGCGGAATTCATGAGTTCAGTCTCTCGCCACACTCAACCCCCCGCCCGCACCGACGACAGCCAGCGCCCCGTCCTCGTCCGTACGCAGCACCACCGCACCTCCGGCCCGCAGCGCCGCGACGGTGCTCGGCGCGGGATGCCCGTACGGGTTGTCCTTGCCGCAAGAGATCAGCGCGAGCCGCGGGGCCACCCTGCGTATGAGGTCCGGGTCCTGGTAGGCCGAACCGTGATGGGCGACCTTGAGAACATCCACGGCTCCCAGCTCCTCGGCCGCCGGCGATCTCAACAGGGCCCGCTGAGCCGGAGGTTCCAGGTCACCGAGCAACAGCAGCCGCAGTCCCGCCGACCTTACGATCAGGGCGACACTGGCGTCGTTCGGGCCGTCCGGCGTAGGGGCTGGGCTCGGGGGCGGCCACAACACCCGCCAGTCGAGGCTTCCCGTGCGCCGCCGCTCCCCCGCCACCGCCCGCGTCACGGGGATGTGACGTGCGGCCGCCTCCCTTCGTACGAACTCGGCCTGGTCCGATGGCTCTTCGAAGTCGGTCGTCTCGATCGCGCCCACCGAACGCCCACGCAGCACGCCCGGCAGTCCCGCGACATGATCGGCGTGGAAGTGCGTCAGTACGAAGAGCGGAATCCTGGTGATGCCGAGCGCGCTCAGGCAGCGGTCGACCAACACCGGATCGGGCCCGGCGTCCACCACCACCGCGGCGCCGTCGCCCGCCGAGAGCACCGTCGCGTCCCCCTGCCCCACATCGCACATCGCGAACCGCCAGCCGGGCGGAGGCCACCCCGTGATCACCCTGGCGAGAGGCGGCGGCTGCACCACGACCAGCAGGAACAGCAGCACGCAGGCGCCGCTCAGCCACGGGTGCCTCAGCAACCGTCGCCCCACGAGCACGACCACCGCCGTGACGAGAGCCAGCAGCAGCGCCCCCGTCCAGCTGCCCGGCCAGTTCACTCCCCCACCGGGCAGAGCCGCCCCGGTACGCGCGATGTCCGCGATCCATCGAGCGGGCCAACTCGCGCACCACGCCAGGACCTTGGCGACGGGCATCGCCACTGAGCCCGTCGCCAGTGTCGCGAAACCCAGCACTGTGGCCGGCGCGACGGCGAACTCCGCCAGCAGGTTGCACGGCACCGCCACCAGGCTCACCCGAGCCGACAGGACGGCGACAACCGGCGCGCACAGGGCCTGCGCCGCGGCGGCCGCCGCGAGCGCCTCGGCCAGACGCGGCGGTACACGTCGCCTCTGGAGCGCCGCGCTCCATCGCGGGGCGAGGGTGAGCAGGGCGCCGGTCGCCAGGACGGAGAGCAGGAAGCCGTAACTACGAGCCAGCCACGGGTCGTACAGCACCAGCAGAAGGACGGCCGTGGCCAGCGCGGGGATCAGCGATCTGCGGCGCCCGGTCGCGATGGCGAGCAGCGCGATCGATCCGCAGGCCGCGGCCCGCAGCACACTCGGGTCCGGTCGGCAGACGATCACGAAGGCGAGCGTGAGCGCTCCGCCGAGCAGTGCGGTCGCCCGGAGCGGAACGCCGAGCCGCGGTGCGAGACCCCGCCGCTCGGCACGCTGGGCCAGGCCCGGCGGTCCGATGAACAGGGCGAGGAGGATCGTGAAATTTCCGCCGCTGACAGCCAGGAGGTGCGTGAGATCGGTCGCCTTGAACGCGTCGTCCAACTCCGGTGTGACGCGTGAGGTGTCCCCCACGACCAGCCCGGGCAGCAGCGCCCGCGCGTCCGTCTCCAGCCCGTCGGTGGCCTCCCGCAGGCCTTCACGCAGCCGTCCGGCGAACCGCTGCGGCGTGGACGGTTTGCCCACCACGTCGGGCGGCGCGCTGCCCCGCACTCGCAGAACGGCCGCGATGTCATCGCCGCCCGACAGGGCGGGCACCAGCCGCGCCGCGACCCGCAACCGCGTGGACGGCAGCAGCGACAGCCAGGGCGAACCCTCAGTGCCGTCAGCACCCTCAGAACCTTCGCCGGAGGGCCGAGGCGAACCCCTTGGCGAGCGCGCGTCGACGATCATCAGCACCGGCGCACGAGTCGCCACGACCGTCCTGTCCGCGCGCGTCACCCGCCTGACCTCCGCGTTCAGCAGCACGGCCGTCGGAGCCATGTGATCCCCCTTGATCCGGGGCCGGGTGAGCCGTGGATCGGAGGTGATCTCCACCTCGGCGGTCACGTCGGCGAACTGCCGCGCCAGGGAAGGAACGGGCCCGCGTCGCAGATCCGCCCCGTGCAACCCTGCCGATGCCGCGGCCGCGGCGACACAGAGCAGCGCTGCGGCAACGGAGACCCGCCGCCACGAGCCCAGCCCCGCTCCCCCGTGTCCCTTCGCGCCGCGCGTCCCTCTCCGCCCCGCCACCAAAAGTGCGCCGGCCACGACCAGCGAGAGCACGACCACACCCGTGACCCAGGCAGGCGAGGCACCCACCGTCACAGCGGCCGTCACCCAGGCCGCCAGAGCGGGCGGCACGAGCCGGAGATCCGTCGGTCCTTCCTCCCGGGGATACGAGGCCCCCAGCCGCTTGCCCGAGGCGGCATGCACGGCGCGTCGACTCGCGGCGCCGGGGACGCTGGGGCGGTTCGGCGCGGCATGCCCCGGCACGTTGGGCCCGGGCCTCTCTGCCCCTCTTGCCGCCTTCGCTGCCTCCGAGGCCTTCGTCCTCTCTGGCGCCTTCGTCTCCTGGGGCGCCTCCGGCCCGGTCATGGCCGCACCAGATTCCGGAGATCGGAGAACCGGCGATCCCCGATTCCGTTCACCTCGCGGAGCTCGTCGACCGAGCGGAAGCCGCCGTGCTGGGTGCGGTAGTCGATGATGTGCTGGGCCAGGACGGGGCCGACGCCGGGGAGACCGTCGAGTTGGTCCACGGTGGCCGTGTTGAGCGCGACCGGAGCGGAGGGTGCCGCGCCGGCGGCGGATCCACCTGTGCCAACTGGGCCCGTACCGCCCATGCCTGGTCCCGCGACCGACGCGGGAGCACCGACCACGATCTGTTCGCCGTCCACGAGGAGGCGTGCGCGGTTGAGACCGTCGGTGTTCGTACCGGGGCGTACCCCGCCCGCCGCGCGCAGCGCGTCCGCGACGCGGGATCCGGACGGCAACCGTTGGAGCCCAGGGCTGCGCACTTTGCCGCCGACGTCCACGACGATCGCGGTCCCGGCCGCGCCGACGGGGCTCGCCGCCCCGGTCGAGGCATCCGGTCCCGCGTCCGACTGCTCCCCCTGTCCGGCCCTTCCGCCGTAGGGAGCCGCCGCCCGCACCACCTCCGGGGCGCGGACCGACTGAGTCCTGCCCACCCAGAAGTGCTGCACGGCGAAGACCGCGGCGACGACCAGCAACACGGTGAGTGCCGTCACGCTCTTGCGCTCAAGACCGCACCTCGACTGCAGCCACAACGGCATCCGCTCCCGCACGGCAGGCCCTACCCGGTCCCGCCAGGCCGCCCTTGACTCCGCCGTATTCGACACCACGCCGGCGCGCGCGTCCGTGCACTCGTCCTTGTCCGTATCCGTGTCCGCGGCGGGAGCCGCATCCGTGCCCGGTGCGTCCCGGTCCCCAGCCACGGCCCCGCCGACCCGGGATCCGCCAGAGCCCAGCAACCCGCGGGCCCAGGCCCCTTCAGAACTCAGCGACCCAAGCGCCCGGGACCCTTCAGGGTTCATCACCCCACGTGCGCGGGCGCGAGCAGGCGTCAGCGTCCCGCGTACCAGGGCCCCACCAGGCCTCGACGTCCCGCGTACCCCGGCGCCGTCAGGATGCAGGGTTCCACCCGCCCATGACCCGCCACGCCCCAAGGATCCGCCGACCCGGTTCTCCAGTCCCCATACTTCGGCAACGCCCAACCCCAGCGCAGTACTCGCCCGCGGCCCGGTCCCCACATCCCGGTCCGCCCCCGGCGGCCCGTTCCCCAACTCGCGCCGCTCTCCGGCCCTTTCGGCGAAGAGTGCCTCCGCGCGCAGCCGGAGGGCCTCCACCGATGCCTCGTGGCGTCGGGCCCGGCTGCGCGGGTGGTGGCGGCGATTGCGGCTGCGGCCGTCGGAGACGGGGCCACGACCCGGGCCGCTGGTGGGTGTGGCTGTGCGTGAGCGTGATCGAAGTGCCATGCGACGAGGATCGGGCACCTCGGCACTCTCGCGATGATCTTGCTCAATTCCGGTGGACTACCGCCCAGTTGTGGATAACTCTGCCACCCACACGAGTGGTGCGCGCGCTCACCGAGGCGAGACGACCGCCCCCAGCAGCCCGGGCCCCGTATGGGCCCCAATCACCGCACCGACCTCGCTGACGTGCAGATCGGCCAGGCCAGGAACGCGCTCCCGAAGCCGATCCGCGAGAGCCGAGGCACGCTCCGGGGCGGCCAAGTGGTGGACGGCGATGTCGACCTGGGCGCTGCCGGCGCGCTCGGCCACGATCTCCTCCAGCCGGGCGATCGCCTTGGACGCGGTGCGTACCTTCTCCAGGAGTTCGATGCGACCGTCGTCCAGCTGCAGCAGCGGCTTCACCGCGAGCGCGGAGCCCAGCAGCGCCTGTGCGGCCCCGATCCGGCCCCCACGGCGCAGATAGTCGAGAGTGTCGACGTAGAAGTACGCGGAGGTGCCCGCGGCCCGTTTCTCGGCCGCCGTGACCGCTTCGTCGATCGTGCCGCCCGACTCCGCGGACTCGGCCGCGGCCAGGGCGCAGAACCCCAGGGCCATCGCGACCATCCCGGTGTCCACCACCCGCACGGGCACCGGAGCCTCACGTGCCGCGAGTACCGCGGCGTCGTACGTGCCCGAGAACTCGGACGACAGATGCAGGGAGACAATGCCGGTGGCGCCGGACTCGGCGACCCTGCGGTAGGTCGCGGCGAAGAGCTCGGGGCTGGGCCGGGACGTGGTGACGGGGCGCCGCTTCTGCAGCGCCTGGGCCAGGGAGCGGGCCGAGATCTCGGTGCCCTCTTCGAGTGCCTGGTCACCGAGGACCACGGTCAGGGGCACCGCTGTGATGCCGTGGCGCTCCATCGTCCGCGGCGGCAGGTAGGCCGTTGAATCGGTGACGATCGCGACATGGCGGGACATGAGCTGGAGGTTACCTGTCGAGGCGGGCGGGCGGCAGCCCGGCCCCTCCCACCTGCGGCTGGAGCGGCCGGATCAAGTCGTGCTTTCGGGACGGGGCTTCTTCTGCCAGGGGTAGGCGGGGCGTCGGCCCGGCGGGGTGATGGCGGCGCGCGTCGGCTCCTCGGCCGTCCGGGACTCCGGGCTGTCCGGCCAGGTCTGCCCGCCGGAAGTGGCCGCGTCCGGCGCCGGTGCCTCGGGCCAGGAAGCCGCGGGCTTCGGCTCGGTCGTCCAGTGCCGCAGTGCGCCGGCCTCCACGTCTATTTGGGCGCTCAGCGAGTCCAGGTCGTCGTCCGCGAAGCGGCGTGCCCGGTCACGCGCGGCCCAGCGCAGCGAGTCCGCCGACTGTGTGATCCGCTCGGTGCGCTCGCGCAGTCCGGGCAGCCGCGAGGCGAGGGCGCCCCGGTCGGGCTCGGTCTCCAGGCGCTTGAGCTCGTCGTCCAGTTCGTGCCCGTGCACGCTGAGCCGCTCGAAGAGGCCCAGCGACTCCTTCAGCGACTCGTCCTCCGCCACGCCCGCGTGCAGCGCGTCCTGCGTGGCCCGCATCGAGGTGCGCAGCTTCAGGCGGAGCTGGGCCAGCTCGCCCAGCGGGCCCGGCTGGGCAAGGGTCTTGGCACGCAGTGTGGTGTCCTCGACCGTGCGGCGTGCCTGCGAGATCGTGCGGTCGACACCGCGCTTGGCGGCACCGACCACCTTCACCGTGGCGTACGCGCCCAGCACCACGAACAGCAGGAAGAGCAGGGCGATAACTGTGATCACGGCTTCCACCACGCTCCTCCTCCGACCGGTCGCGACAGCTGCCGCCGCGCTCTTCAACGGTAAACGCTACGGGCAGGTTCGGAGTTCCAGAAGAACCCCGAACCTGCCCGTAGGGGACTACCCCGAGTCGGCCACGCCCGGACAGACGCGGCGGCCGAGCCGAAGCCCGCCCGCCGCGCTCACCAGCCGGAACGGCTACGCCGTAACGATGTTCACCAGCTTCGGCGCCCGCACGATCACCTTGCGGATCCCCGCTCCGCCGAGCGCCGCGACGACCTTCTCGTCGGCCAGCGCGACCTTCTCCAGTTCCGCGTCGGAGATCGACGGGGAGACCTCCAGGCGCGCCTTGACCTTGCCCTTGATCTGCACGACGCAGGTGACAGCCTCGTCCACGACGTACGCCGGATCGGCGACCGGGAAGTCCTGGTGGACGACCGAGTCGGTGTGGCCCAGCTTGCGCCACAGCTCCTCGGCGATGTGCGGGGCCAGCGGCGCGATCAGCAGCACCAGGGCCTGGGCGACCGTCCGCGACACCGGACCGCCCGCCTTGGTCAGGTGGTTGTTCAGCTCGGTGACCTTGGCGATGGCGGTGTTGAACCGCATGCCCTCCAGGTCCTGGCGTACGCCGTCGATGGCCTTGTGCAGGGCACGCAGCGTCTCCTCGTCCGGCTCGGCGTCGACGACCGTGACCTCACCGGTCGCCTCGTCGACGACGTTGCGCCACAGCCGCTGCAGCAGCCGGAACTGGCCCACCACCGCGCGCGTGTCCCACGGCCGGGACACGTCCAGAGGACCCATCGCCATCTCGTACAGGCGCAGCGTGTCCGCGCCGTACTCGGCGCAGATCTCGTCCGGAGTGACCGCGTTCTTCAGGGACTTGCCCATCTTGCCCAGCAGCCGGGAGACCTTCTCGTCCTGGTAGTAGTACGCGCCGTCGCGCTCCTCCACCTCGACGGCGGGCACCGCGATGCCACGGCTGTCGCGGTACACGTAGGCCTGGATCATGCCCTGGTTGAACAGCTTGTGGAACGGCTCGGCCGAGGAGACGTGCCCCAGGTCGAACAGGACCTTCGACCAGAAGCGCGCGTACAGCAGGTGCAGCACGGCGTGCTCGGCGCCGCCGACGTACAGGTCGACTCCACCGTGCGGCTGCCCCTCGCGCGGGCCCATCCAGTACTGCTCGATGGCCGGGTCGACCAGCTTCTGGTCGTTGTGCGGGTCCAGATAGCGCAGCTCGTACCAGCAGGAACCGGCCCAGTTGGGCATGGTGTTGGTCTCGCGGCGGTACTTCTGCGGACCACGGCCGTCGCCCAGGTCCAGGGTGACGTTGACCCAGTCCTCGTTGCGGGACAGCGGCGTCTCCGGAGACGTGTTCGCGTCGTCCGGGTCGAAGGTGCGCGGCGAGTAGTCCTCGACCTCGGGCAGTTCCAGGGGCAGCATCGACTCGGGCAGCGCGTGCGCGACGCCGTCCTCGTCGTAGACGATCGGGAAGGGCTCGCCCCAGTAGCGCTGACGGCTGAACAGCCAGTCGCGCAGCCGGAAGTTGACCGTGCCCTCGCCGATACCCTTGCGCTCCAGCCACTCCGTGATGCGTGCCTTGGCGTCGACGACGCCCAGGCCGTCCAGGGAGACCTCGTCGCTGGAGGAGTTGACGATCTTCGCGTCGTACGAGGCGAAGGCGTCGTCCCAGGTCGACGCGTCCGTGCCGCGGTCGTCGGAGGGCTCCACGACGCACCGCATGGGCAGCTCGAAGGCGCGCGCGAACGCGAAGTCGCGGGTGTCGTGCGCCGGGACGGCCATGATCGCGCCGGTGCCGTAGCCCATCAGGACGTAGTCGGCGATGAAGACGGGGATCTGCTCGCCGTTGACCGGGTTGGTCGCGAACGCACCGGTGAAGACACCGGTCTTGTCCTTGGCCTCGGCCTGGCGCTCGACGTCGGACTTCGAGGCGGCCTGCGCGCGGTAGGCGGCGACGGCCTGAGCCGGGGTGGCGTGCCCGCCCGTCCAGACCTCGTGGGCGTTCTCGGGCCAGGCGGCCGGGGTGAACTTCTCGACCAGCGGGTGCTCGGGCGCCAGCACCATGTAGGTCGCCCCGAACAGGGTGTCCTGGCGTGTCGTGAAGACCGTGATCGCTTCGCCGTCGATCGGGAAGTCGACGCGGGCGCCCTCGGAGCGGCCGATCCAGTTGCGCTGCTGCAGCTTGATGGCCTCAGGCCAGTCCAGCGCGTCCAGGTCGTCCAGCAGCCGGTCGGCGTACGCCGTGATCCTCATGTTCCACTGGCGCAGCTTGGCCTTGAAGACGGGGAAGTTGCCGCGCTCGGAGCGGCCGTCGGCGGTGACCTCCTCGTTGGCCAGTACGGTGCCCAGTCCGGGACACCAGTTGACGGGCGCGTCGGAGGCGTACGCCAGGCGGTACCCGCTCAGGACGTCGGCGCGCTCGGCGGTGCTCAGCTCGTTCCACGCGCGCGTAGTGCCGTCGATGGCCGGTACGGCACGCTCACCGCTCTCGAACCGCGCGACCAGCTCGGAGATCGGGCGGGCCTTCTTGGCCTCGTCGTCGTACCAGGAGTTGAAGATCTGCAGGAAGATCCACTGGGTCCACTTGTAGTACTCCGGGTCGATCGTGGCGAACGACCGGCGCTTGTCGTGGCCCAGGCCCAGTGCGCGCAGCTGGGACTTCATGTTGTTGATGGCAGCCTCGGTGGTGATCCGAGGGTGCTGGCCCGTCGCCACGGCGTGCTGTTCGGCGGGCAGGCCGAAAGCGTCGAAGCCCAGGGTGTGCAGGACGTTGTGACCCGTCATGCGCTGATACCGGGCGGATACATCGGTGGCGATGTAGCCCAGGGGATGACCGACGTGCAGGCCCGCACCGGAGGGGTACGGGAACATGTCCATGATGAACTTCTTGGGCTTGGCGACCAGTTCGGGGTCCCCCGCCAGGTCGCCGCTCGGGTTCGGTGCCTCGTACGTGCCCTCGGCGTCCCAGAAGTCCTGCCAGCGTGCTTCGATCTCAGCGGCCAGGGCGGCCGTGTAGCGGTGCGGCGCTGCCACCTCGGTGGCGGCAGCGGTATTCGTCTCGCTCATGATCCTCAAAGCTCCATCGATCGTCTCTGCCAGCGGCTGCGACATTCAAGAAACGAAAAATCCCCTCGCACAGGAGGGGACGCCGCGCCGATTCCGACCAAGATTTCAGTGGTCGGGACTGATCAGCGCGGCTCGCTAAGCAGAAGGCGTACGGCACGCATGGCGTCAGGGTACCGCAGCCCCCGTGGGCGCCGCGACGAGCTTCCAGGGACCGTTCGACACTCCGTGCCACCCTTACGGCCGCCGCACGATCACGGCGCGATCACCGAAAAAGCTGAACAATGTTCAAATATTACTTCGCGTAACGGACGCTAAGGGACAACACAAAGACCTCGTTGCCCTTTGATAACAACGCAATAACTCAAACCTCGTACCCATCGGTATGGCTCGACTTAGAGTGCGGCTTCGGGACCGCTTCCCCGAACCGTTGGGAGTAACCCCCCATGAACCCTCGTCGCAACAACAGCTCGCTACCCCGACCGGGCCGCTCGGCCTACGGGGCGCTGACGGCTGCCGCTCTGTTGCTCATACCCATGGTCGTGCTGGTCGGAGGCGACGGCCTGCGCGACTTCCTCAACTTCGGCGCCGGCGTGCTGTCACTGGTCGCCCTCACCTGCTCCGTCGTGTGGGGCCTCGTCGCCACCGACCGGCTGTTCCTCAACACACGTCAGCGGCTGGTCGCCCAGGCCGTGCACAGGACCACCGCGGTCTCCTCGGTCGCCTTCCTCCTTCTGCACATCACGGTCAAGCTGGCCCTCGACCACACCACACTGGTCGCCGCGCTGATCCCCTTCGGGCTCGGCATCACGGGCACCAACGGCCTCATCGGCTTCGGCTCCCTGGCCGGCCTGCTCATGATCTTCACGGCCATCACCGGCGCGCTGCGCAGCGCCTTCGCGTCCCCCGCGCCGGTCGCGGCACGCTGGCGGGCCGTGCACATGCTGGCGTATCCGGCCTGGTGCTCGGCCCTGGTGCACGGCCTGTACGCGGGGCGCCCCGCCAAGACGTACGTCACGGTGCTCTACAGCCTCTGCCTGGTCGCCGTGATGGGCGCCCTGTGGCTGCGCTCGGCCTCCGGCCCCGTCAAGCGCAAGGTCGCCGACCGGATCCTGGCGATCATCGGGGAGAACAACAGCCCCGGCGCCCGAGCCCGCGAGGATCTGGAGGCATCCCGTGCCGCCGCCGCGGACTCCGCGCTGCCGGGCTTTGCCGCACGCTCCGCCCAGGCTCAGGCCGTGGGGGACTCGTTCGTCCCCCCGCAGCGCACCCAGTCCCCTTCGCCGCTGTACGAGGCCGCACCCGACCCCGCCAGCACGGGCAGCGTGCCCGGCTTCGCGGCCGCCTACCGGGCGGTGTCCGGCGGGGGGTCCGGCGGAGAGAGCTTCGGTCCCACCCCGACCGAGCGCTTCCAGGTGCCCATGGACATGCAGCCCACCGAGTCGTTCCCGCGCGCCGACGGCAGCAGCACGTCGGGCAGCTGGCCCATCCCCTCCCCGCCCCCCGTCGGCGAGGCGCCCCAATCGGCGTACGACCCCCTCAACGACACGGGATACAACATCCCGGTCTATGACAATTCGGCCGCCAACGCCTACGGCACGAGTGACGTGTACGACACCGGTGAGACGAACCCCGCCTACGGCACGTACAACACCAACGACACGTACGACAGCGGTCCCACGACTGAAGTACTGCCGGGCGCCTTCGACGCTCCTGGCTCCGGTGAATCATGGAACGCCCCTTCCGGAGGCTTTTAAGTGAACGAGGCCCTGCCCGACGTCCCGGAGGTCCGCGTCGTCGGGCTTCCGCAGCTCACGTCGGGCTTCGACCTGGTTGAACGACTGGATCTACCCATGCACCTCAAGGTGCACGGGCCGCTCGAACCCATGGGCGGTGAGCAGCTCGCGGGCCTCGCCGAGGCGATCTCCCTGAAGGGTCGCGGCGGAGCGGGCTTCCCCTTCGCCAAGAAGCTGCGCTCGGTCGCCGAGTCGGCCATCAAGAAGGGCATCCGCCCCGTGGTGGTCGTCAACGGAAGTGAGGACGAACCCGCCTGCCGCAAGGACACGGTGCTCATCAACCGTGCCCCGCACCTCATCCTGGACGGCGCGCTGCTGGCCGCGGAGGCCATGGGCGCCCGCACTCTGGTCATCGGAGTGACACGTGCGTCCACGCAGGCCTCGATGGAAGCCGCGCTGGCCGAGCGCGGGCTGAGCAACCGGCGCGGGTCGCCCCTTCGCGCGCGCGTGCAGCGCAATCCGGTGCGCATGGTGACCGGAGCGGCCGCCTCGCTGATCCGGTCCATCGACGGCGGCCCGGCGATCCCGCCCGGCCGCAAGATCAGCGCCTCACAGAGCGGCGTCGGCGGCGCGCCCACGCTGCTGTCCAACGCCGAGACGTTCGCCCAGCTGGCCATCGCCGCGCGCATAGGCCCCGACCGCTACCGCAACACCGGCCTGTACGACGAGCCCGGCACCGTCATGCTCACCGTCTCCGGCGCGGTCGCCCGCCCCATGGTGATCGAGGTCCCGACGGGTGTGCCGCTGCGCTACGTGCTCCAGCTGGCCGGCGCCCCGCCCATGCCGCAGGGCGTGCTGACCGGCGGCTACCACGGCAAGTGGCTGGACGCGGCGACGGTCAACGAGGCGATCGTCTCGCGCAACTCCCTGGACGCGGTGGGCGGTGCGCTCGGCGCCGGCGCGATCCTCCCGATCAGCCAGCAGACGTGCCCGCTCGGCGAGTCACTGCGGGTGGCGCAGTGGCTGGCCGAGGAGAGCGCGGGGCAGTGCGGTCCCTGCTACCTGGGTCTGCCCGCCGCGGCGCGCGGCCTGGAGGACATCCTCAACGGCGGCGGCCCGGCAGCCCTGGAGGCCGTGAAGCAGGTCGCCAAGGCCGTGAAGCGGCGCGGCGCCTGCTCGCACCCGGACGGTTCGGCGATGTTCATCGAGTCGACCATCAAGGCGTTCACGGACGACCTGGCCGCGCACGTCCTCGGCAATGGCTGCGGAAGGCCCGTGGAGGGCGTTCTGCCGCTCTTCGAGGGCGGCCAGGCTCCTACGGGCATCCCGGGCGGCCAGGGGCAGCAGGAGGCCGGTCCAAGCCGTCAGAAGATCTACGTCGACTGGACGCTGTGCCGGGGGCACGGGCTGTGCGCGGACATCCTTCCGGAGGTCTTCGAGCTGGGCGCCGACGGCTTCCCGACCGTCGCGCAGGCGCAGGTGCCCCGGTACGCGGAGGCGAAGGCCCTACGCGCCGTACGACGCTGCCCGGCGCTCGCACTGCGCATCGAGGAGGACACCCGGCCCTCCGCCCCGGCGCGCAACAACCTGCCGGTCCTCTCCCAGGGGCGCGGCCGCCGGGCGCTCGGCAGCGGACGCTGAACACGAAGAAGCGGGCCACCCTGATCGGGTGGCCCGCCTTCAACGTCTGTGGAGCTAAGGAGAATTGAACTCCTGACCTCCTGCATGCCATGCAGGCGCTCTACCAACTGAGCTATAGCCCCTTGCGGCCACGCGGCGGAGCCGCATGTTGACCGTGCCGCCCGGTTTTCCCCGGCGGCGACGCCAACATTACACGGTCCTCCGGGTGCACCACCAAATCGTTTCCGTCGCGCCCAGACAATACGGACATGCGGGATAGTGTCGGCCTTCGTGACCGTGATCGCGCTCCCCCGTGTCCGCCGCCGTGCGCCCGTCGCCCTGGGGGTGTGCCTGTTGTCGTTCGCCGCCTTCTGGTGCGCACAGCGGGCCGCGCATGTGTCGATGATCGACCTGATGGTGTACCGCGCGGAGGGCGAGACGGTCCGCGCCGGCGGCGACCTCTACGCGCTGCGCACGACCGAGGCCCATCTGCCCACCACCTACCCGCCGTTCGCGGCGCTGCTGTTCACACCGCTGACGCTGCTGGGCACGGCGGCCATGCGCACCCTGGCGACGGCCGGAAACCTGGCTCTTCTTGTGGTGTTCGTGGCCCTCTCGCTGCGAGTCATCGGCCACGCGCGCGTGGAGTGCGTCTGGTGGGTCGCCGCGGCCGCCGTGTGGTGCGAGCCGGTGTGGACGACGCTGCGGTACGGCCAGATCAATCTGCTGCTCGCCGTGCTGGTGCTGTGGGACCTGTCACGGCGGCCCGGGCACCGCTGTGCCGGGGTGGGCATCGGGATCGCGGCGGCGATCAAGCTGACGCCCGCGCTTTTCGCGGTGTTCCTGCTGGTCACCGGCATCGTTGGGCACACAAGGCGGGGTTCCGGAGGGCCGTGGCTGCGGCACGCGCGCGGGGCCGCCGCCGCGTTCGCCGGTGCGACGCTGCTGGCGGCGGCCGTCCTGCCGTACGACTCCTGGCGCTTTTGGACCCGCATGGTCTTCGCGGCGGGCCGGGTCGGGCTCGTCGAGGACACCGCGAACCAGTCGCTGCGCGGCGTCCTGGCCCGGCTGCTGCACACCACGGAGCCCGGCGTCTGGTGGGGCGCGACGGCGGCCCTGGCGGGCGTCGGGGGCCTCGCGATCGCCGTGGCCGCCGAGCTGCGTGGGCGGCGCGCCTGGGCGACGACCTCCTGCGCGGTGACGGCGCTGCTGGTGAGTCCGGTGTCGTGGTCGCACCACTGGGTGTGGTGCGTACCGATGGTGCTGGTCCTCGCGGCGACGAGCCGGACGGCCGCCGTCTGCATGGCCCTGGCCTTCTGCACGTACGCGCTGTGGTGGGTGCCGCACGGGCCGGGCAGGCTCGAACTGCACCAGGATGGCGCCGAGTTGACCCTGTCGGCCCTCTACGTAGGAATCGGTTTCGCTTTCCTGGCCCTCATCGGGGTCAGGCTGTGGCGAACGAGTAGAACCGTTTGAGCGTGCAGTGCTCGTCGAGGAGCCGACCGTAGATCGGCTCGCCCTCAAGCTCTCGGTACGTCTCGATGGGGTCGCCTTTTATGATCAGCGCCCGCGCGCACTCCTCGCACCAGTACTGGTAGTCGTGGTTGACCGGTTCCATGTCGCGGACGATCGGCGTACCACTGCCGCACCAATCGCACTTCCGCCTGTGTGCACCCATCGATCAGCTCCAGCTGTGGCCGCAGGCCGTGCACACGTAGGAGATCCCGCCGTTGTCACCGAGGACCTGGGCGACGAGGACCGATCCGCAGGAAGGGCAGTTGAGAAGAGTGGCTTTTTTCCGCGTCAGTGCCACTTCGAGGAGAATGTCGACCTCCTCGAGGATGCTCGCAGGCATCGCTTCTCCCTCCCGTCGGGCCGCGCCCCCTTCCGGCCGTTTGATTCTGCCACGGCCGGAGCAATACGGTCAGCGACGCCTTCGTACCAGTCCGGACACGGCGCCCAGCGTGGCCGTCGCGGCCAGCGCATACGTGCACGCGAGGAGCGCGTCCGCAGAGGTATACGCCCCGGGGGCCCCGAGTGACTCAAGCCGGTTCAAGAAGAGTGTGCCGAAGGCCGCGACACCGATCAGCTGACCGAGCTGGGTGACCGTCGCGAGCAGTCCGCTCGCGTCCGCCGCGTCTTCGGGCCGCACCGTGGCAAGGGCCCTGGTGAGCGTAGGGCTGAAGCCGAGCGCGAGCCCGGCGCCCACGCCCGCGAACGCCACGTACAGCCACAGGCCGCCGTCGCCCCCGTCCTTCAGTACGCCTCCGACCCCGGCCACGGAGACGGCGGCGAGCGCGAACCCGATCGGTATCAGGCCGCGTTGCCAGAAGGCGGGCCAGTTGCGCCAGGTCAGACCGACCAGCCCGAAGACCGCCGCGGTGGGTGCGAAGGTGAGTCCCGCGCGCAGGGCGCTGTAGCCGAGGCCGCCCTGGATGTGGAGGGTGAGTGCGAACAGAAAGCCCGCGTTGACCGCCATCACGGCCAGGAGCCGGAAGACCGCGAGGCCGATGCCGGGGTGGCGCAGCACCCTCGGCGCGATCAGCGGCACCCCGCCGCGCGGGGCCAGCCGGGATTCGTAAAGGCAGAACAGGGCGAAGAACACCGCGGCCGCTCCCAGCGACAGCCAGGACCACAGTGGCCAGTCCTCCTCCTGTCCGAGCACGAGCGGCACGGTGAAGAGGGAGACGGCGGCGGCGAGCAGCACGAGCCCCGGCAGGTCGAGGCGGCGCGAGCGCTCAAGGGCCGATACGTCGTCCCGCGGCAGTACGCGGCTGCCGACGGCCAGGAGTACGACGCCCACGGGCACGTTGACCAGGAACACCGGCCGCCAGCCGGTGCCGAACAGGTCGGCGCTGACCAGCACGCCGCCCAGCACCTGCCCGGCCGCGGCGCCGGTGGCGAGAACGGCCGCGTAGGCGCCGAGGGCGCGAGCCCGGGCCTCGCCGATGAAGTTGCGCTGGACCAGGCTGAGCACCTGCGGGATCATCACGGCCGATCCGGCGCCCTGGACCAGACGGAAAGCGATCAACTCCCCTGTTCTCTGGGCGAGTCCGCAGGCCAGCGAGGCACCGGTGAACAGCGCGAGCCCGGCCAGATGAACCCGGCGGTGCCCGAGCCGGTCGCCCAGCCGTGCTCCGGTGATCAGCAGCACGGCGTACGAGATGGAGTATCCGGCGACCACCAACTGCAGTCCGGCGCCGGACGCGTGGAGTTCGGAACCGATCGTGGGCACCGCGACGTTCACGATGAAGACATCGAGCAATGCCATGAACTGGGCCGCGAGCACGACCGCGAGCAGCCGTCCGGGCCGATTGTCAGTGCCGGGGTCTTTACTGGTCTCAGGACTTGGACCGCGTGCGGGACCTGTTCCCGCGGGGGTTGTCGTCGTCATGCCGTCGAGCGTGACGGCGGCCGGATACGGGTAACGAGAGCCCGCCGATGCTGGTACTGACAGCACCTGGCAGCGGACGGGTTCGGCACGCACGATGAGTGACGGGGGATGTGAAGCCGATGAACACGACACAGCGCCGCAGGCCCGAGCTGGCCGCTTTTCTGCGCAGCAGGCGGGCGCGGGTGACACCGTCCGACGTGGGGATGCC
Organism: Streptomyces sp. R41; assembly: GCF_041053055.1. Classification (NCBI taxonomy): domain Bacteria; kingdom Bacillati; phylum Actinomycetota; class Actinomycetes; order Kitasatosporales; family Streptomycetaceae; genus Streptomyces; species Streptomyces sp. R41. The sequence goes on from NZ_CP163443.1 coordinate 3,700,655, forward strand.
GCCCGGCTTACGGCGCCGTACGCCGGGATTGCGCCGCGAGGAGGTCGCACAGCTCTCCGGCGTCGGCGTCACCTGGTACACGTGGCTCGAGCAGGGGCGCCCGATCAACGCGTCCGCGCAGGTCCTGGACGCGGTGGCGCGCACGCTGCGCCTCGACCAGCCCGAGCGCGAGCATCTCTACCACCTGGCCGAGGTGCCCTACGAACCCGAACGTGAGGGCCCCGCGCAGCCCGTGAGCGAGGAGATCCAGGGCATCATCGACGCCCTCGACCCACGTCCGGCGGCGGTCTACAACTCGCGGTACGACATCCTTGCCACCAACCCCCCTTACCGCGACCTGTTCTTCGTACCGCAGACGCTCCACATCGGCGTTCCCAACGCGCTGTGGACGCTGTTCACCGTGCCCGAGCCGAACTGCCCCGTCGTGTTCCGGGACAGCGAGCTGCCGTTGATGGTGGCGACCATGCGGTCGTCGTACGGCAGACATGTCGGCGAGCCGGCCTGGGAGGACTTCATACGCAGGTTGTCGGGCGCCAGTGCCTATTTCGCGGAGCTGTGGGCGGGCGGCGACGTCGTGCCGCCGGGACCGCGCGTGAAGACCTTCCGGCACGAGGCGGCGGGCGAACTGCACATGACCTCGGTGTCGCTGTCGATCAACGGCATGCCGGAGTGCCGGATCGTGGCGTACACACCGGAAGACGAGGAGGCGAGGAGAGGGCTGGCCGTCTTGCGGGATCGGCGGGAGAAGTTGTGGCCGCCGTCACACTCTCTGAATGCCGAGGCGATAGGGGCGGGGACATGAAAAATCCCGCCCCCTGATGGGAACGGGATCTTTACCACTGATCTTTGACAACTCAAAAGAGAGTCAATCTGTGGAGCTAAGGAGAATTGAACTCCTGACCTCCTGCATGCCATGCAGGCGCTCTACCAACTGAGCTATAGCCCCTTGCGTTCTTCCCGCCCGGCGGGGCGAACAAGAAGAACTTTAGCCTGCGACCAGGCCGAAAGTGAAATCCGGTCCCGACGGGCCCGCGGGACCGGACAGGGGGCCGCTCAGTCGTCGTCGCCGAGCACCGGCTCCGGCAGCGTGCCGGCGTTGTGCTCCAGGAGGCGCCAGCCACGGGCGCCCTCACCGAGGACGGACCAGCAGCAGTTGGAGAGGCCGCCGAGACTCTCCCAGTGCTGGGACTCCAGGCCGAGAAGCCGGCCGATGGTGGTGCGGATCGTGCCGCCATGACTGACCACCACGAGGGTGCCGTCCTGGGGGAGCTTGTCGGCGTGCCGCAGCACCACGGGGGCGGCGCGGTCGGCGACCTCGGTCTCCAGTTCACCACCGCCGCGGCGCACCGGCTCGCCGCGCTTCCAGGCGGAGTACTGGTCGCCGTACCGGGCGATGATCTCCTCGTGCGTCAGCCCCTGCCAGACGCCCGCGTAGGTCTCCCGCAGGCCCTCGTCGTGGGTGACGTCAAGGCCGGTGAGGGCGGACAGCTCTGCGGCCGTGTTCGCGGCGCGCCGGAGGTCCGAGGCGACGATCGCGTCGGGCTTCAGCGAGGCGAGCAGCCGGGCGGCGCGGCGGGCCTGGCCCTTGCCGGTCTCGGTGAGCTCGACGTCCGTGCTGCCCTGGAAGCGGCGCTCCACATTCCAGGCGGTCTGGCCGTGCCGCCAGAGGATGACACGGCGGCCCCGGCCCGGCTTCTTCCCGACCTCGGCGCTCACCGCAGCTCCCCCAGTTCGGCGGAGTCCTCCTCGGCCTGGAGCTTGGCGTGCTCGGCTGCCTTGCCGCGGGTGGCCTTGGCGTCGGCGGGCAGGTCCAGCTCCGGGCAGTCCTTCCACAGCCGCTCGAGGGCGTAGAAGACACGCTCCTCGCTGTGCTGCACGTGCACCACGATGTCTACGTAGTCGAGCAGGACCCAGCGGGCCTCGCGGTCGCCCTCTCGGCGTACCGGCTTGGCGCCGAGCTCCTTGCTCAGCCGCTCCTCGACCTCGTCGACGATCGACTTGACCTGGCGGTCGTTGGGCGCGGACGCCAGCAGGAAGGCGTCGGTGATGGAGAGCACGTCGCTGACGTCGTAGGCGATGATGTCGTGCGCGAGCTTGTCTGCGGCCGCCTGTGCGGCGGTGTTGATGAGCTCGATGGAGCGGTCCGTGGCGGTCACTACGCGGCTTTCCGTCGGCGGTCAGTAATGACTCAAGGGTCTCACGGACCGCCGACGACACCCCACGCGTTTCTCCGGCCCCGCCCCGGGCGCCCCCGGGACGTGGCGTCGGTCACCCCGTCGAGCCGCTGCTCGCCTTGTAGTCCTGACCCAGGACCACGGACACGTCCGCGTTGGACGTGGCCTTGCCCTTCTTCACGCTGCTGGTGGGCAGGCCCAGCGTCTTGGCGACCTCGACGGCGTCGTTCTTCTTGGCGGCGTCCGCGTATGTGATCTGGGACACACTCTGGGCGGCGGTGGCGGTGCCGGAGTCGAGGAAGGTGTAACCGCCGTTGACCAGGACGACGCGGGCCTGCCCGGTGGCAGCCTTGTTGCCGGTGGCGTTCTTGATGCCGACGCGGACGGCGGCGCCGGCGTCGGGGCTCTTCGCGGTACCGCCGAGCACGTCCTTGACCACGCTGTCGGAGGCACTCGCGCTCAGGGTGCCGTCCTGCTGCACGGGCAGCAGCGCGGTCTTGTAGTCGCCGCCCTTGGCGAGGTCGGCGAGCTTGGCGAGGAAGGCGCCCAGGTCCTGGTCGGTCAGAGAGGGGTCGAGGATCTGCGCCAGGGTCTGCACGGTGGTGGTCGCGGCCTGCTTGTCGGAGGACAGCTTGCGCAGCACGCCCTGCATGACCTGTCCGAACCGCTCCAACTGCGCGTTCTGGGACTCGCCGGAGGCCCGGTAGGTGGCGTAGGCGACGGCCATCTTGCCGCTGAGGCTCTGGTCCTCGCCCTTCTTCACGAGGGGCGACTCGCCCTTCTTCTTCGCATCGGGATCCGGCACATTGGCGTTGGTGGTGATGTCGATGTTGCCGACGAGCTCGACGAGGTTGTTGAGATAGGGAGTGTCGAGGCGCCAGGTGCCCTGGATGTTGGTCCCGAGCACCGTGTCGATCGCGTCCTGGGTCCCGGAGGAGCCGTCGCCGTCGACGGACTTGGCGAGCGTGGTCGTCGTGCCGTCGTCGTCCGTCAGGGCAAGGGAGTTGGGCAGCAGAACGGTGGTGCCCTGCTTGGTGGTGGTGTTGTCGACGAGCAGCGCCGTGGAGGTGCCGCCACCGTTGGTGTTGTGCAGGTGGACGACGATCACGTCGCGGTTCTGGGCGCCCACGGCGGCCGTCGTACCGGACTTGCCCTTCGAGGCCGTGCCGGGCAGCTTGCCCGCGTACCAGAGGTAGCCGACGCCACCGACCGCGACCAGCGCGAGCACCACGACCAGGGCGACGACCCTGCTGCGGGCCCTGCGCCGGGCCTCCTCGCGGCGTTCGGTGCGGTTCTCGGTGAACTTCAGCCAGTCGATGACGTCTTCGGAGTCGTCCTCCTGCTCCTCGACGAAGGCGAACTGCTCGGTGCGGTAGTCCCGGTCGGCCCGACCGGGACGGGGTTCGCCGTCCTTGGCGGGTCCGGCCTGCTGCGGGATGTAGGCGGTCTGCTCGGCAACTCGGGGCTGCTGACCGGTACTCGCGGCGCCGGCCGTGCCCGCGGCCTGCCCGTAGCGGTCGTACGCGGGCGAGGTGGTCCCGGCGGCGCCGGGCGCGCCGGTGCCGTAAGGGTCGTAGGAGTCGTACGAGGGGACGGGCGGCTGCTGACCGGTGGCATAGGGCGACACGGTGGGCTGCTGACCGGTGTCATACGGCGACACAGGCGGCTGCTGGCCCGTGTCGTAGCCCTGGACGGGCTGCTGCTGACCGGTCGCGTACGGGTCGTAGCCGTAGCCCTGCGGCTGGGCGCCGTAGGAGTCGTACCCCTGGGGAGGCTGCTGCGGCACCTGTCCGTACACAGGCTGCCCGAACTCGTCGTAGCCGACGAGCTCGTACTGGTCGCCGCCCGCGTATCCGTCGTATCGGTCGTTCACCGGTGCCCCTCTCGGCTCACTCGCCGCGGTACAGCTCGCGCTTGTCGATGTAGCGCACCACACCGTCCGGCACCAGATACCAGACGGGATCGCCCTTGGCGACCCTCGCACGGCAATCTGTGGACGAGATGGCGAGCGCGGGAACCTCGACGAGCGAGACACCGCCCTCGGGAAGCCCCGGATCGGTCAGCGTGTGGCCGGGCCGGGTGACTCCGATGAAGTGCGCGAGGGAAAACAGTTCTTCCGTGTACCGCCAGGTGAGGATCTGGCCGAGGGCGTCGGCGCCCGTGATGAAGAAGAGGTCGGTGTCGGGGTTGAGCGCCTTCAGGTCGCGCAGGGTGTCCGTGGTGTAGGTCGGGCCGCCGCGGTCGATGTCGATGCGGCTCACCGAGAACTGGGGATTCTCGGCGGTCGCGATGACCGTCATCAGATAGCGGTCCTCGGCCGGGCTGACCTTTCGGTCGGTCTTCTGCCACGGCTGCCCGGTCGGTACGAACACCACCTCGTCGAGGTGGAACTGCGCGGCGACCTCGCTGGCCGCCACGAGGTGCCCGTGGTGGATCGGGTCGAAGGTTCCGCCCATCACGCCGAGGCGGCGCTTGCCCGGATTCGAGGGGCCGTTTCCGGGGCCGGTCGTCAGATGCTTCGCCGCGCCGTCGGCCACGCCGCTCGCGCCACCCGTGGCGGCGCCGGCGGCGCCGCTCTCCGTGTCACTCGCCGGACCGGTAGGCATGTCCTGCTCTCCCATGCGTGCAGACCCTACCGGCCCGACCTACGGGCTCCGGCCGACAGGGGCCCGGAGCGGGCCCGGTAGGGCTCAGCGGTCCCGGTTGAAGCGCGTGGTGATCCACAGCAGCAGAAGCAGGATGAAGAGGGCCCCGCCGCCGGTCAGGAAGGGGCTGAGGCTCTCGTGGTTGCCGCCATTCTCGCCCTCGGCGGCGACGGTGACCAACTGTGCAGCGGTGCTGTGGAAGCTCATCTCGGCAGGACCTATCCGGTGTGGGCGGGATAAAGACGTCGGCCCATCGTATGCGGGTGCCTTCGCCACGATCACGCCGACTCCGCCGTTGGGGACGCCGGTTGCCGCGCACACCCCTGTGCCGGTTGCCGCGGCCTCCCTCCATGGCGCGGGCTCAGTCGTCCCGCTTGTACCCCCGCAGCAGGAACCAGGCGGTCAGAGCCACTCCGACGACCATCACGATCAGCACGACACGGAGCAGATTGCCCGGGCCCTGCTTGTCTGCCGCGTTCGCGGCCTCGGTGAGCCAAGCGGCTGCGGAGATGTGCTCCATGGCGTACGACTCCTTCTCTGTACTGCCCGTCCACGGTATCTCCGCCTAGGCTGGGCCCTGCCTTGGGGGCACACAGGGCACTCAGACGCACATGGGGGAACACATGTCCGACGACGGCCACGAGCAGAACGGGCACGAGAACGTGCCGAGCAGGCAGCGCAGGCGCTTCGAGGGGATCTCCTCCCGGGCGTACGAACACCCGGCGGACCGCTCGGCCCTGGTGGCCCTGCGCAAGCTCAGCGGCTTCGACACCGTCTTCAAGGCGCTCAGCGGTCTGCTGCCCGAACGCAGCCTGCGGCTGCTGTTCCTGTCCGATTCGGTGCGCGTCTCGGAAGCCCAGTTCGCGCACCTCAACGACATGCTGCGGGACGCCTGTTACATCCTGGACCTGGAGAAGGTCCCGCCGATGTACGTCGCCCAGGACCCGCAGCCGAACGCGATGTGCATCGGCCTGGACGAGCCGATCATCGTCGTGACGACGGGGCTCGTCGAGCTGCTGGACGAGGAGGAGATGCGGGCGGTCGTCGGCCATGAGGTCGGCCACGCGCTCTCCGGCCACGCGGTCTACCGCACGATATTGCTCTTCCTCACCAACCTCGCGCTCCGGGTCGCCTGGATCCCGCTCGGGAACCTCGCGATCATGGCGATCGTCACCGCGCTGCGCGAGTGGTTCCGCAAGTCGGAGCTGTCCGCGGACCGCGCCGGGCTCCTGGTCGGCCAGGACCTGCGGGCCTCGATGCGCGGCCTGATGAAGCTCGCGGGAGGCAATCATCTGCACGAGATGAACGTGGACGCGTTCCTCGCGCAGGCCGATGAGTACGAGGCCGGGGGCGACCTGCGCGACTCCGTGCTCAAGATCCTCAATACGCTCCCCCGCACGCACCCCTTCACCACCGTGCGCGCCGCCGAGCTGAAGAAGTGGGCCGAGTCCCGCGACTACCAGCGGATCATGGACGGTCACTACCCGCGGCGCAGCGAGGACAAGGACACCTCGGTCTCGGACTCCTTCCGGCAGTCGGCGGCCAACTACGCCAGCGACGTGAAGAACTCCAAGGACCCGCTGATGAAGCTGGTCAGCGACATCGCGGGCGGTGCCGGAGACCTCGGGGGCCGGGTGCGACGCGGCTTCGGCGGCTTCGCGAGCGGTGGTTCGCCCAAGGACACGTCCGGTTCACCCAAGGACGCGCCGCCGCGGGACACCGACACGCACCCGGACGACGAGAGCCCCAACGGCAACGGCTGACCGGAAACCGGCCCAGCGACCGCAGACGCCGCCGGCAACAGCTACAGCCTCGGCTGCGCGCTCGTCGCCAGCGACCCGCACAACGCCGTCGCGCTGCCGGTGGCGTAGGGGTCGGTGCCGGCCGGGCCGCCCGCCTTCGCCGTCTGTCCCGCCAGCAGCGGGTGCAGCTGGTTGACCGAGTCCTCGGAGCAGGCGAGCGGCCCGGCCTGGACGTAGGAGACGACCAGCTCGGCCTGGTGCATGCGCAGGTCGTCGCGGTCGAAGCGGAAGTGCAGCTCGCGCCGGACGGTGAACAGCGAGGCCTTCGCGTGCGCGTCCAAGCCCGTCGGCTTCAGCGCGTACACGAAGGTGTGGTCGGCGATGACCTCAAGGGTGTTCGAGTCGAACTCGGCGGCCTGGAGGGTGCCCTGCACACGGATCTTCTTGTCGGCGAGCTGGGCCTGGGCCGCGTCGAAGCGGACCAGCCAGCCGGTGGGCGCGTGCCGGCCGTCCGCGGTCGGCCGGTCGAGGCTCTGGTCGAACTGGTCGAGCTGCTGCGGGTCGAGCAGTATCCGTACCGGCCGGGTGGCGCCGCCGGTGAGGACGTCCGGGTCGAGGGAGGACTCGACGAGGTAGTCCTTGGCGGTGGTCAGGGCGGTGACGACCTGGCTGTCGGAGAAGTGCGCGGTGCGCCGGGAGGCGGGCAGTGTGATGCCCTCGGCGCCGATGCGGAACTGGGCGGCCGGGCTGTGCGCGTACAGCTCCTCGGCGTTCGTGGAGCCGGGCACGGCGGTCTGCGGGGCCAGGGGTATGACCGTCATCCGCAGCGGCTCGGGGGGCTGGGCGGTGGGGGTCTGATACGGGTGGCGTACGCCCATGTAGATCGCGGTGCCGAAGGCTATGGCGATCAGCAGGACGAGGATCAGCGCCTGCCGGGACAGCCCGCGCTGGAGGGCCGGGCGGCGACGTACGGCCGGGGCGTGGTCGGCCATGCGCTCCTGGGCGGAGAATTCCTGGAGGCGGGCAGCACGAACGAACGACTCGTCGAAGACGACGGATCGGTACTCGTCCTCTCCACCAGCGGGAGCACCCTCGGGTGTCCCCTCAGGTGGGTCTCCAGGCCCGCCCATACATTCAGAGTAGGTCTCCCGGAGCTCAGGTAAACGCCCTGCTACACGACAAGTTCTGACAGGTTCTCACCAGGATCGTCACGGTGTTCGAAGGGTCGTCGGCAGCGCTGGTGTCAGGGTGTCCGGGGGACCGCCGACACCGCTGGCTGGGAGTAGTCGGCCGAAGCGGAGGGTCCGGTGCCGGTGACTTTGTCCCGGCCCTGTTCCAGGCCCGTCGAGGCGGGCGGCGGCGGGACCTGTTCCTGGCGGCCCGAAGACGCGCCCCGGTAGACCGCCGTGAAGGCAAGGGCGACCATGCCGACGCCCATCACGAGGGCGAGGATCCAGGCGACGGGGCGGTGCCAGCGGGTCTGTTTTCCATAGACCCTGCCGTACGTCCCCGGTGCGCCGTAGCGGCCTTCCAGGACCTCGGTGTCGTCCAGATCGTCCAAGTCGGGATCGTGGCCGAAATCGCCACGGCCGTCGGGCCCGAAGGATTCGTCGTAGCGCTCGTCGTCGCCGCGTGCGCCCCGGGCGTGCGCCCGGCGCCCCTCGGCCTCGGAGGCCTCCGCGCGGGCCTGAGCGGCTGCCAGGAGTCTCTCCACTGCGGTCGGCTCGTGGATCACCGCCGCCCGTACGAAGTCCTCGTCGAAGACCACGGAGGCGAACTCTTCGTCCGCACCCCCGCGGTCGCGGTCGTCGTCGGGCTCCCAGCCGTCAGGGAACGGCGTGCCCCCCACGTCCTCCGGCACGGATCCAGAGTAGACCTGGGGGGTCATTTTGGGCAGACGGTATGGAAATTCATCCACCTGACGAGATGCGCCTCGCGCGGACCGCGGGCCGCGAAACACGCGCCGCGCGCCCCCGGCGGCGCTCCGGAGCCGGCGCCGATGTCAGTGGCGACGCCGGACGCTCTTGCCCCGGGAGCCTCAGCGCCGAATGTGCCCATCCCCTGTGACGATGTACTTCGTGCTCGTGAGCTCCGGCAGCCCCATCGGCCCCCGCGCGTGCAGCTTCTGCGTGGAGATGCCGATCTCCGCGCCGAAGCCGAACTGGCCGCCGTCGGTGAAGCGGGTCGACGCGTTCACGGCGACCGTCGTGGAATCGACCAGCTGGGTGAAGCGGCGAGCGGCCTGCTGCGAGGTGGTGACGATGGCCTCGGTGTGGCCCGAGGTCCACAGCCGGATGTGCTCCACCGCTCTGTCGAGCGAGTCGACGACGGCGGCGGCGATGTCGTACGAGAGGTACTCCGCCTCCCAGTCCTCGGGGGTCGCCTCGACGACGGTGGCCTTGGAGTCCTTGGCGTAGGCGAGGACGCGCTCGTCGGCGTGCACGGTGACCCCGGCGTCCGCGAGGGCGTCCAGGGCGCGCGGCAGGAACTCGGGGGCGATGTCCTGGTGGACCAGGAGCGTCTCGGCGGCGTTGCAGACACTGGGCCGCTGGGCCTTGGAGTTGATCAGGATGTCGATCGCCATGTCGAGGTCGGCGTTCGCGTCGACGTAGACGTGGCAGTTGCCGGTGCCGGTCTCGATGACCGGGACAGTGGACTCCTGGACGACCGTGCGGATCAGCGAGGCGCCGCCGCGCGGGATGAGGACGTCGACAAGGCCGCGGGCGCGCATCAGCTCGCGTACGGACTCGCGGCCCTCGCCGGGCACGAGCTGGACGGCGTCGGCGGGCAGCCCGGCGCCGCCCACGGCGTCGCGCAGGACCCGTACGAGCGCCGTGTTCGACTCGTACGCGGACGACGAGCCGCGCAGCAGCACCGCGTTCCCGGACTTCAGGCAGAGCGCGGCGGCGTCGACCGTCACGTTCGGGCGGGCCTCGTAGATGATGCCGACGACGCCGAGCGGCACACGGACCTGGCGCAGGTCGATGCCGTTCGGGAGGGTCGAGCCGCGGACGATCTCGCCGACCGGGTCGGGCAGCGCCACCACGTCGCGGACGTCGGAGGCGATCGCGCGCACGCGCTCGGGCGTGAGCGTGAGGCGGTCGATGACGGTCTCGCTGGTCCCGGCCTCGCGGGCGCGCGCGATGTCCTTGGCGTTGGCGGCGACGATCTCGCTGGTACGGACCTCCAGCGCGTCCGCGATCGCGAGCAGCGCGTCGTCCTTCTCGGCCCGCGGCAGGGGCGCCAGGTCGGCGGCGGCGGCCTTCGCGCGGTAGGCGGCCTGGGTGACCGGGGACATCGAGTCGTACGGCGAGAGCGTGGTCATGAGGGAAGGGTAGTGCGCCGCGCGAGCCGGTCCACCGGCTATCCCACACCGCGAGACGGGCTCAAAAGGGGCGAACTCCGACGGGGGCTCAAGAGGGGCGAACTCCGGCGTGGGCCCGGACGCGGACTCAAAAGGGGCGAACTCCGGCGTGGGCCCCGACGCGGACTCAAAAGGGGTGCACTCCGACGGGCGTCGCCGGCAGCGGTCCGTAGCCCTCCGCGATCCGCTGGTGGTACGTCTCGCGGTCGATGACCTCCAGGCCGACGATCTCCCAGGGCGGGAGCTTGGCGGTCTGGCGGTGCTCGCCCCACAGGCGCAGTGCGACCGCCGCCGCGTCGTGCAGGTCGCGGGCCTCTTCCCAGTAGCGGATCTCCGCGTGGTCGTTGGCGTACCGGCTGGTCAGCAGAAAGGGGTGGTCGTGGGCGAGCTGTTCGAGACCGCGCCTGACCTCCTTCAGCGGGGCCTCGTCGCCCGAGACGCTGAGCGTGACGTGCCACAGCCGGGGCTGGTCCGCCGGCTCCTCGCCCTCGTACGTGTCGCCGGCCGCGACGCTCGTCAGGGCCCGCTCCTCGCCCGCCACGCGGGAGGCGGCCCCACCCGCACGGGAAGCGGCCCCTCCCGCACGGGAGGCGGCCCCACCCGCACGGGAGGCGGCACCACCGCGGGACGCCGCCGCCCCAGGGCGCACTCGTCTCACGACGGCCTCCTTTACGCAATGGTCGTACCGAATACCGGGGTCTCCCTGCCACAAAGTTGAGCAGGTGGGGAGCCGTCGCGTGGCGGTTTTACGGAACGTCCCCCACTGGAGGCGGGGGAATCGGCCGTTTACGGGTGTAGTGGACAGCTGTTTTGCGGGTCCGCGGAACGTCTGTCGTACGCATTCACGGGCGCGACAGAACGGCTGTCTTACGGATTCAGCAGTACGAGGTCGTCCCTGTGTACGACCTCACGCTCGTACGCGGGGCCCAGCTCGCGCGCCAGTTCCCTGGTCGAACGGCCGATGAGCTGTGGAATCTCCTTGGCGTCGAAGTTCACCAGGCCTCGCGCGACCGCCCGGCCCGTGCTGTCGCGCAGCTCGACCGGATCGCCCGCGGTGAACTCGCCCTCGACGGACGCGATGCCCGCCGGCAGCAGCGACTTGCGCCGTTCGACGACCGCGCGCACGGCCCCGTCGTCCAGGGTGAGCGCACCCTGCGGGGTGGAGGCGTGCTGAAGCCACAGCAGCCGGTCGGCGGACCGCTTGCCGGTGGGGTGGAAGTAGGTGCCGGTGTCCCGGCCCGCGAGGGCGTCGGCGGCGTGGATGGCGCTGGTCAGCACCACCGGGATACCCGCCGCGGCGGCGATCCGGGCCGCCTCGACCTTGGTGACCATGCCGCCGGTGCCGACGCCCGCCTTGCCCGCGCTGCCGACGTCGATGCCGTCGAGATCGGACGGCCCGCGTACTTCCGCTATCCGCGAGGTACCGGGCTTGCTGGGGTCGCCGTCGTACACGCCGTCCACGTCGGAGAGCAGCACGAGCAGATCGGCCCGTACGAGATGGGCGACGAGCGCGGCGAGCCGGTCGTTGTCGCCGAAGCGGATCTCGTCCGTGGCGACGGTGTCGTTCTCGTTGACGACCGGCAGCGCGCCCATCGCGAGGAGCTTGTCGAGGGTGCGGGAGGCGTTGCGGTGGTGGGCGCGGCGGCTGGTGTCGTCGGAGGTGAGGAGCACCTGTCCGACGCGGATGCCGTAGCGGGCGCAGGAGGCGGTGTAGCGGGCGACCAGGAGGCCCTGGCCGACGCTGGCGGCGGCCTGCTGCCGGGCGAGGTCCTTGGGGCGGCGGCGCAGCCCCAGCGGCGCGAGCCCCGCGGCGATGGCGCCGGACGAGACGAGGACGATCTCCCTCTCGCCGCCGCTGCGGGCCTTGGCGAGGACGTCGACCAGGGCGTCGACCCGGTCGGCGTCGAGGCCGCCGGACGCGGTGGTCAGCGACGAGGAACCCACCTTGACGACGATCCGGTGAGCCTGCGCCACGGCATCTCTGTGGGCCTGCGTCGCGGCATGGGTCCGGGCCTGCGCCACGGCATCGGCGTCGGCCTGTGTCACGGTCTGCCTTGCCCCTGCCACCTGCTGTGTGTCCCCTCGCGTCGATCCGGGTGCCCCGCCTGGCAATCTACGCGAAGAGGGCGTGCCGACGCCCGCCGGTCCAGTCCCCGGACGCGACCGCCGAACGCCGACGGACGACTGGCGACTGGCGACCACAGCCGTACGACCACTGCGGTGGGCCTACGGCTCACGCCGCGCGCCGCGCCCCCAACACCCGCCGGGCCACCCGCCGCAGCCGCGGGAAGTGCGTGGTGCGCGGCTTGAAGCCCTCGATGGTGACCGTCTCGCGGGTCGTGGGGACGTAGCAGCTGTCCGGGACGCCGGCGGCCGGGTCGCGGAAGTGCGGGTAGGCGAGGAAGGCCTTGCGGCCGCGGGACTCCAGCAGGACCTCGGGGGCCTTCTTCGCCTTGATGAACTCCAGTACGTCGACGAGGAGATCGCCCCGGCCCTGGGCCACGAGGTGGAGGCGCAACCGCTCGTGGACCTTGAGGCGCGAGGCGACGCCCTCGTGCCAGTAGGCGTCCAACAAGGGCTTGGCCAGCTCGAGTTTGTGACGCCGGATCTTCTCGCTCTGCTTGAGGAATCCGGGGCCGAACTGCGGGAGCAGGGTGATGAGTAACGGGCGGATCATCAGCGTGTCGCGGCGCCGACCGGCGGGTACGTGCTCGGCAATCAGGCCCATCAGGGCGCGGGCGGAGTCGAAGCGCAGGGTGTAACTGCCGCTCTTGGTCGCATGCTTGCCGTCGTCGCGGCCCACCAGGTAGTAGCACTCGTAGTCGGCGACCACGGAGACGCCGTCGGCGCGGAGGTAGGCCTCCATCGTGAACAGGGCGTCCTCGCCGGTCTTCAGCGACTCGTCGAAGTGCATGCCGTGCCGCGTGAGCAGCTCGCGGCGGAAGAGCTTCTGCGCGCTGAGGGTGAATTTGACGTTCGACGAGAAGACGTCGGTACGGGGCTGGTTCTTGCCCCACATCGACTTCGGGGCGTTCCTGTTGACCCCGACGACTTTCCCGAGCACCACGTCCGTGCCCTGCTCGTCGGCCATCGCGACCATGCGCTCCAGGGCCTCGGGGCCGAAGTAGTCGTCGGCGTCGAGGAAGAAGACGTAGCGTCCGCGCGCCTTGCCGAGGCCGACGTTGCGCGGGCCGCTGGGGCCGCCCGAGTTGGGCTGGCTGATGACCGTGACGGACATGGCCGCCCGCTCGGCGAACTTCTCCAGATACTCCCCCGTGCCGTCCGTCGACCCGTCGTCGACCGCGATCACCTCGATCCGTGCCGCGTCGAGCGTCTGGTTCTCCACGGATTCCAGGCACTTGACCAGGTACGGCATCGCTTCGTACGCCCCGATGATGACGGTCACATCAGGCTGCGTCACGTTTCCCCCTTGTTACGGGAAGTGTCACTAGAACATTTCCCCCTTATCACCTCAATCGCTACCTAGAAGACGACTGAAAGTACGTACGGGTTGCCCGCAGCCGCTCAATTCGTGACCCAGCTCACAGGAGACGATGGGTAGCTTCACGGTGAAGGCTGGCAGAAGGACGTAAGAGAAACCGTAAGAAGCGTAAGAAATGGGCATGGCCCCGAGGAGTGCTCCTCGGGGCCATGCCCATGCGTGCATGCGGACTCGGTCAGCCCGTGACCGCCGCACCGTCCGTGTCGCCGGTCACCCGCTGGACGGGCACCGCGCCCGCCAGGTCCACGGCGACGGCCGAAGTACCGGACTCCTGGCCGAGGTTGCGCCGCTCGGCCTTCTGCGCCAGCTGCGCCACCGCCGAGTTGAACTGGTCGATCGACGCCGGCTCGTCCGGGCCGAGCAGATAACGCTTCAGCTCCTGACGGTCGGCAGCCTGCGCGTCGGCGGTCGGGTCGGTCACCGCGGCCAGCAACTCGCCCAGTTCGGCGGCCGAGTTGGACAGGATCACGGCGGCGCGCACCGCGGTGTTCTGCCGCTTGAACTCCTCGACGCCCAGCTCCGCGGAGTCGGTGACCGCGTACGGCTTGCCGCTCGCGATGAAGTCGGAGACCACGCTGGAGATGTCCGAGACCATCGCGTCGGAGACGTTGAAGCAGTCGTACAGACGCGGCTCGGCGCCCGTGATGACGCGGTGCTCCCCGGCGCCGAAGGAGCGCCAGTACGCGTCGTTCCACTCGGCGCGCAGCCGGGCGACCTCGGCGTGCTTGGCCGTGTCCACCATGCCGTCGCGGGTGGCCTCGGCCTCGTCGCCCTTCTCGGCGGCACCGGTCAGCTCGGCGATGCGGGCCTCGATGCGGGCCAGCTCGGCCTTGGCCGCGCTCTGCACAGCGGCGTCGGCGGCGAAGCGCGGGTCGGCGGCGCGCTCGGCGGCCGCCTTCTCCACCAGCGCGGTGATCCGCTCGTGCGCGGCCTTGGCCTGCGCGCTGCGGGTGCCGGTGAAGGGGTGCGGCTTGTAGAGGACGCGAACCGGCTGGTCGGCGTCGAGGAGCCGCTTCACGATGTTCTCGCCCGCGAGCAGGATCGAGGTGTTGCCGGGGTTGTCGTCCCAGCCCTCCCACGTGGGGGCGTACAGGATGGTGGGGCAGCGTCCATCAGCGGCTCCGCCGCGGGGGCCCTCGGGCACGCCCTGCCAGGACCGGATCGGGGCGAGCTGCGGGCGGCCCACCTCCACGATGTCGTCGTCACGGACGCCCACGTCGGCGATGGCGTAGCGGTCGCGGCCCGCGCGGCCCGCGGTCCACACCTCGTCGTACACCTTGCTGAACGGGTTGACGCTGGCGAGCTTGTCACTGTCGCCGTGGCCGATGAAGACGTGCTTGATGGTCGGCACGCGCAGCATGTGGATGTTCTTGCCGACGTTCGCCGCGTACAGCGCGACCCGCACCGTGGACAGGTCCATGTTCATCAGGTGCACCCCTCCGGGCACGCAGATGACCGGCACGGTGGTGGGCGCCATGCGCTCCAGGATGGCGCGCTCGCGGAGGATGATCAGCGGCTTGGTGTCCAGCTGCTCCATCGTCTCCAGCCACATGTTGACCTGGTACGCCGAGTCCTTGGAGCCCGAGAAGTAGAGCACCGTCTCCGGGCGGTACTCGCGCAGCCAGTCGTCGACCGCCGCCAGGACCTTCTCCGCGTTCGGCGGGACCTTCTTCCCGCGTACGAACGGGACGAGCGCGGCGACATAGCCGAACGCCAGCAGCAGCGTGACCGCGACGCCCACGAATCCGAAGAGGTCGTCGTCGGTCGCCGCGGTGACGAGCACACCGGCGACCGCGACGAGGTCGAGGTGGAGCATCTTCTCCGCGGACCGGTGCAGCAGACGGCGCGGGGGCGCGTCCGGGATGCGGATGCGCGAGCTCAGGTCGACGTTGCGGGTGGCGACGGGCATCTTGCGGCGCAGCCGGATGAGCGTGATCAGCGCGCCGTGCGGGGCCTGGAAGCCGTAGAAGGCCAGGAAGCACGCGATGGCCGCGTAGAAGACCATGGTGTCGGACAGGTCCAGCCGCGCCAGGAGCAGCACGAGGAGCAGCTGCCGGATGAGGAACCTGATGGACAGACCGGCCCGCACCTTGCTGAGGCGGTTGATCAGATAGCTGCCACGCCGGTGCAGATAGTGGTCCGCCAGGTACGTCACGGCGGCCGCGGCCGCGAAGGCAGCGACGCTCGGCAGGAGCGCGGCCAGCATCAGGCAGGGGAAGCCCAGCATCATGAGGGCCGCCGCGGCCAGCTCGGCCGCGCTGCCCACCCGGGCAACGCGAATAGCGGTGGAAATCACGGAGA
Source organism: Streptomyces sp. R41 (assembly GCF_041053055.1). NCBI lineage: Bacteria > Bacillati > Actinomycetota > Actinomycetes > Kitasatosporales > Streptomycetaceae > Streptomyces > Streptomyces sp. R41. Next base: position 3,716,383 of record NZ_CP163443.1, read on the forward strand.
AACCTGCTCTTGAGGGGTTAGTGCCGGTTTGATACGAAATGTGAATCAAAAGTGAAAAAGCGAACCTTACGGATTCAGGCCTCTGCGAATGCGCGGCAAATGCGCAGCCACAGAGGCCTGAATTCCAAAAGGCTATTAGTTGATTATGCCACGCCGTCCTGGCGGTCCAGGACGCTTGCCAGGGCCGCCTCGAATCCGGAAGCCCGGCCCGCGCCCGCCGTCGGGTCCTGCTGGCGGACGTCGATGACGTGACCGGTGAGCTCGGAGAGCAGGACGTCGAGCGAGGTGTGCGCGACGGCCTCGGAGGACAGCAGCGAGCCCGCGGGCTCCTGGCCGAACGCCTTGGTGCGCATCGGGGTCGCGGTGCGCTCGGGGTTGATGCAGTTGACGCGGATGCCGTCGCCGGCCCACTCGTCGGACAGCGCCTGGGTGAGATTCACCATGGCGGCCTTGGTGGAGGAGTAGAGGCTGTACTCGGCGCGGCCGCGGGTGTAGCTGCTGGAGGTGTAGAGCAGCAGTTGACCCTTGGTCTCGGCCAGGTACTTGTACGAGGAGCGGGCGATCTGCACCGGGGCCAGGTAGTTGACCTTCAGCGCTTCCTCGATGGTCGCGTTGTCCGTCTCGGCGAGCTTGCCGATCCGCAGCACGCCCGCGGTGTTGATGACGTAGTCGATGCGCCCGGTCTCGGCGTACGCCGTGGACAGCGCGTCGTCGACCTCCTCCGGGTTCTCGACGTGCGTGCCGGTGGTCGAGCGGCCCAGCGCGTACGTCTTCGCGCCGTAGCCCTCGGCGAGTTCGGCGATGTCCTTGCCGATGCCGTACGAACCGCCGAAGACCACCACGGTCTTGCCGGTGAGCAGCTCGCGGTAGGCGGCCTCGTCGGCCTGCTCGGGCGCGGCGGTGGAGGCGAGCTGGAAGAGCTTGTCGGCGATGAAGACGTCGACGGGCTGAGTGACCTTCATGTTGTACTCGTCGCCCGCGACGACGTGGATCGGCACGTCCGGCAGGTACTTGAGCACGACGGAACAGTCGTCCGTGGCCTGGAAGTTGGGGTCGCCCGCAGCGACCTCGTAGGCACGGCGGATGGTGGACAGCTTGAACGCCTGGGGCGTCTGGCCACGGCGCAGCCGGGAGCGGTCCGGGATCTCGGTGATGAACTCGCCGTCCTCGCCGTGCGTGCGGGTCACGATGATCGTGTCCGCGGACGGGATGGCGACGTCGACGGCCTGGTAGCGCTCAAGGGCCGTGACGCAGTCGTCTATGACACGCTCGGACAGCAGCGGGCGCACGGCGTCGTGGAACAGGACGTTGGCGTCCTCGCCCTCGGCCAGGCCCTCGCCGAGTGCGGCGATGGCTCGCTCGGTGGTCTCGTTCCGCGTCGAGCCGCCCTCGATCACCTTGGTGACCTTCTTCAGCCCCGCCTTCGCGACGATCTTCTCGACGTCCGGCACATAGCCAGGGGCCATCAGCACGATGATGTCGTCGATCGAGTCGGCCTGTTCGAAGGTGGTCAGCGTGTGCTCGATGACCGCCTTGCCGGCGATCTTCAGCAGCTGCTTCGGAATCGACAGACCCACGCGCTGACCGGTGCCGCCGGCCAGGATCACTGCGGTCGTACGGGGCTTGGCAAAGTGCTCAGACACAGATGACCTACCTTGGGGCGACAGGGAACTTGGGAATGGTCCCACTTACGGTTACTGCCATGCAAGGTGAGCGCCGTCTGCTGCATATGTGCGCGCAACCGGTTATTCACCTTGCACGCAGGCGACTTCCGGGAACCCGGACCGGATTGTCCGGATTTGCTGTGAGTAACTGCACACGTTTCTCGTACGTGTTCTCCTCAGGTTCGTTTGAGGCGCTTGAGCACACGGTGACCCAGGACTCGGACGAGTTCCCGGGACGGCGTCTGGTGAACCGTGCGGGCGGCGGGGCGTGCGGGGGCCTCGGCCGCCACGGCGAGCGCCCCGTACAACGCGTGGGCCGCCACCTCCGGATCGATGCGCGCAGGCTCCGGCTCCGTGCTCGCCGATGGGGGTACGGCGGACAGCAGCGCCGGATCGCCGAGGATCCGTACGCCCATGGCGGCAATCCGCCCGGCCATCTCCCCGCCGATGCCGGCCGCCGCCTCCAGGGCCCAGGTCGGGGTGATGATCCGCGCGTCGTCCGGCGCGGGGCGGCAGGTGTTCTTCATATGCATCACCGCGCCGTTGCGCACCAGCTTGGAATACAGCTCGTCGGGCAGGCCATTGCCGCGGAATTCCATATTGAGTTTCCGGAGCATTTCGGTTTCGGCGAGCGTGAGGGAACGATTCGCCGTGTCCGGCACCTCCACCAGGAGACCGTCGGGCAGACCGAGGAGGGATTCGAAGGTGCGCATCAGACCACCGCGTTCCCGGTCGTCGACCACGACGACGGTGACGTTCTCGGCACCGACGACCCGCGTCCAGCGCTCCACGAGCCGGTCGTGGCGGTGCCGGCGCCAGAAGCTCGGGTTCGGCTTCTCGTACGGGGCCTTGCGCAGCATGTGGTCGAGCCAGTCCTCGTACCCCATGCGCAGACCGTTCTGCACGTACTGCTGCCACTGCGAGGGCATGATCTTCGCCAGCGGCCGCAGTGTGACCAGCACGTGCACCCGGTCCCGGCCCAGGTCGTCGACGATCCGCGCGATGGTCTCGTCGTCGGGCGCGTCCGCGAAGAACTCGCTGCTGATCACCGAGGTGTGCTTCCTGGTGGCGCGCACCGCGTCCAGGAGCCGCTGCCAGTGGCCCTCGGTGGGCGGGGTGTCGCCCATCATGCCGGGCCGGGCGCACACCGCGAGGGCGGCTTCCATGGGGTGCCTGCTGTGCGCGGGGAAGGCGACACCGTGCCCGGCCATCGCGTCCTTCGCGGCGAACAACGCGCCCTGGATCGACGTGGTCCCGGTCTTGTGCGGGCCTATGTGCAGCAGCCGGGTGCCGGAGGGCAACGGCGCGGGGGCAGCCGTCTCAGCGGCTGTCGTGGGGCGTATCGAACAGTCGGTCTCCATGGTAAGAGGACGTTAAGGAGCATTCCTGAGCGCAGACTGAGAAAGCCCTGGGACTCCTGTGAGTCCCAGGGCGTCACTCATGGTTCGGCGTCGGTTCACACGAGCCGTATCGGTGTCGGTTCGCACGAGCCGTATCGGCGTCGGGTTCGCACGAGTCGTATCAGCGTCGGTTCATACGAGCCGTACGCCCGGCTCGGGTGACCGTCACACGAGGCGTACGCCGGGCTTCCCCGCCTCGACGCGCAGCCGGGCCAGCGTGCTGGAGGCGGCGTCCGGCTGCAGAACCGTCTCCGGGACGCGCACCTGGGCGTCGATGCCGTCGCGGCGGATGTCGAAGAGGTGGTAGCCGCGGTGGGCGTCGATGAACTTCCAGTGCGGGTTGTCCGCCATCCGCGGGTCCCACTCCTTGTGGAAGGCCGCCTGATCCTGGTCGCCGCCGCTGGAGATGGAGGTCCCGACGAACTCGGCGCCGACGACGTCGGAGTCCGGGTCGGCGAAGTCCTCCTTGAGATCACTGATCATCGTGAGGTGCCGGTCGCCGGTCATCACGACCGGGTTGCGGAAGCCCGCGAACTCCTCCATGAGGGCGTTGCGTTCGGCCTGGTAACCGTCCCAGGCGTCGTAGTACCAGAGCTTGCCCTCGCCGACCTGGAGGTCGGTCTCGGCCATCATGATCTGAGAGGCGATCAGGTTCCAGCGGGTCGGCGACTTGTGCAGGCCGTCCAGCAGCCAGTCCTTCTGCTCGGCGCCGAGCATGGTGAGCGAGGGGTCCTCGGCGCCCGCCTGGCTGGTCGCCTGGTTGCTGCGGAACTGCCGGGTGTCCAGGACGTTGAGGCGGGCGAGGCGTCCGAAGTCGAGCCGGCGGTACATCTGGATGTGCGGCCCGTTCGGGATCGCGCCGGCGCGGACCGGCATGTGCTCGTAGTACGCCTGGTAGGCGGCGGTCAGCCGGGCGACGAAGGCGTCGTGCGTCTGCTTGTCGGGGTCCTGCGGGATCTCGCCGGCGAAGTCGTTGTCGACCTCGTGGTCGTCGAAGGTGACCACCCAGGGGGCATTGGCGTGCATCGCCGCGAGGTGCGGATCGGTGCGGTACTGCGCGTAGCGGTTGCGGTACTGGACGAGGGTGTACGGCTCGTCGCTGCCCTCGTGCTTGCGTACGGCGGTGGCCGACGGCTTGGACTCGTAGATGTAGTCCCCGACGAAGAGCACGAAGTCCGGATCCTGGTCGAGCATGTCGGCGTACGGCGTGAAGTAGCCGTTCTGCCAGTTCTGGCAGGAGGCGAGAGCGACCCGCAGAGAGCCGCCCGAGCTGTACGGGGGCGGTGCGGTACGGGTGCGGCCGGTCGGCGAGAGCTGTCCCTCGGCGCGGAAGCGGTACCAGTACCGGCGGTCGGGGCGCAGCCCGCGGACGTCGACGTGCACGCTGTGCCCGTACTCGGACCGCGCCTGGGCGGTGCCGCGGCGCACAGGCTTCCGGAAGCGGCTGTCCTCGGAGATCTCCCAGTCGACCGACACCGTGCGGTCGGGCATGCCGCCGCCGTTCAGGGGATCGGGCGCGAGTCGGGTCCACAGCACGATGCCGTCGGGCAGCGGGTCACCGGAGGCGACACCGAGCGTGAACACGCCGTCGGGCAGCGGTGTTTCGGCAGCGCGCGCGGCACTGGGCAGCCAGAGCTGGGCGGAGGCGGCCGCGCCGAGCACGGCGGCCCCGGCGGTGAGAAAGCGGCGTCGATCGCGTGAGACTGCTCCGGACATCGGCGAACTCCCTTGCCTCGGTGGCCCCTTGGACACCGGGAAGCTCACACGGCGCAGCAGCCCGCTCGTTGAACAGAACGCATCGTAGGCATGACAAATGCACGAGCAACGAACGACCCGCCGCGACAGGGAGATTTTGGCGAAACTCCAGTCATTCTTTGGCGAAACTCCCCCGCGTCGCAGCGGGCTTGATGGCACGTCAGTAGGCGAAGCCCTGACCCGGCCGGGCGCCCGCCGCCACCGTGCCCAGCGTGCCCGCACCGAAGGTGTACGAGCCGGTCGGGATGACGCCGGACGCAGTGGATTTGAACGCCCACACCGAACCGGCGTTCGTGTTCTCACCGGGGGCACCGACGGCGAGTTCGGCACGTCCGTCGCGGTTGGCGTCGATCAGCCGGGTGGCCGAGCCGAAGACGTCCTGGTTCTCGGCGGTGCCGGGCACCCCGGCGCTGTTCGCGATCGGGACGGCGGTGGCGGTCGTGGCGAACAGGGTGATCGCTACGACGGTCGCGCGCCGGGTTCTCGGCAGGGCAGGCTCGGACACGTCGACTTCGGGCGTCTGGAAGCAAGTCGGGCGCGAAGAGGAAGATCCTCATCCGCGCCCACTACGGCTTGCGGCCCGCCTGGTCGGTTGCCCTGCCCATGCCGTGGATTGCCCTGGCGTTCACTTGGGGCGGCGGCTGAGTGGGGGCTGGGGGTGGGTTTTTCGCCCCCTCCGCCCCTGCCCGTCCCGTACCTGGGGGCTGCGCCCCCAGACCCCCTAAAAGACTGCGCAGTTCCCCGCGCCCCCAAGTGGGGCGCGGGGAACTGCGCGACAAGCCCTCACGGGTAGGGGCCAGGGCGAAAAACCGCCCCCCAGCCCCACCGACCCGCCCCTAGAACGGCTCGAAGTCGTCGTACTCCTTCTCCGCCTCGTCCCGCTCCGCCTGCTTGTCCCGGCGACGCTGGGCGGCGGGCCGCGGCGCGTCGAACCGGTGGTCCTCACCACGGCGACCGAGCATCTCCGCACCGGCCATGACCGTCGGCTCCCAGTCGAAGACGACCGCGTTCTCCTCGGGGCCGATGGCGACGCCGTCACCCGTGCGGGCGCCCGCCTTCATCAGCTCTTCCTCGACGCCGAGGCGGTTGAGGCGGTCGGCGAGGTAGCCGACGGCCTCGTCGTTGTTGAAGTCGGTCTGACGGACCCAGCGTTCGGGCTTCTCACCGCGCACGCGGAAGAGGCCGTCCTCCTCCTGGACCACGGTGAAGCCGGCGTCGTCGACCGCCTTCGGGCGGATGACGATCCGGGTCGCCTCCTCCTTGGGCTTGGCGGCCCGCGCCTGCCCGACCAGCTCGGCGAGCGCGAAGGACAGCTCCTTGAGGCCCGTGTGCGCGACCGCGGACACCGCGAAGACGCGGTAACCGCGCGCCTCCAGGTCCGGACGGACCATCTCGGCCAGGTCCTTGCCGTCCGGCACGTCGATCTTGTTGAGGACGACGACGCGCGGCCGGTTGTCGAGACCGCCGTACTGCTTCAGCTCCTCCTCGATGATGTCGAGGTCGGAGACGGGGTCGCGGTCGGACTCCAGAGTCGCGGTGTCCAGGACGTGGACCAGGACGCTGCAGCGCTCGACGTGGCGGAGGAACTCCAGGCCGAGGCCCTTGCCCTGGCTCGCGCCGGGAATGAGTCCGGGCACGTCGGCGATCGTGTAGACGGTCTCGCCGGCGGTCACGACACCCAGGTTGGGGACGAGAGTCGTGAACGGGTAGTCCGCGATCTTCGGCTTGGCGGCCGACAGGACCGAGATGAGCGACGACTTGCCGGCGCTCGGGTAGCCGACCAGGGCCACGTCCGCGACCGTCTTCAGCTCAAGGACGATGTCCTGCAGGTCCCCGGGCACGCCGAGCAGCGCGAAGCCGGGCGCCTTGCGACGGGCCGAGGCCAGCGCCGCGTTGCCGAGGCCCCCACGGCCGCCCTGCGCGGCGACGTACGACGTGCCGTGGCCGACGAGGTCCGCGAGCACGTTGCCCGCCCCGTCGAGCACGACCGTGCCGTCCGGCACCGGCAGGATCAGGTCCTGGCCGTCCTTGCCGGAACGGTTGCCGCCCTCGCCGGGCTTGCCGTTGGTGGCGCTGCGGTGCGGTTTGTGGTGGTAGTCGAGCAGCGTGGTGACGGACTGGTCGACGACCAGCATCACGTCACCGCCACGGCCGCCGTTGCCGCCATCGGGGCCGCCCAGCGGCTTGAACTTCTCCCGGTGTACGGAGGCACAGCCGTGGCCTCCGCTACCCGCGGCGACATGCAGCTCGACGCGGTCCACGAAGGTGGTCATGGGGGGTGCCTCCAGCACTTCGGTTACTTCGGTCCCGTACGGAAAGGTCTCGCGTACGGATGCGTACGCAATGTCTCGTGTACGGATGCGTACGGAATGTCTTGCGTACGGAATGTCTCTTGCGTACTGCGTCTACTAACAACACGCGAAAGGCGGACCCGCCTTCCCGATCGGGAAGTGAGGTCCGCCTCGCGAAGAACTCTGTTCTACGGAGCCTGTGTCCTGAGGGGACTGATCAGGCGACCGGAACGATGTTCACGACCTTGCGGCCACGGTGGGTACCGAACTCCACCGCACCGGCGTCAAGGGCGAACAGCGTGTCGTCCTTGCCACGGCCGACGCCGTTGCCCGGGTGGAAGTGGGTACCGCGCTGGCGGACCAGGATCTCACCGGCGTTGACGACCTGACCGCCGAAGCGCTTCACGCCGAGCCGCTGAGCATTGGAGTCGCGACCGTTCCGAGTGGACGATGCGCCCTTCTTGTGTGCCATCTCTCCTCAGTCCCTTACTTCGCAGCCGCGGGGATCTCAGTGACCTTGATCGCCGTGTACTGCTGGCGGTGGCCCTGACGACGGCGGTAGCCGGTCTTGTTCTTGTAGCGAAGGATGTCGATCTTCGCGCCCTTGTGGTGGTCCACGACCTCGGCCTGGACCTTGATACCGGCCAGCACCCACGGGTCGCTGGTCACGGCGTCGCCGTCGACAACGAGCAGGGTCGAGAGCTCGACCGTGTCGCCAACCTTGGCAGTGGAAATCTTGTCAACCTCAACGATGTCGCCGACAGCAACCTTGTGCTGGCGACCACCGCTGCGCACGATGGCGTACACGCGGATCTCTCTCTCGCTCGGAACGGAATCCCCGCAGTCCAGCCGCGCGCTTGCGCGAACGGCCTCTCCCGAAGCGCCGAGCGCCGGGAGGAAGAGGTTTACGGGAATGCGGCGCGTCTATGGACACGCCGACGGTCAAGGTTACGGGGCCACGACCGAAAGGGTCAAACCAGGCCGGGCCCCACAGGTGTGCCACCGGTCACGCCGACACCCCCGGCCCTGCGAATCCGCAGGACAGGGGGCGTCGGTCGAGCCGGATTCCGGAGCGCTCGCGCGCCCGGAGACGGTGGCTCAGCCCTCGTCGGTCGAAGCCGAGACGGAGGACAGGGTCTGCTCCGCCGCCGCGGTCTTCTTCGCCGTCGCCTTGGTGGCCGCGGCCTTCTTCGCGGTCACCTTCTTGGCCGTGGCCTTCTTGGCGGCCGTCTTCTTGGCAGCGGTCTTCTTGGTGGCGGCCTTCTTCGCCGTCACCTTCTTGGCCGTCTTACGGGCGGCCGCCTTCTTGGCGGCGGCCGGAGCCTCGGACTCGGCCGCGTCGGCCGTCTCGACGACCTCCGCCGGCTCGACGACCTCGGCCGTCTCCACGGACGCCGTCGCCGACGGGACGACCACGACGGCCGCCTCCTCGGACGCGGTGGGCGCGGTGGCCTTGCGGACGGCTCGGCGGCGCGGACGGGCCGGGGCGGCGCTCTCGGCGGGCGCCTCGGCGGCAGGCTCGACCACGGGCTCGGGCTTCGGCTCGACGACCTCCGAGGCGACCTCGGGGGCGGCTTCCGGCACGGAAACCGGCTCCGTGACCGTCACCACGGCCTCTTCCGCCACCTTCGGCGAACCGGCCGGGGCCGACACCTTGCGGGTCGCACGGCGGCGCGTACGGCCCTTGGGAGCGGCCTCCTCCTGTACGGGGGCCTCCGCGACCGCGGGTGCCTCGGGCGCCTCGACGACCGGGTCCTCGACCGCGACAGGCTCGGACTCGGCGGCCTCCCGCGACTTGAGGGCCCGCTCGGCGCGCTCCTCACGCTTCGTCGGAGGACGCCCCTCAGCCTTCGGCGCACCGGCCGGAGCCGACGCGCGCCGGGTCGCCCGGCGCCGCGAACGGCCACGGGTGGCCGCGGCCTCCGCCTCGGCGGCGCTGCCGTACAGCTCCTCGTCCGGCTCGAACTCGGGCGCGGGCAGCGCGGTGGGCTCGGCGGCCTCGGCAGCCACCTCGGCCTCGGTCTCCACCTCGATGACCTCGGCGGCTTCGGCAGCCTCGGTCGTCTCCGACGCCACGGCCTCGTGCTCGTGCTCGAGCGGCTGCTCAGCGCCGCCACGGCCGCGCTTCTTGCGCTTGCCGCCGCCTCCGACGGAGGTCGGCTGCTCCATGTGCACGATGACGCCGCGGCCGTTGCAGTGGACGCAGGTCTCGGAGAAGGACTCCAGCAGGCCCTGCCCGACGCGCTTGCGCGTCATCTGCACCAGACCCAGCGACGTCACTTCCGCCACCTGGTGCTTCGTACGGTCGCGTCCCAGGCATTCCAGGAGGCGCCGCAGCACCAGGTCCCGGTTGGACTCCAGGACCATGTCGATGAAGTCGATGACGACGATGCCGCCCAGGTCGCGCAGCCGCAGCTGGCGCACGATCTCCTCGGCCGCTTCCAAGTTGTTCCTGGTCACGGTCTCTTCGAGGTTGCCGCCCTGACCGGTGAACTTGCCGGTGTTGACGTCGATCACGACCATGGCTTCGGTCTTGTCGATCACCAGCGAACCGCCGCTCGGCAGCCAGACCTTGCGGTCCAGCGCCTTCATCAGCTGCTCGTCGATCCGGTACGTCGCGAAGACGTCGACCTCGGAGGTCCACCTCGACAGCCGGTCGGCCAGGTCGGGCGCGACATGCGCGACGTACCCGTGGATGGTCTCCCACGCCTCGTCGCCGCTCACGATGACCTTGGAGAAGTCCTCGTTGAAGATGTCGCGGACGACTCGGACGGTCATGTCCGGCTCGCCGTACAGCAGCGTCGGAGCGTTGCCGTTCTTCGCCTTCTTCTGGATGTCCTCCCACTGCGCCTGCAGTCGCTCGACATCGCGGCGCAGCTCGTCCTCGCTCGCGCCCTCGGCGGCGGTGCGCACGATGACGCCCGCGTCCTCGGGGACGATCTTCTTGAGGATGGTCTTCAGACGCGCGCGCTCGGTGTCGGGCAGCTTGCGGCTGATGCCGGTCATCGAGCCCTCGGGCACGTAGACCAGGTAGCGGCCGGGGAGGGAGACCTGGCTGGTGAGGCGGGCGCCCTTGTGACCGATCGGGTCCTTGGTGACCTGCACGAGGACCGACTGGCCGGACTTCAGCGCGGACTCGATGCGGCGCGGCCCGTTGGCCATGCCCAGCGCCTCGAAGTTGACCTCACCTGCGTAGAGCACCGCGTTGCGGCCCTTGCCGATGTCGATGAAGGCGGCCTCCATCGACGGCAGCACGTTCTGGACCTTGCCCAGGTAGACGTTGCCGACGTACGAGGTCGACTGCTCCTTGTTGACGTAGTGCTCGACGAGCACGTTGTCTTCCAGGACGCCGATCTGGGTGCGCTCGCCGCTCTGGCGGACGACCATCACACGCTCGACGGCCTCGCGGCGGGCCAGGAACTCGGCCTCGGTGATGATCGGGACGCGGCGACGGCCCTGCTCGCGCCCTTCACGACGACGCTGCTTCTTCGCTTCGAGGCGGGTCGAGCCCTTGATGGACTGCACCTCGTCCGTGCCGTCGCCGGGCCGCTCGTCCTTCTTGCCGCGCGGCTCGCGGACCTTGACGACGGTGCGCTCGGGGTCGTTCTCGCCGGGCTCGACGTCGGTGCCGGAGTCACCGGCGCGACGACGGCGACGACGACGGCGACGGCTGCTGCTGGAGCCGGAACCGCCCGACTCCTCGCGCTCCTCGGCCTCCTCGGCGTCTTCCTCGGCCTGCTCGGCGGTGTCCTCGGCGTCCTGCGCGGCCTGCTCGGCGGCGTACTCGTCCTCGCCCGCCTCGCCGTCCGTCTCTGCGGACTCGCCACGGCGACGGCGACGGCCGCCACGACGGCGACGGCGACGGGAGCCCGCGGACTCCTCCTCGCCCTCGTCACCCTCGACGGCGTCCTCGGCGGACTCGGCGTCCTCGGCCTCTTCGGCGGCCTCCGCGGTCACGGCCGCGGGCTCCTCCTCGACGGCCCGGCGACGCCGGCGACGGCGCGGCCCGGTCTCCTCCTGGACGACCTCGGCGGCCTCTGCGGCCTCGGGGGCCACAGCGGCCGCAGCGGGCTCGGTGACCTCCGCGACCTCCTCAGCCGCCTCGGCGGCAGCCGCTGCGGCGGCGCGCTCGGGAGTCTGGAACATCGGCTCGGTGAACACGGGCGCCTGGAACACGGCGACGGCGGGACGCTTGGGCCGCTGCGCGGACTCGGCTTCCTTCGGCGCGGGCGCGGAGAAACCGACGGCGGCCTTGCGGGTGGCACGGCGGCGCGTACGACGCGGGGCGCCGTCCTCGGCGGCCTCGGTATCGGCGCTCTCGGTGCTCTCGGTGGGCTTGTTCTCGCTGGTCACGGGCGCCTCCACACGCTCGTCGGCGGCGTCGCCCTCGGGCGCACCGGCGGGCGCGGAGACGCGCCGGGTGGCACGACGACGGGTGGTGCGGCGGGGTGCGGCTTCCTCGACGGCGGCGGGGGCCTCGGCGGACACGTCGGCGCTCACAGGCTCCTCGACCGCCTCAGCCGTCGCCACGGCCTCACCGGCCTCGACGATCTCGGCCGCCTTGGGTGCCCCGGTCGGCGCCGAGGCGCGACGGGTCGCACGACGACGCGTACGACCGGCGGGCGCGGTCTCCTCCACGGCGGCGGGGGCGGGGGTCTCAGCGGGGGTCTCTTCGACCTCGGTCGCGACCTCGGCCTCGGCCGGAACCGCGGGCACCACGGTCTCAGCGGCCTCGGCCGTCTCGGGCGCACCGGTGGGTGCGGAGACGCGGCGGGTGGCACGACGACGCGTACGACGCGGGGCGGCTTCCTCGGTCTCGGCCACGGGCGCCGGGGTCTCGACGACCGCGGCGGTCTCTTCAGCCTCAGCCGCCGCTACGGCCTCAGCGGCCTCTTCCGTCTCGACGACCTCGGCGTGCACGGAGGTCTCGTCCTGCGCGAGGGGGGACGCCACGGCCGGTATGGCCGGCGCGGTGGTCTCGGCCGCGGCCTCGGAGGCGGCGGCCGGCGGACCTGCGGGGCGCGACGCCGCACGGCGGCGGCGCCGCGGCGGCAGGGTGTCGCTCGGGGTGTTGTTGTTTTCGGAACCCTCAGTGGGTTCGGTCGGCTCGAGCATGCGGGTGGATCTCCCGTCAGGCTCCCGGGCGCCGCGCCTGGTCCGGCAGTGCCGGTGACGTCCGCGGCTCGCGCGATGCGCGGTGCCGCCGTCCGGGGCGCGGGCGCCGCACGGGAGCTCTCTGTGTCCTGTCTCACCGGTTCCGTACGCCATGTGTGCGTACGGCCTGGCGAAAGTCTTCTGGTCGGTGCGCTGCCCGACCCAGGTGGCTCCCGGATACGAGGGCGGCGCTACGACATCTGTCCTTACGCGGGACCTTCCTTACGCCGGCGCCTTCGCGGTGGCAGATGCGGCGACCGCCTCTTCGTGAGAGGGCGGGACGGCCGTGACTGCCTCGCGGTCGGGCGCGAGCGGGTCGGTCACCGTGCCGGTCTCTTCATCGAACAGCCCCTGCGCCAGCCTGGTCACCGCTGCGGCGACCGGCGGCGCCAGGTCGGCCACGGCGCGAAGACCGGACAGGACGTCGTCGGGTCGAACGGCAGGCGTCACGTGCCGAACAACCAGCCGCAGTATCGCACAGGGCTGGTCGGTCGGCCTATCAGCCTGTGGACTCTGCGTCTCGCTGTGCGTCTCAAGGCTTGCTACGGCGCTGCGGGCGTCGAACGTCCGCATGCCGTTCTTCGTCCTGCGCTGGACCTCGACGACATCGGCCGCCTTGAAGGCCTCGACCGCGCGCTCCGCGTCTGCCGGGTCCACGCCGTCCAGGCGCAGCTCCCACACGGAAGCGGTGAGCCGGTCGGCGAGACCCGAGGTACGGGCCTCGACCGCGTCGATGATGTCGAGCCCTGCGGGCAACGACTCGTCGAGGAGCTCGCGCAGCTTGTCCGGGTCACGCGTCTCGGTGAGCGCGATCTCCAGATACTCCGCCTCACTGCCCGTGCCGGTGGGTGCGGCATTGGCGTACGACACCTTCGGATGCGGCGTGAACCCCGCCGAGTACGCCATGGGCACCTCGGCACGGCGCAACGCACGCTCGAAGGCGCGCTGGAAGTCACGGTGGCTGGTGAACCGGAGGCGGCCGCGCTTGGTGTAGCGCAGTCGGATGCGCTGCACCGCGGGTGCGGGCGGCGGGCCTTCGGGCTGTCGCTTGCCCAGTGTCGTTCAGTCCTTCGTGAGAGCGGTCGTACTGCTACCTAGAGTACGTGTCTCGCCGGGCTGTGGTTCCCGGCGGGGCTTCGCCAAAGGCACCCGCTCCGGCTCGCGCGGGGCGCCGAAGAGCATCCGCCGGAAGTCGGCGCGGGCCTGCCGTGCGGACTCGCGGGCGGCGGCCAGGGCCTGCCGTGTCGCCCGTCCCACGCTGCGCGCGGCCTCGGCGGCGGGCCGCAGGACCGTGTCACGAATGACGTGCCCGACGGGCGTCAGCACGGCCTGGTACGCCCAGCGCACCGGCTCCACGAAGATCCACCGGAAGAGTCGCCCGAGGAACCGCCCGACGGCGAGCGAGATGTGTCCTGCTATGCGCCAGGCATGCCCCAGGGCCGCGCCGATCTCCCTGCCGATGACGGCGAGCACGCGTCCGACCGGCACGAGCACCCAGCGCCATATCGCGAGCGCGGGCAGCACCAGCAGGATGCGCAGCGTCCAGTAGATCGCGGCGCCGATCCCGGTGAAGATCATCCGTACGAGCCACACGAGACCGCGCGCCAGCCAGGCGATCCCCCTGCCGACGGGCGCGAGAACCCACTCGTACAGCCACCGGGCCGGCAGGACGAGGAGGTACCGCGCCAGCCAGGCAACGGCGGTGTACACCCCGATCCCGACGGCCGTGAGCACCAGCCCCAATCCCTTGAACAACCACACGATCGCGTGCCCGACAGGCGTGAGAACCCACTCGTACAGCCACCGGGCCGGTACGACGAGGAGGTACCGCGCCAGCCAGGCAACGGCGGTGTACACCCCGATCCCGACGGCCGTGAGCACCAGCCCCAATCCCTTGAACAACCAGACGATCGCGTGTCCGACAGGCGTGAGTACCCGCGTGTACAGCCACGCGAGTCCGAGCGCGATGCCCCCGAACACCCGGGCGATCCCGGCCCCGATCCCCCGCGCCGCCCACGCGATCGCGTGTCCGATGGGCGTCAGCACCGTGCGGTACAGCCACACCGCGGGTACGACGATCAGCACATGGCCGAGCCAGGCCAGCACCCTGCCGACCGGCACGACCACGTAACGCCACAAGGTCACCCACGGCCAGACGAACACCGCCCACGCCACCCAGGCCAGCACCCGCCCGACCGGCCGCAGCACGGTGTCCCGCAGGAACCTTCCGCCCACGACCAGCGCGTCCCACACCATCCGCACCGGCAAGACCAGGACGAGCACCACGATCCGTACGGGAATGCGGATCGCGACGGCGAGGCACCCCTCGGCCTGCGCCACGGGCCGCTCAGCAGGCGCCTTTTCCAGATCCATACCTGCGTAGACGCGTCAGACGCCGTCATGGATGCGGTCGGTGGGCACCCAGTACCGGAGCTTCCCGTCCCGCTCGTCCTCGAACTCCCCGCCGGCCGCCTCGATCACCTTGCGGGAGCCGATGTTCGTGATGTCGCAGGTGACCAGCACTCGGTCGAGCCCAAGGCCATGGGCGTACGGCAGCACATCCCGGAGCATCGCCGTGGCGTACCCCTTGCGGCGGGCGCTCGGACGTACGCCGTACCCGATGTGCCCGCCGAGTTCGAGCAGCGAGGGCGTGAGCCGGTGCCGTATCTGGATGCGCCCGAGGTAGGAGTCCCCGTCGACGTACCAGTACCAGGTGGCGGGCACGAACCCCTCCGGGCGGCGCCCCTCCTCCAGCTCCTCCTCACGGATCGCGGCGACGTACCGCGCGAAGCCGTGCGACTCGTGCCAGGTGTCCCCGTACAAGTCCAGCTCTCTATTGAGGGTGTCGCCGAAGAACTCACCCTCGGCGACGTTCTCCCGCACGGCCCCCAGGAAGGAGGCCCGGTAACGGACATGAGGCGTCGTCAGCTGTGGCATGGAGGCAGTGTGCAGGGGCGACCGCCTTGCGCGCAGGCCCTGGCACGTACCGGAACCGCGGCCGCTCATCCACGCGGGAGTGAGCCGCAACAGCGCCCGATCGGCCTCATGTGAGCCCGATAGGGCATCAATGTGCAAAAAATGACCCATCAGCACGTATGAATTAGTCCGATACGTGGACAACTGTGCGCGTTTCTGACCGAATACGCCTCTCAACCCACCGGACTCAGGTCAAGCTCTCACCCGGCTTCGGGGAATCCCCCCGGGACAGGTTGAATGCAAGGAGCACGTAGATGAGTCCTGAGTACAGGACGCGTTCGCTACTCGGGCCGCTGGCGCGAGACAGGTTCAAGAAGGCCGGAATGGTGGCCTCGCTCGCGCTGGTCGTGGCAACCGGCGTTGTCAGCCCGAGCGTCGCAGCGGCCCAGGGCGTGACCGGTCACGCGACCGCGACGAACCGCTACGGCGGGGACGAGTGCAAGCACGACTCGAAGAAGCACATGTCGATGGCCTTCGGGGCCCCGCACGGCGGCGACAAGGACAAGTGCAAGGGCGCGACCGGCGCGACCGGTCCGAAGGGCGCCACGGGCGCCACGGGAGCCACCGGCCCGAAGGGCAACACGGGAGCCACGGGTGCCACGGGTGCCACCGGTGCCACCGGCACCGGCGCGACCGGTGCCACGGGTGGAACGGGTGCCACGGGTGGAACGGGTGCCACCGGAGCCACCGGACCGTGCGCCGACATCGACGCCAGCCAGGACAGCAACAACTTCGAGGTGCGGTCCGTGCTGACCCCCGGCACTCCAGCACGGACGTACGCGGGCATTCGTGACCTCACGGGCGCGACACCCGGGCCCTTCCTGTGGACCGACCTCACCAGCCACCCCGACTACCCGCAGAACGCCTGTGGAGTTTCCGTCGCCCAGCACAGCCTGGGCGGCCAGGCGGAAGGGGACTTGAGGGTCGACGTCGTGACCACCGCGGGAACGGTCTGGGAGACCAACTGCCAGATCGTCACCAGCAACCGAACTCTGAACTGTGACAACAACGCCTGGGTCCTCGTGAACAGGCAGCCGGCCGCCGGGGCCGTCAACGGCGGGACCATCGTCCCGTAAGTCCAACCGTCCGGCACACCGCATAAGGGGCGTCCGATGGACCGTAACGGACCGTCGGACGCCCCTTGCGGCGCCCGGAGCCTCTGCCCACAAATCTGCACAACAAGAAGACGAAGTGGTCGTCGCCGAGGACCCGGTCGCCGTGGCAGACCAGTGCGCACACGTCCAACTCGGGGGGCCGTCGCCCCTCCTACCAGTCGGCCACCCCGCTGTCTTGCGCGGTCCATGGAGATCGCCCACCGTCATTCGAGCGCCGGGCCTCACGGCTTGCCCTCATCGCCCGGGACCAGCAGCATGCACTGCGCCAGAACCACCCGGTATGGCGGGCACCTCGGACCGTTGCGCCTCGACCCGCTGTTCGTACTCCACCTGCTACGCCGCCAGTTGCCGCTGCCGTTGTGCCTCGGCGTCCTGCGCGGCCTGCCAGTCCCGTACGAAACGAGCCCGCGCCTCGGCCTGCACCCGCACACACCGCCCAGACACCGGCCAACCCGGCAGAGCGACTACCCATCCGTGCAGGCCCGCCCCCGGGATGCCGGTTCCCGGGGCGGCGCGTCAGCCCGCCAGGGCGGCTAGCTCTTCTCCTTGCGTACGAGCAGGCTCACGGTCATCCCCGTCACCGATTCACTCGCGGACAGCTTGTACTGGCTCTGCAGGGCGTTCGCCTGCATCGGGTTGATGGCGGTGAAAGGGAAGTCGGCGCCCTGGGTCAGCAGCCAGATACGTTGCTCGCCCTTGAGGCAATGGACCGGGGCGGAGCACTCGACCGGGTAAAGGTCGTTGATCGCGGTGGGGGTCCTGGACAGGAAGACGTCGCGCATCTTCAGGTCGCGGGGCAGGTAGTACTGGACTCCGCTGTCGAGCTTCCAGGTGTTCGCGCGGTCGTAGACGACGGCGTCCCCGGGCTGGTGGCGCTGCTTGATCACGTCGGCCGCCGCCGCGTAGTCGAGGGGCACGGGGGCGTCGTGCTCGAACGGCTGTCGCATCTGTTTCTGATCGGACAGGGTGAGGACGGCCAGCGCCGCGACGAGGGCCGCGGTGGCTTTCCGGGAGCGGGGGACCGTGGAGAGGCCGGCGCCGGCGAGGAGTGCCCAGGCCGGGAGGGTGAAGAGGACGTAGACGTGGCGGAAGTAGGAGACCTCGCCGTGCGAGGCGAGCCAGACGAGGACGGGGGGCACAAGGGCCCAGGTGCCGCACAGGAGCAGGGGGGCCTTGCGCGGCGAACGGGCCAGAAGGGCAAGGGCGATCAGGGCGCCGGCGCACAGCGCGGAGGCGAAGACGTCACGCATCATCGACAGGAATGCCCAGGAGTCGGGCTCCGGGACCCAGTACAGCTGGCGTTGCGCCTGGGAGCGGCCGAGCAGGGCGACCGGGGCGACGCAGCCGGCGGTGGCCAGAAGAGCTAGGCCGGACTTCCACCACAGGGAGCGGTCCTGTCGCGCATGGGCCGCGAGCACGCAGGCGTGGGCGAGTACGACGGACAGCGCGATCAGGTGGAGAAGTCCGACGACGGCCAGGGTGAGTGAGTAGGCAGCCCATCGCCAGGGACTGCGAGGGTTGTCCAGCGCCCGGAGCAGCAGGAGCGTCGCCAGGGAGACGGCGAAAATCACCAGCGCGTAGCTGCGGGCTTCCTGGCCATAGCGGCTCACCGCCGGCACGATCGCGAAGAGAATTCCGGCGAGAATCCCGGCACGGTGTCCGAAGAGCCGGTCTCCGATGAGACTCACTACGGACGCGGTTCCGGCCACTGCCAACGCGGTGGGAATCCGCAGGGAAATGACGGAATCGCCGAAGAGCCCCACCCACAGGTGCATCAGCAGGTAATACGTGCCGTGCACGGCGTCGACGTTCTGGAGAGTGGCGAGGATCTGGCCGGTGCTGCGGTTCACCATGTCCCAGGTGACCAATTCGTCGCGGCCCAGCTGAGAGTCGGCCAGTCCGTAGTCGGTCAGGCCGAAAGTGAGGACGAACGGCCACAGCCACAGGCCGGTCCGGCTACCTCCGGGCTCGGGGGCCTCGGCGCTCCGGAATTCATCGCGTGAAGCGGGAATCGGCGCGGTGATTACCATAAAAATCTCCCATGCCCGGCAGCAGGAACTGCTCACTTATACACAGGCGCGGGCAGCCGGAACGACAGGCAGGTCGAGCCACCACCTATATGGGCGTCAAGTCTCCGGCGACGGTGCTTGCTTGGGGTTTCGCGACTCACTAAAGTCACCGCTCGATCCTTTTCATCACAGAAAAGAAGAAGACATGAAAACGGTCTGCCTCAATATGATCGTCAAGAATGAGGCACACGTGATCCGACGCTGCCTCGAATCCGTGCGCCCCCTTGTCGACACATGGGTCATCCTTGACACAGGCTCGGCCGACGGCACCCAGGACGTCATCCGCGAAACTCTCGCCGACCTGCCCGGGGCGCTGTACGAGAGCCCTTGGAAGGGCTTCGACCTGAGCCGCACCGAGGCGATCGATCTGGCACGGGACCGCGCGGACTACCTTCTGTTCATCGACGCCGACGACGTGATGGAGACCGGTCCGGGCTTCACGATGCCGGAACTGACCTATGACTGCTACGACTTCGAGGTGCGCCACGGTCCCATCGTCCACTGGCGCCCGACGATGGTGTCGACGCGCCTCCCCTGGCGGTACGTCGGTGTGCTGCACGAGTACCTGGAGTGCGACACGCCTTTCAGCCGGGCGACCTTCGAAGGCGCGCGCATGGTCATCATGGGCGGCGGCGGACGTCTCCAGGGAAGCCAGCGGAAGAAGTATCTCCGCGATGCCGCGATCCTCAAGGAGGGACTCACCAAGGAGCCGGACAACGCCCGTTACGCCTTCTATCTTGCCCAGAGCTGGCGCGACGCAGGTGAACCCGCGAAGGCGCTCGCCGCGTACGACCGGCGCGCGGCCATGGGCGGCTTCGCCGAGGAAGCGTTCTGTGCCCGGCTCTACGCGGCGCGGCTCGCGGTGGATCTCAAGCGCCGGATGCCCGAGGTCATGTCCCGTTTCCTGGAGGCGCACGAGTACCGGCCCACACGGGCCGAACCGCTCGGTGAGCTCGCACACCTGTGCCGTATGAACGGAGAGCGCTGGCCGCTCGCGTACATGTTCGCGCGGCGCGCGGTGGAGATCCCGCAGCCGGAGGACATCCTGTTCGTGGAGCATCCCTGGTACGACTGGCGAGCGCTGGACGAACTGGCCGTGGCGTCGTACTGGGTGGGCGCGTACCGCGAATCCCTGGAGTGCTGCGAGAAGCTACTGGACGGCGGGAAGTTGCCCGACGCCCATCGTGAACGAGTCGTCGCGAACAGGGACTTCGCGCGCGCCAAGCTCCGTCTGGGCTCCGGGGCGGGCGCGAGGACACTCGTCGGCAACTGATCCGGCGGCAGAACGGCCGTCGTTCCGCGCGGAGACCGGACATCGGCAGGGGAAGCGGCCGGCCATACTGCCGCCCCTCCCAGTCTGCCACGAGCGCTGATTTCACCCTCTATGCCGCCGAGGAGCGCGAGGCCGTGCCCGCCGCGGCCGTCGCCGCCTCCCCGGGCTGCGGCAACCCCACCGCGCTGGCAGACCCCCACGAGGGCGAACGCGTCCTGGACCTGGGCTCCGGCGCGGCATCGACGTCCTGCTCTCCGCCCGCGGCGTCGGCCCACATCAGGGTGATCGTGGAGAACGCCTCGCGCAGCGCGGCGGTGGTGCGGAACGCACCGTCGCGGTCCTGCGAGGAGGCGGTCGTGACCACGACGGCCGGCAGCAGCCCGCCGGTGTCGACCGCGACGTGCCGCTTGCGGCCTTGATCTTCTTCCCGCCGTCGTACCCGTTGCCGGCGGTCGGGATGTTGTCGGCGGCGCGGACGGTCTGGGAGTCGATCACGGCCGCGGTCGGCACTGGGCCACGCCCGTCGGCCAGACGCGCACCTTCACACAGCGCTGCGCGAGTGGCAAGCCTGGACAGCCCTCTCCCACCAGGAGTTCTTCACCTGCCGGGCGAACCGCCCATCGATCGAGCGCGCGTGGGCCGTTCGCAGTGGCCGGATGTTCCGCCCGGCACCCAACACCTTTTGCCGACGCCGTCGACGAAGGCGCGTCAGTGGTGGTGGCCTTGCCGGCCGAGGGTCTCCACGGGGGTCGCGCCGGGGCGGGTCCACTGGGGCACGGGCCGGCTGGTCGGACCCCAGGTGGCGTTCCCGTCGGCGTCCGAGCGCCAGTACCAGCAGGCCTGGCGGCCCACAGACGGGTGCCCCTCGCGGACATCGCCGATCACAGGCCGGCCTTCGGGGTTGTCCTCCCACGCCTCGCCGCGGCCGTAAGGCGTCATGTCGAGCAGGCTGAGGGACCCGTTGACCGGCTCGTTGCCACGGCCCGTCGTGGAGTAGGTGAGGAACACACGGTCGCCGTCGCGCAGGAAGCAGGTGATGTAACCCATGCTGCCGCCGACCGGCGCGTCCACGTCGCGCACCGAGTACCAGGGCTGGGTGTAGCCCATGAACTCGACGTAGGAGGCCACCTCGTCCCACGGGCCCGTGGTCAGGATGGCGAACGAGACGCCGCGGGCGTTGAGGTAGACGGCGTCCTTCATGTGCCAGGCCGTGGTGGTGCAGCCCTCGCACTGCCCCTGGTGCGGCGCGCCGTCGTACCACATGTGCTTGTAGACCACGAGCTCGTCGCGGCCCTGGAACAGGTCCAGGAACGGGACCGGCCCGTCGGGTCCGACGACCTCGACCGTCCCGTCGAGCTCCACCATCGGCAGCCGCCGCCGGGCCGCGGCGATCGCGTCGCCCTCATGAGTGTGCGCCTTCTCGCGGACCAGCAGCTCCTCGCGCGCCGCCTGCCAGGTGGCCAGGTCGACGACCGGCGGCTTGCCGGGGAGGTTGCTGCTCGCGTTGCCGGGCGTGGTCGTCATGGTGTCCTCCGTGGTGTCGTGCCGGGCAGCGTCGTACCACGTCCTACGACGCTCACCAGAACAGACTCGCGGCCCGGCCGGAACTCATCGCGGCAGGGGGCGCCCTCGGCCGAGCCTGCACGGACCACGCCGGGCTGACAAGTTCACAGATGCGCTCTTGGGCAGCCTGCATTCGCAGAAAGAACCGGGCACCGGAGCGGCCTGACCAACCAGTTGCGCGAATGCCCTGACAGCCGCCACCCGGACGGGGAAGGCTTCCTCTCGCTCCACGCACGTCACACCCGGGGGGGATCATGGCCGACAGTCCGCAGCGCCCGCCACGGCCCGACGAGGAGGATCTCGTCCGGTTTCACAACGGCGACACCCTCGACAACATCCCGGTCGTCCGACTGCGCGAAGACGCTGCCCGGCGTCATCCGTGGCTCAAGTGGGGCGGGTTGGCGGTCCTTGCCGGCGCGGTGGGAGCGCTCGCCGGCTTCGGGGTGGCTTCGCTCATCGGCGGCACCTCGCCGCAGGGTGCGGACGCTGCGGCGCATGCAGCACCGACGGCGGTGGCCACGAGCACGACCACGGCGTCCCCCGAGACGGATTCAGCCACGCCGTCGGCGTCGATCTGGACAGCTCCCTCACCTTCGACCGAGCCACCCGAGATCACGACGCAAGCCGGCCTCGAACAGGTGCGCGTCATCCAGGCACCCACGACAGGCGGTGATCCGAGCACGTCGTACTGCCTCGTCTACACAGGATCGGACAGCGCAGGCGTGAAGGACGCGATCCTGCTCGCGAACACACCCGCCTACCAGTGCGCCGACCTGCTTCCGTACGACCTGACGCACGGTGCTTTCCTGACGGAGATGCCCGAGTGCGAGCCTCCGTCCCGCGCCGCGGTGCTCTCTTTCGCGGACAGCGCGGGCTGGGGCGAAGCGGTCTATTTCACATGCCTGACCCGGCATCACGGTGCGTAGGACTCGAACCCGGGCCTACAACCGGCGCAGGTTCCGGTCGAGGACGCCCCGCAATCGGTCCACGTCGGCCGGATCCTGGGCTCCGCGCTTGGGCAGTACCAAGAAGATCCTGGTCCGCCGGGTGGTGAGGACGACTCCGGCGACCACTCCGCAGCCGACCACGAGGGCCGTCATCGCGGATGCGAAGCCCCTGAGCTCCGAGAAGAACAGCAACAGCAACAGGATCAAGGCCGGCGGGACGAGCAGGCCCCACCCAGGAGCGGAGGGCGGCACCCCCGGCCTCTCGCTCCTCAGAAGCAGTTCGACCTCGTACTGGATCGTTGACGAGCCTCGATGCGGTGAATGCGGCGTTCTCGGCGCATCCTGACCTCGGGAGGTGCTACTGGCCGTCCGCCGACGGCAGGTCCTGTTCGGTCCAGATCGTCTTGCCGGTGGGGGTGTAGCGCGTGCCCCAGTGGTGGGTCATCTGGGCGATGATGAACAGCCCCCGGCCTCCCTCGTCGTCGCTCGCGGCGTGCCGCAGATTGGGCGTGGTGTGGCCGGTGTCGGAGACTTCGCAGATCAGGGTCCGGTCGCGGATCAGGCGTACCTGGATCGGGCCGCCGACGTAGCGGATGGCGTTGGTGACGAGTTCGCTGACGATGAGCTCGCTGGCGAACGCCAGGTCGTCCAGCCCCCAGTCGCCGAGCTGCTTGCTGACGGCGGCGCGGATGGTGGCCACCGCCGCCGGGTCCGGGGGCAGTTCCCACTGGGTGAACTGCTTCCGGTCGAGCAGGTGCGTACGGGCCACGAGCAGCGTCGCGTCCTCGTCCACCGGCCCGGGCAGCAGGCAGGTCACCGCCCGGTCGCACAGCTCTTCCAGGGACCCTCGGTCGTCGGCGAGGACCTGGGACAGCTGCGCGAGCCCGGCGTCACGGCCGTCGGTCGCCTGGAGGAGACCGCCCGTGAAGAGGGCGATGAGACTGCCCGGCGGGAGCTCCAGTTCCGTGCTCTGGTAGGGCGGGCCACCGAACCCCAGCGGCGGTCCGGGGGGCAGCTCCGGATAGTCGACGACGCCCGTGTGCGGTTCGACGACCGCCAGCACCGACTCCCCTGCCCGCGCCAGGCTGCACTTCCCCGAGCCGGGGTCGTACACCCCGTACAGACACGTCACGCCCAGGGCCTCGTCGACCTGCGGCCTCAGGTGGCCCGGGCCGTGGCCGGCCCCGCCCTCGTGCGCGGTCTGCTCGACCAGGTCGCCCAGGCGGGACAGGAGCTCGTCCGGGCTCAGGTCCAGCCGGGCCAGGACGCGCACACCCGTGCGCAGGCGTCCCATGGTGGCCGCGGCGCGCAGGCCGTGACCGAGTACGTCCCCGACGACCAGGCCGACCCGGGTGCCCGACAGGGGGATGACGTCGTACCAGTCGCCGCCCACCCCGGACCCGCTGTCGGCGGGCAGATAGCGGCTCGCCGAGTCGACGGCGGCGTGCGGCGGCAGACGGCGCGGAAGAAGGCTCCGCTGGAGTTTGAGGGCCACCGCGTGGCCACGGGTGACCACCGGCATCAGCAGGAGACCGAGCAGCAGGGCGCCCAGGCCCAGGACGGTGACCCCGCCGGTCGGTCCGATCAGCGGCAGGTCGACGCTGGTCGCCCCGTACCCGGGGTCCGCGTAGACGAAGGCGGCGTAGAGAAACAGGCAAAGCATGATCAGCCCGCCCAGCCCGGGCAACACGCCCTTGAAGACAAGGTCCCTGGTACTCCGATTGAGGATCTTGCGGTGGTACCAGACGCAGGCGAATCCGGTCAGCCCGTAGTGGAACGCGATCGCGAGGCCCACCGAATCGACCGAGTCGGCCAGCACGTTCCCGCTGAAGGAGGCCAGCAGTACGAGCAAGGCGATCGAGACCGCTCCCATGCCGACGGTCGACCAGGTCGGGGTGAGGAACTTGCGGTGGACCCGGGCGAACCGGGACGGGAGGGCCTTGTGGACCGCCATGGAGAAGACGGTCCGGGCCAGCGGCAGGATGGTGGTCTGGGTGGAGGCGAGCGCCGAGGTCAGCACCATCAGGATCAGCAGTCTCGACAGGAAAAGCCCTGTGTCGCTGCTCCCGAAGACGGCCTCGCCCAGACCGGAGAACACATCGTCCGAGTTGCTGATGTTGCCCAGCCCGACGCCCGAGGAGCCGACTCCGGCGAAGGCCTGCGCCGAGGTGGCCACGAGCGCGTACGTGATCAGGAGCAACACGGTGGACGTGACCGCGGCGCGCCCGGGGATGCGTGTGCTGTCGACGGTTTCCTCGTTGATCGAGACGGCGGTGTCCCAGCCCCAGTAGATGAAGACTCCCGCCAGGAGGCCCGAAGTGAGGCCCTTCACCGAGGACACCTCGAAGGGGTTGAACCAGGAGGCGGAGACATGGATCGCCGTCGGGGGAGCGTCGGTATAGGCCCTGACCATCGCGGCGACGGCGAGAAGGACCAGCATCCCCACTTCCAGGCACAGCAGCCAGCGCTGGACGGCGGCCGAGAACTGGATGCCGACGTAGCAGACCGTGGTCATCACGGCGATCCAGACGACGCCCGCCACGGTGGTCCACAGCCGGTCATCCGCCAGTCCGTTCAGGCCCACCAACCGAAAGGTGTAGGTACCGGCGATCTCGGCGAGGCTCGCCATGACGATGACGTTCGCGACGATGATGCCCCAGCCGCCCATCCAGCCGGTGCGTGGGCCGAAGGCGCGGGTTGCCCAGGTGAAGGTGGTTCCGCAGTCGGCGTTGCTCGCGTTGAGCTCCCGGTAGGCGTACGCGATCAGCAGCATCGGCACGAACGACAGCATGATGATGATCGGGGCCTGCAGGCCGACCGCCGCCACGATGAGGCCCAGCGTTGCGGCGAGGCTGTAGGCCGGGGCGGTGGAGGCCAACCCGATGACCACCGAGGAGAACATGCCCAGGGCGTCGTTCTTGAGCCCTTTCCGGCCGGCCCCCGTCCCGGGAGCGGGGCGGCCGGCGGACACGGCGCCGCGAAAGTGCCTCACACTTGATTCCAACGCCAGGCCGCTCCCCTCCGCAACAGCGCAGGGCAGCAGGAAAGCCGCCGGTCACACAAGCGAGCAGCCCGGGTGACGCCGTACGAAGGCCCGTACCGAGCTCAGACCAACTCAACCACTGAGTGGACGTCCGAGGAGCCTCTGGCCCCCGCCAGTCGCCTTCCTAAGCCTCCTTAACCGCGGCGATGCCCAGTTTTGGGCATCCTGCCGTCTCGTCGGCCGGCGACCGATGAGTTCCCGAGCCCGGTGGGGTCTACCTCTGCACAAGCGAAAGCTGCGCACGAGCTCTGTGAGGGGACCATGACCACCCACGCACTACCCCCCGTCGTCGACGCCGCAACTTGGGAGCGCCAGCTCGAGGCACTGCGTGCCCGGGAGAAGGCCGCGACGCGGGAGCTTGACGCCATCGCCGCCGAGCGTCGTCGCCTGCCGATGGTCGAGATGCCCGACTACACCCTCGAGGGCGAGGACGGCCCCGTTCGGCTGGCGGACATCTTCGAAGGCAAGAGGCAACTGATCGTCTACAACCACATGTGGTTCGCCGGCAAGGAATGGCAGTGCCCGGGCTGCACGGGGTTCACTTCGCAGTACACCCGCCTGGAATTCCTGGACAACTACGATGCGCGATTCGTCATCGTCACCCAGGGCCCGATCAAAGAGGCACTCGCCTACAAGCAGCGGGTCGGCAACCAGATGGCGTGGTACTCGACTGCCGACAGCTCATTCGGGGCCGACGTCGGCGCACCGCCCGACGGAGGATTCGCGGTCAACGTGTTCCTGCGCGACGGCGACACCGTCTATCGCACCTGGCACACCAACGGCCGGGGTACCGAACAGCTCAGTCACACCTTCGCGCTGATCGATCTCCTACCGTACGGACGGCAGGAGGAATGGCAGGACTCGCCCGAGGGCTGGCCTCAGTCGCCCACCTACAGCCGCTGGGCGACGTCCAAGGACATCGCTGCGCTCTATGGCTCGGGCTCCGGCGGCGGCGGCGGCGGCGGCGGCTGACCTGATCACGGACTCCATGCCGGTAGAGCCCCCTCCCAATCGGGAAGGGGGCTCTACCGATCAGACAACCGCCCACAAGACTGGAACGGCGCCTCAGTGCGCGTGACCACTCGAAGCCGGAGCCGGCGCCGCGTTCTTGACCGTCAGCGGCAGCAGCTTCTTGCCGGTCGGGCCGATTTGGATGTGGGTGTCCATCTGGGGCCATATACCAACTTGCCTAAATCCGCGCTACGTTGCCCGACATGGGTAAACGCACCAGGACGCGAGTCGCAGCAGAGCAGAGGCAGTACTCCGTTGAGGCCGAGTGGACAGCTGCGGATCTTGCTCTCTTGAGAGATCTGAAGAAGGCAGAGTCCCTGTTGCCAGACGACGCGCCCCGGGCCTTGTTATCCGTGCGGCTGTCCGTCCTCACCGACGAGACGACATCGCCAGCCCGCCAGGAACTTGATCTACGCATACTCGCCAGGGAGCGCGGCTACCGTGTAGCCGGCGTCGCCAGCGACCTCAACGTGTCGGCGACCAAGGTCCCGCCGTGGAAGCGCAAAGAGCTAGGAGACTGGCTCAACAACCGGGTGCCTGAGTTCGACGTCCTGCTCTTCTGGAAGCTGGACCGCTTCGTACGACGCCTGTCCGACCTCAGCACCATGATCGACTGGTGCCTGAAGTACGGGAAGAACCTGGTCTCAAAGAACGACTCCATCGATCTCACCACCACGGCGGGGAAGATCATGGTCACGATCATCGGTGGCATCGCCGAGATCGAAGCGGCCAACACGAGTACGCGCGTCGCGAGTCTCTGGGACTACACCAAGACACAAGGCGAGTGGCTCGTCGGCAAGCCCGCATACGGCTATGAGACGGCGGACGATGAGGCCGGCAGGGTCGTCCTCGTCATCAACAAGGACGCGAGCCGAGCGCTGCGCTGGTGCCGCGACGCCGCGTTGAGGGAGAAACCCGCTTCCGCCCGCCGCATGGCGAAGGTTCTCGTCCGTGCAGGACTTTGCGGACCAGGACTCACGACGTCAACGATGATCCGTCGGCTCAGGAACCCAGCGCTCATGGGTTACCGCGTAGAAGAGGACAAGAACGGGGGCGTGCGCCGCTCAAAGATCGTGCTGGGCGGCAACGCCAAGCCGATCCGCGTAGCCGATCCGATCTTCAACGAGGACGAGTTCAAGAGCCTTCAGGACGCATTGGACCGACGCGGGAAGAACCAACCCGCCCGCAGTCCGCTGGGAGCGACGAGGTTCCTCGGCGTCCTGATCTGCGACGACTGCGATGCGCACATGACAGTGCAGAGAAACCGAGTCAAGGAACGCGACTACGCATACCTGCGGTGTGGCAAATGCAAGGCCGGAGGCCACGGCGCGCCCAACCCTCATGAGATCTACAGCAAGTTCGTCGAGGACGTCCTGAAGGTTCTGGGGGACGAGCCAGTCATGACACGCGAGTACCGGCAGGGGGCCGAGGCCCGCAAGGATCAGCAGCGCCTCGAACAATCCATCAGCTACTACATGACAGGACTTGAGCCCGGAGGCCGCTTCACGAAGACCCGGTTCACCAAGGACCAGGCCGAGAAGACGCTGGACGACTTGATCAAACAGTTGGAGGCGATGGACCCCGAGTCCACCCAGGACCGATGGGTGGCCGTGCACGACGGCAAGTCGTTCCGCGAGCGCTGGGAGGAAGGCGGCATGGAAGCGATGGCCGACGATCTGCTTCGGGTCGGCGTGAAGTGCAAGATCAAACGGACCAAGGTGAAGGGCGTCCGTGCTCCGCACATCCACATGAAGCTCATGATCCCCAAGGACGTGCGGGACCGGCTGATACTAAAGGAGGACGACTTCGCGGAAGCCTTCTGAGATGGTCCTGCCGACAGGTAGAGCCGCCCCTCTCCCTTGGTGACGGGGACGGAAACGAACTAGAGCTCCTCGCCTGGCTTGATCCCGTGATCATTGGAGTAGGGAAGCCCGGTGAGCGGCATCACCAGGGCATCACACGTAGGAAGTCATGGCGAATCCTCCACAGAGCTCGCCGAAGCTCCAATCACATGCCGTCAATCTCCATCGCCATCCTCACCCTGAAGCGGCAACGCTGAAAAATCTCTTTGCCGCAGACACCCTTGTCCGTCTTTTTCTGGAAGTCGTCCGAAAATGGGCTCGTTTAACATTCGATCAGTTTTCTAATTGCCCACTTCATTGCTTCGAAAGATCCCATAAACGTACGGTCGAATCCTCACAAGCCGTCGCGAGGAGACTCCCGTCTGGGCTGAACGTCACTGCGTTGACGCCCTTTGAGTGGCTGTTGAAAATGCGGACTTGGGTTCCGTCGACCGGGTTCCACAACCGGATCGTGTCGTCGCTACCTGAGCTGGCGAGCAGTTGTCCATCGCGCCTGAAAGCAACGTCGTTAACCCACCATGTATGGCCCACAAGGGTGATCAGCAAGGAACCTGTGTCGGGATCCCGCAGCTGCACTGTCTTGTCACTGCCCGCAGTGGCAAGAAGTTTTCCGTCTGGACTGAATGCCAGTGCACGGATTCCCGCGTGATCGGTCACCGTATGGAGTTGGACGCCTGTCAACGCGTCCCACACTGTCACAGCGCCCCCTCCGGAATGGGCCAGAGTTTTGCCGTCCCAGCTAAAGGTCACCCTGGATCTGCTCGTCATGGTTTCCCAGGCCGCCTTGAACGAACCCACCTTTCGGTCGGTGTGGCCGGCCAGCACCCGCAGTTGGGTTCCAGTGGACGGGTTCCAGAGCCGAACCGTCTTGTCGCCACCCACACTGGCGAGCAACTGCCCGTCCGGGCTGAACGCCACGTCGTAGACGCAGCCACCCATCCCTGCACGTCCCGTGTGCCCGGTCAACACGCGCAGTTGGGCACCGGTGGACGGGTTCCAGAGCCGAACCGTCTTGTCGTCGCCGGCAGTAGCGAGCAGCTTTCCGTCCGGGCTGAACGCCACCCCATTGACCCATCCCGTCACCTTTCCCATCCCTGTATGGCCACTCAGCATACGAAGCGGAATGCAGGCCACTGGATCCCATAGGTACACCGCCTTGTCGTCTCCCGTGCTGGCGAGCATCGTCCCGTCCGCGCTGAACGCCACGCTGATAACCGCTCCCGCGTGGGCGAGCAAGTTGTAGAAGAACGATGCGGCAGCCGTGGTATCCGGCGTGGGGGGTACACCTGCACCAAGCTCCGACGGGGCACGACCAGAAGGCCGTGCCGCGGTGAGCGGCTCCTCTTGTGAAGCCGCCTTGGTCGCCGCCGTGCTGGGTGCCGATCCAGGCTCCGGCATCGCCGCGCGAAAGTTGGCATGCCTGGCGATCATCAGGCTTCCCTCACCGCCGAGCAGCCACCGTTTGGGGGTCTGTCTGGCACCACTCGCCACTATGTGGTCGTTCACATAGAGGTAGAGGTCCTCGACGGACACCCAGCCATCCCGGTCGAGGTCGGCGTCGCCGGTGCGCAGGCCACCCACGATCGCAGACGTGAAAGCGGAGATCTGCTCCTGCCCCGTCTCCGCGAAGTGGTCGCCTTCCCAGGCGTATTGCAGCGCGTTGGTCGCGGTGATGACGGCAGTCCCGGTGCCGGCCAATCGCTCGCGGAGGTTGACCGACAGGTCTCCCTTCGCGCGCGGGTCGAAGGCCCCGCTGTAGCAGCAGTCGAGCAGGACGACGATGTTGCGGGCGACACACCGGTTGAGCTGGCTGCTGAGAAAGGCCGCCGAGACGGCACTCGATTCCAGCACGTCCGGGTCGTGCTCGGTGTCTGTACCAGCGAAGTGCAGTTGGCCGTCATCATCCTTGATGCCGTGGCAGGAGAAGTAGACGAGCAACTGATCGTCCGTCCGGCGGCGAATGAGGAAGTCCTGCACCTTACGGCGGATGATGTGCGCGGGCTGGTCCACGACCGTGCGGACCGCGTAGCCGCCGATATCCGCCACGGACAGGACCTCCGCGAGCAACTGGACGTCCCGTCCGGGCGCGCTGAGCTGGTTAAGCTGGGGATCGGCATATTTTGAAGTGGCGACAAGCAGCGCCTCACGCACCGCCATCAGGCACACCCCCGTCGTCTGCTGCGGCAGCCCTGCGTCGGAAGTCCTCTATCAGTTCCCGCTGTTCGTGTTCGGACAGACCAGACGCAGTCAATGATCGCCCATCTTCGACGATTTCCACGCTCCGGCCGGATGCCCGGGCCGACCACGCCTGGATAGCGGAGACCACCGCCTGTAGCGCGTGCGGTGCCAGTGTCACCAGCATCGCGCCCACCACGATGCCGTCCCCCGCCTTGGCTCCGGCAGGCAGGCTCCCGTCCCGGTGGAGCCGCACCTCCTCCACACCTTGCCGCAGCAGCAGCCTGCGCAGCTGTGCTGCATCCTCAGTCCGCTCCAGATCATCTGATTCGCGACCCGTACGGACAATCACTTCAATATGCATGTATGCCATGGCACCCCCACCGGGATGCTAGCGACGACTGACCGCACCTGGCATGGAGTTCACCGCAATTCTCCGCAGGCAGGCCCGGCGCACGGTTGCCACGATCACGGCTGCGGCGGCCCAGCGGCTCCCTGACTGCCACCACTGTCGAGCAGGCGTCGTCGTGAGTTGGATCCTAACTACCCAGTGGCTACAGGGAATTGTGGTTCTGGCGGGTGAATGGTGCGTCACCTCGTGCACACCATCGCACGGGGTCAAGCGGTTCTTCTTTGCCGTCATCGTCCACGACCACGATCTCGCTTTCGATCAGAGTGGCCCTGCTATCACCCGGCCTAAGCAGCAACGACCACCACGGCGGTTGAGGAGCACGTTCAGGCAGCACAGCTATCAGCCACTCCTCTCTTGCCTTGCCTCCAAGTTGAGCCGCCGAGACTCGGCAAGGTCGTCGGCAACGGGAGTGTCTGGATCTTTGTGTGCGGTCTGGTGTGGATGATTCCTGTCAGTGGTTGGTGACGCGGTCGCCGTAGTAGCTGGCGAGGCTGTTGATGGCCTGCTTCCAGGCGGGTGTCTTGCCGGTGACGTTGGCCCGGTTCTTGATCGGGTTGCGGATGACCAGGTAGAGCACCTTCAATGCCGCGTCGTCGTCGGGGAAGTGGCCGCGTCGCCGCGTTGCTTGCCGGAAGCGGGAGTTGAGGGACTCGATCATGTTGGTGGTGTAGACGACGCGGCGGATCGGGGCCGGGAAGCGCATGAAGACGATCACGTGTTCCCAGTTGCGGCGCCAGGTGTCGATCACCGCCGGGTAGCGCTGGCCCCACTCCTCTTCGAAGCGGACGAAGCGCTGCTCGGCCTCGTCGGCGGTCTTGGCCGTGTAGACCTCGCGAAGCTGGCGGGCGATGGCGGCCCAGTGCTGCTTGGCCGAGTAGCGCAGGCTGGTGCGCACGAGGTGGACCACGCAGAGCTGGACGTCGGTCTGGGGCCACACGTCGTTGATCGACTCCGGCAGCCCCTTGAGGCCGTCGCAGCAGGCGATCAGGACGTCCCCAACGCCGCGGTTGCGTAGTTCGGTCAGCCAGGTCATCCACTGCTTGGCGCCCTCGCCGCCGGTGCCGACCCACATCCCGAGCACGTCGCGGTCCCCATCGAGGTTGATGCCGACCGCGATGTAGACCGGCTTGTTCGCGACCGCGCCGTCGCGGATCTTGATGTAGATGCAGTCGATCAGCAGCACCGCGTAGACGCGGTCCAGCGGCCGTGTGCGCCAGGCGGCCAGGTCCTGGGCGACCTGGGCAGTGGCGCGGGAGACCAGGTCGCGGGAGACCTCCACGTCGTAGACCTCCGCGAGGTGGGCCTGGATCTCCCCGGTAGTCAGGCCCTTCGCGTACAGGGAGACGATGGTCTCGGTGAAGCCCTCGACGCGGCGGGGGTGCTTGGGCACGATCTGTGGCGTGAACGATCCCGCGCGGTCGCGGGGGATGTCGATGGTCACCGGCCCCACCTGGGAGAGCACGGTCTTGCGGCTGGTGCCGTTGCGGTGGTTGCCCGACCCCGCGCCGGCCGGGTCTCCTTTCTCGTAGCCCAGGTGCTCGGCCATCTCGGCCTCCAGCGCACCCTCCAGGACCAGCTTCACCAGCCCGGTGAGCAGACCGCTCTCGCCCACCAACTGGAGCCCGTCCCGTCGGGCCCGTTCCACCAACTCCTCGGCCAAATCCCGGTTCTTCTCAGCGATCCGCGCCAACTCCGCCCCCGTCCGCACCTGGTGCTCGCTCTCAACGGGGCCCGGTTCGTCCTTGCTGCCCATCTGTGATCCTTCCCGGCAGAGAACCCATCTCATGCCAACTAGGGTCACACCAGGCCAGACACACAAACTTCAGGACAGTCCCACTGATATTGGGTCTCACCGCTGTCGGGGCAAGGTGTCCAAAGAAGACGGGCTGAACGTCATCAGGCTCAAGTGCGATGACGGCAACACCGACCGGACTGTTGGACGGGTGTACGGGCTGTCGGCGAAGACCATGACTGTTGACTGGGAGGGGTTCGGGGCCGACATGTTCCTGCGAGCTACGCACGCAACTGGTTCGGCCTGAGCGGACGAGTCAAGCCTTCGGTCCGCGGGTTCGCTCCCCGGCGAACAGCAACGAGCTCCCCTTCCCGGTCAGGAATGGGGAGCTCGCAGGGTCGTACATGTCACGCAGAAGCCGAACCAGGCCTCAGACCCACTCCACCTCGGAAAAGATGTGCAGTGAAGCCTCAGGGCCCGGCAGCGGCGTCCGGAGGGGCACTGGCGGCGCCGACGGGCGCGGGACCGAGACGCCAGCCGCGGACAGTGCCGCCGTCAGCTCGTCCTCGCTCACTCCCGCCAGTGTCTCAATCACCCGATCGAGTGGCCCGCTCACGTCAGTGAGAGTGACCGCTCGACGCCGGCGCCGGACCCGCGTTCTTGACCGTCAGGGGCAGCAGCTTCTTGCCGGTCGGGCCGATTTGTATGGCCGTGTCCATCTGCGGGCAGACCCCGCAGTCGAAGCACGGAGTCCAGCGGCAGTCCTCGACCTCGGTCTCGTCGAGGGCGTCCTGCCAGTCCTCCCACAGCCAGTCCTTGTCGAGGCCGGAGTCGAGGTGGTCCCAGGGGAGGACTTCCTCGTACGTGCGCTCGCGCGTCGTGTACCAGTCGACGTCCACGCCGAAGGCGGGGAGGGTCTTCCCGGCGCAGGCCATCCAGCGGTCGTACGAGAAGTGCTCGCGCCAGCCGTCGAAGCGGCCGCCGTCCTCGTAGACCGCGCGAATGACGGAGCCGATGCGGCGGTCGCCGCGGGAGAGCAGGCCCTCGACGATGCCGGGCTTGCCGTCGTGGTAGCGGAAGCCGATGGAGCGGCCGTACTTCTTGTCGCCTCGGATCTTGTCGCGGAGCTTTTCGAGACGGGCGTCCGTCTCCTCCGCCGAGAGCTGGGGCGACCACTGGAACGGCGTGTGGGGCTTGGGGACGAAGCCGCCGATCGACACCGTGCAGCGGATGTCGTTCTGGCCGGAGACCTTGCGGCCCTCGGCGATCACGTTCATCGCCATGTCGGCGATCTGGAGGACGTCCTCGTCGGTCTCCGTCGGCAGGCCGCACATGAAGTACAGCTTCACCTGGCGCCAGCCGTTGCCGTAGGCGGTGGAGACCGTGCGGATCAGGTCCTCCTCCGAGACCATCTTGTTGATGACCTTGCGCATGCGCTCGCTGCCGCCCTCCGGCGCGAACGTCAGGCCCGAGCGGCGACCGTTGCGGGTCAGCTCGTTCGCCAGGTCCACGTTGAAGGCGTCCACACGGGTGGAGGGGAGGGAGAGGCCGATCTTGTCTTCCTCGTACCTGTCCGCCAGGCCCTTGGCGATGTCACCGATCTCCGAGTGGTCGGCCGACGACAACGAAAGCAGGCCCACCTCCTCGAAGCCCGTCGCCTTCAGGCCCTTCTCCACCATGTCGCCGATGCCGGTGATCGAGCGCTCGCGCACCGGACGCGTGATCATGCCCGCCTGGCAGAAGCGGCAGCCGCGCGTGCAGCCGCGGAAGATCTCGACCGACATGCGCTCGTGGACCGTCTCGGCCAGCGGGACCAGCGGCTGCTTGGGGTAGGGCCACTCGTCGAGATCCATGACCGTGTGCTTGGACACGCGCCACGGGACGCCCGACTTGTTCGGGACCACTCGGGCGATACGGCCGTCGGGGAGGTACTCGACGTCGTAGAACGCCGGGATGTAGACGTTGCCCGTCTTCGCGAGGCGGAAGAGGACTTCCTCGCGGCCGCCAGGACGGCCCTCCGCCTTCCAGGCGCGGATGATCTCGGTCATGTCGAGCACGGCCTGCTCGCCGTCGCCGATGATCGCCGCGTCGATGAAGTCGGCGATCGGCTCGGGGTTGAAGGCCGCGTGGCCGCCGGCCAGCACGATCGGGTCGTCCAACCCCCGATCCTTCGACTCCAGCGGAATACCCGCCAGGTCCAGCGCGGCCAGCATGTTCGTGTAGCCCAGCTCCGTGGAGAAGGACAGGCCGAAGACGTCGAAGGCCTTCACCGGGCGGTGGCTGTCCACCGTGAACTGGGGAACCTGGTGCTTGCGCATCAGCTCCTCCAGGTCCGGCCACACGCTGTACGTGCGCTCGGCGAGGACGCCCTCGCGCTCGTTCAGTACCTCGTAGAGGATCATGACGCCCTGGTTGGGCAGCCCGACCTCGTACGCGTCGGGGTACATCAGCGCCCAGCGGACGTCACAGGCGTCCCAGGGCTTGACCGTGGAGTTGAGCTCTCCGCCGACGTACTGGATCGGCTTCTGCACATGCGGGAGCAGAGCTTCGAGCTGTGGGAAGACCGACACAGCGGATTCGGCAGGCATCTCGCGAACCTTTGTGAGCTGGCAGGGGTGACCATCTAGCGTAACGCGGCCGGAGGGACCCGCCGGACCGTCAGACCGCTCCCTGCCCCTCGATGGCCTCCCAGGCCCCCGGCAGCGCGGCCTCGGCCGCCGCCGCCCGCTGCTCCTCGCGCCCGTACAGCACCCCGTACGTGAAGGAGCTCTCCCCCGCTGCGTACGCCTGCGCGGACAGAGCGAGCAGCGCGTCGCGGGCCATCACGCTGTCCTGGTGGTCGCCGAGCAGGGTCTGCAACGACTTCATCGACTTGACCAGGTCGGATGCGGGTTTGCCCAGGGCCGGGGCGGCGGTCTCGGCCGCGTACCTGGTCCGCTTGGCCTTCTTGCGGGCCTCGTGCATCGCGAGGTCGCGGTCGGCGCCGGGCGGCAGGTCGAGGGCCTGTCCGATCAGGTCGGAGACCTTCTTGAAGTCCTTGCGGACAGCCTTCGCGATCACCTTCGCGGGGTCTTGGGAGGCCGCCTTGAGCAGCGGCGGGTCGGAGACTGTCGCGTCGAGCGCGGTCAGCAGGTCCAGGTACCGCTTTCCGTCCAGTACGGCGATCAGGCGGCGCCGGGAGCCTCCGTGGCGGGCGTGGGACCAGGTGCGCAGGCGGGTGCGGACCGGGCCGGAGAGCAGGGTGCGGGGCAGGTTGTCGAGCGCTTCCGTGAGCCGCTCGGTGAGCACCTCCTGGTCGCGGTCGATGCCGAGTTCGCCGGCCAGCCACTTCAGCTCGTCGCCGATCGGGTCGGTGACGGTGCGGTCGAGGACTTTGCCGTACGAGCGGAACGTGCTGCGCATCCTGCGGGTGGCGACGCGCATGCTGTGCACGGAGTCGTAGACGTCGCGGCGGACGGCGGGGTCCAGTTCGACGATCGCGTCGCGCTGGGCGCGGATGTACGCGAGGACGTGGTCGCCCGCCGTGACCGGGTCCTTCTCCACGGGGGCCGCGGCGACCTTCTTGCGCTTGCCGGTCTCTCCCAGCGCCTTCGCCAGCTTGGAGGGCGAGGAGGAGCGGCTCAGGCCCGCCTTGCGGAGCTTCTTCTCGACCTTGTCGAGGAACGCGGGGTCGCCGTCGTCCGCGAGCTCCACCTCGATCTCGGTCCACTCGGCGGTGCCTTCGCCGCCGCTGAGCCGCTCGGCGCGCACGCGGTCGAGGCTGACCTCGGCGAGAAGGGCGCCGGAGGCGTCCACGAGGTGGCGGATGTCCCGGGCCGACAGCAGGCGTACGAGGGGGACGAGTTCGGCGTCACGGATCCGGGAGCGTACGAGGCCGGTCAGGGAGCGGGGCACGGTGTCGGAGAGCGGGGCGTGGATCTCGTCGCGTACGCCCTCGGAGACCGGGAGTTTGAGGTGCCAGCCCGCGTCGTCGCCGCCGGTGCGGCGGCGGAGGGTGAGGGAGGCGGCCGCGAGCCGTTGGTCGGGGGTGTCGTAGTAGGTGGCGTCGAGCTCGGCCACGCCCTTGTCGATGACACCCGAGACTCCGGACACGCCGGTCAGGTCCGGCAGTCTCGCGTCTTCGCCGGCCGGGGGACCCTCGTACTTTCGCTCGATCTCGCGCTTGGTGTCCGCCATGACATGAATCTAGTGGCAGCGGGGCTGGGATGGCAGTGCCGGAGCCTGCCGGGAAGGAACGGTTTTTCGCCCCCTCCGCCCCTACCCTCCCCCACTCTCGGCTTCGCTCGAGCGGGGGGACCCCCATCGTCCCTGGGGGCTGCCGCCCCCAGACCCCCTAAAAGACTGCGCAGTTCCCCGCGCCCCTGAAACGGGGCGCGGGGAACTGCGCGACCAAGGACCCACCCCTACGCCGACATGGGCCGCTGCACCCTGATCGACTGCAGCAACCCCACCGCCACCCACACCGCGAACATCGACGAGCCGCCGTAGGAGACGAAGGGCAGCGGGAGGCCCGCGACCGGCATGATGCCGAGGGTCATGCCGATGTTCTCGAAGGACTGGAAGGCGAACCAGGCGATGATGCCGGCCGCGACGATCGTGCCGTAGAGCTCGGTGGTCTCGCGGGCGATGCGGCAGGCGCGCCACAGGACCACGCCCAGCAGGAGCAGTATCAGGCCCGCGCCCACGAAGCCCAGTTCCTCGCCCGCGACCGTGAAGACGAAGTCCGTCTGCTGTTCGGGGACGAACTGGCCCGTCGTCTGCGAGCCGTGGCCGAGGCCCGTGCCGAAGAGGCCGCCCGAGCCGATCGCGATGCGGGCCTGGTTGGTGTTGTAGCCGACACCGGCCGGGTCGAGGTCGGGGTTGGCGAAGGCGGCGAAGCGGTTGATCTGGTACTCGTCCAGGATGTGGAGCTGCCAGACGGCGATCGCGCCCAGAGCGCCTGTGCCGAGCAGGCCGAACACCCAGCGGTTGGAGGCCCCCGACGCCAGCAGCACGCCCAGGATGATGATCACCATGACCATGACCGAGCCGAGGTCGGGCATGAGCAGGACGATCACGACCGGGACGGCGGCGAGGCCGAGGGACTGCAGCACCGTGCGGTGATCCGGATACTGCTTGTCGCCGGCGTCGACCCTCGCCGCGAGCAGCATCGCCATGCCCAGGATGATCGTGATCTTCACGAACTCGGAGGGCTGGAGCGAGAAGCCACCGCCCAGGACGATCCAGGCGTGCGCGCCGTTGACCGTGGCGCCCAGCGGGGTCAGCACCATCAGGATCAGGAAGACCGAGAGGCCGTACAGGATCGGCACGGCCGTGCGCAGGGTGCGGTGGCCGAGCCAGATCGTGCCGATCATCAGGCCGAAACCGATGCCGGTGTTCATGAGGTGGCGGATGAGGAAGTAGTACGGATCGCCCTGGTTGATCTCGGTGCGGTTGCGGGTCGCCGAGTAGACGAGTGCCG